>NZ_JAGFNO010000002.1:0-452551 GCF_017592595.1 Streptomyces sp. NEAU-YJ-81 | reverse complement strand
GGGGCGGGGGGGGGGGGGGGGGGGGGGGGGGGCGGGGGGGGGCCCCGGGGGGGGGGGGGGGGGGGGGGGGGGCCCCCGGGGGGGGGGGGGGGCCTGCGGCGGGCTCTTTCCCCACCCCGCCCCTTCCCGTAACCGGGGCTCCGCCCCGGACCCCGCTCCTCAAACGCCGGAGGGGCTGGGTGATGGGGCACCTCGGCCCAGAGCCCCCTTCGAGCCCCGCCACGCGGCGGAGCCGCATATCGATGCCGCGGGAAGGGGCGGGGTGGGGAACGAGCCGGCCGCAGGCGGGGCGTGTGGGGTCAGGCCGCGGGGCGATGTTCGGCGATCGCGGCGAAGTCCTCCACCGTCAGCGATTCGCCGCGCGCCTGCGGCGAGACCCCGGCAGCCTTCAGTGCCTCCTCCGCGGCCCCCGCCGAACCGGCCCAGCCCGCGAGCGCCGCCCTGAGCGTCTTACGGCGCTGGGCGAACGCCGCGTCGACCACCGCGAAGACCTCTTCCCGGGTGGCGGTGGTGCGCAGGGGCTCGTCCCGGCGTACCAGCGAGACCAGGCCGGAGTCGACGTTCGGCGCGGGCCAGAAGACGTTGCGGCCGATCGCGCCCGCGCGCTTGACGTGGGCGTACCAGGCGGCCTTCACGGAGGGGACGCCGTAGACCTTGGAGCCGGGTGGGGCGGCGAGCCGGTCGGCGACCTCGGCCTGCACCATGACCAGGGTCCGCTCGATGCTCGGGAAGCGCCCGAGCATATGGAGCAGCACGGGCACGGCGACGTTGTAGGGCAGGTTGGCGACCAGGGCGGTCGGGGCGGGCCCCGGCAGTTCGGTCACCCGCAGGGCGTCGCGGTGCACCAGCGCGAAGTGGTCGGCGCGGTGCGGCAGCCGGGCCTCGACGGTCGCGGGGAGCGCGGCGGCGAGAACGTCGTCGATCTCGACGGCGGTGACCCGGTCGGCGGCCTCCAGCAGCGCGAGGGTCAGCGAGCCGAGCCCGGGGCCGACCTCGACGACCACGTCCTCGGGGCGCACCCCGGCGGTCCGGACGATCCGGCGGACCGTGTTGGCGTCGATGACGAAGTTCTGGCCGCGCTGCTTGGTCGGGCGTACGCCGAGCCGCGCCGCGAGTGCGCGGATATCGGCGGGGCCGAGCAGGACATCGGGGTCGGTGGTGCTCACCCGGGAAGTTTACGGCCGCTCTTCGGGGCCCCGGTTCACGGACGGGACAGGGCGTCCCCAGGCCCGGGATGATTGGTCTTGCCCGTTTCCGGCCCGGGCACCTCCCAGCGGTAGCCCCGGGAGGCCGAAGCGGCCCGGAGGCGAACCCCGGAGGCGAACCGAGCCCCCAGCCTCAGCAGGTCGGACGAAGTCCACTGCGGTTCGGCGGGTGCCCTGAAGGGGCGCGGGGCTGCATGGGATATGCGGCTCCGCCGCGGAGCGCGGCCGGCCACGATGGCGCCACGGACGACCGACGGCACGGCGCGGCACATCCAGCGGAGCGCTTAGTGCTGGAGCTTGCGCCCGCACGTCGGCCACGGCCCGGTGCCGCGCTGCTGGTAGAGCTTCTTGGCGCGGTAGGTCTGTTCGGCCGGGGGCGCGTCCTGGGGGCGGCCGTGGCCGCCGAGGTCGTGCCAGGTGCCCTGGTCGAGCTGGTAGAGGCCGCCGTAGCGGCCAGAGCCGTCGACCGCGTCCGCCCGGCCGCCCGATTCGCAGCGCGCCATCGCCCGCCAGTTGAGCCCGTCCGCCGGGCCCCCGACCTGCGCGGGCACGGTCATCGTGCCGACCCGCACGATCCTGGCCACCGGCGGCTTGACGATCTCGCTGCGGATCTTCCGCGGCCGCTGCCGTACGCCGTTGACGCTGCGCACCCGGTAGCTGGTGCGCAGGGTGCCCGGTTCGCCGGGCCGCTCCACGAGCTCGGTGCCCTTGGGGAGCGTGGGGTCGGCGCGGCGGACGGTGGTGAAGGGCACCGGCTCGTCCCGGATCTTCTTGCCGCCGGTGATCCGCATCACCTTCACCATCTGGCCGTCGCGCGGGAAGCTGTCCAGGGGGACGGAGGTGGTGTCCTCACCGCGCAGGGTGAGCCCGGCCGCGGTGAGGGCCTCGCCGACGGTGGCAGCGTTGGTGCGGACGGGGTGTTCGCGCCCGTCGGCGCGGAAGGTGACGGTGCGCTCGGTGCGGACGTGCAGGAGCAGGCCGCGGCTGGTGATGGCGGCGGAGCGGGAGGCGGAGAGATACGCGCCCTCGGCACGTACGCCCAGTTGGCGCAGTGCGCCGTCAACCGTGTGAGCGGTGGTCCACACCCGGCGGCGCTCCCCGTCGAGGGTGAGGGTGACCGGGCGGCCGTAGCGGACGGCGATCTCGTCGCCGTTGGCGAGCCGCTCCCCGGGCGCGGGGGCGACGATGTCGTGCTCGCCGACGCGGACGTCCTGGTCCGCCAGCAGCTCGCCCACGTCGTCGGCGTAGGTGTGCAGGATGCGCGCGTCGCCATCCACGCTGAGCCGTACGGCCTTGTCCTGGGCGACGAAGGCGGAGGTGCCGCCCGCCAGCGCGGCGACCACCATCGCCTGCGGCAGCAGCCGGCGCATCGGGTCGGTCCGGCCGGTGGCGCCGCGGCGGGCGGCTCGGCGGGCGGCGGCTCGGCCGCCCGAGACGCGGTGGCTGCCCCTACGGCTCACAAGAACACTCCCGTAACACTCCACAAGTCCACTGGTCAGGGCGTTGAGTCCGGGACTGTAGCGGAGTGGGGGTGACTCTCCAAAGCGAAGTCATCACACAGTGTGATCGGTCGCGTCGGATCGCCACCGCCCCTCACGAGGCGTCAGCGCCGCCTCAATAGCCGAAGACACGCGCCGTATTGGCCGCTACGGCGGTCGCCAGGGTGTCCTCGGGGACGTCCTTGACCTCGGCCATGGCCCGCAGCGTGAGCGGAATCAGATACGGAGCGTTAGGCCGTCCGCGGTAGGGGACGGGGGTCAGGAACGGCGCGTCGGTCTCGACGAGAACGAGGTCGAGCGGGGCGACGGCGAGGGCATCGCGCAGCGGCTGGGCGTTCTTGAAGGTGACGTTGCCCGCGAACGACATGTAGTAGCCGCGCTCGGCGCAGATCTTCGCCATGGCCGCGTCACCGGAGTAGCAGTGGAAGACGACGGTGTCGGGCGCGCCCTCCTCGGCGAGCACCCGCAGCACATCGTCGTGGGCCTCGCGGTCGTGGATGACCAGCGCCTTGCCGTGCTCCTTGGCGATGGCGATATGGCGGCGGAACGAGCGCTCTTGGGCGGCCATGCCCTCGGGGCCGGTGCGGAAGTAGTCCAGGCCGGTCTCGCCCACGCCCCGCACCTGGGGCAGGGCGGCCAGGGCCGCTATCTGGTCGAGGGCCGCGTCCAGGGCCGCGTCGCCGCCGGGCTGCCGCGCCCCCTGCCGGGACCAGCCGTCGGGGTCGCCGAGGACGATGCGCGGTGCCTCGTTGGGGTGCAGGGCCACGGTGGCCCAGACGCTCTCGTGCGCCGCCGCGGTCTCGGCCGCCCACCGGGACCCGGCCAGATCACATCCCACCTGGACGACGGTCGTCACGCCGACCGAGGCGGCCTTGGCCAGTGCCTCCTCGACCGTGCCCGGCTGCATGTCCAGGTGGGTGTGGGAATCGGCGACCGGGACCCGCAGGGGCTCCGGCGGCGGCGGGGGCGCGTCCTTTTCCTTTTGCGCGCCGCTCGCCTTGCCACTACCGCCGGGGGTCGATGCTGTTTTCGCCATGGTCGCGATTCTATGAATCCCGGTGAATGTGCGGTGAATCGCGTCCGGCCGCTCAGTTGACCCGCGCCCGGCTCAGGTGAACCGGCTCAGGTGAACCCGCTCATGTGAAACAGCTCATATGAACCGGAACCTACTCAGTCGCGGTGGTGCTGAAAGGGGTGCAGCAGATTCGCCAGATGCCAATGGTGCGCACGGCGTCGCGCGGGGCCCTCATTTTCCGGCGCGCCATCCGCCCCGGCGCCCGTCCCGGCGTCCGCCCCGTCCGCCCCCTCCGTCGCGCCGGTGCCCGCCTCCGGGCCCCGGGCGGTGTGCGGCCTCCCGCGCCGCGCACTCTCCAGGACCGAGGAGACCTGCCCCGAGCGCATGATCCGCACCAGATGCGCACCGCAGTTGACGCAGTCGGGGCTCGTCAGCGGGGACGGAACGCGCAGGCCGCCGGTGAAGTAGACGACGAAGGCCCGGCCCTCGCCGTCCACGTGGTGTTCGATGTCGTACGACCGCTCCCAGCCGTGCCCGCACTTCATGCAGGCGAAGGCGTACGCCTCGTGGGCCACCTCGCCGGGCCCGGCGGAGGGGGTGTGGGCGGCTATCGGATGAGCACCGCTCGAGGTTCCCGCTATATCGCTCATGGCAGCTCCTCTTGTCACACAGGACAAGTCTTCCGGGATGGGATCGCCCCAGGTCTTCCACACCCAGTGGACGCCTTTCCCGCCGCTACCGCATCGACTCTTCCCGCTCTTTGAGCGAGATTTGGCACCGGCCTTCCCAAAACCGGCATGGAGCTGCCCGGCTACTAACCTGCGCTTTGCCTTTCGCTACGGTGCTTTACCTTCTCGTGGCGCGCTTCCCGTCGCGTTCTTCGCCGCCACCACGGCGTCGAACACCTGCCGTTTGGGCAGCCCGGCCTCCTGCGCGACCGCCGCGATGGCCTCCTTACGGCGCTCACCGGCCTCCTCGCGCACCGCGACCCGGCGGGCCAGCTCGGCGGGGCCCGCCTCCTCGGGGCCGGGCGCGGGGGCGCCCTCGACCACGATGGTGATCTCGCCGCGCACGCCCTCCGCCGCCCAGGCGGCCAGCTCCGCCAGCGGGCCGCGCCGCACCTCCTCGTACGTCTTGGTCAGCTCCCGGCACACCGCGGCGCGGCGGTCCGGGCCGAACACCTCGGCCATGGCCGCCAGGGTGTCGTCCAGCCGGTGCGGGGCCTCGAACCAGACCAGGGTGCGGCGCTCGTCGGCGACCTCGCGCAGCCGCGTCAGCCGCTCCCCCGCCTTGCGCGGCGGGAACCCCTCGAAGCAGAAGCGGTCCACCGGCAGTCCCGACACGGCCAGGGCGGTGAGCACCGCGGACGGGCCCGGCACGGCGGTGACGGTGATCCCGCGCTCCACGGCGGCGGCGACCAGACGGTAGCCGGGGTCGGAGACCGACGGCATGCCGGCGTCGGTGACCAGCAGCACCCGGGCGCCCTCGGCCAGCGACTCGACCAGCTCGGGCGTGCGGGCCGACTCGTTGCCCTCGAAATAGGACACCACCCGCGCGGCCGGGCGCACGTCCAGGGCCTGGGTGAGGCGGCGCAGCCGCCGGGTGTCCTCGGCGGCGATCACGTCGGCGGCCGCGAGTTCGGCGGCCAGCCTCGGGGGCGCGTCCGCCGTGTCGCCGATGGGGGTCCCTGCCAGTACGAGCGTTCCAGTCACGCCCACCATCCTCGCAGCCGCCCGCGGCAGGCCCCGCGCGCCCGCCGCCCCGGGCACGAATCCCCGGTTCGCCGCCTTTCCCCACCACACTCACAGACCCCTTCCCTACGATGGCCCGGTGAGCAGTGACACCGCGACCCACGCCCAGCCGGGCAAAGCCACCGGCCAGCAGCAGCCGGCCTGGCAGCGCCGGCTGCGCCGCTTCGGATACGCGGGCCGGACCGGGCCCGGCGTACGGGAGCGGCTGGTCCCGCCGTACGCGGAGCCGGGCACCCGGCTCTGGGAGGTCTTCGGCGCGACCCCCTCGGCGGCGGCCAGAATCGCCCGCTGGAGCGGCTGGGGCGGGCCGCTGCTGGTCGCGCTGTGCGCCGGGCTGACCCGTTTCTGGCGGCTGGGCAGCCCGGACAACGTCATATTCGACGAGACGTACTACGCCAAGGACGCCTGGTCGATCTGGGAGTACGGCTACGAGGGCACCTGGCCGAAGGCCGCCAACGACCGGATCCTGGAGACCCCGCAGCACATCCCGCTCAGCGACGCGGCCTCGTATGTGGTGCACCCGCCGGTGGGCAAGTGGGTGATCGGCCTCGGCGAGCAGCTCTTCGGGCTGCACCCGTTCGGCTGGCGCTTCATGGTCGCGCTGCTCGGCACGGTCTCGGTGCTGATGCTGTGCCGGATCGGGCGGCGGCTGTTCCGGTCGACGTTCCTCGGCTGTCTGGCGGGCGCGCTGATGGCCGTGGACGGGCTGCACTACGTGATGAGCCGCACGGCGCTGCTCGACCTGGTCGTGATGTTCTTCGTGCTGGCCGCCTTCGGCTGCCTGCTCGTCGACCGGGACCAGGCGCGCGCCAGACTGGCGGCGGCGCTGCCGGCCGGTGAGGACGGCACGCCGCGGCCGGATCCGGCGGTCGCCCGGGGCCTGAAGCTGGGCGCGCGGCCGTGGCGCATCGCGGCCGGGGTGCTGCTGGGCCTGGCCATCGGCACCAAGTGGAACGGGCTGTATGTGCTGGCGGCCTTCGGTCTGATGGCCGTCCTGTGGGACGTGGGCAGCCGCCGTACGGCGGGCGCCCTCCGCCCCTACCGGGCGGTGCTGCGGCGCGATCTGGGCTGGGCGTTCGTCTCGCTGGTGCCTGTGGCGATCGTCACGTACATCGCCTCCTGGTCGGGCTGGTTCGCCTCGAGCGGCACCTTCGACCGGGGGCGCGGCTGGCAGCACAGCGGCTACTTCCGCCACTGGGCCGAATCGCGGAAGCCGGACGGCGGCGGCTATGGCACCGGCGGCGCCTTCGACTGGCTGCTCAACCCGCTGCGCAGCCTGTGGCACTACGAGTCCGAGGTCTACCAGTTCCACGTCAACCTGGACTCGCCGCATGTCTACCAGTCCAATCCGTGGAGCTGGATGGTGCAGTCCCGGCCGGTCTCGTACTTCTACGAGTCCCCGCGGGCCGGCCAGGAGGGCTGTCCCACGGACGCCGCCGAGAAGTGCGCCCGTGAGGTGCTGGCGCTCGGCACCCCGCTGCTGTGGTGGACGGCCTGTTTCGCGCTGCTGTACCTGCTGTTCCGGTGGGCGCTGCGGCGCGACTGGCGGGCGGGCGCGATTCTGTGCGGGATCGCGGCGGGCTATCTGCCGTGGTTCCTCTACCAGGACCGGACGATCTTCTCCTTCTACGCCGTCGTCTTCGTGCCGTTCCTGTGTCTGGCGGTGGCGATGATGATCGGCGCGCTGCTGGGGCCGCCGGGGGCGAGCGAGACCCGCCGGGTGATCGGCGCGGTCGGCTCGGGCGCGCTCGTCCTGCTGATCATCTGGAACTTCATCTACTTCTTCCCGCTCTACACGGGCCAGACGATGCCGATGGACTCCTGGCGTGCCCGGATGTGGCTGGATACCTGGATCTGATCCCCGGCCCGCCGTCCGGATCCGGCCCCCCGCCCCCGCGTCCCCCCTACGGTGAGGGCGCGGGGGCTTCTCTTGGTGCCGGTAGAGTGCCGGGCACCGCGGCCTCCATCGACTGATGGAGGGAATCGAGAACACTGTGGGGGTTCTGTAATGCGGAGTGGCGCGAGAGCCGCGATCGTCGGTGCGGTGTTCGCCGCCATGGTCGGTGTTGCCGGTTGCGGCAGCGGCCAGGACGATTCATCCAGTGCGAAGGACGGTGCGAGCGCCGGCTCGGGTGACGACAAGCCGTCCCTGAAGAACGTGAAGACCGGCCCGCCCAGCGCGGCCGAGGTCAAGACCACCGCCCGCGCGTTCCTGGCGGCCTGGTCGGCGGGCGAGACGGCGAAGGCCGCCGCCCTTACGGACGACACCGGCGCGGCCACCACGGCGCTGGGCGACTACCGCAAGAAGGCCCATGTGGCCAAGGTGGCGCTGGAGCCGGGGCAGGCGAGCGGTGCGAAGGTGCCGTTCTCGGTCAACGCCCAGATCTCCTCCGGCGGTCAGAGCGTCCCCTGGACGTATGAATCCTCGCTGACCGTCACCCGCGACACCAAGACCGGTAAGCCGGTCGTCGGCTGGAAGCCCTCGGTGGTGCAGCCCGACCTCGCCGAGGGCGACACCCTGAAGACCGGCGCGTCCGAGGCGCCGCCGATCAAGGCGGTGGACCGCGACGGCAAGGAGCTGACCGCCGCCGAGCACCCGACCCTCAAGACCGTCCTGGCCGCGCTGCGCGAGCGGTACGGCAAGAAGGCGGGCGGCAAGGCGGGCGTGGAGACCTGGATCGAGCGCGCCAAGGGCTCCAAGTCCCCCGACAAGACGCTGAAGGTGCTCTCCAAGGGCACCCCGGGCACGCTCCGCACGACGATCGACGCATCGCTCCAGAGCACCGCCGAGCAGCAGGTGAGCAAGCGCACCAAGGCGTCGGTGGTGGCGGTCAAGCCCAGCACCGGTGAGGTCCTCGCGGTGGCCAACTCCCCCGCGAGCGGCTTCAACACCGCCCTGCAGGGCTCGTACGCACCCGGCTCGACGATGAAGATCATCACCTCGGCGACGCTGATCGACAAGGGTCTGGCGGCGTACGGCAAGGCCCATCCGTGCCCCAAGTACTTCTCGTACGGCGGCTGGAAGTTCCAGAACGACAAGAAGTTCGAGATCAAGAACGGCACCTTCGAGCAGAGCTTCGCCCGCTCCTGCAACACGGCCTTCATCAGCCAGGCGGGGAAGCTGAAGAACGACGACCTGACCAACGAGGCCCGGAACGTCTTCGGCATCGGGCTCAACTGGCAGACCGGTGTGCCCTCCTTCGACGGCGCGGTGCCGGTGCAGTCGGCGGCCTCCAAGGCCGCCTCGCTGATCGGCCAGGGCGGGGTGCGGATGAACCCGCTCAACATGGCGTCGGTCGCGGCCACGGCCTCCACCGGCACCTTCCGCCAGCCGTACCTGGTCTCGCCGTCGCTGGACGACCGGACGCTGGCCAAGGCGAGCAAGACGATGAAGTCGAGCACCCATGACCAGCTGCGCAAGCTGATGCGGCTGACGGCCACCTCGGGCACCGCCGCCGAGGCGATGGCCGGGATGAGCGGTGACTTCGGCGCCAAGACCGGTTCGGCCGAGGTGGACAACCAGGAGAAGCCCAACGGCTGGTTCAGCGCGTACCGCGACGACATCGCGGCCGCCGGTGTGGTCCCCGAGGGCGGCCACGGCGGCGACACGGCGGGCCCGATGGTGGCGGCGCTGCTGCGCGCGGGCGGCTGAGCCGGCAGTTGCCGGCAGTTCCACCGGCGTGACGGCACGGGAGCCGGGGGGGGGCGGGGGGGGCCCCCCCCGCCCCGTCGCCGTCAGCCCCCCCTGCGCCCGCCAGGCCCCCCGGCGGCCCGCCCCGGGCCCCGGGCGGCCGCGCCGCCCCCCCCCCCGGCTCCTTCGCGTTCAGCCGACCGGTCGAACCGGCCGGACGCGGGTGCGACCACCGGGAAATGCCCTGGCGTGGGCCGCGGGCCCGTCGATAGCGTCGCTGCATGGTCGATCCCACACCCACCCCTGACGCCGCCGCCCACCCCCGCTTCGCCGATGCCCTGCGCGAGCTCGGCCTGGACGTCGAGGTACGTCGCTTCCCCGACGCCACCCGCACCGCCGCCGAAGCCGCCGCGGCCATCGGCTGTGAGCTCAGCCAGATCGTCAAGTCGCTGGTCTTCGAGGCGGACGGACAGCCGGTGGTGGTGCTGATGGACGGGTCGTCACGGGTCGACGTCGAGCTCGTACGGCACGAACTGGGCGCCGGGAGCGTCCGCCGGGCGAACGCGGCGCTGGTACGGGAGACCACCGGCTACGCCATCGGCGGGGTGCCGCCCTTCGGCCACCGCACCCGCACCCGCGTCCTCGCCGACCGCCGGCTGCTGGACCACGAGACCGTATGGGCCGCCGCGGGCAACCCCCACACCGTCTTCCCGCTCGACCCCAAGACCCTGATCGCGCACGCCGACGGCGCCCTGGTGGATGTGCGCGAGCGGTCCGCATGACCCCGCTCGTCGCGACCGCGGTGCTCATCGCGGCCGTCACCCACGCGTCCTGGAACGCCATCGCGCACGGCATCCGCGATCAGCTGCTCGCCTTCACGCTGGTGGGCGGCGGCGGGGCGCTGTGCGGACTGGCACTGCTGCCGTTCGCCCCGCTGCCCGCAGCGGACGCCTGGCCGTATCTCCTGGCCTCCGCGGCCATCCACGTGGTCTACCAACTGCTGCTCATGCGCTCGTTCCACCTGGGCGACTTCGGCCAGATGTATCCCATCGCGCGCGGCACCGCCCCGCTGGTGGTGACCGTGGCCGCCGCGGTCTTCGTCGGCGAGCGGCCGGACCACTGGCAGGCGGCGGGGATCGCACTGGCCTCGGCCGGACTGGTGGGCTTGGCACTGTGGGGCATCAAGGGCTCCCGCCACGCTGACGACGAGGAAGGCGGGCAGAACGGCGGGCAGAACGGCGGGGGCGCACCGCAGTGGCTCGCCCTTACGGCCGCCATCGCCACGGGTCTGTCCATCGCCGCGTACACCATCGTGGACGGTCTGGGGGTACGCGCCTCCGGCAGCGCGCCCGGCTACATCGCCTGGCTGATGATCCTGGAGGGCTTCGCCATCCCCGCCTGCGCCCTGGCCATCCGCCGCGGCGCCCTCCTCCGCCAGCTACGCCCCGTCGCCGCGCGCGGCCTGCTCGGCGGATTGCTGTCGGTCTCCGCCTACGGCCTGGTCCTCTGGGCCCAGACCCAGGCCGAACTCGCCCCGATCGCGGCGCTGCGCGAATCGTCGATCATCGTGGGCGCGGCGATCGGGACGCTGTTCTTCAAGGAGCGGTTCGGCGGCCCGAGGATCGCGGCGGCGGGGCTGATGGTGGCGGGCATCGGACTGATGCTGCACGCCGGTTGATCCGCTTCCGTGTTTCAGGCTGCCTCCTGCTCAGCGAGCAGTGCCGCGACTTCCGGCACGTCCGCGTAATCCCGCAACCGGCGAAGGATGACCCGGACGCCTTCCGCCGTTCCGAACCTGATCGCTCGTGGCGGGCATCCACGTATGTGCGACTACCCCTGGTCCAGTGACGCCCAGAAACGGGTGAGCGCCTCCGCACCGCGGGCGGGGTCGTGCGTCATCCACCAGTGGCCCAGCCCATCAAGGACCTCCACCCGGGCACCGGCGCGGCGCGCGGCGCGGCGTCGCTGCTCGGCGGTTCCGACCGCGTGGTCCTCGGTGGCGAGCAGCACGAGCCCCGGCCGCCGCGCCGCGTTTTCCAGGTTCCGGCCGAGCTCGGCCATCACCGGTGGCATGGCGGAGGTGTAGAGCGCGATCACGGCCCGGCCCATCGCCTCGTTCTGCCCCTGGGCGACCCACTCGGCCGCCGCCTCGCCCATCCCCCGCTCGACGAGCGTGGCGATCCGCTGCTCGACGGGCGCGCCGAAGCGTGCGGCCACATCGGCCTCTCCGATTCCCGGTGTCTGCCATCGCTGGGCGAGCTCATGCCAGACGTAGTCGGGTTCGAAGGCCGCGATCGTGTCACTGGCCCAGCTGCGTACGAGGTCCGGGCGGCTCATCACCGCGTTGAGGACGTGTCCGCCGCCCCAGTCGTGGCCCACCAGGTCCACGGGCTCGGCGAAGCGTGTCAACTCACCGATCAGCCAGTCGCGATACTCCCCGACGGTCGCCCCGAACCCGGGCGGCAGCGGCGCGCCGAACCCGGGCGGGGACAGCCGGATGAGGTCGGCCGGAGCAGCGCCGGCGGCCTTCAGTTCGGCGAGCAGGGGATCCCAGACGGCCGCCGTCTCGGGATTGCCGTGTACGAAGACGGCGGGCATCAGACCACGCTCCCCTGGAGCGGGACGGTCGGCTGCAGGACCGATTCCACCAGCGCCTCGCTACGGAAATGGGACGCCGCCTGATAGTCAGGGTCACGGATCATGTCAGCGAATGCCTGGCGGCTGGGATAGCGCACCAGGAGCACCGCGTCCCACGCCTGCCCGTCTTCGGCGATCAAGGCGCGACCACCGTTCCCCAGGTACTCCACCCGCAATCCGTACCGCGCGTTGATCTCCGGGCCGAGTGCCTCCGCATAGCGCTGGTAGCTCTCGCGACCGCCGTCCGGGCGGAACCGCAGCAGGTTCAGCATCACCACGGGGCCGCCGGGGTCTTCGGCCAGGAAGACATCGAGGGCGCGCTCATCCATGTCGATCATCGAAACCTCCAGTCAGGATGAGTGGCACCGTATAAACTTGTTGGACAACACGCAAGCTAGTGAGGACTCTCGCCATGACGACCCCCCGTCGCACCCAGAAGCAGCGTCGCGACCAGGCCGAAGCCGCATTGCTGGCGGCCGCCGCCGAGCTGGTCATCGAGCAGGGAGTGCGCTCGCTGACGCTGGCGCGGGTGGGTGAGCGAGCCGGGTACAGCCGCGGAATCGTCACCCACCACTTCGGTTCGAAGCAGGCTCTCCTCGAACTCCTGGCCCGCAGCACACAAGCCGGGTTCGTGCCGGGCCTTGCCGATCTGCCCCCAGGGCTGGACCGCCTCCTGCGGCTGATCAACGGCTACATCGGCCAACTCGGCCAGGTGGGCGCCGCCAATCGCGCGTTCCTGCTGCTGTGGGCGGAGGCGCCCACCATGCCCGAACTGGCACCGATCTTCCGCGAGCGGGACGAGTCGTTCAGGGCCGATCTGCGCGACGATGTGGCGGCCGGAATCGCCGAAGGCACCATCCGCCACGACCTCGCGCCCGAGGAGGTCGCGGTAGCGATCGTCGGACAGCTCCGAGGAATCGGGCTGCAACGACTTCTCGACCCGCCCGCCGTCGACACGGAACGCCTGCGGCGATCGGTGACCGAGCAGTGGCGCCGGGCGCTGGCCACACCAGCGACGCGGCAGTCATGAGCGGGCGGCTTGTGCCCGAACTCCATTGACCTTGCTCTTCGTTGATCCTGCGCGGACGCCCCTGGGTAGGACAGAATCGGGAGACCGTCGTCACAAGGGGGCTTGGTGCGGATCGACGTAGCGGTGAACGGTGGGGAGGCGGAGCTGCGATCGCTCCTCGACTGGCTGAGACGGGATCCGGCCGCGCGCCGCGGCGCCCATGTGGAGCTGGTCCAGGCCGAGCCGTCACCGGGTCAGATGGGCGTGCTCACCGATGTACTGCAGCTGATCACCGAGAACGCCTGGAGCGCGGCCTCCTTCGCCCTGGCGCTGTCCACCTGGCGGCAGACACGTCCGCACGCCCAGCGGATCACCGTGCGCCGTGGTGACCTTACGGTCGACCTCGACGGTGGCGACGACGAGGAGCTGCGGCGTCTGATCGACGCCCTGGAGCGCCCGGCCGCCCCCGAACCGGAACGGGACCGGGACCGTCAGGGCGACGGAGGAGGGCGGTAGCCGTGACCGTTCTGCCCAACCCGTCCGCCACCCGCGCGGTGCTCATCGGCAGCAGCCGCTATGCCCACTTGGAGCCGATCCCGGCGGTGGCCAACAACCTGAGCGCGCTGGCCGCGGCCCTGTGCGCGCCGGGTTCCTGGGGGCTGGCCCCCGAGCACTGCACGGTCATCGAGGACCCCGCCACCGCGGTCGAGGTCCTCGAGGCCATCCGGACCGCCGCCGAGGAGGCCACGGACACCCTGCTGGTGTACTTCGCCGGACACGGTCTCGTGGAACCGCGCCGCGGCGAGCTCTTCCTGGGGCTGACCGGGTCCATACAGCACCGCTCCTACACCGGGCTGCCGTACGGCACGCTGCGCGACGTCGTGCTCGACGGACGGGCCGGGCGCCAGGTGATGCTCCTCGACTGCTGCTTCAGCGGACGCGTACTCGGCTTCATGAGCGCGGCGAGCGCCGAGGCCGTGATCGACCAGGTGGAGATCGAGGGCACCTATCTGCTGGCCTCCGTCCCCGACACCAGCTTCGCGCTCGCCCCGCCCGGCGAGCACCATACGGCCTTCACCGGTGAGCTGCTGCGGCTGCTGCGCGAAGGGGTGCCGGGCGGGCCGGAGTTGCTGGACCTGGACACGGTCTACGCGCAGGTGTACGCGGCGCTGCGGGCCAAGGGGCGGCCACTGCCGCAGAAGCGGGACCGCAATACGGCGGGCGGGCTCGCCCTGGCCCGCAATGCCGCCTGGGCACCGCCCGGCTTCGGCCCGCCGCCCCCGCCGTACGATCACGAGCCGATGCCACCGCCCACGTTCATGGGCACGCCCACGCCGCCGTACGAGCCGGGACCGGCGCCCGCGGACCACGAACCGGCCCCCGCGCCCGTGCCGCTGCCCGGGGTGCCGCCGATGCCCACCTGGTCGCCGATGGCCCTGCCGTCGCCCGCCCCGCTCCCCTCCCCCGGCGGCGCCTCTCCGGGCCGCCGCCGCGCCGTCACCTACGGGCTGGCGGGAGCGCTCTTCGTGGCCCTGGTGGCCGCGGGCATACCTCTGGCGATGTCGTGGATGAAGGGCTCTTCCAAGGACGACTCCGGGCACAACACCTCGAAGTCGTCCAGCACCCCGAAGCCTGGCCCCACCTCCGGGAACAACGCCGCGGCCAAGGGGGGCGTCGTCAACGCCTCGACCAAGCCGGGCGGGACGCTGAAGTTCATCAGCAAGGACGACGCGGATTCATGGGACCCTCAGCGCAGCTATTACGGCTTCGTCTGGAACTTCTCCCGCTACTACGCCCGCCAACTGGTCACCTATGCCCCCAAGCCCGGTAAGGACGGCACCGGGCTGGTCCCGGACCTCGCGGAGAAGAAGGCCGAGGTGACCGACGGCGGCAAGACGTACACCTACACCCTCCGCAAGGGGATCACCTGGCAGGACGGCACCGCGATCACGTCCCAGGACATCAAATACGGCATCGAGCGGATCTGGGCCCAGGACGAAATCTCCGGTGGCCCGATCTTTCTCCAGCAGGCACTCGATCCCGACCTCACCTACAAGGGTCCGTACAAGGACACTTCGAAGGACAAGCTCGGTCTGAAGGCCATCAAGACGCCGGACGACAGGACCATCGTCTTCACACTGCCGAAGGCCAACGGCGACTTCGAGCGCATGCTGGCGACGCCGTCGGCATCACCGGTGAAGAAGACGAAGGACACCAAGGACAAGTACCAGGACAACCCGTTCTCCTCGGGGCCGTACAGATTCGACTCCTACGAGCCGGGCACGTCGCTGGAACTGGTCCGTAACACCAACTGGGAGCGGTCGTCCGACCCGATCCGCAGCGCCCTTCCCAACCGGATCACGGTGAATATCAGCAGCGACGAGCAGACGAACACGAAAGCCCTGTTCTCGGGCGACTATGACCTGGATCTGCAATCCTCCGGACTCACCGGGGCCTCCCTCGCCCAGGCCACGAGGAGTTCCGACCTCAGTGCCCGGCTGGACAGCCCGTCCAACGGGTTGCTTCTGTTCGCGGCCCTCCCCCGCTCCGTCAAACCGCTGAACAACGTCCACTGCCGTAAGGCGGTCCTCTACGCGGCGGACAGGAAGAACCTGCAGACCGCCGCGGGCGGTCCACAGACCGGCGATATCGCGCCCCATATGCTCCCGCCCACCATCGCGGGCTCCGACTCCTCCTACGACCCGTACGAGACGCTCAAGAGCAAGGGCAAGCCGGACACCGACAAGGCGAAGGCCGAACTGAAGGCGTGCGGAGAGCCCAACGGATTCCGGACCACCATCGCGGTGCGCAACAACCACCCCACCGACGTGGACGTCGCCATGTCGCTCCAGGCGTCGCTGCGGAAGGTCGGTATCACCACCGAGATCGATCAGGTCGACGGCACCCATTTCAGCGAGACGATGGGCGCGCCCGCGACGGTGAAGAAGAAGGGATACGGCATCGTCCTGTACCGATGGCTGGCCGACTTCCCGACCGGCCAGAGCTTTCTGCAGCCGCTCGCCGACAGCCGTTTCATCCTGCCCGCCGGCAATTTCAATGTCGCGGAGCTGGATGACCCCACGGTCGACGACCTCTTCGACACGGCGATCGCCGAACAGGATCCGGCGAAGGCCGGGAGCGACTACGCGCAGATCAATCGGAGGATTTCCGACTCCGCCGCATATCTGCCCATTCTGTTCCAGAAGAGCGTGATCTGGCGCGGCTCCCGGCTGACCAACGTCTATACGAGCGAGCCCTGGGAGGGCCGTTACGACTATGTCTCGCTGGGCGTCTCCGAGTGACCGAAGGCCCTGCGCACCGCCACGTTCGTGGTCGTGATGCCGCCGTCCACCGGGAGGGTGGTCCCGGTGATCCAGGCGGCGTCGGAGGAGGCGAGGAAGGTGATGGCGGCGGCGATGTCGGCGGGTTCGCCGACCCGGCCGAGGGGGTAGACCTCGGCGGCGCGGCGCAGGGTGTCCTCCTGGCCGTCCCAGCCGGGGGTGCGGATCGTGCCGGGGGCCACGAGGTTGACGCGGACGCCCCGCCGGGCGGCGTGGGCGGCCAGGGTGCGGGTGAGGCTGCCCAGGCCCGCCTTGGCGGCGCTGTAGGCGTGGTTGCCGAAGTCCTGGAGGCCGTTGACCGAGCCGACGTTGACGATCGCGCCCCGGCCGTCCGCGGCGGCCAGATGCGGCAGCGCGGCGCGGGAGCAGCGGAAGGCGCCGCCGAGGGTGACATCGATGTCCTGCTGCCACTCGTCGTCGAGCTGGTCCTCGAACAGCGGGGTGTCGACGTGGCATGAGTGGGCGCTGTTGACCAGGACGTCCAGCCTTCCGAAGCTCCTTACGGCGTGCGCCACGGCCGCCTCGGCGTCCGCCCGCCGGGCCACATCGCAGCCCAGCGACTCGGCCTCGCCGCCGTCGGCCCGTATGGACGCGGCGGCCTTCGCGGCCCGTTCGCCGTCCAGGTCGGTGATCAGCACCCGGGCGCCCTCGTCGGCGAAGCGGCGGGCGGTGACCTCCCCGATCCCGCGTCCCGCGCCGGTGAGCATGACCGCGTAACCCTCGAATCTCCGCACCGTGTGCCCCTTCTCGTCGGCTCTCGGACCGCCGCAGCCCCATAGCGGCGCGTCCGCCGGTGATCCTGCCCGGCCCCGGCATGATCCTCACCCGCGGGACGTTGCACCATAAGGAGAAACACAGCACACACGCGCGGGTCGGCATGGCGGGAGTCGGATCAGTGGTGGACGTCCAGGGCACGGTGGCCGACGGTTTCGAACCGGTCCGGGACGCCTTCGCGGCGAACTTCACCCGGCACGGCGAGCGCGGTGCGGCCATGGTGCTCTACCGGGAGGGCGAGAAGGTCGTCGATCTGTGGGGTGGCACGAAGACCCCCGACGACGACGGCGAGAGCAGCCCCGAGGCTTCCGGCGGCGGTCCTGAGCCCTGGACCCAGGACACCGCGCAGGTCGTCCGGTCGGTCACCAAGGGCGTCGCCGCCGCCGTGCCGCTGCTGCTGCATCAGCGCGGCCAGTTGGACCTGGACGGCCGGGTCAGCACCTACTGGCCGGAGTTCAAGGCGGCCGGCAAGGAGCGGGTGCTGGTGCGGCATCTGCTCGCGCACCGCACCGGCGTGCCCGTGCTCGACACCCCGCTGACCCCCGCCGAGGCCGTCGACGGCATATCCGGGCCGCGGGCCGTCGCCGCCCAGCGCCCCGTATGGGAGCCCGGTACGGCCCACGGCTACCACGCCCAGACGTACAGCTGGCTGCTGGGCGAGCTGGTGCGCAGGGTCACCGGGCGGACCATCGGGCGCTGGATCGCCGAGGAGATCGCCCGGCCGCTGGGGCTCGACCTGTGGCTCGGGCTGCCCGAGGAGCAGCGAGCCCGGGTCGGCCGGATCGCGGCGGTGGAGGCCCTCGCCGCGCCCGCCGCACACGGGCCGCGGCTGCGTCCCAAGCGGTCGGTAGCCGAGGCGTACCGGGACCCCGAGTCGCTGACCCGGCGGGCGTTCGCCGCGATCACCCCGGTGCCGGACGAGAACGACCCCGCCTATCTCGCCGCCGAGCTGCCCGCCTCGGGCGGGGTGGCCACCGCCGAGGCGCTGGCCCGCTTCTACGCGGCGCTGATCGGACCGCTGCCCTCGGCCCGTACGGCCCGCTCGGGGGGCAGGCTGTTCGCCCCGGCGACGCTCACGATGGCCCGTACGGAGGAGTCCGCGGGGCCGGACCGGGTCCTGGTCGTCGGCACCCGATACGGCCTCGGCTACATGCTGCACGGCCCCGCCTGCCCGCTGTTGGGGCCGGGCTCCTTCGGCCATCCGGGGCGCGGAGGCTCCCTCGCCTTCGCCGACCCGGAGGCGCGCATCGGCTTTGCCTACGTCACCAACGGTATGCGGCGCGGGGTCACCGCGGATCCCCGTGCGCAGGCGCTGGTGCGCGCGGTGCGGACCAGCCTGGCGGCGCGGGAGGCGTAACCGCCCGAGGGGCCGCAGGTGCGGCGGGGCGGCGCGGAAGACATGGCGCCACGCGCCCCCGGTATGCCTCCGAGCGCCCTCCCGTACCCGCGCACGCGGCTCCGCCAGGGCCAAGGGTCCCTATTGCGCCGTCCCCCGGCCCCTCCACACTGGAACCAGGGAAAATCGGGGGGCACGTGGCTCGGTTACGGGGGCGGCTGACGCCGCGTTTATGGGCGTGGCCGTGGCCGCGCGAGGAACGACACCAGGGGCACGGGCGGGCGCCGCACCCCAGCGACGGACATCACCCGGCCGCCGAACCACCGGCCGACCGGCACCGGCTGGCCCGCCGGGACATGGAATGGCAGATGCTGCGCATCCTGCTGATCTTCCGGCTGATGCACGGCATCCAGCTCGCGGTGACGGTGCCCGGGATCGCCGGTCATCTGCCGCACCGGCCGGGCGTTGCTGCTGCTGATCGCGGTGGTGGCCGAATCCGTGTGGTTCGTCGGGCACATCAGCCGTAACCACCGGCGGGTGATCGCGGACGACACCGAGCGCCGGGAGGGCGCGGGCGGTCGGCCCGATCCGCAGGACACACCGCGGGCCACGCCCCAGGCCACGCCGCCGACCACGTACGACGGTCTGGCGGCCGGTGTGGAGCTGTGCTCGGCCGTCGCCTTCCTGTGGGCCTGTGCGCTGGTCCTGGGCTCGCACCGGTCGCAGGACATGGCCCCGCTGCTGGTGCTGACCACCGAGCAGATCTCCGCCGCGGGCATCGGCTCGGCGCTCGGCCAGCCGCGGCGGGTACTGATCGTCGCCACCTGCGCGATCGCCGCCTCCTACGCCGCGGTCATCGCCCTGGGCGACGGCGGCCCGCAGGCGCTGGCCCACTCCGATGTGCTCATCGGGCTCACCGGCTACGGGGCGCTGGCGTATCTCATCCGCCGCGGCGCCAAGTTCCTGCTGCAACTCGCCGCCGACCTCGGCGATATGAGCCTTCAGCTCCATGAGCAGGAGCAGCGGAAGCTGCTCGCCATCGAGCTCCACAACCACCTCGGCCACACCCTCAACGCCTTCCAGCGGATCGACGCCTCGGACCCCGAACAGATCGACTCGCTGCGCAAATCGGCGGTGGTGGCGCGGGAGCGGCTGGCCACCTTCATCGGCACCGGGCGGTTCAGCGAGTCGGTGCCACTGATCGGCATGGTCCACCGGCAGGTCGCGCTGGCGACCAACGACACCCTCACCGTGGAGCCCATCGTCACCGAGCGCGTGGTCGGCGCCGCGGCCCGGGTGCTGCCGTCCCAGGTGGAGCTGCTGGAGGCCGCGCTGCGCGCCGCGCTGATCAATGTGGAGCGCAGCGCCGGGGTGCACGACGCGGTGCTGCATGTGGACCTCGTCGAGGACGCCGACGGCGCCGGGCTGGTGGAGCTGGTGGTCACCGACGAGGGCGTGGGCTTCCCGCCCGAGGTGCTGGCGCGCGGCGTCGGCGCCATGCGGTCGCTGGCGCTCCACGACCGGCTGCTGCGCGAGCGGGGCGGGGCGCTGCGGGTGCGGTCGGTCGCCGGGTTCACCCAGGTGACGCTCACCCTGCCGATCCAACGAGACAGCACGACCGAGCCGAGTCAAGGGGGCGTCGGATGAGAGACGAGTCGGCCGAGCACGGGTCCGGGCAGCCGCTGCAGGTGGCGGTGGTCGAGGACCATGAGATGACCAGACGGGGCCTGGTGGCCGCGCTGAACGCCGATCCGCGGCTGACCGTGGTCAGCGAGGTGGACTCCGTCGAGCAGCTCGAGGTGAGCGGCGCGGAGTACGACGTGTGCGTGGCCGACATGATGGGCGTCGGCACCGCCGAGCAGTTCGCCGACCTGGTGCGGCGCTCGGATGTGGTGGTGTGCACGGCGGCGGAACAGTGGCGCCAGCGGGTGGCCCCCTGGGTGTGCGGGGCGAAGGCCGTCTTCGGCAAGACGGTCGGCGCGGCGGTCCTGGCCAACGCCGTATGGGACGCCCGCCACCATCCGCACTGGCTCAAACCGCATCTGGCCTCCGCCCTGGAGACGGCGGTGCGCGAATGCGGGCTCAGCGTGCCGCCGTACTTCGCCGATCTGCTGGGGCGCACGGCCCGCGGCGGCCGGGTGGCCTGGATCCTGGAGGAGCTGGAGGTCAGCGAGAAGCGCTACGGGGAGGATCTGCGGGACTTCCGGAGGCAGTGCGCGCGGGCCGGGCTCGGCCAGCTCACCCTGCTGGACGCGCTCTATATGGCCTCGTCGGCGCCGCAGGCGCCCGCCCATGAGCCCGTGGTGTTCTCCTCTTGGGCGGCGGGGCTGAGCGAGGGCCAGATCCGGGCGCTGGAGTGGTACGCGGACGGCTACTCGTACGAGGAGACGGCCGCCCAGCTCGATGTGAAGGTCTCGACGGTCCGTACGCAGATCGACCGGGCCATGACCGCCTGCGGGATCATCTCCAAACCGGCCGACGTCCGCATGATGTTCGCGATGTACGTGTGCTCCCGGCACACCAAACCGGATCTGCTGCTGCGCCGGCTGACCGCCCTGGGGGCGCATCCGCCGCGCCGGGGCGGGGCCGAGCGCTGATGGCCGCGTGGACCGCCCGGACCGCCCGGACGTCGGTTTCTGTCGTAGCGGGCGCCGACAGCGCCCTCCCGGATTCCCCACCGCATCGGGGGACGCGAAGCGACAGGTGTGGTGCGGAGTATGGTCATCGGGCCCTCGCGGGGGAACCGGGGGCCCGCCCTTTCGAAGGACGGGGGAGAAGCATGCCCGACCAGCGCGCCTTGGGTGATACGGCAGCCGACGGCCGTTGCCTCGGCACCTTCGACGTGACGCTCCGCGAGGTGAGCGCCCCGCTGGAGTGCGGCGGCCGGAGCCGCGCGGCCGGAAGCGGACGGAGCACCCGGAGCGCTCGTCGCGTACCGCTGCGGGCCGTTCTCACCTACCGCGATGTGGTCGCCTTCCTGGTACGCAACCGCGCGCGGGCGCCGGAAGCGGCGGCGGGGGCCGTGCTGCGGCAGCGCGAAGGGCCGGTGTTCCTCGTGCAGACCTTCTTCCTGGACCAGGAGGGCGTGCCGCTGCGCGACACCGGGACGCCGCCCGCCCCGGTGTGGGTCTGCCGGGCCCGGCGCCTGGACGGCGAGCTGCGCGCGGCCTTCGGCGACAAGGACCTCATCATCTTCGGGCAGGAGGCGCCGTCATGCTGAGCCTTTTGGGCATGGTCCTGCTCGCGCTCGGCGGGATCGGCGCGGTCGCGGTGGTCCATGTCGGTTGCGTGACCATCGAGTTCCTGGCGGACTGGTTCCGGTCCCAGGGCGAGCGGCTGCACTCCGATCCCGATCTGCGGGCGGTCACCGTGGCCGAGTCCATACGCGACGGCGAGGTCAGCTATATCCAGGGGCTGTTCGACACCTCGCGGGAGCAGTTCGTCGAGGGCCGCCGGATCGAGGCGAAGCAGGCCGAGAAGCGGGTGCGCAGCGCCCACGCACACCACAGGGTCGCGGTCTGGGGCTGAGGGCCCGGGGTTCGGGGTTCGGGGTTCGGGGTTCGGGGTTCGGTCCGGGGATCGGTCCGGCGTTTGAGGGGGAGATCCAGTGAGGAACCTGGCAAGGGCTTCGCGTATCGCCTTCGCCGTCACCGGGATTCCGGGCGGCGCCGACGATGTGGAGGCAGCGCTGCTGCGGACCCGGCTGATCGAGGCCGCCAAGGAGTTCAGCGGCCGCAACGGGCCACGGCCGCTCACCCTTACGGTCACCAACCAACCGCCGGGCAGGGAGGCGGGACCGGGGCCGGGATCGGGATCGGGGCAGGGGCCGGGGCCGGGGTCGGGGTCGCGGGCTGGATCGGGGGCGGTGGCCGAGGCGGGATCGGGGGCCGGGCCGGAGTCGGACGAGCCGTCGATCGGGGAGCGGGCGCGGCAGTTCACCGCGACGCCGCCGCTGTACACCTTCGACCGCCTGGTGCTCCCGGAGCGGACGCTGGACCAACTGCTGCGCGCCGTGCACACCGTGGAGCAGCGCCGGGTGCTCTTCGACGACTGGGGACTGCGCGAGATACAGCCGCATCCCGGCTCGGCGGTGAACCTGGAGGGCGCGCCCGGCACGGGGAAGACCCTGGCCGCCCACGCCCTCGCCGACCGGCTGGGGCGTCCGCTGATCGCGGCCCGCGCTTCGCAGTTGGAGAGCAAGTACCACGGGGAGGGCCCGAAGAACCTGGCGGCGCTCTTCCACGCCGCCCGTGAGCAGGGCGCGGTGCTCTTCCTGGACGAGGCGGACGCGCTCATGTCCGCACGGTTCGAGACCATCAGCCAGGGCGCGGAGCACGCGGTGAACGCCATGCGCAGCGAGATGCTCACCGCCCTGGACCACCACGAGGGGCTGGTCGTCCTGGCCACCAACCTGGTGTCCTGCTACGACACGGCCTTCGACAGCCGGGTGTGGCATGTGCGCTTCCCGGCCCCGGACGAGGCGGCGCGGGCCGGGATCTGGCGGCGCCATCTGCCCGACGCGCTCCCCCTCGCCGAGGACGTCTCCCCGGAGGGGCTGGCCGGGGTCGACGAGGTGACCGGGCGCGACATCCGCCGCGCGGTGATCGACGCGGCGGCGGAGGTGCTGCGGACGGGACAGCCGCGGGTGCGGCAGGCGGATCTGCTGGCGGCGGTGGAGCGGATCAAGGCCGGGCGGCCGTACCGTACGGGGCCGATACCGATGGCGGCATCCGGCGGGGCCGGATGACCGGCGTCACCTCACCGGCGCCGTCACCGAGCGGGGGTCGAAGCCGAAGGGGAGCTCCAGCCGGTGCTCGCGCATCAGCTCCTCGTCGCACAGCAGCTCCTGCGTCCCGCCGTCCGCCGCGATCACCCCGCCGCTGAGCACCACCGAGCGCGGGCACAGCTCCAGCGCGTACGGCAGATCGTGGGTGACCATCAGCACGGTCACCTCCAGGGACCGCAGGATGTCGGCGAGTTCGCGGCGCGAGGCCGGGTCGAGGTTGGACGAGGGCTCGTCCAGGACCAGGATCTCCGGCTCCATGGCCAGCACGGTCGCCACGGCCACCCGCCGGCGCTGCCCGAAGGAGAGGTGGTGGGGCGGCCGGTCGGCGAACTCCGCCATCCCGACCCGCTCCAGGGCGCGCCGCACCCGCTCCTCCAGCTCCGGGCCGCGCAGCCCGGCCGCGGCCGGGCCGAAGGCCACGTCCTCGCGCACGGTCGGCATGAAGAGCTGGTCGTCCGGGTCCTGGAAGACGATGCCCACCCGGCGGCGGATCTCGGCCAGATGTGCCTTCGCCACCGGCAGCCCCGCGACCGTGACGGTCCCGGCGCCCGCCGTAAGGATGCCGTTGAGGTGCAGCACGAGCGTGGTCTTGCCCGCGCCGTTGGGGCCGAGCAGCGCGACGCGCTCGCCGCGGGCCACGGTCAGATCGACACCGAAGAGAGCCTGATGGCCGTCGGGGTACGCATAGGCCAGACCGGCCACCTGGAGGGACGGCGCGGTGGTGGCGGGGTCGGTCATAGGAGCATCCATCCGGTCAGGCAGACCGCCAGCGCGGTCAGCGGGAGGGCGGCGGCGTGCATCCACTGGGCGCGGGACGCCGTCACATCGTCGATCACCGGCATGGTGCCCGTATAGCCCCGGCTGACCATCGCCAGGTGGACCCGTTCGCCCCGTTCGTACGAGCGGATGAACAGCGCCCCGGCCGAGGAGGCGAGCACCCCCCAGTGGCGCACCCCGCGCGCCTCGAACCCGCGTGACTGGCGGGCGATCCGCATCCGGCGCATCTCATCGGAGATGACGTCCCCGTAGCGGATCATGAACGAGGCGATCTGCACCAGCAGCGAGGGCATCCGCAGCCGCTGCAGCCCCAGCAGCAGGGCGCGCAGCTCGGTCGTGGAGGCCAGGAGGACGGAGGCGGCGACGCCGAGGGTGCCCTTGGCGAGGATGTTCCAGGCGCCCCACAGCCCGGACTCGCTGAGCGACATCCCCAGCACCGCCACCCGCGGGCCCTCCGCGATGAACGGCATCAGCACGGCGAAGGCCACGAACGGGATCTCGATCAGCAGCCGCCGCAGCAGATACCCGGCCGGTATCCGGGCCGCCGCCGCCACCCCGGCCAGCAGCAGCGCGTACGCCCCGAAGGCCCAGACGGCCTCGCGGGGCGTGGAGACGACGACGAGGACGAAGCAGAAGACTGCCGCGATCTTGCAGTGCGGGGGGAGGGCGTGGACGGGCGACCGGCCCGCCCGGTAGAGCTTGTGCGCGTGTCCCGCGCTCATCGTCAGCCCCGCCCGCTCTCGGCCGTCGCCCGGCGCCGCCGTACGACGATGAAGACCCCGGACCCGACGGCGAGCGTGGCCCCCACGCCGATCACCCCGGCGAGCCCGCCGGAGAGCCGGGCGTCGGAGATGTCCTTGACGCCGTAGTCGGCGAGCGGGGAGTCCTTGGCGGCGTGGTCCTCTTCCTTCGCGTCGATCCCCTTGTCATGGGCGACCTTCTCCAGCCCGTCGGGGCTGGCGGAGGCGTAGAAGCTCACGACCCCGGCGCACAGCAGCGCGGCCGCGAGCCCGGCCAGCCACACGCGCCGCGCCGACCGCTGCGGCACGGCGGCGGGCTCACGGGTCGCGGAGATCGCAGAGGTCTCGGGGGTCTCTGGGGCCTCGGAGGTCGCCGTCGCGGGTTCGGCCGCCGGAGCCCCGGCCCGGGCCACCGCTCCCGGAGCGGCCGGGGCCAGCGGGCTGTCGCGGATCTCCAGCGGACGCGCGGTCACGCCCCGCGCCCCGTAGACCAGATCCGGCCGTACGGCCACGACGGCACCGACCGTCAGCGCGGTGATCGCCGCCTCGCCGATGCCGATCAGCACATGCACCCCGACCATCGCCGCGAAGACCTTGCCGATCGCCACATCGGCGGTGCCGCCGAGCGCGTAGATCGCCGTGAAGGCCACCGCAGCGGCCGGTACGGAGACCAGCGCCGCCACAAAGGACGCGACGGTGACCGTACGGCGGCGATGCGGGGCCAGCTTCACGATCGTGCGGAAGATCGCGTACGCCACGACCGTGGTGACCAGGGCCATGTCCGTGATGTTGACGCCGAGCGCCGTAAGGCCGCCGTCCGCGAACAGGACGCCCTGCATCAGCAGCACCACGGAGACGCACAACACCCCCGTATACGGCCCCACGAGTATCGCGGCCAGCGCCCCGCCCAGCAGATGCCCGCTGGTCCCGGCGGCGACGGGGAAGTTGAGCATCTGCACGGCGAAGATGAACGCCGCCACCAGCCCGGCCAGCGGTGCGGTCCGCTCGTCGAGCTCCCGCCGGGCACCGCGCAAACTGACCGCGACGGCCCCGGCGGCGACCACACCGGTCACCGCCGACACCGGCGCGTCGATGAATCCGTCGGGCACATGCATGGCGGGACTCCGCTCCTGAGCTGCTGCTATCGGCCCGATGGTAGCCCGTACCTGCAAGTCATTCGCAAGAGCGCGGTCATCGCGGAATCGGTCGGGATGGCCCAGGATCAAACGCCGACGGCGGCCTTCCGGGATCGGAAGGCCGCCGTCGGGCCGAAGGTAACGCCGGCTACAGACGCAGGTCAGACGCAGGTCAGACGCGTGTCAGCTCGGCGTCCGGGTCGGAGTCGCGCTGCTGGGCCGCGGGGGTCGGCTCGAGCTGCTTGCGCAGGCCCTCGCCCTCCACGTCCACATTGGGCAGCGCCCTGTCCAGCCAGCGCGGGAGCCACCAGGCCGACTTGCCGAGCAGGGCCAGGACCGCCGGGACGATGGCCATACGGACCACGAAGGCGTCGAAGAGGACCGCGGTGGCGAGGCCGAAGCCGATCATCTTGATCATCGACTCGGACGAGCCGATGAACCCGGCGAAGACGCTGATCATGATGACCGCGGCCGCGGTGACCACCCGGGCGCCGTGCCGGAAGCCGGTGACGACGGCCTGGCCGGGGCGCTCGCCATGGACGTACGCCTCCCGCATCCGGGTCACCAGGAAGACCTCGTAGTCCATCGCCAGACCGAACACCACACCGATCATGAAGATCGGCATCATGCTCATGATCGGGCCGGTCTCCTCGACGCCGAACAGATCCGCCAGCCAGCCCCACTGGAAGACCGCGACCACCGCGCCGAGCGCCGCGACGACGGAGAGCAGGAAGCCGAGCGCCGCCTTGAGCGGGACCAGGACGGACCGGAAGACGACCATCAGCAGCAGGAAGGCCAGTCCGACGACGAGCACCAGATAGGGCACCAGCGCGTCGTTGAGCTTCTGCGAGATGTCGATGTTCATCCCCGTCTGGCCGGTCACCAGCACCTCGGCGCCGGTGTCGGCCTTGAAGCCGCTCGCCTCGTCCCGGATGTCGCCGACCAGGTTCTCGGTGTCGATGCTGCTCGGCTTGTACTTGGAGATGACGGAGAGCGTCGCGGTGTCACCGGCCTTGTTGAACGTGGCCGGGCTGACCCCGGCCACACCGTCCAGGCCGGTGATGGTCTTACGGACCTGCTCGGCCGCGCCCTTGGCGTCATCGCTGCCCTTGGCGTCGACGACCACCATCAGCGGACCGTTGTAGCCGGGGCCGAAGCCGTCGGAGATCGCGTCGTACGCCTGGCGCTTCTGGCTGCTGACCGGCTGCGAGCCGTCGTCCGGCAGGCCGAGTTCCAGGCTGACGGCGGGCACGGCGGCCGCACCGAGGCCGAGCACGGCCACCAGGAGCACCATCAGCGGGCGGCGCAGCACGAAGCGCGCCCAGCGGGTGCCCATGTTGGGCTTCTCCTCGGCGGAGGCGTCCGGACCCGCCACAAGGCGCTCCTCCAGCCGCCGGCGCGCCTTGCGCCCGAACACCCGCTTGCCCGCGAAGCCCAGCACCGCCGGGATGAGGCTGATCGCGATGAGGACGGCGATGACGACCGTACCGGCCGCGGCGAAGCCCATCTTGGTCAGCATCGGGATGTTGACGACGGCGAGGCCGACCAGCGCGATGACCACCGTAAGGCCGGCGAAAACGACCGCGGAGCCCGCGGTGCCCACGGCACGTCCGGCGGCTTCCTCCCGGTCCCGCCCCTCGGCCAGCTCCGCGCGGTAGCGGGAGACGATGAACAGCGCGTAGTCGATGCCGACCGCGAGGCCGATCATCATCGCCAGTGTCGAGGTGGTGGTGGACAGCCCCAGGGTGGTGGCGAGCGCGGTGATCGACGCGATGCCGATGCCGACGCCGATGAGCGCGGTCAGCAGCGGCAGTCCGGCGGCGACCAGCGAGCCGAAGGTGATGGCGAGGACGACCGCGGAGATCGCGATGCCGATGATCTCGGTCGATCCGGTCTCCGGCATCTCCTGGAGCGCGTCACCGCCGATCTGCACCTTCAGGCCCGACTTCTCGGCCTTCTCCCCCACCTCCTTCAGACCGTCCTTGGCGGGGTCCTTCAGCTCCATGGAGTTGACCTTGTAGCTGGTCAGGATGTACGCCGTGGAGCCGTCCTTGCTGACGGCCTGGGCCTGGTAGGGGTCGGCGACCGAGGCGACCTGCGGCGAGCTCGCCTTGAGGTCGGCGACGGTCTTGGTGACCACCGCCTTGTTGTCCGGGTCGGTCATCTTCTCGCCGCTCGGGGCGCGGAAGACCACACGGGCGGTGGCGCCGTCCGCGTTACCTCCGGGGAACCGCTGTTCCAGCAGGTCGAATGCCTTCTGGGCCTCGGTGCCGGGGATGGAGAAGCTGTCGTTGGCGGGCGGTGAGGCGGTGGCGGCGCCGACGCCCGCGACCGCGAGCAGCGCCACCCATATCAGGGCGACGAAGCCGCGTCGCCGGAAGGCGAACCGGCCGAGTTTATAAAGGAAGGTGGCCACGAGAAGAGGTGCTCCCGTCGGTTGGATGGCACTGGGCAGGGATGGGTAACCGAGCCGGCGACGAGAGCGGCGCGCCGGTCGGGGCCTTATGTGGCTGTGCGGGGAGGGAGGGAAGTGAGAGAGAAGGGCTACGCGGCGCCGAGCGCGGGGAGGATCACGGCGTCGATGTACTCCAGGAGATACGTCTGGTCCGGCTGCTTGTCCTCGACGAGCGCTCGGGTGAAGAACGCGCCGCACATCATGTGCATGACGTAGTTCAGAGCGGGCCGGTCCGGGGCGACTTCGCCCCGGTCGACGGCGCGCCTCAGCAGCGCGTGGAGCGCGTCGATCTCGGGGTAGATCAACAACTCTCGCAGGGCCTCATGAAGGTCCGGGTTGTCGTGGCTTGCGTGGGCGAGTCCCCTCATCAGCGCGGCATCCCGCTCGTGGGCGGTCTCCGAACACCGCGCGATCTCCCGCAGGTCCCCGCGGAGCGTTCCGGTGTCGACACCCTCGAGCAGAACGGGCTTGCTGTGCCGCAGCGCGGTCGCGACCAACTGCGGCTTGCCTTTCCACTGGCGGTAGAGCGTGGCCTTGCTGGAGTGCGTACGGGTCGCGACGGCGTCCATCGTCAGACCGTCGTACCCCACCTCGCCGAGCAGCTCCACCACCGCCTCGTACAACTCCCGCTCGCGCTCGGGGGAGAGTCGGCTGCGACGCACCCGGGCGGTGTCCCGGTCCTCCGTTGCCTGGTCCATGGCCGGCATGGCGTGTCGCCTCCCTCCGAACGAAACGGTTTCGTACTCCTCCAGCATAAGCGCGGCACTATCGAAACAGCACCGTTTCGCTCGTGGTCTAGGTCACAGAACCGAGTTGCTCCAAATGGCGTAGCTCGAAAACATGGGTGGGGTGGAGCCTTACGGAAGCGACGACGACCTGGCATACCTGCGATTTCCGCATCTGCACGGCGACTTGCTGTGCTTCGCGGCCGAGGACGATCTGTGGGTCGCCCCACTGACCGCTCCCGACGGGCCCCCGGGGCGGGCCTGGCGGCTGACCGTGGACCGTACGCGCGTGGGACCTGCCCGCTTCTCCCCCGACGGCTCCCAGATCGCGTTCACCACCTGGCGCAGCCTCGACCCGGAGATCTATCTCGTCCCCGCGGCCGGCGGCCCGGCCCGCCGGCTGACCTACTGGGGCAGTACGGACGCCCAGGTCTGCGGCTGGACCCCGCCGGACCAGGACGGCGTCTCCCAGATCCTCGCGGTCTCCTCCCATGAGCAGCCGTTCTCCCACTTCTCCTGGGCCTACACCCTGCCCACCGACGGCAGCCCCGGCGGACGACTGCCCTGGGGGCCGGTGGCCGATATCGCGGTGGCCGACCTCGACGGCGAGCGCCGCACCCTGCTGCTGACCGGCAAGCCGCCGCATGAGCCCGCCACCTGGAAGCGCTACCGGGGCGGTGCGACGGGGCGGCTGTGGCTGCACGGCACCCGGCTCGCGGAGGAGCTGAACGGCCATCTGGACGCGGCGATGTTCGTCGGCGGCCGGATCGCCTTCCTCTCCGACCACGAGGGCATCGGCAATCTCTACTCCTGTCTGCCCGACGGCACCGATCTGCGCCGCCACACCGACCACGCCGACTTCTACGCGCGCCACGCCTCGACCGATGGCTCCCGCGTCGTCTACCAGTGCGCGGGCGAGCTGTGGCTGGTGGACGACCTGGGCCCGGACGGCGTGCCGCGCAAGCTGGACGTACGGCTGGGCGGGGCGCGGACCGGGCGGCGGCCCTACCAGGTGCCGGCCGCCTCGCATATCGACTCGCTGTCGGTGGACACCACGGGCCGGGCCAGCGCGGTGTGCGTCCGCGGCAGCCTGTACTGGCTCACCCACCGCGACGGCCCCGCCCGCACCCTCGCCGACAGCCCGGGCGTCCGGGTGCGGCTGCCCGTGATGCTGGGCTCGACCGGCCGGGTCGCGTACCTCACCGACGCGGAGGGCGAGGACGCCATCGAGATCGCGCAGCTGCCCCGGGCCAGCGGCCCCGGCGAGCCACGCCGGCTGGCCGCCGGGCTGCTGGGGCGGGTGCATGAGCTGGAGTCCTCGCCGGACGGCGACCTGCTCGCGGTCGCCGCGGGCGACGGGCGGCTGCTGCTGGTGGACACCTCCGCCGACGGGGACGGCGAGGTCACCGAGCTGATCCGGTCGGACAACGGCCCGGCGGGCGACCTGGCCTTCTCCCCCGACTCGGGATGGCTCGCCTGGTCCCACCCCGGGATAGGCCGCACCCTGCGCTCGATCAAGATCGCGCGGCTGGCCGACCGGACCATAGTGGACGTGACCAACGGGCGGTTCGAGGACGAGGAGCCGGTCTTCACCAGCGACGGCCGCTATCTCGCCTTCCTCTCCTGGCGCGGCTTCGACCCGGTCTACGACGTGCACACCGGCGACCTCTCCTTCCCGCTGGGCTGCCGCCCCTATCTCGTACCGCTGTCCTCCGCCACCCCCTCGCCCTTCGCGCTGTCCCCCGAGGGGCGCCCGGCGGCGGGCGGGCTGGACCCGGACGACAGCGGGGACGACGGCGACGGCACGGTGACGGTCGAGGTGGAGGGGCTGGCCAGCCGGGTCACGGTCTTCCCGGTGTCCGCGTCCAAGTACTCCTCGCTGTACCCGGTCAGCGGCGGCGGACTGGTGTGGCTGCGCTGGCCGATCTCGGGCGCGCTCGGCGAGACGTTCGCCAACCCGGCCGAGACCTCGAGCCGCCCCACCCTGGAACACTTCGACCTGGCGAAGGCCAAACGGACCGAACTCACCAGTGAGCTGGACTGGTTCGCGGTCAGCGGCGACGGCACCCGGCTGGTGGCCTACGACGACGGCGATCTGCGCGCGATGCCCGCCACCGAGAGCGGCGACAGCGACTCCACGGTCCATCTCGACATGCGGCGGATCCAGCACACCGTCGATCCGGCGGCCGAGTGGCGGCAGGCGTACGACGAGGCCGGGCGCATCACCCGGCACTACTTCTGGGACCCGGGGATGTGCGGTGTCGACTGGGACGGGGTGCTCGACCAGTACCGTCCGCTGGTCGAACGGGTCGCCTCGCCCGACGAGTTCGCCGATCTGCTCCGCGAGACCCTCGGCGAGCTGGGCACCTCGCACGCCTACGTCGCCGCCGCGCGCCGCAACGAGGGTCCGCCCCACTACCAGCGCCCCATCGGACTGCTCGGCGCCAACCTCACCCGCACCAAGGACGGCCGGTGGGCGGTGGCCCGCATCCTGCCCGGTGAGTCCTCCGACTCCCGGGCCCGCTCGCCGCTGGCCGGTCTGGGCATCCGGGACGGCGCCGTCCTCACCCATGTCGACGGGCGCCCGGTGGACCCGGTGGCCGGTCCGTTCCCGCTGCTGACAGCCGGGGGCGGCACGACGGTGGAGCTGTCCTTCGAGCCGCCGGACGGCGAGGGTCCGGCGCGCCGGGTCGCGGTCTGCCCGCTGATCGACGACCGGCCGCTGCGCTACCAGGACTGGGTCGCCCAGCGCCGTGCCGTGGTGCGGGAGTTGAGCGGCGGGCGGTGCGGCTATCTCCACATCCCCGACATGGGCGGCTCGGGCTGGGCGCAGTTCAACCGCGATCTGCGTCGCGAGATGTCGCTGCCCGCGCTGATCGTGGACGTCCGGGGCAACGCGGGCGGCAACATCAGCGAGCTGGTGGTGGAGAAGCTCACCCGCAAGGTCATGGGCTGGGACCTCACCCGCAACGCCGAGCCCGTGTCGTACTCCAGCAACGCGCCGCGCGGGCCGATCGTCGCGGTCGCCGACGAGGCGACCTCCTCCGACGGCGACATGATCACCGCGGCCTTCAAGATCCAGGGCATCGGGCCGGTGGTGGGGCTGCGCACCTGGGGCGGGGTGGTCGGGATGACCGGCCGTCACCGCCTCGGCGACGGCACGTCGATCACGGTGCCGATGAACGCCGCGTGGTTCGACGCCTACGGCTGGGGCGTGGAGAACCACGGTGTGGAGCCGGACATCGAGGCGCCGCGCTCCCCCGTGGACTGGGCGGAGGGCCGCGCTCCGCAGCTCGGGGTCGCCGTCCGTACGGCGCTCGATCTGCTGGAGCGGCATCCGGCCGCGACCCCGCCGGACTACTCGGACGTGCCCGATCTGCGCCGACCCCAACTGCCGCCGCGCAAGGGAAGTAAGCCGCCGCGCAAGGGAAGTAAGTCCTCGCGCAAGGGAAGTAAGGCGCCCCGCAAGGGGAAGTGAGCGCTTCCACCGGGAGGCCGGGGCAGGAGCTGCGCCGGGCACAGACAGGCGCAGGGGCGCATTCCCATGGTCGACCATGGGGATGCGCCCCTCCGGCCCTGGCGCGTCACATCTCTTCGAAGGGCTCCTGGTCCATCGTCTCGTCGCCCATGCCCGGCTGACGGCGCTCACGGCTCATCCGCTGGGACTGCCCGCGGGCCTCCGGCCGGTCCTGCTGGCCACTGCGCTGCTCCTGCCCCGGCTCCCGGCGGGAGCGCTCCTCCATACGCTCACCGGACTGCGCACGGTCACCGGACTGCGCACGGTCACCGGGCTGCGCGCGGTCACCGGACTGCGGCCGCTCGCCGGACTGCATGCGCTCGCCGGGCTGCTGGCCGCGCCGCGGCTCCTGGCTCCGCCCGCCCTGCGGCTTCCGCTTGGCCTGCTGGCCCTTGTCTTTCGGCTGGTCCTTGGGGCCCATGTGTCACTCCTCATCGGGTGAATGGCGTCGGGCCCGACAAGAGTTACATGTGCCGACTTTCTCCGCATTTCGGATCGGAGGAGCCGACGAAAGCGCAGGTCAGCGCGGTTGACAGAGCGTTACTGGTGACGCTGCGTGCCCGCCGTGCGCGCCTTCTCGTCCGCCGCGCCGCCCTCGCCCACCAGACCGCCCCGCCCCTCCCGGGTCGCCGCCAGCCTCGGTTCGGCACGGCGCATCTCGCGCCGCCCCACGGCGTGGATGAACGCGGGCAGATAGCCGCGCACCGACTGCATACCGCGCAGCCACCACTGCGCGTACACATGCGCCGACCGGCGCTCGATGCCTGCCACCAGCCGGTCCACCGCCGGGCCCAGCGGATAGGTGCGGCCCGCGGGCCAGGGCAGCCGCTGCCGCAGCTCGCGCATCACCTCGTCCTGGTCGGCGCCGCGCACCATATCGGTGTCCGTCCAGCTCAGATAGCCCACGCCGACCCACACCCCACGGTGGCCCACCTCGGCCCGCAGACTGTGGGCGAACGCCTCGACCCCGGACTTGGACGCGCAGTACGCCGTCATCATGGGCGCGGGCGCGAGCGCGGCGAGCGAGGCGATCTGCAGCAGATAGCCGCGGCTGGCGGTCAGCGCGGGCAGGAAGGCGCGGGCCGTGGTGACGCTGCCCATCAGATTGACCTCGATCACCCGCCGCCAGGCCGTCTCGTCGGAGTCGAGGAACGGACCGGCCTGGGCCACACCAGCGTTGGCACAGACGATGTCCACCGCGCCGAACCGCTCCACGACCTCCCCCGCCACCCGCGCCATCGCCTCGGCATCGGTGACATCGGCGTGCCAGTGGGCGGAGTCGGTCGGCAGCCGCTTCGCGACCCGCTTCAGCTCCTCGGGCTCCAGGCCCACCAGCGCGACCTTCGCGCCGCGTGCGGAGAGCTTGCGCGCGAGCAGCTCGCCGACGCCCCGCGCCGCGCCCGTCACCACCGCGACCTGGCCCTCAAGGCTCCTGCGCGCACTCATGTCGTCTGCTCCTTCGCTTCGGCTGTTGCTGTCGGTTGAGACGTCCCGAACTCCTCGACCAGGCCGCGGATCACGCCGGTGACCGCCTCGGGGTCCTCCACCGGGGTCATATGGCCGAGCCCCGGAAGCTCGATGAGGCCGGTGCAGTGCGGCAGCGCGGCGGCCAGGGCATCGGCGTGCTCGGGCGGGGTGAGCCGGTCGGCGGTGCCGACGATGACGGCCGTGGGCATGGTCAGTTCGCCGACGCGCGCCTCCAGTTCGAGGTCGAGCAGGACGCGGCCCCATCCGGCGCGTACGGCGCGGGGGCAGGCGTGCAGGATCCGCGCGCACATGTCCACCGCGGCCGGGTCGGCGCCGGGGCCCATCGTGGCGTACCGCACCAGCCGCTTGGCGAGCGGGGTGACCGGGCCAAGGGGGGCGCGTGAGCCGAGGAGCACGCGGTGCACCCGCGCCCGTGCCCGCGGGGAGCGCAGCGGCACCACCCGCGACCGGTCCACCAGCCGTGAGGCGCCCGTACTGCACAGCACCACGGCGGCCGCGCGCTCGCGCAGCGCGGGGCGGTCGGCCGCGGTCATCAGCGTCATCCCGCCCATGGAGTGGCCCGCCAGCACGGCTCGCCGACCGGGCGGAAGGGTCGCTTCCAGCACCGCCACCAGGTCGTCGGCCAGGGCGTGGGTGCTGTAGCCGCCGGGCCCCGGGGCCGGGCTGCGGCCATGGCCGCGCTGGTCGTAGACGATCACCCGGTGGTCGGCCGAGAGGGCGCGCACCACCGGCGCCCAGAAGGCCGTGGAGCAGACCCAGCCGTGCGCGAGCAGGACCGCCGGGGCGCCCTCGGGGCCGTGCAGCTCCGTGTGGAGCCGGCTCCCGTCGGCCGAGACGACCGTCAACTCGCGCTCCGGGACGGGCGGGGCGTACGGCCCGACGGTCGGAGAAGGAAGCCGCCTCACCGCGATCCCCTCCCCGCACCCGCCGTGGACACCGTGGCCTTGACGGGCCCGGTGTGCGGCCGCAGCACCGTGTATTCGGCGAGGTCCACGCGCCGGGTGACCTTCCGCAGCTCGCTGGTCGTCCCGGGCCACAGGGTGGTGTTGCGGCCGTTGTCGAGGTACCAGCTGTCGCAACCGCCGGTGTTCCACACCGTGCGCCGCATCCGTTCCTGGATCATGTCCGTGTACGCCCGCACCGCGGACGGCCGGGCGTCCAGCGCGACCTTGCCGCCCAGGGTGTCCAACTGGCGCAGATAGTCGGCCATATAGGCCAGCTGCGCCTCTATGACGAGGATCATCGAGCTGTTCCCGAGGCCCGTGTTGGGCCCGATGATGGTCAGGAAGTTGGGGAAGCCCGCCGGGCTGGTGCCGCGCAGCGCCTCCATCCCGCCCTTCCATTCCTCCGCGAGCGTCGTCCCGCGCGCCCCGGTCACCCGCTGCGCAATGGGGACGTCGGTCACATGGAAGCCGGTGCCGAAGATGATCGCGTCGGCCTCGGTCTCGGAGCCGTCGGCACCGACGAGGGTGGCGCCACGCACCTCCTTCAGCCCGGCCGGGACCACGTCCACATGCGGCTGGGCGAGCGCCGGATAGTAGTCGTTGGAAAGCAGGATGCGCTTGCAGCCGATGCGGTAGTCCGGGGTCAGCGCCGCCCGCCGCGCCGGGTCCTTGATGGCCCGTCGCAAATGCGCACCGGCCAGCCGCTCGACGAACCGCATCTCGCCCGGCCGCTTGGTGAACGCCCCCACCTGCAGCTCCCGGATACCCCACAGCACCCCGCGGCGCAGCGCCCGGGTGGCCGGGATCCTTGAGTGCAGCCATCGCTCCAGGCCGCTGATCCGGCGGTCCATCCGCGGCAGCACCCAGGGCGGGGTGCGCTGGAAGAGGGTGAGCCGGCCGACCTCGCGCTGGATGGCGGGGACGATCTGTATGGCCGAGGCGCCGGTGCCGATCATCGCCACGCGCTTGCCGCGCAGATCGGCGGTGTGGTCCCAGCGCGCGGAGTGGAAGACGGCGCCGGGGAAGCCGTCGAGCCCGGGAATGTCCGGGATCCGGGGGTCGGCGAGCGGACCGGTGGCGCTGACCACGACATCGGCGGTCAGCGAGCCTCGCACCGTCTCCACCTCCCAGTGCACCGCCGCGGAGTCCCAGCGCAGGGACCGCACTTCGGCGCCGAAGCGGAGGTGCGGCCGCAGCCCGAAGGTGCCGGCGACCCGCTCCAGATACGCGCGGATATGCGGCTGGCCGGAGAAGTTCCGGGGCCAGTCGGGGTTGGGCGCGAAGGAGAACGAATACAGATGCGACGGGACATCGCAGGCGCACCCCGGATAGGTGTTGTCCCGCCAGGCCCCGCCGACCGCCTCCGCCCGCTCCAGGACCACGAAATCCGTGATGCCCGCGCGGCGCAGCCGCACCGCCGCTCCCAGACCGCCGAATCCGGCTCCGATCACCGCCACCCGCACATGCTCATGCGTCAGCCCAGCCATGCCGCCGCCTCCCACGAACGCGAATACGACCGTGCCAGCAATCACTGGCACGATGGGAGCGTAGGACAGGGATCTACCGAGCGGTAGGGGCTGTGGACAACGAAGTTACCGCCGGTCGCACCCGACCGGCCGCGGCATAGGCTTCAGTTGTGGCGACGAGCGAAGCGGACGAGGTACGCGAGTACCGCATGCCGGAACTGGCCGAGAAGGCCGGGATCACCGTGCGCACCCTGCGCTTCTACCGGGAGCGCAAGCTGATCCCGCCACCGCGCCGCGACGGCCGGATCGCCTGGTACAACGACCACCATCTGGCCCGGCTGCGGACGATCGCGGGGCTACTGGAGCGCGGCCACACCCTCGGCGGAATAGCCGAGTTGATCGCCGCCTTCGAAAGCGGCCGCCGGGACGTCGGCGAGCTGCTCGGGCTGCCCGGCGCGGCCCCCTCCTGGCCCTCGGAGACCCCGGTCCGGCTCACCCCCGAGGCGCTCGCGGACTACTTCCATGGCGAGGTCACCCCGGAGAACCTCACCACCTCGCTCGACCTCGGCTATCTGGCCGTCGACGGCGACGAGATCGTCCACCTCAGCCGCCGCCTGCTGGACGTCTCACACACCCTGGTCGAACAGGGCATCCCGCTGGCCGCGGTGCTCGCCGCGGGGCGCGAGGTGCGTGAGCATGTGGACGCGATCGCCGAGACCTTCGTCACACTGCTGCGCACCCATGCGGCGGCGGACGCCCTGGAGCGCGGCGAGGACGTACGCGAGACCGTGGAGCGGCTGCGGCCGCTGGCCACGAGCGTGGTGGACGCCGAGCTGACGATGGCCATGAACCGCCGCATGCGGGCGGAGATGGACGAGACGCCACCCGGCGGCGACTCCGGGAATCAGTGAGCCCACTGAGGTCGGCGAGCCGACGGGACCAGTCGCCGGACGTCAGCAAGCCCACGAGACCAGTGCCCCGCGAAGGTCAGTGAGCCGAGCCGTAGGCCACTGTCACCGGGGCGTGGTCACTCCACCGCTGGTCGTAGGCGGGCGCCCGCTCCACGACCGCCTTGACCGCGCGCCCGGCGAGTCCTGGGGTGGCGATCCGGTAGTCGATGCGCCATCCGGTCGAAACAGATTCCAGTACGCTCCCCGACATGACGAACCAACTGCGGGCGCTGAGCGCCATCCGACTGTCCGTCAGAACGGATGAAACGACGTCACCAGGCCGTCAGCGCGCTGCCAACTCCAACGAAGCCGCACGCCGTGGCGCCGTCGTCGTCGGCGAAGCGGAGGACCTGGACGTCTCAGCGACGAAGACGACGCCGTTCAACCGGCCGGAGCTGGGCGCCTGGCTGGCCCGCCCAGACGAGTTCGACATGATCATCTGGTGGCGTATGGACCGCGCAGTCCGATCCATGGCGGACATGGCGGAGCTGGGCCGCTGGGCGAAGGACCACGGAAAGCTCCTGGTGTTCGCTGAAGGTCCGGGAGGCGCACCGCTAGAGCTGGACATGCGGACCGTGTCACCCGTGTCGGAGCTCATCATGATGATGCTGGCCTTCAGTGCGCAGATGGAGGCCCTGGCCATCAAGGAGCGCGTGACCGGCGCCATGGCTGCTCTCCGCACACAAGGCCGATACTCCGGCGGCCTGGTCCCGTACGGGTACGGGAAGGTGAAGAACCCTGATGGCGAAGGCTTCAAGCTGGCTCCCGACCCGGAGGCCGTGAAAGTCCTGTCCGGCATCATCCGGGACGTCCTGGAGGGACAGTCCCTGACCGCCGTCGCCATGGCGCTGAACGAGAACGGCGTACCCGTACCCAGGGACTACCAGGCCATCAAGGCAGGCCGCGAGCCAGGCGGGACAAGGCGAGGCAACAAGATCGAACGCTTCCGCTGGACAGCGGGGACCATGTCGAAGGTCCTCCGCTCCCCTGCCCTGATGGGATACCGCATCCACCAGGGGAAACCCGTCCGCGACCGCGACGGAAACCCGGTCCTGATCGGGGAGCCTGTCCTGACGCGAGAGGAGTTCGAGACCCTCCAGGACCATCTCTCCACTCTGACGCCCCAGAAGAACCGCACCCGCAAGGACACCCGGGCCATGCTCCTGGGCGTCGCAAAGTGCCGTGGCTGCGGCGGGAATCTTTACCTGTCGAAGCGGGTCGGAGGCAGTGACTACAACTGCCGTGCGACGGCCCGGGGCGAACGCTGCCAGGCCCCCGCTGGCATCCGCGCTGACTGGCTGGAGAAGTACGTGGAGGAGGAGTTCCTGGCCCGCCTCGGACACTTCCAGATGACGAAGGTCATCACGCACAAGGGGTACGACCCGACCCCGGAACTGCGAGAGGTAGAGGAGGAGCTGAGGGCGCTCTACGCGGAGAAGGAGAGTCGCAAGTCCCGGACTGGCCGGATGATCTGGCAAGAGGAGGTAGACGCCTTGGAGCGGCGTGCGGAGTCCCTGGAGGCGACTCCCCGGACAGAGGCCCGGACAGAGGTCGTAGAGACAGGCGAGACGTACGCCAGCTTCTGGGCTCGGCATGACGCCCCTGGCCGCCGCCAGCTCCTCCTAGACGCTGGCGCACGCGTGACCGTGGCTAAGGGCCGTTCAGGCGGAGGGGCTGAGCGGCTGAAGGGCCCGGCCCCAGAGCGGCTGGCGTTCACGATCGGCGCGCACGACGACCCGTACGCAGCGGCTCTGGAAGCCGTGGAAGAGGAGGAGCGCGCGTCCCGTCTCGGCTGAGCCGACGACAGCACCACACATTCAGTAGGCGCCGGTCCGGACATCAACTTGCCGGAAGAGACCGGACCGGCGTCCGCCCTTAAGCGGAAGGACCATCGTAATGTCCGAGACCCGTACCCACCTCCAGGAGCTGGCCGCGCTCCAGCGCCAGGCGTCCCTCCTCTGGTCCCAGATCCTGGGCGGCCAGGACACGCCCCTTCTCCGCGAACGCGTAATGCGTCTGGAGACGATCCAGGCCGCGCTCCTGTGGGAGGCGCCCCAGATGCTGGCCGCGTGCGGATCGTGCGGCCGAGCGCCGGAGGCGTTGCCCGCCGCGTGAAGGAGGCGCCGCCAGCGGCGGAGGAGTGACTGGGGGGGTCGGCCCGATGGGGTCGGCCCCCTTCTGCGTTGTGGGGCTGGTCACTCCCGGGGGTACAACGCGATGGCCCGTCACATTCCATCTCAGCGTGGAGGAGAGGGCCGCACCCCCTCTGAGCTGGGAAAACAGCGCAAGAGTAGTATTTTTTGTTACGTAACTTGAAGAACAACTGCGCGGTCCTAATACCTGGTCCTCTGTGGTGCTCAGCTTCTTCGGGCTTATCCCCTAAAGGTCGACGGTCCTCGCGTTCCGTAACACAGCTCAGGACAGCGCCCGCGTCGCCCCCCTCCGCCGCCTCCGGCCAGCTCCCGCCAGCCTGGCCCAGGAAGCGCCACACGCCCGCCTGACGACCCCTTGGCCGCTCCAGGCCCTGGGGGCTCCGTGTGACTCTCAGGCCCTCCAGCGCCCGCGTATGCGGCTTCGACCGGGAGCCTGGCCCCCGCCTTCGTGAACGCACCATGGCCGCCTGACCCGCGTCTGCCTCCAGCCTGGCCCCGCGTCGCATGCCTCTGTCGCTGCCTCCGCTGTCCTGCCGCCGACCTGCACCACGTCTGCCGTTCACGGTCACGAGGGCGGCTCGAATCGGGAGAGGCCCGCACCTGTAAGGGAGCGAGGCAAGAACGCTCCGGCGCCTTCTCACATCCTCACCGGTCAGTAGGGAAGGCACTTCGCGTGCCTCCGTACGGCCGTCTGCGATCACAGGCCGTCCACTTGCTTGGCCTCTGGTCAGCGCCCCCGGAATCGCAGCCGGGCGGAGCGCGACCGGAGGCCATTTCTACTTCCTGGGGTCACACCCAGGGAGGCCATCGAGGGGTCGATGGTGACGCTTCGGCGTCCACGCCCCCGGTCGCTCACTTGCGCGGCTGGCCGGGGGCGCCCCTCCTCCTTCTTCCGTCTCCAGCGCGTAGGCCCACCACGCTGACGCGCTCCCTCAGTCTCCGGCCCGGACGCCGGTACCAACGTCCGAACCCTCTCCCTGGCCGATGCGGTTGGAGGAGCGACAGTCACGCGCCTGTGGTGGGCCCGCGTACCTGTCGTTCCCCCTGCCGCGTCGGCCTTCGCCATTTCACGATCAAGGAGGCCCACCACCTCATGACCACGTACGAGACACATTGCGGCGGCTGCGACGCACCGCTGACCGGCCGTCAGCGCCAGTGGTGCTCCGACGCATGCCGTCTGAGGCAGTACGGCAAGCCGCTGGCCCTCCGTGACTGCCGCCTCTGCGGCCAGCCCTTCCAGCCGATCAACGCCCGTCAGCGCGTCTGCCGCTACGGCGTGGACAACGAGCGCGGGGACGCGTGCTTCGACGCCCAGGAGGCCGCAGAGGAACACGAGGACGACGTCGTCAACTACTGGCGCGAAGTCCGTGACTCCGCCGTGTGTGAGGGCCCGACGTGTACGGCAGAGATCCCGTACGCGGGCAGTGGCCGTCCGAAGCGCTTCTGTTCCGCCCGATGCCGTGTCGCTGCCAACCGCGCCGCGAAGAAGGGGGCTGCCAAGTGAGTGCCGACACCGCTACCGCAGTCACGTCCATCGTGAACGCTCTCCGCCAGGAGGGGTACGGCTGGGTCATGAGTCAGCGCGCCTGGCTCCACGGTGAGCGCATCGACCCCGACGGGGTCCGCGCCGCTGCCATCGGCAAGGCCAGTGCCCAGGGCCTCCGCCCGACTGGCCGCCTGATCGGGGCAGTCATGAACCTTTGTGTCAACGTGCCGGAGAGTCGTCCCGCGCCGGAGCCGGAGCCTGCCGACCTGGCCCTTCCGGTCCCCTCCACGGAGGACCTGGCCCAGGACGCCGCGTACATGGTGGACCTGTTCTTCATGTTCTCCCTGGCCTTCACGCCGGAGCCCTGGGCGTTCACGAACGACGACGTGAACTGTGCCGCGCTTCCCGCCGACATCCGGCGCACCTGCTACCGCGCTGGCCTGACCGTCGCTGCTGGACACGGTGTACCTGACCGGGCCCCAACGATGCGCCAGGTAGCAAACGCCCTGATCCGTCGCATGGCCCGCGAAAGCCGAATCAAGCGCTGACGCTCCCCTGGTCCGTCCCTCCGTGGGGCGGGCCTTCGGGGGGGGGTGCCAGGCGCCTCAACTGGGGCGCCTACCTGTTGAACGGACACCACCGTGAACGCCTCCCCTTCCCCTGCCGACATGCCGCCCCGCACTCCTTCACCGGACGCCCTCCAGCGCCAGACGATCCGCGATCTGATCACGGGCACGGCCCTGAAGCTGTCCGCCTCCGCAGACATCGACCTGGACGGCCTGGAGGTCCTGGCCAAGATCCTGGACGCTCAGACGCGGGCCCAGGAGGCGAACCTTCGCCGGACCCAGTTCTACGCCGCGAAGGGTGACCGCTGATGGGCCGCGCGTCGGCCCCTCTGGGCACTGAGGACGCACCATTTATCGAGCCGCTGTCTGCGGTTCTGGCTGACGTTCTGGAACCGGACCCTGACGGGTCGGTCCTGGTGATCGGCCTTCACAAGATTGTGCTGTCTGTGATGCATCGCCGCTTCGGCCACGGCGTCCCGATCAGCACCCTGAAACGGGTCCTTCGTGCGACTGGCCTGGTCGTCCGCGCCCCGAATGGCGAAGACAGCCGCGTGTATGGCGTCAACGTCAAGCCGTACCAGTCGGGCGCCCCAGAGGCTGCCTGACGCCCTCTCTCGCCTCCCTGGCATCCGAAACGTCCAGGGAGGCCCAGCCAGCGGCTCAGACGGCCGCCTGGCCCCGTACATCACTACCTCCCGAATGGAGATCCTCGTGTCTGAGACCAACACCTTCCGTGCCATTGACGCTGGCGCTGCACAGTCCGTGGCTGACACCGCGTCCCGCTTCCTGTCTGAGTTCAGCGCCGCCGCCCCGCGTGGCTACGAGATGGGCGCCGATATCCGGGGCCTGGTCAACAACCTGACCAACACGGTGTCGGGGACGATATCGCTGGCTGCCCAGGCTGGCCGCGAGTCTGCCGCGATCCTCGCGGACGACACCCTGTACCCGGAGGGCCGTAGCCGCCTCGCCCGTGAGGCGAAGGAGTCGGCGCGCGCCAAGGTTGCGGAGGCGGACGCCGCCTTCGATGTGAAGTACACCGTCGCGGAGGCGGCCCTCTACCAGGCGGCCCGCCCGGTCGTCCCGAAGGCGGAGACGGCCAGCGCCCGCATGGATGCCCAGATGCTCCTCGACGGCGCGCTGAACCGTAAGGACGTCTCGATCTCCCGGGTCCTCCAGCGGCTGGCCGGTCGACAGGACGCAGTCGGCGCCCTGGTCTCGTCGGACTGGCTGGAGGACTACGCCGTGGCGCGCGGCATCGACACCGAAATCCTGGAGCCTGCCAAGGTCCTGATCCAACATTCGGCGCTGGAGGGCGCGGCCAAGTCGGGGGACCCGGAGCGGTCCGCCGCCGCCCGTGCCGCGCTGGCCCTCCGTTCGCTGCGGCAGGCGCAGACATCCGCCCGCGCCTTCGCCCGGCTGACCCTCGGACGCTGATCGTCAACTCACCTTCGGGGTCTGGGTAGTTCACGCGCCTAGGCCCCGCCCTGGCCCCTGAAGGAGGCCCGCATGAAGGTGCGTGTCGGCATGGGCCGCCGCTTGCTGGGCGGCCAGGTCCACGATCCTGGCGACGCCCAGCCTGACGCCCGATTCGTGGATCACGTCGATGGCCTGGGCCCGCTGGGTCCGCGTGGTCACGACTGGGCGAACCTGCGAGCGATGACGAAGGCGCACCACTCACGCGAGACAGCGAAGGCTCAGCCCGGAGGCTGGAACGACCGCACTTCGTGACGCTGTGACATTTCCGCAGGTCAGAGGCTTACAGGGACTCGCCGGCCTGACCTTTCCGCAGGTCAGGGCCCTGGGGGGTGACCCCTTCGAGGTAGGGGGCTCCGAACGCGAGGGAGGTCTCTGCCCAGTTTGCAGAGCGTACGACCCCAACGACGACCGTCTACGGACACACTCCGTGACACGAAAGGAGGCCCCGACCATGGGCCGACCCCGTAACCCGTCCGCGCCGTACTCCCGCTTCCGGAGCGGTGCCGCGTCCCCGGCGACGAAGGCCGTGGTCCTCCCGCCGGAATGCCCGTACGACCCGCCGCCCGTGCCCGCGTACGTCGACTGGGACGACGACCAGCGCGCCCGCTGGGACGACCTCTGGAAGTCCCCCCAGGCCACGATGTGGGACCAGTCCGCCGCCGTCGTGGTCGCCGTCCTGGTGACGTACGAACGCGCCATCCTGACCGGCTCCGCGTCGGCCTGGCAGGCGCAGGAGTGGCGCTACGCAACGACCGCGCTGGGCCTGACGCCCGAAGCGCTTCAGAAGCTCAACTGGACGATCGGAGATGGCAATGACAACTGACCGCCGCGCCCAGCGCGCCGCACGCCTGGACGCCGCGCGCCAGGCTGAGAACCCAACTCCGGTCGACCCGAACGCGTGGCTGGCCGCCCTCAGCGACGCGGAGCTACGCGCCTGGTGGGCCGAACATGCCCCGCTGGCGTGGGAGTTCTACAAGACGCTTCCGATCCGCGTCCGGGTCCGGCTGTCCCAGTTGGAGGACGCACGATCGTGAACGCTGTCCGTCGTCTGGCCGCCGACGCTGTCCGCTGTCCGGCCTGAAGGTGGCCAGGCGCAATGCCTGTCCACGCTCCTGGTCTGCGGGTTGTCCGCGCTGTCCGGGCCCGCAATGGGCCTGGCCGCGTCCTGGCCGCCGTCTGAGTTCACGATGTCCGCGCTGGCCGGCCCGCCGTGTCCGCGCTGGCCACTGTGTCCGGCCATGTGAAGGCCCCGACCGCTTCCCTGTCCGGGAGGTGGCCGGGGCCTTTCGTGCGTTCAGGCGGCCTGGTGTTCGGCCAGGAGCGCGGCCACTTCCGGTACGTCCGCGTAGTCCCCCAGGCGCCGCAGGATGACCCGGACCCGCTCCGCCGTCCTCTCGGACGCGACGTCGGACGAAATGCTGATGACGCGCCCCGCGACGGCCGCCGCCTCTTCTGGCTCGTTCGCGTCAGCCAGCGCCACGGCCAACCACGAGAGGTACAGCGCCATTTCACGCGTGTGTGTCGCGTCGTACCCGCCGAGGACCTCCCGAAGGAGAGGCACAGCGCGGAGGGGCTTGTGTAGTTCCGTGTAGACCCTGGACTCCATGACACGTAGTTCGCCAGCGTCGACCCAGTACAGGTACGCAGGGGACTCCGTCCCTGGATTGACCTCGCTGAGTGAGTGCCCGGCTTCCCCCAGCGCGCGCATGGCCCGCTGCCCGTTCTCCGTCCCGCCTGCCTTCGTGTGCGCCCAGGCGACGCGGTCCAGGTACAGCGCCCGTGCTTTCGCTGGGGCGTCCGGTCCCGCGTCGTGCAGCGCAGCTTGGGCCAGGGTCACGCCTTCGGCCTCACGGCCCGTGTTGCTGAACTGGTAGGCGAGTGACCCAGCAATATTGCCTGCCAGCGTGTGGTCCTCCGCCTGCCTTGCCGCGCTGATCCCCAACCTGTAGATCCGCTCAGCTTCGTCGTGCTGTCCGGCGTCGCTCGCAATCCATCCCGCGATCTGTGACAACTCGCCAATTTGACACAGGAGTTGATCTCCAACGTCGCCGCTGTACGTGCTCTCCCGGTAGAGGCTCACGGCGCGTCGGAGGTCACGCAGTGCGGGACGGATCAGGTCCCCACCTGCCAACACGTCATCAGCTAACCGGAGTCCGTGTACGCGCCGCTGAAGGTCACCCACGTCTCCCATGCCGATCCGGCGTCCGGGGCGCACCTCCAGCGGACTTAGTGGGTCGCCTCCGGGAAGGAAGTCAGCGAGCGTCGGCAGCGGAGTTTCGGCTGGAGCCTCTGGCGTCATGACTTCGTCCACCGGCACGCCGAAGGCCGCAGCGATGAACGGTAGCCATTCGCGCGGCTTGCGCTTCCCGTTCTCCCACCGGCTGACCTCCTGGCGCCCGACAGGGTCTCCCTGAACGCGGGCGGCTCGGCATACTTCGCGCGCTAGGTGTGCCTGACTCCATCCACGCTCTTCGCGAAGGCGCTTGATGTTGGCCCCGATGACGCTGGTCATTCCCCCATTCTGGCCGACAGTTGGCCGACAGTAGGCCGCTATGCAGTCACTCAATGGGGCGGAAACGTGAGGAGAGCAGCAAGGACCCCCGCACCGGGGCGAACCGGCCGGGGGCATGGTCACGCTGAATAGGAGCGCAACGAATGCAGGCTACCCGCCTACGTCTACTGCCATGGCCAGGGCCGAACGGCAAACCCGCGTACACACCGGATGACTCCCCCAACAGCCGGATTGCCCGGTTAGCCGATCGCGTCGAAGCTCAACAGCTCGCCACGGCAGAGGCTGTTCTGTCTCTCGCCAAGGGCATGTTGGACACCGGTCTCCGCATCGAACCGGACGAGTGCGGCTATCTGATGAAGCGCCTCACCGAATGCCTGGTGGACGTGCTCCGCGTGGCGGAGTCCCGGGGCGGACGTCTCCCGGCCCCGAACCCGCTGGAGCCCGAGGCGGAGCGTGTGCTGGAGGACAAGTCCCAGGAGGCCACGTCATGAGCCGACGCACGCAGTCAACGCCCATGTCCGCGCCCCTGCCTGACGGCTGGACGTACTTCCTCTCGGAGGCGGACCCGGTACCCGGCGGCCAGCTCCCCCAGTGGTACGCCACTGCTCCGTACCGCATTCCCCTGCTCCCGCCGGGGAAGGGCAGGGGGAAGCTGGACCAGACCGTGAGCGCGCCCACCTGGGCCGAACTTCATCGCCTGGTCGCTGAGCAGGTGGAGACGTACAACAGGCTGACGGGATGACTGCCGATCCGTATGCGGAGACCGCGTACGAGGGGTCGAAGGTCGGCTGGTGGACGAAGTACGGAGGCGCCCGGGACCCCGTTTCCGGCGTCGTCATCATCCCGGCGGGGGCTGACCTCCCGCCATGCCCGTACCCGTGCGCTCACTGCCGCCGGAAGGGCCTCCAACCGCAGACAGGGGAGACAGATGGGGAAGCCGCAGAGGGAGCGTCCAGCGGACATGCGGGGGGATCACGAGTGGTTCCCAGGGACCATCGGGGATGACCTGCTGACTGTGCATAAGTTCAGCGTGACGCCCCTGGTTCCACGGTGTGAGGCCGAGGTCTCCACAAAGCGAGAGGTGTCCAGGTGGCAGCGACGGGTGAACTGCCCGGCCTGTCTGGCTGCTGACTGAGCCACCGCACGGCCGACCGGCCGGAGCGGGCCCAGGCCCCGTCCATGCGCTCCCCCGTGGCGATGGGCGGGGCCTTGCCTTGCCTGTGCCCCTCCGACCAACAGAGGGCGCCGTGCACGAAGGGGCACCGGGACGCCCTGGCCCAGGCTGAGGCTCATTACCGGCTGAAGGGTCCGACCTGTCGTTGGCGTTCTCCTGGTCCGTCAGCATCGAGCGGCCAGTCCGGCGAAACGCCCCTGCCCGGTATGCGTCGGTGGGGGTGCGGAACCTATCCGCTGGTGAACGACAACGACCGTGGCCCCTGGCATCACCAGGGACCCTATGTGTGTCGCAATTCACTCAGGCGCATCTAGCGGTTGAACACGACTGTCACAGGAGCATGGTCTGACCAGCGCTCTTCGTATGTAGCGGGCCGCTCCACGTACGCCTTCACGGCACGCTCAGCGATGCCTGGCGTTGTGCAAACTAGGTCGATGCGCCAGCCCGCGTCATTGTCGAAGGCCCGCCCGCGGTAGGACCACCACGAGTACGGACCGGCGACGTCCGGATGCAGGGCGCGCACCACGTCCACGTACCCCGCCTCCTCGAAGACGCTGGTCAGCCAGGCGCGCTCCGCCGGCAGGAACCCGGACTTCTTCTGGTTGGCCTTCCAGTTCTTGAGGTCGGCCTCCTGGTGGGCGATGTTCCAGTCGCCGGCCACCAGCGCCTCGCGCCCGCCGGCCGCCGCCCGTTCGCGCAGCTCCTTCAGATACGGAAGGAACTCCGCCATGAAGCGCTCCTTCTCGTCCTGGCGGTCCGTGCCGACCTCACCCGAGGGGAGATACAGGCTGCCGACGGTCACGCCGGGCAGATCGACCTCCACATAGCGGCCGCTGCCGTCGAACTCGGACGACCCGAAGCCGACCCGGACGCCCTCCAGCTCGCGCCGGGCGTACACCGACACCCCGGCCCGGCCCTTGGCCGCCGCGGGGGCGTGCACCACATGCCAGCCGTCGGGTTCGCGGACCGCCTCCGGCAGCTCCTTGGGTTCGGCGCGTACCTCCTGGAGGCACACCACATCGGCCGCGGTAGCGTCCAGCCAAGGGCCGAAGCCCTTCTTGGCGGCGGCGCGCAGCCCGTTTACATTCACGGTCGTCACGGTGAGCACCTCCGGCACGATACGCGACAAAAACCACGCGCCCATCCACTGCATAGAAGTACGATTCGACGCATGAATATTCAACCAATCCGCTACGACCACCCCGACGCCCTCAAACTCGACGAGGAAGTGCAGGCGGAGTACGCCGTGCGCTACGGCGAGGGCGATCTGACGCCCATGGACGCGGCCCACTTCGACCCGCCGCACGGCCTCTACCTCATGGCCTACGACCCGGACGGCACCCCGGTCGCGACCGGCGGCTGGCGCAGCCAGGAGCGCAGCGAAGAGGGTTACGAGGACGGCGACGCCGAGATCAAGCGGATGTTCGTGGTGCGCGCGGCGCGGGGGCGCGGGCTGGCCCGGCGGATCCTCGCGGCGCTGGAGGACAGCGCGCGCGAGGCGGGGCGGGTGCGGATGGTCCTGGAGACCGGCACCGAGCAGCCCGAGGCCATTGAGCTGTACACCTCGTCCGGCTACGCACCGGTGACGAAGTTCGGGCTCTACCGCTTCGAGGAGAGCAGCCGCTGCTACGCCAAGCTCCTTACGGGCGCGCCCGTAGAGCCATCCACAAGCCCATCCGTAAAGCCATCCGTAAGGCCATGACGAGGGGCCCGCTCCGGATCCGGAGCGGGCCCCTTACGTCTGCCGTGCGACTGCGGGCCGGTCAACCCTGACCGGCGTACTTCTTGCTGATGGCCTCGAACACGCCCTTCGCCTCGGCCCCCAGATGCGGACCGGCGAGCCAGGTGTGTCCGTAAGAGCCGATCGAACTGTTGGACACCAGCACCGTCTTGCCGTCGTTGTTGACGAACCAGCCGCCGCCCGAGGTACCGCCGGTCATCGAGCAGCCGATCCGGTACATCGTCGGCGAGGTGGGCGAGAACGACAGCCGACCCGGCCTGCTGGTGCAGTTGAACATCTTCGCCCCGTCGTAGGGCGGGGCCTGCGGATAGCCGTACGCGCCGATCGAGCTCACCCGGTCCGCCGACGGCGCCCCGAACCACACCGGCACCGAGGCCCCGACCGTCTCCTGCAGCGACTTGCCACCGCCGCCCTCGGGCTTCACATGCAGCACCCCGAAGTCGTACGCCGACCCCACCCCGCCGGTCTTACCGCCGTTCGCGATCCACTCGGACGAGGTCTGCGACCAGTCCGCCCACCACACGCCGTAGGGGCTGACCTCGTTCTGGGCCGCCGTCTGGGTCTGCTCGGCCCCCAGTCCGTTGTCGTTGTACGAGGGCACGAAGACGATGTTCCGCATCCAGCCGCCCTTCTTGCCGGAGTGCACACAGTGGCCCGCGGTCCACACCAGGTTGGACTTCCCCGGATGCGCCGGGTCGTCGACAACCGTGCCGGAGCACACCATCGGCCCCTCGGGGCTGTCGAAGAACACCTTCCCGACCGGCGCCATGTTCTGGTGGTACGGCCGCGAGACCTGCTTGGCCGGCACGGCGGGCGGCTCGGGGTCGGTGGCCGCCTGGTTCTGGCCGGTGCTCTGTGTGGAGACGGTGGTCGACGAGTCCTTCGCCTTGGCCATCCGGGACGGCTGCCAGAAGTTCTTGATTATCGGATTGGCGAATTCCGATGCCTTGCGGGCCCACTTGTCCCAGTCCTTCCAGCCGCCCTCCTTCCACTTCTTCAGGTCGTCCAGACTCGTCGGGACGCCTTCCGGCAGCTGGATCCCGTCCTCGGCCTGCTGCCCGGCGGGCGCGGCCGAGGAGTCCGACGCGGAAGCCGCCTCGTCGTCACCGGGCCCGCAGGCGGAAGCGGAGACCACCAGCAGCGCGGTCATGGCCGCGACCGCCACGGTGGAACGGCGTATGAGTGGCATGGAGCCTTATCCCCCTGTTGTGGTGCAGTTGTTGTGCTGTGCTGTGTCGCGTCTGCCCTACGGCGCTTTCACGCCACGAAGCCACTGGACAGGGCATCTACTATGCCCGCGCCCCTGGCCTGCGCCATCACCTGTCCCCCGGCCCGCACCAAACACGAACGCGGTCAGCACGATTCCATGACATCGCCGATCTCGGGCGTCCACCCGACTGGATCAGGCGCGGTGGCGGCGGAGAGAGACCTCCATAGGCTGGATCGCATAGGAAGTCGGGCCTTCTGTTCCAGGGGTCTGCCGTGCCGTGATGTTTGCGAAGGAGACACGCCATGCCCGCTTCTGCCGGGGGTTCCCGACGCTCGGAGACCGATGCCGCCGGACTCACGGCCTCGCCGCAGTTCGCCCAGGCGTTGCAGCAGATCGTGGTGGATCTCGTCGAACTGCACCTCCAGGGAAAGCAGGCCCACTGGAACGTGGTCGGCCACAACTTCCGGGACCTGCATCTGCAGCTCGATCAGATCGTCGACGACGCCCGGGAATCGGCCGACACCATCGCCGAGCGCATGCGCGCTCTCGCCACCGTGCCGGACGGCCGCTCCGACACCGTCGCGGCGACCACCACACTCCCCGCGTTCCCGGCGGGAGAGGTGAATGTGAGCGCCGTTGTCGACCTCGTCACCACGCGCCTGCGCACCACCGTCGACACGCTGCGCACCCACCACGACCAGATCGACAACGAGGACCCCTCCACGGCCGACCTGCTGCACGCGATCATCGACTCCCTGGAGAAGCACGCCTGGATGGTCAGCGCGGAAAACCGATCCGTCTGACACCACTGCTGCTGGGCTGGTCAGCCCGTCGGGGGACGGGCCGACTCGAAACCCCACTTGGCTGACGGGTGGCAATCACGACGACGTCACTCAGTCATGCGTCACCGAGCCCCGCACGACGATAGACATGCACGATATTCTCCGCTTCCCGCCGCACGCGTTCGTCCGCATCGCTCTCGGCCATCACCTTCACGATGGGAAAAAGCTCGGGCCATTCCATGTAGGCGGTGGTTCGGGCGGCCGCGGCCCGCACCATGGGCTGTTCATTCGCCAACCCGTGTGCCAGCGGCGGCATGAACTCCGCGAAGTGGACAGGAGGAGCACCCAGGCCGAGACGGAAGAGGGACTGGGCCAGGCGACGAGGGTCCATCTCCTCGTAAGGCGCTTCGCGGAGCTCCGCCAGGGACCAGGTGTCCAACTCGTGTTCCGCTTCCCCGAGCAATTGACCGAGCCGTTCGCGGTCGGCGCCGTAGAAGAAGCAGCTGAATTCCCCGGAGTCGCGATCGCGCGTGGCCTGGAAGTGGATGCCGTCGTCCACTGACCAGATCCTCGACTTCCGTCCGGTGCCACTGTCCTCGGTGGGCTGCTCGAGCCAGCCTTGTCGCTCGGCGAGGGCCTCGGCCGCTGCCCAGTCACGCTGCTTCAGCACCAGGCGCCGGGTGCGGGTGGGAGCGTCCGTTGGCATGTGACCCCTCTTGTCTCTTTCCGGTGTTCAGGGCCTCGTCGGCCCTCTTGCTCCAGTACACCGCCAGCCCCACCCTTCACCAGCGCTCGGGCTTCCGTGTCATCGGCACCGCCCTGGCCCGAGCCGACTTGCATAAGGCTCTGGCCGGTTGAGGGTTGATCGCGGTCGAACAGGTCACGCTGTTGGTGCTGTCCGAATGGATAACGAACGCCGAGCGTGACCCCACGGACAGCCGTGGGCAAGGCGGTCTGGGCAGTCCTCGCGCTGCATCGCGATGCGGATCCTGCGGCACAGCAAGATCGCGGTGACCATGGAGATCTACACGCACGTCCCGTCCGAGGCCACCCGTAAGGCGCTGTGGGGGCTCGGCAAACAGCTGGGGAAGCAAGATCGGAAGTAATTACTGCACTTCGCTGCTGTACGGCACCAGAAAGCCCCCGCCGAATTTCCCCGGCGGGGGCTTTGAGCTGCGGTGGACCTGAGGGGATTTGAACCCCTGACCCCCTCGATGCGAACGAGGTGCGCTACCAGTCTGCGCCACAGGCCCTTGCAACGAGTGAAACTCTAGCATCCCCTCCGGGGTGCTTGGTAATCCGTTCCTCGCTGGTCAGTGAAGGGCCCGTCACTCGTTGGCAGCACGCGGCCGGTCCTCGTCGGCGTACTGGTCGAAGAGGGGAGTGCGGCCGCGGTCGCGGGCGCCGCGGGGCGGGGTGGCGGCCGGGTCCGGGGCCGGGGCGGGGCTCTGGGCGGAGGTGGGGTCGACGGTGCTGGAGCGGGCGGAGCTCCAGGCGTCGGGGGCGGCCAGGTCGACGCTGCCGGTGGCGCGCGGGGCGACTGGGGCGGTGACGTAGGTGGGCAGCGGGACGGGCACCGGCTCCCAGCCCGCCCCGGCGGCCGGGCCCCGCTCGCGCTCGCGCTCCTGGTCCACCCACTCGGCGTGATCGGTCTGCTCGACCAGCGCGCGGCGCCCGGCCGCGTGCCGGGAGGGCACGGGCGCGGGGGCGGGCTCGGCCTCAGCGGGGGCGGGAGGGCCTGCGGGGCCATCGTCGGCGGTCCGGCTCTCGGCGGGCGGATGGGCCCGGGGGCGGCGCTCCCGCAGCCGCTGCGCGGCCTGCTCGGCGTGGCGCTGGTCCATGGTGAACGCGAAGCGGCGGCGCTCCTGGGCGCGGAGGTAGGCGATATAGGCGCTGAGCAGTATGGCCGGGATGCCCGGGGCCCACAGGAAGGCGAGGCCACCGACGGCGGCGGCGATCGCGCCGAGGGTGAAGGCGAGGAAGAGCATCACGGTGGTGCGGCGGCGGCGCGCGAGCACTCGCGCGCGCCGTCCACGGTCCAGCGCGCTCCAGGCTCCGCTGCCGCCCGCGCCGCCCGCGCCTCCCCCGCCGCGCGCACCCCCGGCCGCCGGTGCCGGCGCGGCCTCGGAGGGGGCTTCGGCGGCGGGAGCGGGGGCGCGCAGGGTTACGGGGTCGGCGAAGGCCCGGACGTCGACCGCGTCGGTCACCGCTTCCGGGTCGGCCGCGTAGCGCCCCGGCCCGGACGCGGGGGCGCCCCCTGCGGCGGGGGCGTCCGCGTCCTCGGCGGTGCGCTCCACGGGGTCGTCCGCCTGGTCCCCGGGGCGCTCGAGGTCCGCACGGCTCTTGGCGTAACGGCGCTCCATGCCCGCCCGTCCGGACAGCAGCCGGATGGCGGTGCTGAAGCGTTCCGTCGGACGGGCCTCATTGAGCTCGTCCTGCCTACGAAGCCACATCGGCACCAAATAGGCGGCCCAGGCCCCGACGATGACTGCGTAGATGAGGCCACTGCTGCTCACGCTCACACGGTAGAGGGGTCCGCATGAGGCCATCTGCCAATTGGCGCGGTGTGTCGCACGATCTGGCTGATATCTCGAAAGTTTTTTGTGATTGATGGGATGACCAGGCTGGAAATGTTCTCCCGTTATTCGAACAGGTATTTCATTTCTGCGACGCGCCTGGTCGGGTCCGGTGCCACCGGCTCAGCAGTCCCTCGGACAGTTCCTCCACCGTGAGCGCGTAGACCAGGTGATCCCGCCATGCGCCGTCGATGTGGAGATAGCGCGGCCGCAGTCCCTCCTGGCGGAATCCGAGTTTCTCCACCACCCGGCGGCTGGGCAGGTTCTCGGGCCGGATGCACACCTCGACGCGGTGCAGTCCGACGGCGCGGAAGCAATGGTCGACGGCGAGCGCGACGGCGGTCGGCATCACTCCGCGCCCGGCCACCGACTGGTCGATCCAATAGCCGACGTGGCCCGAGCACATCGACCCCCAGGTGATCCCGGCGACCGTCAACTGCCCGGCCAGCCGCCCCTGGTACTCGATGATGAACGGCAGCATCCGCCCCGCGTGCGCCTCCGCCCGCAGATGGCGGACCATCTGCCGGTAGGTGGGCCGGTGGGTGACGGGGCCGCCCGGCGGGGGCGGCGGGATGGTCGCCTCCCAGCGCCGCAGCCACTCCCGGTTGCGCTGGTTGACCTCGCGCCAGGCGCGCTGGTCGCGCAGCTTTATGGGGCGGAGGACGGTGTCGCCGTCCGCCAGTGCGACCGGCCAGGGGGCGTTCAGCGCGCGCTCCCGTCCGGCCCCGCGGAATCGGCGGGAGCAGCGGGGTCGGCGGGTCTGCGGTGGTCCCCGCCGTGGATCTGGTCGACCGCGTGGGCCAGGAGGCGGCCGAGCACCTTAAGGCCGTCACGCACGCCTCCGGTGGAGCCGGGCAGATTGACGATCAGGGTGGTGCCGGCGACCCCGGCGAGCCCCCGGGAGAGCGCGGCGGTGGGCACCTTGGCGAGCCCCTCGGCGCGGATGGCCTCCGCGATGCCGGGGATCTCGTAGTCCAGGACGCCGCGGGTGGCCTCCGGCGTGCGGTCGGTGGGGGTGAGACCGGTGCCGCCGGTGGTCACCACGACGTCGTACGAGGCGGCCACGGCGTCCCGCAGGGCGGCCTCCACCGGATCGCCGTCGGGCACCACGCGCGGGCCGTCCACGGCGAAGCCGAGGGCGGCCAGCCCCTCGGCGATCAGCGGGCCCCCGGTGTCGGCGTAGACCCCGGCGGCGGCGCGGTTGGAGGCGGTGACGACCAGGGCGCGGCGGTGCGGCGCCGCTGAGCCGCTCATGTCCGGCTCCAGTCGCCGGACTTACCGCCCGTCTTCTCCTCCACCCGGACGTCGGTGATGACAGCTCCCTTGTCGACGGCCTTGACCATGTCGATCACCGTCAGGGCGGCGACCGAGACCGCCGTAAGGGCCTCCATCTCCACGCCCGTGCGGTCCGTGGTCCTCACGGTGGCGGTGATCTCGACGGCGTCGTCGGCGACCGCGAGGTCCACCGTGACGCCCGACACCGCGAGCGGATGACACAGCGGGATCAGGTCCGGGGTCCGCTTGGCGCCCATGATGCCCGCGATCCGGGCCGTGGCGAGGGCGTCGCCCTTGGGGAGGCCCTCGCCGCGCAGCAGTTCCACGACGCGCGGCGCGACGCGTACGCGGCCGCTCGCCCGGGCGGTGCGCGCGGTGACGTCCTTGGCCGAGACGTCGACCATGCGGGCGGCACCCGACGGGTCGAGGTGGGTGAGATGGTCCTGGGCGCTGCTCATCGTTCTCCCGGTCCGGGCCAGGTGGCTCCTGTGTGGGACGACACCGTACCCGCCGCTGATGGCGGCTAGGCCAGCAGGACGACGTCCACCTCGGCGCCGGGGGCGACCTTGGTGACGTCCTCGGGGACGACGATCAGCGCGTTGGCGTGTGCCATGGCCTTGATCAGGTGCGATCCCGCGCCGCCCACCGGGCTGACGGTGGCCGGGCCGTCGATCGTGGCCGGCTCGTACCAGCCGCGCAGGAACTGGCGTCTGTCCTTGGGCGAGGAGGCGACGCCCTCGGGGCAGACCGCCCGCTCGATGGTGCGGTGGATGTCGGTGCCGCCCAGCATGGTGCGGATGACGGGGCGCACGAAGAGCTCGAAGGAGACGTAAGAGCTCACCGGGTTGCCGGGCAGGGCGATCAGCGGGGTGTCCTCCGGGCCGACGCGGCCGAAGCCCTGGGGCTTGCCGGGCTGCATGGCCAGCTTGCGGAAGTGCACCTCGTGCATCGCCTCCTTGACCACGTCGTACGCGCCGACGCTGACCCCGCCGCTGGTGACGACGACATCGGCGCGGACCAGCTGGTCCTCGACGGCGGCGCGCAGCGTCGCCGCGTCGTCGGCCACCGCGCCCACCCGGTAGGCGATCGCGCCGGCCTCCCGGGCGGCGGCGGTGAGCTGGAAGCTGTTGGAGTCGTGGATCCGGCCGGGGCCCACGTCCTCACCGGGCTGGACCAGCTCGCTGCCGGTGGAGATCACGACCACCCGCGGCCGGGGCCGCACCTTCACGGTGGCGCGGCCGAGCGCGGCCAGCAGCCCGATCTGCGGGGCGCCCAGGAGCGTGCCGGCGCGCAGCGCGAGCTCGCCCGCGTCCGCGTCGCTGCCCCGGGTGCGCACGTGCTGGCCCTCCCGCACCGGGCGGAAGACGCGCACCCTGCCGCTTCCGCCGTGGGGGTCCGAGCCGCGCGCGGGCATATGGGTGACCGGCCCGCTGTCGAGGCCGCCGTCGGTCCACTCGACGGGGACGACGGCCTGGCCGCCGGGCGGGGTCGGGGCGCCGGTCATGATCCGGGCCGCCTCGCCGGGGCCCACGGCGGGCAGGTCACCACTGCCCGCCGCGATGTCGCCGACGACGGTCAGCACCGCGGGATGGTCCTCGGTCGCGGCCGCGACGTCAGCCGTACGGACGGCATAGCCGTCCATGGAGCTGTTGTCGAACGGCGGAAGGGCGCCGGGGACGGTGACGTCCTCCACCAGGACGCAGCCCTGGGCTTCGAGCAACTGCAGCTCGATGGGCTCCAGCGGGTGGACATGCCCGAGGATGTCGTCGAGGTGCTCGGCCACCGTCCAGACCCGGTCCTGGTCCGGGCCGTGATCGGCGGCCCGTTCTGCGGTGCTGCTCAAGGTGCTACATCTCCTCAGTGACGTAACTGCGAAGCCATTCCCGGAACTCCGGGCCCAGGTCTTCACGTTCGCACGCGAGTCTGACAATGGCACGCAGATAGTCGCTACGGTCGCCTGTGTCGTAACGGCGTCCCTTGAAGACGACGCCATGCACCGGGCCGCCGAGGTCCGGACTGGAGGCTAGCGCCTGCAGGGCGTCGGTGAGCTGGATCTCGCCACCGCGGCCCGGCTCGGTCCTGCGCAGCACCCCGAAGACGGCCGGGTCGAGCACATAGCGGCCGATGACGGCGTAGTTGCTGGGCGCGTCCGCGGGGTCGGGCTTCTCGACCAGGCCGGTGACCTGGACGACGTCGTCGTCCACGGTCGGCTTGACCGCCGCGCAGCCGTAGAGGTGGATCTGTGCCGGGTCCACCTCCATCAGGGCGATGACGCTGCCGCCGTGCTGCTCCTGGATGTCGACCATGCGGGCCAGAAGCGGGTCGCGGGCATCGATGAGGTCGTCGCCGAGGAGGACGGCAAAAGGCTGGTCACCTACGTGCGGGGCGGCACAGAGCACGGCGTGGCCGAGACCCTTGGGGTCTCCCTGGCGGACGTAGTGCATGGTCGCAAGGTCGCTGGACTCCTGGACGCGGGCGAGTCGGGTCTCGTCGCCCTTGCGGGTCAGTGCCTCTTCGAGCTCGTAGTTGCGGTCGAAGTGGTCTTCCAGGGGTCGCTTGTTACGACCGGTGACCATGAGGACGTCGGACAGTCCGGCGGTGACGGCTTCCTCGACGACGTACTGGATCGCCGGCTTGTCGACGACCGGCAGCATCTCCTTGGGGGTGGCCTTGGTGGCCGGAAGAAAGCGGGTTCCGAGCCCCGCGGCAGGGATGACAGCCTTGCTGATCCGAGTACGCGATTGAGTCATGTTCCGAACCCTATCCGGTCCCTTTGGGACGAATGATGAGCATTCGGTGAATATGGCATGAGACAGGAAGATTGCGCACCCAGTGATCAACTTCGACGGTAGTAAGCGCGCATTGCGGAGACGTCACCTGACGATGAGGTCCAGGTTTACGGCGGATGACATCGAGAAGGCCGGCGCCGCTCTGGCGTGTCGTGCCCTGGAGCTTCCCGAGATCGCCGGGGCGGCCACGGTGGCAGCCTATGTGTCCGTGGGGAGCGAGCCCGGTACGCACGCCCTGAGGGAGGCCCTGCGCGCCCGGGGGGTGCGGGTGCTGCTTCCGGTGCTGCTCGAGGACGACGATCTCGACTGGGGCGAGGACGAGGGGCCGGAGCGGCTGGTGCCCGCCCGGCGCGGCCTCCTGGAGCCCGAGGGGCCGCGGCTCGGCCCCGAGGCGGTGACCCGGGCGGACGTGGTGCTGCTGCCCGGGCTCGCGGTGGACCGGCGCGGGATGCGGCTGGGCCGCGGCGGCGGCTCGTACGACCGGGTGCTGGCCCGGCTGGCAGGGGCGGGGGCCGATCCGGCGCTGGTGGTGCTGCTGTACGACGGTGAACTGCTGGACGAGGTGCCCGAGGAGGGCCACGACCGCCCGGTGCACGCGGCGGTGACCCCGTCGGGCCTCCACCGCTTCACGCCGCGGCCCCGCTGAAGGCGCCCGGAGGCGTCTCCCGGCGGGGCCGCGAGGGTCGGCGGGCCCGGGACCGGCCGGGAGCGGAAACGCCCCTCAGACGGCCACCGGGCCCTTCAGAGCCCCGCGCGGGGCTCCGGGGTCACTACGGGGTGAGCGCCAGCTCGTCCTCCGTCGACTTGTCCACGGCGCTCTTGTTGAACGCCCAGGGCAGCAGCTCGCCCTTCGCCCACTTCTCGGTCTGGTCCGTGTAGTGCGCGTTGTAGGCGTGGCCGGAGGCACCGGTGAGGTTGATCCAGCGCGACTTGTCGAGGTTGTCGAGGTTGACGACCATCCGCATCGACGGGACCCAGGTGACGTCGTAACCGCCCGCCGCGTTCCAGCCGGTGGCGTTGACCGCCGCCTCGCCTCCCGAGAGGTTCCACGGACCGCGGTTGAGGAGCCACTGCACCACGCCGGGGCCATCGGTGCCCAGGGTCTGGTTCTTCAGCGTCAGCCGGTGCAGCCGGCCCCAGCTCCAGCTGTTGATGTCCTTGCCCAGCTTGGCGGTGAGCTCGGATCGCGCGGCCCGCATGGCCTGCCCGAGCAGCTCGTCACGGTTGGTGGCGCCGGGCTTGTTGCGGGTGCCCGCCGTCTTCCACCAGTTGTTCTTCGGATCCTTGATGATGTCGCGCATGACCTCGTACCAGCGGTCGCCGCCGTCCGGCTGGGCCATGTCGGCGTCGCGCTTACCGCATTCGCGCACCAGCCGGGCGTTGCCGTTCAGGTCCTCCAGCGGACCCGAGTCGTCGGCCGGGCGCACCCGCAGGCACTCCCCCTTGACCCGCAGCTCCTTGGGGAGCTTGTCGCCGAAGGCCAGCTTGAGGGTGTTGCGCCAGACGGCGTTGAAGTACGCGGCGGCCGCCGAGTCCGAGTCCTGGGTGTAGTCCCAGCTCTCCAGCAGCTTCTGCGCCTGCCGTACGTAGTCGTCCTTGACGTCGATCTTCAGCAGATAGGGCGTCAGCACCTTGGCGATCTCGCTGCTGTTGTCCATCTGCAGGGACTGCATGTCGTCCGTGGAGATCTTCCCGCCGTCCTTGGTCTTCGACTCGATGAGGTCGGTGATGCGCTGGCTTCGCGCGCCGTACCCCCAGTCGTCGGTCAGCAGATACGGGTAGTTCTTCTTGTCCACGACGGCCTGGTTGGCGGTGACGATATAGCCGCGATCGGGGTTGAGCTCCCAGGGCAGCGCCGACTGCGGGATGTACTTGCTCCACTTGTAGCGCGAGTCCCAGCCGGGCGCCGGATAGCGGCCGTCGCCCCTGGAGCGGACCGGGATCTGGCCGGGCGCCTGGTAGCCGATGTTGCCCTTGGTGTCGGCGTAGATGAGGTTCTGGGAGGGGACCGCGAAGTCGCGGGCCGCCTTACGGAAGTCGCTGAAGTTCTTCGCGGTGTCCAGCTTGAAGACCGCGTCCATCGTGTTGGACGGGGTGAGCGCGGTCCACTTCAGCGCCACCGCGTAGCCGTCGCCGCGGTCGGGGGCCACATCATCGGCGCCGCTGCCCACCGGGGCGTCCTTGCCGACGGAGGTGAGCTCGTCATCGCGGTCGGAGACGATCGGGCCGTTGTTGGTGGTGCGGACGGTGATCGTCCGGCTCTTGCCGCCCGCGACCTTGATGGTCTCCTCGCGGGTGGTGAACGGGAGCTGCTTGCCGTCGTAGAGATAGCCGTTGTCGGTGACCTTCTCCAGGTACAGGTCGCTGACGTCGGCGCCCAGGTTGGTCATGCCCCAGCTGATGTCCTGGTTGTGACCTATGACCACGCCGGGCAGGCCGGCGAAGGTGAAGCCCGCCGCGTCGTACGGACAGGCGCTGGTGACCTGCTTGCAGTGCAGCCCCATCTGGTACCAGACGGACGGCAGCTGGGGCGCCAGGTGCGGGTCGTTGGCGAGCAGCGGCTTGCCGGTGGTCGTGTACTTGCCGGAGACGACCCACGAGTTGGAGCCGATACCGGTCCCGTTCGGGCCGAGCAGCGCCGGGACGTCGTCCAGGGTCTTGGAGAGCGAGGAGAGCTGGCTCTGCAGCCCCTGAGCGGCTCCGGTGGCCCCTCCGTCCGCCGTGCCGCCCGTACCGCTCGTGGAGCCCGCCGGGGTGGCCTTGGGGTCGAACTCGTCCGTCAGCTCGTTGACGCCGCCGCCCTGGACGATCGGCTTGTTCCGGCTGTACGGGTAGGACGGGTAGAGCTCATCTATCTGCTTGGCGCTGAGCCTGCTGGAGGCCAGGGCGCGGTCCACCTCGTCCTGCATATTGCCGCGCAGGTCCCAGGCCATCGCCTTGAGCCAGGCCAACGAGTCGACCGGGGTCCACTTCTCGGGCTTGTAGCCGTCGTTCTTGAAGTCCAGGGCCGCGTACTCGACGGACAGCGCATCGCCCTGGTGGTCCTTGAGATAGGCGTTGACGCCGTCGGAGTAGGCCCGCAGATACTTCTTGGTGGCGGGCGACACCTTGGTGTCGTACTCCTGCTTGGCCACCCGGTGCCAGCCCATGGTGCGCAGGAACGCGTCGGTCTCCACCTGGCCGGAACCGAACATCTCCGAGAGCCGCCCGGCCGTCATATGACGGCGGACGTCCATCTCCCAGAAGCGGTCCTGCGCCTGGACGAAGCCCTGGGCCCGGAAGAGGTCCTCGGAGGTACCGGCGTAGATCTGAGGTATCCCATAGCCGTCACGTTTGACCTGAACGGGGCCGGACAACCCCTTCAGCTGCAGCGATCCCGTGGTCTCCGGGAATGAGGCACGAACTGTACTGATGCTCCAGTACGCGCCGTAGCCGACGCCCCCGACGAGCAGCAGCACGACTGCGATCACGATCAGGCGGAGACGTCGGCTCTTCTTCTTTTTGGGAGAAGAGCCGGTTGTGTTGGCGGGCATCGCTGTCCTTCGAGGGGCAGGGTGAACCTGGAGTGCTGGAGCAACCATAGGCGCAGCGCTGTCGCCGCCCCTACGCGGAGTCATGACTGACGCTTCGCACCGGCCACCGACCGGGCTCGTACACCTCGGCGAAGGCTCCTCGTGGGAGGCTCGCGTCAAGATCCCGTAAAATGTTAGGTAAGGCAATGAAGTTCCGGTCGGCGGGGACCTGTTCGCAGCGTTCCCTCCGCTCCCGTGAGAAAGGGTCGGCCCCTGACTGTTCACCACCTCAATGAACTGCTGTTGATCTGCTCGCTCGTCCTGCTTTTCGCGGTGGTGGCCGTAAGGATCTCCTCGCACAGCGGGCTGCCCACGCTGCTGATCTATCTCGGGATCGGCGTCGCGATCGGCACGGACGGGATCGGCGTCACCTTCAACGACGCCGAGCTGACGCAGGTCCTCGGCTACGCCGCGCTGGTCGTCATCCTGGCCGAAGGCGGTCTCGGCACGAAGTGGGGCGAGATCAAACCCGCCCTGCCGGCGGCCGCCGTCCTGTCCACCGTGGGTGTCGCGGTGAGCGTGGGGCTCACCGCGACCGCAGGGCACTATGTGGTGGGACTGGACTGGCGGCAGGCGCTGATCATCGGCGCGGTGGTGTCGTCCACGGACGCGGCGGCGGTCTTCTCGGTGCTGCGCACGGTGCCGCTGCCCAAGCGGCTCACGGGCATCCTGGAGGCCGAGTCGGGCTTCAACGACGCCCCCGTGGTGATCCTGGTGGTCGCCTTCTCCAGCCAGGGCCACATGGAATCCTGGTACGCCCTGATCGGCACGATCGCCCTGGAGCTCGCGATCGGCGCGGTGATCGGCCTCGCGATCGGCTGGCTGGGCGCGTACGGCCTGCGGCATGTGGCGCTGCCCGCCTCGGGTCTGTACCCGATCGCGGTGATCGCCATCGCGGTGACCGCCTACGCGGGCGGTGCGCTGGCACACGGGTCCGGCTTCCTCGCCGTCTACCTCGCCGCGCTCCTTATGGGCAACGCACGGCTGCCGCACTGGCCGGCGACACGCGGCTTCGCCGAGGGGCTGGGCTGGCTCGCCCAGATCGGGATGTTCGTCCTGCTGGGACTGCTGGTCACCCCGCATGAGCTGGGCGATGACGTCCTGCCCGCCCTGGCTGTCGGACTGGTGCTGACCGTGGTGGCCCGGCCGGTGTCGGTCCTGCTCAGCACGGCGCCGTTCCCGCTGCTCTGGCGGGAGAAAGCACTGCTGTCCTGGGCCGGGCTGCGCGGGGCGGTGCCGATCGTCCTGGCGACCATCCCGGTGGTCAGCGATGTGCCCGGCAGCAGCCGGATCTTCAACATCGTCTTCGTGCTGGTGATCGTCTACACCCTGGTCCAGGGGCCGACGCTGCCCTGGCTCGCCACCCGGCTGCGGCTCGAGGAACCCGAGCCGGCCGACCTGGGCATCGAGTCGGCGCCCCTGGAGCGGCTGCGCGGCCATCTGTTGTCGGTGTCGATCCCCCAGGCGTCCAAGATGCACGGCGTCGAGGTCGGCGAGCTGCGGCTGCCCACGGGAGCCGCGGTCACGCTGGTGGTCCGGGGCGGGAACAGCTTCGTACCGCTGCCCTCGACGATGCTGCGGCGCGGTGACGAGCTGCTCGTGGTGGCCACGGACCCGGTGCGCGACGCGGCGGAACGGCGGCTGCGGGCGGTGGGCCGGGGCGGCAAGCTGGCGGGCTGGCTGGGCACGGGAGCGGGCTGAGGGGGCGGGAGCGGGGGCCCGCCGGGGGCCCGCGAGGGCCCGGAACGAGAGCCGGGAGTGGGAGCCGGGAGCGGGCCTCGGACGGTGGGTTCGATCACCGTATATCCCGTCCCAGTGGACTGACGCGCAGGAATACTGCACTATGGAGCGTCGTTAGCACTCATTGAGTGAGAGTGCCAGGAGGAAGAACGTGCCGACCTACCAGTACCAGTGCACCGAGTGCGGCGAGGGCCTCGAGGCGGTGCAGAAGTTCACCGACGACGCGCTCACCGAGTGCCCCAACTGCGAGGGACGCCTGAAGAAGGTGTTCTCCGCGGTCGGCATCGTGTTCAAGGGCTCCGGGTTCTACCGGAACGACAGCCGCTCCTCTTCCAGCAGCACGAGCGGCGGTTCCAGCAAGCCGGCGGCGAAGAGCGACAGCTCCGACTCGTCGTCTTCCTCGTCTTCGTCCTCGTCCTCGGACTCTTCTTCCTCGTCCTCCTCCTCGACGTCTTCGTCGTCGGGGTCTTCGTCGTCCTCGGCGCCCTCCTCGTCTTCGTCGTCTTCGTCGTCTTCGTCGTCGAGTTCGGCCGCCTGACCCGGCCACCTCTCTTCGGCTTCATCGGCACCCCGCCGCCTCCACCGGGAGGAGGCGGGGTGTCGTTCGTGCGGACGCGGGTGGCTAGGGTGATCGCATGGTCGAGACCAGCAGGCAAGCAGACATAGGGGTCATCGGGGGATCGGGGTTCTACACGTTCCTCGACGACGTGACCGAGATCACTGTGGAGACTCCCTATGGGGCGCCGAGCGACTCGCTCGTCCTCGGCGACATCGAGGGGCGACGGGTCGCCTTCCTCCCGCGGCACGGCCGCAAGCACCACCTGCCGCCGCACCGCATCAACTACCGCGCCAACCTCTGGGCCCTGCGCTCGCTCGGGGTGCGGCAGGTCTTCGGCCCGTGCGCGGTGGGCGGGCTGCAGCCGGAGTACGGACCTGGAACGCTGCTCGTCCCCGACCAGCTGGTGGACCGCACGAAGGCGCGTACGCAGACCTACTTCGACGGCGAGCCGCTGCCGGACGGCCGGATTCCGAACGTGGTGCACACCACCTTCGCCGACCCGTACTGCCCGGTGGGGCGGAAGACGGCCGTGGACGCGGCACGCGGACGCGGCTGGGAGCCGGTGGACGGCGGGACGATGTGCGTGATCGAGGGGCCGCGCTTCTCCACCCGGGCCGAATCGCGCTGGCATGCGGCGCAGGGCTGGTCGGTGGTCGGCATGACGGGCCACCCGGAGGCGGTGCTCGCCCGTGAACTGGGGCTCTGCTACACGTCGTTGACGCTGGTCACCGACCTGGACGCGGGGGTGGAGACCGGTGAGGGCGTCACCCACACCGAGGTGCTGAAGGTCTTCGGGGAGAACGTGGGCCGACTGCGTGAGGTGCTCTTCGACGCAGTGGGCAAGCTGCCGGAGACCTCCGCGCGGGACTGCCTGTGCACCCACGCCCACGACGGCTGGGACCTGGGGATCGAGCTTCCGTAGGGGCGGTGCGGGGTGGACGGGTAGACGCGCACGGCGGCCACTGTGGGGCGGGTGTCGCTCGCCTGGGTGACCGAGTTGTCCACAGCCCGGTGGCCGTCCACAGGCCCGAGCGGGATCGGGTGGGGGCGGGCATGGTGAGGGGGCCAGAAGCACTCGGTCCCTCACGGCAGGCGGTGATGTGCCATGTCCCATCCGTCCCCCACCCTCGCGTTACCCCGCTCCGCTCCCCCGGTCCGTGCGGTGCCCCGCTTCGATCCGGTGCGCACCGAGCGCTCCGGCGGATTCCGGCTGCGGCGGGCCGTGCGGCGGCGGCGCCGCGCGATGGCGGCCGGGCTGGCGCTGACGGCCGCCGCACTCGCGGCCGCGGCACCGCCCGGCCGGGGCCACACGGACGCGGAGTCCTCGCGGGCGCCCGCTCCGGCAGGCGAGGAGCGGCGGGGCGGCCCGCGCCCCGCCATGGTGTCGGCACCGGTCCGGATCGCCGACGCGGCGGCGGTGCGGCTGCTGCACCCCGGCGACCGGGTGGATGTGCTGGCCACCCCGCTCCCGGACGCCGCACGGACCGGGTCGTCCGGTGCTACGGCACGGGTGGTCGCACGTGGGGTCCGGGTGGTCGAGGTGCCGGGATCCAGGAGCGGCCCCGCGGCGGGCGGCCGCTCGGCGGACGGTGGGACCGACGGCGGTGCGCCGGAGGCCGGTGCGGGGGTGGATGCGAGCGGTGACGGCGACGGAGCGCTGGACGGAGACAGCACGCTGGACGGCGGCGGGGCGCTGGTGGTGCTGACGGTTCCGCGAGCGGACGCCACCGCCCTGGCCGGGGCCGCGGCCGGCTCCCGACTGGCGGTGACGCTATGCCGCTGCTGACTCCCCCGACTCCCCTGATGCCCCTCTCACCTGCGGGTGTAGGTTGCGGAACCGTCCGCTCCAGCACCGACGCGGCGAGAGAGAGGCAGTGGGTTGAGCCAGGAGAAGGTAACCGAGGAGAAGAAGAGCGTCATGGAAGGGTTCAAAGCCTTCCTGATGCGCGGCAATGTGATCGATCTGGCCGTCGCGGTCGTCATCGGAGCCGCCTTCACCGCCGTCGTGAACTCGATAGTGAAGGGCCTCATCAACCCCATAGTCGGAGCCTTCGGCACGAAGGATCTCGAGAAGTACCGCTCCTGCCTCGAGGCGCCCTGCGAGACCAACGCCGCTGGCGATATCGTCCACGGCATTCCGATCCTCTGGGGAAGCGTGCTCTCGGCCGTGCTGACCTTCCTGATCACCGCGGCGGTGGTGTACTTCCTGATGGTGCTGCCGATGTCGCGCTATCTGGCGCGCAAGGCCGCCAAGGAGGCGAAGGCGGAGGAGGAGCAGGCCGTCGCGGAGGCCGAGGAGATCCTTCTGCTGCGCCAGATCCGCGACGAGCTGGTGGCGCAGCGCGGCGCCGCCGTCGACGGTGGCGGCAGCGGCTCCAGCGCCTAGGGAGCCGTCAGAGGTGGTGGGGCGGCTTCTCGTCGAGGAACCGGGCCAGACCAGCGGCATCGTCGGCGCTGTCACCGCCGGGAACCCGCTCACCCCACCCGTGGTCCGTATCGTCCGATGACCGCTGCGCCAATGGATCGTCGAAGATCAGCGCGGCGGCCGGATCGCGCGGTCCAGGGGCAGGGGCGGTGTTCATGCCTCAAGAGTACGGCCCGGGCAGCGGCTCGGTGTATCGGCCGAGCTCGTCGTGCCACCACAGGTCACGCCCGGGCGTCCAGGACACCGGGCAGGCGAGCCGGTGGACGACCAGCACGGACCGCACCCCGGGGCAGCCGGCCAGCGCCCGGTCGACCTGCCGCTTGAGCGGCTGCAGCTCCCCGCGGTGCTGCCCGGCGTCCGCAGTGATGACGACCTTCGCGTCGACCTCCCTGATCCGCTCACGCAGCTCATGGGGGCGCAGCCCCACGGGGAGGCTGGCGCGGACGACGTCGAGCCGTCCGCAGGCGAGCGTGGCGATCACTGACTCGGGCACCAGCGGCAGATGGACCGCCACCCGGTCCCCGGCGCGGACGCCGAGCCGGGTGAGTGCGGCGGCGGCCCGCGCCGCCTGGTCGAGCAGCTCGGCATGGGTGAGCTCCTCGGTGCAGTCCGGCTCGCTGATCCAGCGGAGGGCGACCCGGGCGGCCCGCCGAGTGTCGGCGGCCAGTGTCGGGAGCTCCTCCGTCCGAGACGTACGGGGCACGGCGGTCTTCTTTCGGACGGGGGCGAACGGCATACAGCCCAGACTGCTGTCACGCCATCAACGTCTGATGAACGCCCTCTATATGAGAGGTCCTCATCCCGTCCTGGGGCCTTCGCCGGCGATCGCGGGCGGGCGGACAAGGGAGTGGTTCGCGCCTCGGCACCCGACCATGCCATGGCTTCCCGTGCTACGCATAGCTTCCATGGATGCCGAGCGGACAAACTCCGAATCAACCCCCACCGGTCCGGCCGACGGTCTGACGGATGTCCACGGACTGCGGGTGGGCCATGCCCAGCGGTCCGGTGGCGGCCGGTTGACCGGGACGACCGTGGTGCTGGCCCCCGAGGGCGGTGCGATCGCCGCGGTCGATGTGCGCGGCGGTGGTCCCGGTACCCGGGAGACCGATGCCCTCGATTCGAGGAATCTGGTCCAGCGCGTCGATGCCATCGTGCTGACCGGCGGCAGCGCGTTCGGGCTCGACAGCGCCTCGGGGGTGGCCTCCTGGCTGGAGGAGCACGGCCGGGGCTTCCGGGTCGGTCCCGATCCGGCGCAGGTCGTTCCGGTGGTCCCGGCCGCCGCCCTCTTCGACCTGGGCCGGGGCGGCTACTGGCGGGCCCGCCCGGACGCCGCGCTGGGGCGCGAGGCGATCGAGGCGGCGGCCGGTTCGGAGGCCGGGGCGCCAGTCGCGCAGGGCAATGTGGGGGCGGGCACGGGCGCGGTGGCCGGTGGGCTCAAGGGCGGCACCGGTTCGGCCTCCACGGTGCTGCCGTCCGGCGTCACGGTGGCCGCGCTGGCGGTGGTCAACGCCGTGGGATCGGTCGTCGATCCCGGTACGGGTGTGCTGTACGGGGAGCACTACGCGCCGTCGGACGAGGGCGGGCCCCGCAGGCCCGGTGCGGCCGAGCACGCGGAGGCGATGCGCCGGCTGACCGCCGCACGGGCCGAATCGGAGCGGCGGCAGGCCGCGTCGGTGCGGCCTCCGCTGAACACCACGCTGGCCGTGGTCGCCACCGATGCCGTGCTCACCCGGGCCCAGGCGCACAAGCTGGCGGGTACGGCGCATGACGGTTTGGCACGGGCCGTCCGGCCGGTGCATCTGCTCTCCGACGGCGACACGGTCTTCGCCCTGGCCACCTGCGGGCGCCCGCTGATACCGGAGGGCGGCCCCGAGGGCTCCGAGGATCCGGCGTTCGGGGTGCACCGGGAGAGCGGCGCGCTGAACGAGGTGCTGGCGGCCGGGGCGGATGTGCTGACCCGGGCGGTGGTCAAGGCGGTGCTCGCGGCGGAAACCGTGGACGGCCCGGGCGGTGTCTTCCCCGCGTACCGGGATCTTTACAGCCGCTGATCCGGCCCGTTGCTCGCCCGACCGGAGGGAAGGAAGCGTCCGGCCGGGCGAGAAACGGGCCGGAGAGACGGAGAGAAGGGGGGCTTCACATGGACACCGATCTGCTGATCGTCGGGGGTGGCCCGGCGGGCTGCGCCGCCGCCGTGATGGCGGCGAGCGTAGGGATGCGCTCGGTGCTGATCGAGTCGGGCGACGCGGTGTGCGGGGCGCTGCGGCGCATCCCGGTGGTGAGCAATGTCCTCGGAGTCGCGGGCGGCCCGGATCTGGCAGCGGCGATCGAGGCCGATCTGGCGCGATGTGATCTGTGCCGGGTGGAGTTGGACAGCCGCGCCACGCTGATCGATGCCTTCGACGACCGCGTCGAGGTCTCGGTCCAGCCCGTGGCGCCGGTGGGGTCCGCGCGGGGGCCTGGAGCGCGGCTGACCGCTCCGTATGTGGTCGTCGCCACGGGGGTCGGGCCGCTGGGTCCTGAGGGCGCCGGATGGCTCGGGGGCGTGGCGGGCCGGGCGCTGCCGCCGCTGTGGGAGGCGGATCCGGCGGCGATCGACGACCGGACGGTGCTGGTCCTGGGCGCGGACCGCCCCCTGGGCACCGTGGCGCGGGCTCATCCGGAGCTGAGGACCCGCTTTGTGGTGGCGTATCCGCCCGAGGACGCCTACAAGACCGAGGAGATCCGGCGGGACTCGCGGGTGGAGCTGGTGGCCGTGCGGCGGTTGGAGTTGGGGCCCACCTCGGCACCGGTCACCGCCGAGGTCTGGACGGTGGAGGGCGAGCGGCGGGTCCTCACGGCCGATCTCGCCTTCCTCAACCTGGGCAGCGCCCCGGCGCCCCCGGCCGGGGCCGTGGCCGCCGACCGGTCCGGGTACTGCCCTCCCGGGAGCCAGCACCCGAGGGTCTTCACCGCCGGTGATCTGCGGTCGGCTCGCTTCCAGCGGATCGCGACCGCCATGGGGTCGGGTGGCGAGGCCGCGCTCGGCGCCTACTACGCCTCGCGCGGCCTGCCCACGAAGACCGGGGATCTGTCCACGGAGACCGGCGGCCCGCCCACGCAGACCGGCGGCCCGCCCATGGACGTGGGCGGGCCGCCGGACCCGGCAGGGGGTGGTTGAGATGCGGTCAGGCCGCGACCGCCACCTTCGACTCGTCCTCGGTGGTACCGCCCGGGGCGGCCTTGCCACCCGCCTGGCCGGTGACCTCCGCCTCCGCCGTCTTCCGCAGCCCCTTGAGGAAGACCACCAGACCGGCCGAGACCACCGTGCCCGCCACGATGGCCAGCAGGTAGAGGAACGGCTCGCCGATCAGCGGGACCACGAAGATGCCGCCGTGCGGGGCGCGCAACGTGCAGTCGAAGGCCATCGACAGCGCACCGGTGACGGCACCGCCCACCATCGACGAGGGGATCACCCGCAGCGGATCCGCCGCGGCGAACGGAATGGCGCCCTCAGTGATGAAGGAGGCACCCAGCACCCAGGCGGCCTTGCCGTTCTCCCGCTCGGTCTTGGTGAACAGCCGTCCGCGCACGGTGGTGGCGAGGGCCAGTGCCAGCGGCGGGACCATACCGGCGGCCATCACCGCGGCCATGATCTTGAGGCTTCCGGTGGAGGGGTCCGACACCGCGATACCGCCGGTCGCGAAGGCGTATGCCACCTTGTTGACCGGACCGCCGAGGTCGAAGCACATCATCAGGCCGAGGAGGACGCCGAGACCAATGGCGTTGGCGCCGGAGAGGCCGTTGAGCCAGTCGGTCATCGCCTCCTGCGCGGAGGCGATGGGCTTGCCGATCACCACGAACATCAGGACGCCGACGATCGCCGAGGAGATCAGCGGGATCACCACCACCGGCATGATGCCGCGCAGCGCCGCCGGGACCTTGAACCGCTGGATGCCCATGACGACCGCGCCCGCGATCAGACCCGCGACCAGACCGCCGAGGAATCCGGCCTTGATGGTGGTCGCGATGTAGCCGCCCACGAAACCGGGGACCAGACCCGGCCGGTCGGCCATGCCGTAGGCGATATAGCCCGCCAGGACCGGCACCAGGAAGGTGAACGCCGCACTGCCGATCTGGAAGAGCAGCGCAGCCCAGCTGCTGGTCTCGGCCCAGACGAAGTGGTCCGCCACCGACTTGGCACTCGCGATCTCGTAACCGCCGATCGCGAAGGCGAGCGCGATCAGCAGACCGCCCGCGGCGACGAACGGGACCATGTAACTGACGCCCGTCATCAGCCACTTGCGCAGCCGGGTGCCGAAGCCGTCACCGGCAGGACCGTCCTCGTCCATCGGCGCCGAGCGCCCCGCCGAGCCGTCGGCCGGTGCGCCGACCTCGCCGCGTGCGGCCTTCGCACGCGCCTCGGCGATGAGTTCGGCGGGGCGGTTGATGCCCGCCTTCACTCCGACGTCCACTGTCGGCTTGCCCGCGAAGCGGGCCTTGTCCCGGACCTCCACATCGTGGGCGAAGACCACCGCGTCGGCGGCGGCGATGGTGGCCGCGGGGAGCTTGTCGAATCCGGCCGACCCCTGGGTCTCGACCACCAGCTCGACACCGGCCTCGCGACCGGCGTTCTCCAGCGCCTCGGCGGCCATATAGGTGTGGGCGATACCGGTCGGGCAGGACGTGACGGCGACGATCCGGAAGGGGGCCACCGGCTCCGAGTCGGTGGCCTCAGCAGCGGCAGGCTCAGCGGTGGCGGGCTCAACGGTGACGGGCTCACCTGTTCCGGCGGGCTCCTCGGCCCCCTTCGGCGCGGCTCCCGTTCGCTCGGCCTCCGTCCCCTCAGCGGCGGGTGCGCTCTGCTCCTCGCCGCGGATCAGGGCGGCCGCCCGTTCGGGCCGGTCGGCCGAGCGCAGCGCATCGGTAAAGTCGGCGTTCATCAGCTGCCGCGCCAGGCTCGACAGGATGGTCAGATGGTCGCTGTCCGCGCCCGCCGGGGCGGCGATCAGGAAGATCAGATCGGCCGGCCCGTCCGCCGCGCCGAAGTCGATCCGGGCCGCGCTGCGCCCGAAGGCCAGAGTCGGCTCGGTGACATGTGCGCTGCGGCAGTGGGGTATGCCGATGCCGCCGTCCAGGCCGGTCGGCATCTGCTCCTCGCGCGCCGCCACATCGGCGAGAAAGCCGTCGAGGTCGGTGACCCGGCCGGCCGCGACCATGCGTTCGGCGAGCGACCGGGCGGCGGCTTCCTTGGTGTCGGCGGACAGGTCAAGGTCGACCAGATCCGCGGTGATCAGCTCACTCATCTCGCGGCTCCCTTGTGTGCGATGCCGCCCTGGGGGAGGCGGGCGGACGGAGTGGGGATTGGGGGTGGGAGTGGGGACGGCCGGTCACGCGGGCTCCTTGAGCACACGGTCCAGCGGGATATCCGCCGTCGTGACGACGGCGGACGGATCGAGGTCGGCCGGGGTCGGCATGGCGCTGCCCGGCAGCTGCACCGCGGCCGCCCCGTGGGCCACGGCCGAGGCGAGTGCGGCGGGCCCGGCGCCGCCCGCCGCGAGGAATCCGGCGAGCGAGGCGTCGCCCGCGCCGACATTGCTGCGCACGGCGGCGACCCGCGCGGTGCCGAAGTAGGCGCCCGTCTCGTCGACCAGCAGCTGACCGTCGGCGCCCAGGCTGGCCAGCACGGCGCGGGCACCGAGCCCGCGCAGCTCCTCGGCCGCCTTGACCGCCTCGCCCACGGTGGCCAGCGGACGGCCCACGGCCTGGGCCAGCTCCTCGGCGTTGGGCTTCACCACATCGGGACGCTCGCGCAGGGCGGCGGTCAGCGAGGGGCCGGAGGTGTCCAGGGCGATCCGGGCGCCCGCCCGGTGGGCCCGCGCCACCAGCTCGGCGTACCACTCGGGCGCGAGCCCGCGGGGCAGGCTGCCGCAGCAGGCGATCCAGTCGGCGCTCTCGGCGCTCGTCCGGACGGCCTCCAGCACCGCCTCGGCCTCGGCGTCGCTCAGCTCGGGCCCGCCCGCGTTGAGCTTGGTGAGGGTGCCGTCCGGTTCGGCCACGGAGATGTTGACCCGGGTCGAGCCCGCCACGGGCACACCCGCCGCCTCGATGCCCAGCTCCCCCAGCAGCCGTGCGAGCAGCGCTCCCTCCGGTCCGCCGAGCGGCAGCACGGCCACCGTGCGATGCCCCGCGGCGGCCACGGCACGCGAGACATTGACGCCCTTGCCGCCGGGGTCGACCCGGTCGGCCGTGGCCCGCAGCACGGCGCCGCGCTCCAGCGCGGGGATCTCGTACGTACGGTCCAGGCTGGGGTTGGGGGTGACGGTGAGAATCATGCGCGTGCCACTTCCGTGCCCTGACGCTCGATGGCCAGGGCGTCCTGCGGGCTGAGCCCGGTGTCCGTGATGAGCAGATCGACATCGTCGAGGCCGCCGAACCGGGCGAAGTGCTCCCGGCCGAACTTGGCGGAGTCCGCGAGCAGTACCACCCGCCGGGCCGCCGCGATCATGGCGCCCTTGACGGCGCCCTCCGCGAGATCGGGTGTGGTGAGCCCGCCGTCCAGCGAGAAGCCGTTGGTGGCGAGGAAGACCACATCGGCCTTGATCTCGCCGTAGCCGCGCAGCGCCCATGCGTCCACGGCGGCCCGGGTGCGGTGGCGGACCCGTCCGCCGACGAGGTGCAGCGCGATACCGGGGTGGTCGGCCAGACGGGCGGCGACCGGCAGGGCGTGGGTGACGACGGTGAGCTTGGCCTCCAGCGGGAGGGCGGCGGCGAACCGGGCCGCCGTCGAGCCCGCGTCGATGATCACGCTGCCGTCGGACGGCAGCTCGGCGATGGCGGCCCGCGCGATGCGGTCCTTCTCATCGGCGGCGGTGGACTCGCGCTCGGCGAGATCGGGCTCGAAGTCCAGACGGCCGGCCGGGATGGCGCCCCCGTGCACACGGCGGACGAGCCCCGCCCGGTCGAGGGTGCGCAGATCACGCCGCACGGTCTCGGCGGTGACCTGGAACTCCTCGGCGAGGGACAGGACATCCACCCGCCCGCTTTCACGGGCGAGCCGGAGAATCTCCTGCTGACGCTCCGGTGCGTACATGTGGGTTTACGTCCCTTCCATGCCCGAACCTGTGATTTCGCGGCCAGATTACGTGGGCGATGCCGGAAAGTAAACAGACTCGGGCACGAAACGAACCCGACCGGGCATGGACGGGTCGCGATCGCTCAGCGGTCGCCCAGCGATCGCTCAGCGACCTCCCTCGGCTGCCTGCTTCGGACCACTGCCGCCGAGCGCGCCCACCCCGCGCATCGCCGCAGCGCACCGTCCGTATCCCGCCGGACTTCGGCGACCCGCCCGACCAGGATCGACTCATGTCCGCGTCACCAAGACGGACCACCGCACAGCGGAATTTTCCCCGCATACAAGGAGAAAACATGACACTCGACGGCAAGGCAGCCCTGGTCACCGGCGGCAGCCGGGGCATCGGCGAGGCCGTGGCGATCCGGCTCGCCGAGGACGGCGCCGATGTCGCCCTGACCTACCACAGCCAGGCCGAACGCGCGGCGGACGTAGTCGACCGCATCAAGGCGCTCGGCCGTCGCGCCTGGGCGGTGCGGGTCGACGGCGCCGACGCGCAGGCGCTGCGCGCCGCCGTGGAGGGGGCCGCCGCCGAGTTCGGCCGACTGGACATCCTGGTCAACAACGCGGGCGTCGGCGCCCTCGGCCCCCTCGCCGAGCTGTCGCTGGAGGATGTGGACCAGGTCCTCGCCGTGAACGTCCGGGCGCCGTTCCTCATGGCGCAGGCAGCCGCCGCGCATATGGCCGACGGCGGGCGGATCATCAACATCGGCAGCTGTATGGCCGAGCGCGTCGCCTTCCCCGGCGGCAGCCTCTACGCGACCAGCAAGACCGCGCTCACCGGCCTCACCAAGGCCCTGGCCCGTGAGCTCGGCCCGCGCGGGATCACGGCCAACCTGGTCCACCCCGGTCCGGTGGACACCGATATGAACCCGGCGGACGGCGAGAGCGCCGCGCTCCAGAGCGGCTTCACCGCACTCGGCCGCTACGGCCGTCCGACGGAGATCGCGGCGACCGTGGCCCATCTCGCGGGCGACAGCAGCCGCTACATCACCGGGGCGTCGATCGCCGTGGACGGCGGCTTCGCCGTCTGACCGCCCGGCCCCGGCCCGCAACCGACCCCGACCACACCACAGGCACACCACAGCCACACCACACGGGCGGCCCGCACCCGGACACAAGCGAGCCCCGGCGCCAGGGGGGAGGCGCCGGGGCTCGGTCCATGGGTTGGAGAGGGTCTGGTGGCGGCTGGAGTCTGCTGTCCTGAGAACTCAAGCCGCTGCGTCGAAACCGGTCTGGCGGGCCATCTTCTTCAGCTCAAGCAAGGCATGCTTCTCGATCTGGCGGATGCGCTCACGCGTGAGGCCATGCTGCTTGCCGACCTCGGTCAGGGTGCGCTCCCGGCCGTCGTCGATGCCGTACCGCGCCTTGATGATGGAGGCGGTGCGGTCGTCGAGGCGGCCGATCAGGTCCTCCAGCTCCTCGCTGCGCAGCAGTGTCATCACCGACTGCTCGGGCGAAACGGCCGAGGTGTCCTCCAGCAGATCGCCGAACTGGGTCTCCCCTTCGTCGTCGACCGACATGTTCAGACTGACCGGGTCGCGGGCCCAGTCGAGCACATCCGAGACCCGCTCCATGGTGGAGCCGAGCTCCTCGGCGATCTCGGCGTGCTCCGGCTCGCGGCCGTGCTCACGGTTGAACTCCCGCTGCACCCGGCGGATCCGACCGAGCTCCTCGACCAGGTGGACGGGCAGCCGGATCGTACGGGACTGGTCCGCGATCGAGCGCGTGATGGCCTGACGGATCCACCACGTGGCATAGGTCGAGAACTTGAACCCCTTGGTGTAGTCGAACTTCTCCACCGCGCGCACCAGGCCCGCGTTGCCCTCCTGGATCAGGTCGAGCAGGGGCAGCCCACTGCGCGGATAGCGGCGCGCCACAGCCACGACGAGGCGCAGGTTGGAGCGGATGAAGATGTCCTTGGCGCGGGCACCTTCGGTGGCTATCGCCTCCAGCTCCTCGCGGCTCGCACCTGCGGCAGGGGCCTCCTCAACCTCGCCGTCCAGGATCTGCTGGGCATACACCCCCGCTTCGATGGACTGGGACAGCTCGACCTCCTTCGCCGCGTCCAGCAGCGGGGTACGAGCGATCTCGTCGAGATACATGCCGACCAGGTCGCGATCGGCGATCTCCCCGCCTGAGGCGCGAACGCTGTTGGCCCCATCAGCGCCACCAGCGGCGGCGGACTGATTACGGGCGACGGCACGGGTTGCCATGCGTGCTCCCTTACAGATGGATCGGGCGCGGACTATGGACGGACCCTCCGGTGTCGGGTGCCCCGTCCGAAGGAAACAACGACTGGAATCAGGACAGAATTCCCATCAGGCCCCCACCTTTTTACGATCATGCAGTATCCTGTCCACCCACACCGGGGTCAGCGCACTGCCGAAGCGGCGGGAAGCGCAGGTCAGACCCCCTGTGCCGCCGCCTTCTACGGCTCTCCCGCCCGTCTCTCATCCGTCAAGACGAATCTCGCGGGCTCCCGGTTGCCCGGATGGCCCATCGCGCCGGGTTGCCCGGCCCTCCGCATGGGTGTGCGCTGGAAAGTGACAGGTCAGGGCGGGGACGCGGCGACGAGGAGGTTCGGTCATGAATGCCCCCACAGCCCCGGTGAGCCACCGCCACCATCCGCGGCCGCGGCTCCACCTCCCACCGCACCCCTCCGCCTCCTGGGGCATCCCCGTCGTTCTGGCGGTGCTCTTCGGCGGCTGGGTGATGTTCGTGGACCACAATCAAGGCTCCACCATCCCCGCGTCCGCCGTCCTCGGCGTGGTGTCGGCGGTGGTGGTCGGGGCGCTCTGTTACGCCCTCGGCAGGATGACGCCGGGCCTGATGCCGGAGATCCGGGCCATGCTCTACGGGACACTCCTCGGCTGTGCGCTCGGCTTTCTGCACGCCGTGAGCGGAGGCTCGGTGTACCGGTCCGCGGGGATCGGGCTCGGGGCGGGGCTCGCGATGATGGGCATAGTGTTCTACGTCTTCCACGCACGGGAGGAGCGCCCTCCGCGGTAGCCCGTAACGCCGCAGCCCGTAACCCGCCGTAGCCCGTAACCCGCCGTAGCCCGGTAGCCCGGTAGCCGGCCGCAGCCCTCCGTAGTCCCCCGGCCCAGACCTCCGACCGAGGTCCCCGGCCCTCCCGCCCCGGCCCCGGCTTAGGTCGTTGGTCCCCGCACGCTTCCGTCCCCGGCCCGATTCGGGGCCGCCCCGCCCTCCCTAGCGTGAGGCCATGACAGACGACACGAGTGGAACCCTCGACGAAGCCCTCGAGCGACTGCATGCCTCAGGCCCCGAGCATGAGGGATGGCTGAGCAATCACGCGCCGATGGCCGTGGAGGCGCTGGTGCGTCATGGCCAGGGGCGCACCGTGCATCGGTGGCTGGACCGCTATCGCGACAAGCTGGAGGAGATGCCGGGCTCATACGCCCGGATCACCGAGGAGAACTGGCACGAGGCGCTCGGCGATCCACGCCGTCTCGCCGACTGGCCCGCCTACTTCGACCGGGAGCTCGCCGACCGCCCCTGGCGGGACGTGCTCGCCGCGTGGTGGCCTCGGCTGCTGCCGGGCATCGCCGGCGGCGCGACGCATCCGGTGATCCGCGTCGGCCACGCCGTACGGACCCTCCTGGACGACCCGGGCACCACGACCGCTCCCCGCACCGCCGAACTGGCCCACGCCCTCGGCTACTGGGCCGCCCGGCACGCCCCGCTGCCGCCGCTCCGGCAGCAGCCGGGCCCTGTCTCCGGGTCGGCGGCCGACGCGCTGGCCGCCGTGGAGCCGGTCGCGGACCAGAGCGGTGGCATACGGGCGCGGCTGGCCCGGCTCACCGCCTTCCCCACCTGGCCGCCCGCCCCGCAGCCCGGTCAGCCGACCTCCCCGCGGCCCGGTCAGCCGACCGCCCCGCAGCCCACCGGCCGGACGACCGCCCCCGACGCCGCCGACCCACCGGAAGAGGCGCGCCGGCGGCTGACCGAGCTCGTGCGGGCCGCGACCCATCGCTACGCCACCCACGGACACGGCGAACCGGTCATGCTGGTCCACGCCGCGACAGCGCCCAACGCCGTACTGCGCGTCCTGCCCGCGCTGCCGCGCGAGCTGTGGGCGCCGAGTCTGGACGCGGCGTGGGCGGCGAGCGCCGCGGTCACGGCGGTGTACGCGCCGCGGGAGCCGCTCCCGGCCGACCGGCTGCCGTCCACGGCAGGCGTCACCCCCGAGGAGGTCTTCGCCCGCGCCGCCGCGCACGGCGATGAGCACGCCATCAAGCTCACCGACACCGCCCTCGATGTCGCCCAGGGCCCGGACGCCATGGCCCTGGCCGCGGCACTCCACGCCTGCGCGATGATCGACCCGGCGCTCTGAGACGGGCACGAGCCGGTCCGTACCCGACGGGCCGGTCCGTCCCCACCCAGGCCCACCCCCTCACCGAGCGTCCCACTCACCCCAACTGCACCGACCGCTTCGCCAACCCCATCCAGAAGCCGTCGATCACGCTCCGCTGGCTGCCCAACTCCGCCTCTGCCGCGCCCAGCGTGACGAACAACGGCGCGAAGTGTTCGGTGCGCGGATGGGCGAGCCGTCCCGCCGGGGCCGTGTGCTCGAAGTCCAGCAGCGCGTCGATGTCCTGGGCGTCCAGGGCCCGTTGCCCCCAGTCGTCGAACTCGGCCGACCAACTGGGCGGCGTCGGGCCCCTCTGCCGCATCGCGGCCAGGTTGTGGGTGAAGAAGCCGCTGCCGACGATCAGGACGCCCTCGTCCCGCAGCGGCGCCAGCTTCCGCCCGATCTCCATCAGCTTCCGCGGGTCGAGGGTCGGCATCGAGACCTGCAGGACCGGGATGTCGGCCTCCGGATACATCTCGACCAGGGGCACATACGCCCCGTGGTCCAGCCCCCGATCGGGGATGTCCTGGACCGGGGTACCCGCCGTGCGCAGCGTCTTACGGATCCGCTCGGCGAGCTCGGGGGCACCCGGCGCGGCGTACCGCACCTGGTAGTAGTGCTGGGGGAATCCCCAGAAGTCATAGACCAGAGGCACCTGTTGGGTGGCCCCGACCGCCAGGGGCGCCTCCTCCCAGTGGGCGGAGATCATGAGAATGGCCTGGGGCCGGGGCAGGCCCGCGGCCCAGGCGGCGAGCTGTCCGGGCCAGACCGGATCGTCGGCGAGCGGCGGAGCACCATGACTGAGATAGAGGGCGGGCATACGCCCGTCGAGCGCGGACATGAAGTCTCCTCGGCAGAGCTCGACAAGGTACTTGAAGTCTCAAGCAACCGACGGCATCACTGTACCGCACACTTGTTTAAAGTTCAAAAAGTGTTCTCTAGAATGGACGCGTGGACGACGCCATGAAGACCCCCTCAGACACCGACGAACCGCGTTGGCTGACCGATGACGAGCAGCGCAGTTGGCTGGCGTATGTCCAGGCGAGAATGCTTCTGGAGGATCACCTCGACCGCCAGTTGCAGCGCGACGCCGGCATGCCCCACGTCTACTACAGCCTGCTGGTGAAGCTCTCCTGGGCGCCACGCCACCGCTTGCGGATGACCGAGCTGGCCGAGGCCGCCAAGATCACCCGATCCCGGCTGTCCCATGCCATCGCGCGCATGGAGAAGGACGGCTGGGTCCGACGCGAGGACTGCCCCGACGACAAGCGCGGGCAGAACGCGGTCCTCACCGACAAGGGACTCAAGGTACTGGAGGAGACCGCCCCCGGCCATGTGTCCGCCGTGCGGATGGCCGTCTTCGACCGGCTCACCCCCGAGCAGGTCGAGCAGTTCGGCACCATCTGCCGGATCATCGCGGACGGTCTGCAGCCGGAGGGCGCCGACCTCCCCTGGCTGCGCTGACGCCCCCGCCCCAGCACGCCGGGGACCGAACGAGCGAAGGACGGACGAAGGCCCCGCTCCCCCAGGATTCTCCCCAGGGGAACGGGGCCTTCGCCCTGCTGCGAACTACCTCAGCGCGTCAGTGCGCCATGACCGGAATGGCGTCCTCCGCCGCTCCTTCATCGGAGCCGGCGACCGTGCCGCCGCCTCCCTGATGTCCGGCGTTGACCATCGTGATGGCGATCACCCCGGCCAGCACCAGGATGCCGACCGCCCACCAGATGGCGGCGGTGTAGCCGTGCACCATCGACTGCAGCTCCAGCGCCGTGCGGGAAGGGGCGCCCGCCGCATGCGACTTGGCGTACGCGGTGGTGGCGCTCGCCGCGATGGTGTTCAGGAGCGCGGTGCCGATTGCGCCGCCCACCTGCTGCGAGGTGTTGACCATCGCCGAGGCGACACCCGCGTCACGCGGCTCGACGCCATGCGTGGCCAGGCTCATCGCCGGCATGAAGGCGGTACCCATACCGAGGCCGAGGAGCAGGAACCCGGGCAGGATCAGCGCGGGGTACGAGGTGTCCAGGTCGATCTGGGTCAGCAGCAGCATGCCGACCGAGGCGACCAGGAAGCCCGGCCCCATCAGCAGCCGCGCCGGGACCCGGGTCATCAGCCGGGCGCCGATCTGCGTCGAGCCGGTGATCATGCCCGCGACCATCGGCAGGAAGGCGAAGCCGGTCCTGACCGGGCTGTACCCCTTGACGACCTGCATGTAGTAGGTGAGGAAGAGGAACAGGCCGAACATGCCGATGATGGCGAGGCCCAGCGAGGCGTAGACACCGCCCCGGTTCCGGTCGGTGATCACGCGCAGCGGCAGCAGCGGCGCCTTCACCCGCGACTCGACGGCCACGAAGGTGATCAGCAGCACGGCCGCGGCGACGAACAGACCGATGGTCAGGCCCGCGGACCAGCCGTCGGACTCGGCGCGGGTGAAGCCGTAGACCAGCGAGACCAGACCCGAGGTGGCCAGGAGCACACCGGGGACGTCCAGCCGGGAGGTGTTGCGGCTCTCCACCGGGTCGCGGATCACGGCGACCGCGCCGATCGCGGCGACGATGGCGAACGGGATGTTCACGAAGAAGGTCCAGCGCCAGTCCATGTACTCGGTCAGCACACCGCCGAGGATCAGACCGACGGCACCGCCACCACCCGCGATGGCGCCGAAGACACCGAACGCCTTGGCGCGCTCCTTGGGGTCGGTGAACATCACCGCGAGCAGCGAGAGCGCGGAGGGGGCGAGCAGCGCGCCGAACACACCCTGCAGCGCACGCGCGCCCAGCAGCACGCCGGTGTTCAGCGCGGCGCCGCCGATGGCCGAGGCGGCGGCGAAGCCGGCCAGGCCGACGATGAAGGTCTGCTTACGTCCCCACAGGTCGGCGATCCGGCCACCGAAGAGCAGCAGTCCGCCGAAGGCGAGGGCGTAGGCCGTGATGACCCACTGCCGGTTGCCGTCGGAGATGCCGAGGTCGGCCTGGGCGCTGGGCAGCGCGATGTTCACGATGGTCGCGTCGAGTACGACCATCAGCTGGGCGAGGGCGATGAATATCAGCGCTTTCCAGCGCCGGGGATCCACGAATTGTGCCGTTTCAGGCATGGGCGAGCCTACCTAGCGGTGCGGAGAGTGATAAATGGGACGAGTGGGGCCGGTCGAAGTCAGGCCGGCGCAAGCCGTTGGGTAACAGGTAGCGAGAGGCGTCGACGCACGCACAGAAGACTTGTGAACGCGCGCGAAATAAGCGGTGCTCCGGGATCGGCCGGGTGCGATCTATGTCACGGCCGGTGCTGCAGATCCTCCAAGGTCACGGACTTGCCGGGTAGTTCGGAGCGCGCCGGGGCCTGCAATCCGTCCAGGAACAGCTGCAGATGCCGGTGCACAAAGGCGTCGAAGTCCACACAGAAGCTGCCGGGCAGCGGCCGGGTGAGCTGGTTGAGCGCGACCATCAGATCACCGACACCGATGTCGGTTCGCAGTCGGCCGTCGGCTTTCGCGGCCCCCATCAAGGCCTCGACACCGGCGGACAGACGGTCGCGGACGGCTATGAGATCAGGGTGCTCCTTGTCGAGGCCGTCGGAGAGCAGAAGGCACAGCGCGCCGATGCGCTCGTCCGCCGCGGCATGGACGAAGCGCCGCAGCGCCGAGAAGGCGTCCGCCTCCTCGGCCAGGGCGGATTCGGCCTGGTCGGCGACGCCGGACATCACCGAAAGCGCCACATGGTGGATAAGCTCACGGCGGTCCGTGAAGTGCCGATAGATCGTGGCATTCCCGACCCCCGCCCGTCGAGCGATTTCATCGAGGGGGATATGAGCCCCGGATTCGACGATCACCTCTCGGGCGGCCACGACAATACGCTCCCGATTGCGCAGGGCGTCCGCGCGCAGCCGGGGCTGCGCGGACTTCGCGGTCATCGTGTCGGCGGCCATGACAGCACTCCCTTCCGCGTACGGCATCCATGCGTACGGTTCTCCGGCGGCTTGGTGGCGACACCAGGCCCCGGCCCAGACGTTCGAGCTTCAACATTTCCGGGGAGTCAGTCCCCGTTTATGCGGTCATCGGGTTAAACGGGGGATCACTCCCCGGAATTTCCGCGTCCGCAGGTGACCTGCCTCACACCTGTCCGGCGCCCCCCGCCGCCCGGACGGAGCAGGTCATTCCCCCACTCGGCGGCACCCCACGAGCGCCCCGGCCCGTGCCGTCACACCGTGGTCGGCAATGAGGCAGACGCATGGGACCACCCGCCACCGCATACGAATACGCCGGCCCCGCAGAGGCAGCGCATTCGCCACTGCCGCCGTGCTCACGGTGGCGGTGGTCGCCCCGGCGGCGACTCCGCGCCCCGCATCCCCCGCACCCCCCGAGCTGGCCCCGGCACCCTCCGGACGGCCGGCCTTCGGTTCGCTCGCGCCCTGCGCCCTCGCCTCCGGCCGGGGGCTGCAGATGTCCGAGGGCATACCCACCAGCCGCGGCTACAGCCGCAGCACCGGCACGGTCCACGCCCTCAACCTCATGGTCGACTTTCCCGATGTGCGCGGCCAGGGCACCGCCCGCCAGCGCTTCGAGGAGTTCTTCCCCCAGACCACCCGGTGGTTCGCGCAGAGCTCGTACGGACGGCTGGACTACCGCCCCGAGATGCCGATCAGCCACTGGCTGCGGATGCCCCGCTCGTTCCGCGCCTACGGCATCAAGCGCGGCAGCCCCTTCGACCCGGGCTATCGCAAACTGGTCGCCGACATCGCCAAGGCCGCCGACCCCAAGGTCGACTTCCGCCGCTACGACCTGGTGAACGTCCTGGTCACCCCGAACGCCGGGCCGCCCGCCGCGCATGCCGTGCTGTCCGTCACCTACGCCGACAACCAGCAGGCCCCGACCGCCGACGGCGTGCCGCTGGCCAATGTCTCCTTCGTCTACAGCCGCCAGGACGACGGCTCCGGCTCGCTGCGCCGCACCGGCTTCCGCGTCCTGCCCCATGAGAACGGCCATGTCTTCGGGCTGCCCGACCTCTATACCCGGGGCGGCGGCGACAAGGCCGGCCACTGGGATGTGATGTCCGAGGACTGGGGGGCCGGCAACGACCTGCTGGCCTGGCACAAGTGGAAGCTGGGCTGGCTCGGCCCGCGGCAGATCGCCTGCGCCGCCCGCTCCGGGGTCTTCGCGCACGCCCTGTCCCCGCTGAGCCGCCCGGAGGGGACCAAGCTGGTCTTCGTCCCCGTCTCGCCGTCCACCGGCTATGCGATCGAGGCGCGCGCGACCGGCGGCAACGACGAGGCCATATGCAAGCCCGGTGTGCTGATCTCCCGGGTGGACACCGGTGTCGACTCCGGTGGCGGCCCCGTCACCATCATGGACTCCACCCCCCACGGCCGCGGCTGCACCCGGGAGCGCAATGTCCACCCCGGGCTCAGCGACGCGCCCTACGCGCCCGGCGAGACCTTCCACGCGGAGACGAACGGCCTGCGGATACGCGTCCGCGTCACCGGCCGGGACGCGGCCGGGGACTTCGGCGTGGAGATCACCCGTCGCGCCAGTGCCGGCGCCCGAGGCTGATCAGCATCAACTGCTTGCGCGCGGTGTCGGCGACCCGCCGCTCCAGCCGCGGATGATCCGGCTGCGCCTCCAGGAACGCCGTCGCCGTCATCACCATGTGGTCCACATACAGCTCCGCAAGCATCCGGACATCTTCCGGCGGCCAGTCCTCGGCCGAGAGCCGCGGACAGAAGTCGGTGGCCACCTCATCGGCGAATCGGTCCAGCTCGGCGGCGATGGCCTCGCGCACCGCACGCACCCCGCCATGCCGCTCACGTGCGATGAAGCGGATATGCGCGGGATAGCGGCGGACATGCTCGGCGACCGCCTCGACGGTGGCGTCGATCCGCTCCTCGTCACCGTCCTGACCTGCGAGTATCGCGCCGATCATATGGTGCAGGCTGCCCAGGGACTCCTCGACCAGCGCGACACCGAGATCGCTCAGATCCCGGAAGTGCCGGTAGAAGGCGGCCGGCGCCACCCCCACCGCCCGCGTGACCTCACGCAGCCCCAGACTGCTCAGGCTCTGGTCCTCCAGCAGCCGCAACGCCGCGTCCATCAGGGCGCGCCGGGTCTTCTCCTTCTGGGCCTGCCGGACCCCGCACCTGTGACTCATATCATTCAGTAAACAGCTGTTCGCTGAATTTCTCCAGGCCCCGGCAGGGTACTCTGGAACTCGGTGAACAGTTGTACTTCCAACTGTTCACCGAACAACGTCCACCCGCACGCCAACCGCATCCGGATCGTCACTTCGAGAGAGGCTCACATGCTCTTCATCGTCGCGGCACTCGCCCTGATGGGAGTTCTTCTGGGGGCGGCGGCGCACACTCCGCTCCCCCTGTTCCTCGCCGCCGCGGGCGCCATCACCGCCTGGCTGCTGATCTTCTTCATCCGCGAACGCACCGGGCACAAGGGGAGCTGAGACCCATGGCACTCACCGCACCGTCCCGCACCTCACCCATCCGGGCGCGCAGGGACGCCGATGGCATGGCCGTCGCCTCCTTCGTGCTCGGCCTGATCGGCCTGCTGCTCTTCAACGCGGTCTTCGGGCCCTGCGCGATCGTCCTGGGGACGCTCGCGCTCGCCCGGGAGACCCACCGCAGGGGCCGGGCGCTGCTCGGAATCATGCTCGGCATCGCCGACGTGGCCCTGCTCATCGTCCTGCTGACGCTGAATCAGTCCGTCTTCTGGCAGTTCGGGAGCTGATCCGCCCGGCGGTCCACCGACGCGGCACGCCTCCCCGCACGGCCCTTCCACTCAGTGGAAGGGCCGTTGCCCGTACGTGACGGGCGTCACCACGCTGGCACGCATGACCGCCTTCGCGAGAAACCAGTGGTACGTCGCCGCCTACGGCCGCGAGATCGGCCGGGAGCTGCTGGGGCGCACCATCCTGAACGAGCCCATCGCCTTCTACCGCGCCGAGTCCGACGACACGGTCATCGCGCTCGCCGATCGCTGTGTGCACCGCCGCTATCCGCTCACCGCCGGTCGTCTCGACGGCGACACGGTCGTCTGCGGCTACCACGGCTTCACCTACGACACCGGCGGCACCTGTGTGTTCGTACCGGGCCAAAAGCGCGTCCCGCGCACCGCCCGGGTCCCCTCCTATCCCGTCGTCGAGCAGGACTCGCTGGTGTGGGTGTGGATCGGGGACCCGGCGCTCGCCGATCCCCGCTCGGTGCCGCGCGCGCCCTGGCTGGCCGATCCGCGCTGGACGACCGTGGGCGGCATGGAGCCGATCGACGCCGACTACGGCCTGCTGGTGGACAATCTGCTGGACCTGTCCCACGAGACGTATCTGCACAGCGGCTATATCGGCACCCCCGAGGTCGCCGAGACCCCGATCACCACGGAGGTCGACGAGGGCGCGGGCGTCGTACGGGTCAGCCGGCATATGGACGACGCCGAGTGCCCGCCGTTCTACGCCCGTTCCACCGGGATCGACGGCCGCATCACCCGCTGGCAGGACATCGAGTACCACGCGCCCTGTCTCTATCTACTGCACAGCCGGATCGCCCCGGCCGGGGTGTTGCCGAGGCCGGACGGCTCCGACCCGGACGCCTTCCATGTGGAGATCACCTACGCCATCACCCCGTCCACCGACCACCATGTGTACGACTTCTGGGCCGTCTCACGGGACTTCGCGCAGGACGACGAGGAGGTGACCACCTTCCTCCACGACCTCAACCGGACCGTGGTGCTGCAGGACGTGGCGGCGCTGAACCTGCTCCAGAAGGCCCTGGACACCGAGCGCGAGGGCTATCAGGAGCTCAGCATCAACATCGACACCGGCGGTCTGGCCGCGCGCCGCATCCTCGCCCGCCTCGCCGCCGAAGGAGAGCGGACCGCGGCCGTGGCGGCGTCCCCGTGAGCGGCGCCCCCACGGCCGAGGTGTACCGGATCGACTGGCTGCCCGGCACCGATGTGCTGCACGGGGTCTGCCACTGCGGCGCCGAGCGCACCGCCGAGGACCCGGTCGAGCTGTGGCAGTGGATGCTCACCCATCCCACCGGGCACCATCCCGCCGACCACCGTAAGGAGACGACATCGTGAACCCCGGCGGCGAGTACGAGGACACCCTGCTGGTGGCCCGCCGGGAGGAGGTGGCCTCGGACGTGGTGGCGCTCACCCTGCGTCATCCGTCGGGCCGTGAACTCCCCGACTGGGAGCCCGGCGCCCATCTCGATCTCGTCCTCGACCCGGGCCCGACCCGGCAGTACTCGCTGTGCGGCGACCCCGCCGACCGCGCCTCCTGGCGGATCGCGGTGCTCCGCGCACCCGCCGGGCGCGGCGGCTCCGCCCGGGTGCACGAGACCCTCACCGAAGGGAGCAGGGTGCGGGTGCGCGGCCCGCGCAACCACTTCGCGCTGCGCCCGGCGGCCCGCTATCTGTTCATCGCGGGCGGCATCGGCATCACTCCCCTCCTTCCCATGACGGCCGCCGCCGAGGCCGCGGGCGCCGACTGGCGGCTGCTGTACGGCGGGCGCACCCGTGCCTCGATGGCGTTCGCGGACCAGCTCGCCGCCCGTTACGGCGGCAAGGTGCGGCTGGTGCCGCAGGACGAGGAGGGGCTGCTCGACCTCGCGCCGTATCTCGACGCCCCGGCCGCCCCCGGCACCCTCGTCTACTGCTGCGGTCCCGAACCGCTGCTCCGGGCCGCCGAGGAGACGTGCCGCGGATGGCCGGACGGGGCCCTGCGCACCGAGCGCTTCCAGCCCCGTACGGACACGGCGGGCGCCGAACCGGCGGGCGGGGCCTTCGAGTTGGTGCTCACCCGCTCCGGGCTGACCCTCACCGTGGAGCCGGAGCGCAGTGTGCTGCGCACAGTCGAGGCGGCGGGGGTACCGGTTTTGTACTCCTGCGAGGAGGGCACGTGTGGTACGTGCGAGACGGATGTCGTCGAAGGAGAGGTGGACCACCACGACTCCGTGCTCACCGGCGAGGAGCGGGCCTCGGGCGAGACCATGATGATCTGCGTCTCACGCTGCCGTGGCCCCCGATTGGTGCTGGACCTGTGAATCCGCCCTGAACCGCCGCGTGAGCCCCTCGATGTGAGGTTCGGAACGACCCCACCCACTGGACAACCAGGTTGGTTAGGCTAACCTAACTACGTCCTCGGGTTGCCGTCCCGCGAACCACGCCCCCGTATGCATCGAGAGAGAGCACCTTCATGCGCCAGGCCAGAGCACTCCCCCTCTCCCGCCGCGGTCTGCTCGCCGCGGGCGGCGCCCTCGGACTCGGAGCCCTGGTCACCGCCTGTGGCGACAACGGCGGTTCGGGCTCCGGTGGCGATGACGGCGGCGGCTCCTGGTCGTTCACCGACGACCGTAAGAAGAAGATCAGCCTCGACGGCCGGCCCCAGCACATCGTCGCCTACATCGCCGCGGCGGCCGCGCTCTACGACTTCGGCATCGAGAAGCAGATCACCGGCGTCTTCGGGCCGACCACGCTGAAGAACGGCAAGCCGGACGTCCAGGCGGGCGACTTCCCCGTCGACCAGGCCACCTCCCTCGGCAACACCTGGGGCCAGTTCAACGTCGAGAAGTACGCCTCGCTCAGCCCCGATCTGCTGATCACCAACATGTACGACCCGGGCGCGCTCTTCTACATCCCGGACGACAGCAAGAAGAAGATCCTCCAGCTCGCCCCCAGCGCCGCCATCACCACCGGCCGGGTCTCCATGCTCGAGCCCATCAAGCGCTACGCAGCGCTGGCCGAGGCGCTCGGCGCCGACCCGAAGGCCAAGAAGGTCACCGACGCCAAGGCGCGGTTCGAGAAGGCATCCGAGACGCTGCGCAAGACCGTCAAATCGCACCGGATCAAGGTCATGGCCTGCTCCGCCAGCGCCGACCTCTTCTATGTCTCCAACCCGAAGATCAGCGCTGACCTGATCTACTTCAGCGAGCTCGGCGTCGACTTCGTCGTCCCCGAAAAGCCCGACAAGGGCGGCTACTTCGAGAGCCTGAGCTGGGAGAACGCCGACAAGTACGACGCGGATGTGCTCTTCCTCGACAACCGCACCGCGACCCTCCAGCCCGGGGCCCTGACCTCCAAGCCGACCTGGTCCAAGCTCGCCGCGGTCAAGGCCGGCCAGATCACCCCCTGGAGCAGCGAGCCGCGCTTCTCGTACGCCGGCGCCGCCCCGCTCGTCGAATCCCTCACCAAGGCCATCCAGGACGCGAAGAAGCTCAGCTGAACGGTCAGCGCGACCGGCCGGCCCGGCCTCCCCACGGCAAGCGAAGGGAAGACCCCCTGCCATGACCACCGCAGCCACCACCACCGCCACGGCAGCCACCACCGCCACCACCGCCATTCCGTTCCGATTCTTCGACGCGCGGGTCGTACGAACCCGCCCGCTCGGACCGTCCATGGCACGGATCACCTTCGGCGGCGCCTGTCTGAAGGACTTCACCAGCGGAGGCCGCGACCAGCGCTTCAAACTGTTCCTGCCGCACCCCGGCCAGAGTGCCCCGGTGGTCCCGGTCGAGGCGGGGGAAGGCTGGTTCGCCACCTGGCGGGCGATGGACCCGGCCGAACGCGGCATCATGCGCTCGTACACGGTGCGCCGGCAGCGCCGCGACCCGCACGAGATCGACGTGGACTTCGCGCTGCACGACGACAGCGGCCCGGCCGCCCGCTGGGCCGCGCGCGCCGAGGCGGGCGACCGCGTGACCCTGCTGGGCCCGGCCGTGGAGGACAACGGCGGTGTCGACTTCCGGCCGCCGTCCGGCACCGACTGGGTGCTGATCACCGGCGACGAGACCGCGCTGCCCGCCATCGCGGGCATCCTCGAATGGCTGCCCGCCGACCTGCCCGTCAAGGTGTGGCTCGAGGTCCAGCACGCCGAGGACATGCAGGAGCTGCGCACCGCGGCGAAAGCCGAGATCACCTGGCTGGTCCGGGACGCCGTGGCCTCCGGCACCCCGCGCTCCGCGCTGCTGCGGAACGCGGTGGGCACCACCGAACTGCCCTCCGGTACGCCGTACGCCTGGATCGCGGGCGAGGCCGGGACCGTCAAGGAGCTGCGCCGCCATCTGGTGCGCGAACGCGGCTTCGACCGCAAGGCCGTGACCTTCACCGGCTACTGGCGCCTGGGCACCTGCGAGGAACAGCTCGTCGAGGAAGCCGTGTCGGGCACCAGCCCCGCGACCGACGACTGATCCCACGACTGACCCCAGCGCCGTACCGGACCGGATCGTCACCACCGAGTCCGGAATCCGGAATCCGGAATCCAAAATCCCCACAGCTGAATCCTCATAACTGAGTCCCCACAACCGAACCGCCATAACCGAATCCCGCTACGGGACCGCGAAAGACCGACCGCTGGACGACGGGCGGCCAACCGCTCGGCGCGCCCCCACGCGCCCTGTCGCCGCGTCCAGCGCCCCCGCACGCCCATCAATCAGGCCGTCAGGCCGCGGGCCGAGGGTCGCCTCGCTCCCCCACCAGCCGCATGCCCGCGCCCTCCGCACGCCCGCATGCTCATTTCCAGAAGGGACAGACCGTGAGTTTCCTCGCGCAGACCGCTGAGGACCCGTCACCGGAGCCGATACCCGGGGCGGCGGATGGCAGGGCCCACCTGTTCAACGGCCGTACGGCGGAACGCTATCGGCGCTCCGTGACCGACGGCGTCGGCCTGGTGGCCTCCACCGTCGCCCGCACCGAGCGCCCCTTCACCGGCGTCACCCCCGCCGAACTCGCCCCCGAGGTCTCCGGAATCGACCTGGAGCGGCCGCTCGGCGATCCGGACGCCGCGCTCAAGGAGCTGGAGAGCGTCTACCTCAAGGACGCCGTCTACTTCCACCACCCGCGCTATCTCGCCCACCTCAACTGCCCCGTGGTGATCCCCGCACTGCTGGGCGAGGCCGTCCTCTCCGCCATCAACTCCTCCCTCGACACCTGGGACCAGAGCGCCGGCGGCACCCTCATCGAGCGCCGGCTGATCGACTGGACCACCGAGCGCATCGGCCTCGGCGAGGCCGCGGACGGCATCTTCACCAGCGGCGGCACCCAGTCCAATCTGCAGGCGATGCTGCTCGCCCGCGACGAGGCGTGCACGCTGGTCGAGAAGGAGGCCGCCGCGGGCGGCGAGACGGTCGCCAAATCCGCCATCCTGCCGCGGCTGCGCATCCTCACCTCCCAGGTCAGCCACTTCTCCATCCAGAAGGCCGCCGCCATCCTGGGGCTCGGCTACGAGGCCGTTATCCCGGTTGCCTGCGACCAGGACCGCCGGATGCGCACCGTCGCCCTCGCCCATGAGCTGAACCGCTGCCGCCGTGAGGGCCTGATCGTCATGGCCGTCGTGGCCACCGCGGGCACCACCGACTTCGGCTCCATCGACCCGCTGCCCGAGATCGCCGAGCTGTGCGACCGGCACGGCACGTGGATGCATGTGGACGCCGCGTACGGCTGCGGACTGCTGGCCTCCCCCACCCGCCGCGGGCTGCTCGACGGCATCGAGCGCGCCGACTCGGTGACGGTGGACTACCACAAGTCCTTCTTCCAGCCGGTCAGCTCCAGCGCCGTGCTGGTCCGCGACCGTGCCACGCTCAGCCACGCCACGTACCACGCCGACTATCTCAACCCCGAGCGCAGCGCCCGGAACCTCATCCCCAACCAGGTCGACAAGTCCATCCAGACCACCCGCCGCTTCGACGCGCTCAAGCTGTGGCTGACGCTGCGGATCATGGGCGCGGACGCCGTCGGCGCCCTCTTCGACGAGGTGGTGGACCGGGCCGCCGAGGCTTGGGCCCTGCTGGACACCGATCCGCGCTACGAGGTCGTCACCGAGCCCCAACTGTCCACGCTGGTCTTCCGCTACGTACCGCCGTCCGACGGGCCGGGCGACCCGGACCTCGTCGACCGGGCCAATCTGCACGCCCGCGAGGCGCTGGCCGCCTCCGGTGCGGCGGTCGTCGCCGGAACCGTCGTCGACGGCCGTCACCACCTCAAGTTCACCCTGCTCAACCCGGAGACCTCGCTGAGCGACATCGCGTATGTCCTCGACCTCCTCGCCGAGCACGCCGGTCAGTACCTGGCCCTGCACATCGAGCCCGAACTCAGCTCGCGCGCCAGTTGAGCCCCCTCACCCCGCCGGAGACCCTCGTGCCCACCCCGCACACCCATGACTTCATCGCGGTCGGGCTCGGCCCCTACAACCTGGGCCTTGCCTGCCTGACCGAGCCGATCGAGGAACTCGACGGGCTGTTCCTGGAGAGCAAGCCCGAGTTCGACTGGCATCCGGGCATGCTGCTGGACGGCGTCACCCTGCAGACCCCGTTCATGGCCGACCTGGTGACGCTGGCCGACCCCACCTCCCCGTACTCCTTCCTCAACTACCTCAAGGAATCCGGGCGGCTGTACTCCTTCTACATCCGCGAGATCTTCTATCCGCTGCGCGCCGAGTACAACGACTACTGCCGCTGGGCCGCCGCGAAGCTCTCGTCCGTCCGCTTCGGCCACGAGGTGACGAGCGTCGAGTACGACGAGGCCGACGGCCTCTACACGGTGCGCGCCCTGCGTCCCGCCACCGGCGAGACCAGCACCCACCGCGCCCGCCATCTGGTCCTGGGCACCGGCACCCCGCCCTTCCTCCCCGAGGTGTGCCGCGGCCTGGACGGCGATCTGGTACACAACATGGACTACCTGGGGAACAAGGAGACGCTGCAGTCCAAGGAATCCATCACCATCGTCGGCAGCGGCCAGAGCGCGGCCGAGATCTACCAGGACCTGCTCGCCGACATCGACACCCACGGCTACCGGCTGAACTGGGTGACCCGCTCCCCGCGCTTCTTCCCGCTGGAGTACACCAAACTCACCCTGGAGATGACCTCGCCCGAGTACGTGGACTACTTCCACGCGCTCCCCGAGGACACCCGCTACCGGCTGGAGGGTGACCAGAAGGGCCTGTTCAAGGGAATCGACGCCGACCTCATCAACGGCATCTACGACCTCCTCTACCAGAAGAGCGTGAGCGGCCCGGTGCCCACGCGGCTGCTGACCAACACCGCGCTCACCGACGCGGAGTACGACGATCTGTCCGGCACGTACACCCTGGGGCTGCGCCATGCGGAGCAGCAGCGGGACTTCTCGCTCACCACCCACGGGCTCGTCCTGGCCACCGGCTACCGCTACCAGGTGCCCGCCTTCCTGGACCCCGTACGCGACCGCATCCGCTGGGACGGCCACGGCCGCTTCGACGTCGCCCGCAACTACAGCATCGACACCACCGGGCGCGGCATCTTCCTCCAGAACGGCGCCACCCACGCCCACAGCCTGACCTCCCCGGACCTGGGCATGGGCCCGTACCGCAACTCGTGGATCATCCGTGAGCTGCTGGGGCGGGAGCACTACCCGGTGGAGAAGTCCATCGCCTTCCAGGAGTTCGGCGCACCGGAAGGAGCCATCGCATGACACCGTCGCCGGTTTTCGAGCACACGGACGCGCGCCTGGGCACCTTCACCCTGCGCACCCTGGACCCGGCGGCCGACGCCGGGCTGCTGCACGGCTGGGTGACCCACCCCAAGGCGTCCTACTGGATGATGCAGGGGGCGGACGAGGCGGAGGTCGCCGCCGAGTACCGCAGGATCCACGAGCATCCGCACCATGACGCGTTCATCGGCCTGCACGAGGGACGCCCGGCGTTCCTGGCCGAGCGCTACGACCCGTCGCGGGTGGAACTCGAGGGGCTCTACCCCGCCCGGCCCGGCGACGTCGGCATGCACTTCCTCTGCGCGCCGACCGACACCCCGGTGCACGGCTTCACACTGGCCGTGATCACCGTCGTCATGGAGTTCTGCTTCGCCGATCCGCATGTCCGGCGCGTCGTCGTCGAGCCCGATGTGCGCAACGCGGCGGTGCACGCGCTCAACGCGGCCGTCGGCTTCGAGATCGTCGAACGGATCGCCAAACCCGAGAAGGACGCCTACCTCGGCGTCTGCACCCGCGAGCGGTTCGAGGCCGCCCGCACCGCCCTCGCCGCCCGCGCCGTTCAAGGAGTGACCCGATGAGCCCCCGCGACGCCGTCGCCCACCTCACCCCCGATCTGTGGGACCGGGCGGGCCGCCTCCTCATCCGTAAGGCCCTCGCCGAGTTCACCCACGAACGCCTGCTCGCCCCCGAGCTGGGCCCCGACGGCCGCTACGCCGTGACCAGCGACGACGGGGCGGTGACCTACCGCTTCGCCGCCCAGGTGCTCTCCCTGGACCACTGGCTGGTCGAGGCGGACAGCATCACCCGCCACGACCGGACCGGCGCCGAACTCCCCCTGGACGCCCTGGACTTCTTCATCGAGCTGAGCGAGCGGCTGGGCCTGAGCGAGGACGTCCTCCCCGTCTACCTCGAGGAGATCAGCTCCACCCTCTCCGGTACGGCCTTCAAACTGGCCGCCGAACCGATGGGCGCCGCCCAGCTTGCCAAATCCGGCTTCCAGGAGATCGAGACGGGGATGACCGAGGGCCACCCCTGCTTCGTCGCCAACAACGGCCGTCTCGGCTTCGGCATCCATGAATACCTCTCGTACGCCCCCGAGACCGCGAGCCCCGTCCACCTGATCTGGCTCGCCGCCCGCCGCGACCGCTCCACCTTCACGGCCTCCGCGGACCTGGACTACGACGCCCTGATCCACTCCGAACTGAGCGAGCAGACCCGGGCCCGCTTCGCGCAGACCCTCACCGACCTCGGCCTGGACCCGGCCGACTACCACCTGCTGCCGGTGCACCCCTGGCAGTGGTGGAACAAGCTGTCGGTCAGCTTCGCCGCCGAGGTCGCCCGGCAGTATCTGGTGTACCTGGGCCCCAGCGACGACGAGTACCTCGCCCAGCAGTCGATCCGCACCTTCTTCAACACCAGCGACCCGACCAAGCACTATGTGAAAACCGCGCTGTCGGTCCTCAACATGGGCTTCATGCGGGGCCTGTCCGCCGCCTACATGGAGGCGACCCCGGCCATCAACGACTGGCTGGCCGGCCTGATCTCCGCCGACGACACCTTCCGCTCCTGCGGCTTCTCGATCATCCGGGAACGAGCCGCCATCGGCTACCACCACCGCCAGTACGAGGCCGCCACCGCGAAGGGCTCCCCGTACCGCAAAATGCTCGCCGCCCTGTGGCGCGAGAGCCCCGTCCCGACCCTGGAACCCGGCCAGCGCCTGGCCACCATGGCGTCCCTCCTCCACACGGACCCCGACGGCGCCTCCTTCGCCAGCGCCCTCATCGAGGAATCCGGCCTCACCCCCGCCACATGGCTGCGCCGCTACCTGGACGCCTACCTCACCCCGGTGCTGCACAGCTTCTACGCCTACGACCTGGTCTTCATGCCGCACGGCGAGAACGTCATCCTGGTGATCGAGGACGGCGCCGTCCAGCGCGTGATCTTCAAGGACATCGCCGAGGAAATCGCCGTCATGGACCCCACCGCGGCCCTGCCCCCGACCGTCGAACGCATCCGCGTGGACGTCCCCGAAGACAAGAAACTGCTCTCGATCTTCACCGACGTCTTCGACTGCTTCCTCCGCTTCCTCAACGGCATCCTGGTCGCCGAGGGCCTCCTGGAGGAGGACACCTTCTGGCAGACGGTCGCCGACTCCGTCCTGGCCTACCAGCGATCCACCCCCCACCTCGCGGACAAATTCGCCCAGTACGACATGTTCACCGAGGACTTCGCCCTCTCCTGCCTCAACCGCCTCCAGCTCCGCAACAACCGGGAGATGGTCGACCTCCAGGACCCGGCGGGGGCGCTCCAGCTGATCGGCACGCTGAGGAACCCGATCGCCGAGTTTCGGGCGGAGGGCTGAAGCGTCCGGAGGCCCTTGGGGTGCTTCGGGCCGGGGCTTCGGGCCAGGGGCACCCCGGGCCCGAGCCTTCGGCGGCCCGGAGCACCCGAAACGATCCAAGTGCGCGACCCGCTACACTGTGGCGGTGCGACGCGGCGGCACCACCATGCCGCCCTGACGCCGGGCCTCCGTAGCTCAGGGGATAGAGCACCGCTCTCCTAAAGCGGGTGTCGCAGGTTCGAATCCTGCCGGGGGCACAGCAAAATGCCTGGTCAGAGGCCCTTCCGTCCAACGGGCGGGAGGGCCTTCGTACTCGCAGCACACATATGGCACACATGCCGCTGCGAGCAGCGGTGGGGAGCTGTGCGAAATGCCCGCAAAGGACGAGCTGGCCCGTCGCCGGTACGAGAAGCTGGTTGATCGGCTTGAGTCGCTGATGCGGGGCGCTCTGAAGCCCGAGCACGAGGGCTACTACGGACAGCTGATCCTCGGCGCGGACGATCTTGCAGAGATGGGCGAACTCAAGGACGTCCGGCGTGCCGCCAGGGAGGCGGGACGGCGCCTCGACTGGAAGACGACCACGCACCTCGTCGGCGGGAGGCTCTTCGTGCTCGACGAGCGCGAGGTGCCCGAGAGGATCGAGCGGTTGGCTGGGGATGCGGCCGCTGCTGCGATGGACCGGTTCTGGGAGGAAAGCCGCCGGCCGCGACTGACCTGATCCACGGCAGAGACGCAAGGGGCCACCCCACCGCTCAGCGCGGTGGGGTGGCCCCTTCTGCTACGGCTCCCCGGCACGGATCAGGCACACATCACGCGGAATCTTCCTCCAAGGCCGCCACCATCTCGGCGGCCTCGCGAGCCTTCCTCTCCGCCTTCTCCAGCTTGGTCTTCGCCTTGGCCAACTGCTTGGCGCGGCGCTTGTGCATCTTCTTCGAGACCTCGTCCAGGCGGTCCGGGAACAGATGCCCATACGTGTCCAAGGTCAGCGTCGCGGACTTGTGGCCCAGCATCGTCTGTACGACGTTGACATCTGCCCCGCTGGCGATGGCGAGCGAGGCTGCCGTGTGCCTCAGCTTGTGCGGGGTGACCTTGAGGTGCCCCAGCCCGGCCTTCACGACCGCCGGCGCGAAGAATCGCTGACGGAAGTTGCGGGCTCGCAGCGGCCCGCCCTGCGGGGCGGTGAAGAGCAAGTCGTCATCCCTCCGCCCCTGGACGTATGGCTTCAGCACGTCGGCCAGGAACCGCGGGATCGGTACGGACCGGCGCTCGTGGTTCTTAGGGGTGTCGAGGTAGAGCTTGCCGTTGTCCTCGACGTACGCCTCCACGATGTGAGCCCGGCAGGCGTCCAGGTCGACACGCCCCACCTTCAGCGCAGACGCCTCGCCCCAGCGCAGGCCGGTGTAGGCCAGCAGCAAGATGAACACCCGGTAGGTGCCTGACGCGTTGGCCAGGGCGTCGACCTGCATGTCGTCGAGGTACACGTGGTCCGCCGGCATCGCCTTCGGCAGGGGCACGCCGACAGCCGGGTTGACCGCCAGACGACGAGCCTTGACCGCGTAGCCGAGAACGCGGCTGAGGACGACGTATGCCTTGCGGACCGATCGAGGGCTGAGCTTCCTGCCGCCGGTCGCCTCGCCGGACAGCAGATCCGCGAGCCACTCCGCGATGTCCTCGAAGTGGATGCGGTCCAGCGGGGTGGTGCCCCACTTGGGGATCACATGGACGTCGAGAACGCCGCGGTAGCGGGCTCGGGTTGAGCGCTTGAGGTGGAGCTGGGCGGCCAGCCAGGACTCCGCCGCCTCGGCGAACTTCACCCGCGCGGCTGCGGGATCGCGGTAGGAGCCGTCGTTGAGACGCGCCTCCATCCTTGTCCGCTCCGCCTCGGCGTCGACCTTGCGGGCGAAGGTCTTCATCTTCGGCTTGCCATCTGGGTCGTACCAGCGCACGCGGTAGCGCCCTGGTGGCGTACGCCCCGCGCTCTTGGCTTCCGCCACGGCGCGCACGTAGGCCGCATGCCCTATGCGGTCCTCAATCCAGACCCGCGCCAACTAGCACCCCCTCCGGTCATCACTGGACACCGAGGGAAGCGGCAGGAGCAGGGTCGCGGGAGATACGCCGAGCGCGGTGGAGAGGGCAACAAGGTCGTCTACGTCGCAGCGGTGGTGGGCGCGTTCGGTGCGGCTGAGGGCGGTGTTGGCCAGCGGGTGGCCCAGTGCGGTGCAGCGGGCGGCGAGCTGGTGCTGGGTCAGGCCGCGCACGAGGCGTAGGCGCTCGATGGCGCGGGCGGTGCGGAGGCCGGCGGGTCCTATTTCGACAGGTCGGTTGGGCATGACAGATAGCTGTAACTTGCAGCCGGCCAGCATGGCAAGAGTTAGTTCTTAAACTCTCCAAAAGACGTCCGGGGGCGAAGTGGTGTTCGTCTCGTCGAATTCCGATACATCACGAGCCGTTTTAGCAGAGAGGTTGTGCTACCTTCCCTCCGCGTCAAAAATGTGGGCGATTTGAGCGGCTATTGGATGCGGTGTCCGGTGGGCCGGCCGTGTCGCTGCTGACTGCTGGATGCCACCTCTGAGCTGCCGAGGTATCGGATTCCGGCACCTCAGACGGCCGCTCCTCCGCAGAAAATTTCGGATTCCGCGGGAGCGATTTCGGCAACCGGGGATCCGCCCTTACTGTTTTGGTCTTCCCCAGCCACGCCACGGGAAGTAGCCGGGAGTTCAGAATCCACTCTGGATGCTTCCGCTGGCGGTGTGGCCGTGTTGTCCACGCCTGCCATCCAAAACCCTGATTCCGATATGGAGACCTCATTGCCGAACCATTCCCCGCGCCTTGCCGGCGCCGAGCGTGACCAGCTCGCCACTCCCACCGACGTGGCCGCCTACCTCGGGGTGCCGGTGAAGACGCTCTACCAGTGGAAGTACCGGGGCATCGGCCCCACCGTCCACAAGGTCGGCCGTCACCTGCGCTACCGCTGGCGGGAGGTGGACGCGTGGCTGGACACCCAGAGGTCGTACGACCTCACGGCCTGACCCAGCGCCCGGCGCGGACAACGGAACGGCCCCCGGCGCGCCAACGCCGAGGGCCGAAGACTTCCCAACTGATCGCCGCTCCCTGAACGAACGAACTGGTGAGGGGCGGGACCTTGCCCGTCCTGCCCCTCGCCGGAGAGGAACGCCTATGGAGGACTCTACGTCCCCCAGCACCACGAACACCTCCCCCACCGCCTGGCCCACTCCCGCCGTCCCCGGCGAGGGCATCCCCTGGCGCAACCGGGATCAGGCGGACACACGGTCCCCTGCGTCGGGGACCGTCGAACACCCCGCGGATCTGGAGGCACGCAGGGACCGTCCCCAGCCGTCTACCGATGCCGCTGTTGGGGACCGTCCCCGCGACGTGCCCGCTGCCCGGTCCCCGCACGTCCCGGTCCCCGTATCGACATCCGGCGCAAACTCGCAGGTCAGCGGCGTGAAATCGGGGACCGGTCCCCAAGAGGCTGCCGCTGCACCAGGGGACCGCGATGGGGACCCTGAGCACGGTCCCCGCCAGCCGCTGGGGACCGACAACCCCGTGGCGGGAACCGCACAGCAGGAGGGGACCGGTCCCGTCGACGCATGGGAACCAGATCACGGGACCCGCTCCTGGCCTCCTTCGGGACCGGCAGGCCCGGGGGAACAGGGTTCCGGTCAGGGTGCGGAACTGCTGGATGAATTGCGGGCGGCGATCGGCAAGTACGTCGTGCTGCCCAGCGACGAGGCTCTGACCGCCGTCACCCTGTGGGTGGCGGCCACGCACATCCAGAGCGTTCTGCAGCACGCGCCGCGTCTGGCGGTCGTCGGGCCGACGAAGGGCTGCGGCAAGTCCCGGGTGCTGGACGTGCTTCACGAGACCGTCCACCAGCCGATCATGACGGTGAACATGTCCACGGCTGTGCTCTTCCGCGTCATCGGCAAGAACCCACGAACGATCCTGGTGGACGAGGCCGACACCATCTTCGGCCCCAAGGCTGGCGACAACGAGGAACTGCGCGGCCTGCTGAACGCCGGACACCAACGCAACCGGCCCGCCTGGCGCATCTCCGGTCCGGAGCACAAGCCGACCCCGTATCCGACCTTCGCCATGGCCGCACTGGCCTCGATCGGTGACCTCCCCGACACGATCACAGACCGGGCAGTCGTGCTCCGCATGCAAAAGCGCAAGCTTGGCGAGAAGGTGACCCCGTTCCGCTCGCGCCACGCCACACCAGAGCTGAACACGCTGCGGGACAAACTGGCCGCCTGGCTGGGACCGCTGCACGGCACGGCCGGCCGCATGGCGCCGACGATGCCGGTGGAGGACCGGGCGGCGGACACCTGGGAACCGCTGGTCATCATCGCCGACCTGGCCAGCGACCACTGGCCCGCGAGCGCCCGTGCGGCCTGCGTGGCGATGACCCGGTTCGAGGCCGTCCAGGACGAGCAGACCAACCTGAAGACACGGCTGCTGCGCGACATCCACCGCGTCTTCGAGGCACACGGCAACCCCGAAGCCCTGTCCAGCCTGGATCTGGTCACCGCCTTGCTCCAGGACCCCGACGCCCCCTGGGCGGAACACGGCACCAAGGGACTCAACGCCTACCACCTGGGCAGCATGCTCCGGGACTTCGAAATCCGCCCGGCCAACTACCGTTTCGACAAGGGCAGGCAGGCCAAGGGATACGCCCGTAACCGGTTCCTCGACAGCTGGGCCCGGCACTGCCCCGACCTCACCGAGACGGCGCCCGCCCCCGCGCACGACGCCACACCCGCGCGCCCGGCCCGGGGCAAGCCGCCCACCGCCCCGGCGGGCTCGCTGCCCATCGGTCGGCCCGGCGGCCCTGCTGGCCCTAAGCGCGGCCGCTGACCCACCTTCCCCTGGGTCCGTATCACTGCGTCGCATCCGTCCCCGCGCAGGTCAGCGCGGGGACGGATGTCCTCACCGGGACGGACTTCTCCGTACCTGCCCGAATGTCCGTACCTGCCCTGACCAGGCATGGGACGCATGCGACGCACGTGACACATCCCTTCACCACCGGAGCACCCCCATGCACGAACAGCACCACGAACTCCCCACAGCTCAGCAGCAGACGCACACCATCTCAGCCCCGGACAGCGCAGCAAGGTATGGCGTTGGACCGTCCAAGGGCCGGTCCAACGCGGATGCCTCCGCCCCGGGGGTGGCGGAGGACCTCGGGCACCAGGGGGTGCCCGAGGAGGAACAGCCCGCCGACGCGCCCGAGCAGTCGCCCGTCGTCCGCGCCGACGATGCTCTGCGGCGAGTCGCCCGCCGTCGTGCCCGCGAAGACGTCCAGCGCAAGGAGCGTGTCGATGTCCGCTACAGCGTCGATGAGAAGGACGCGATCATGGCCAGGGCTGGGGAGATGGAGATCGCCGGCGCCCATCTCGTCGGCGCCCTGGTCATGGCTTACCTCGAAGGCAACCTCCGCCTCCCCGGCCAGCGCACCCAGTTCGACGACGTGATCGACGAGCTCTCCGCCCTACGCGCGCAGGTCGCCGCGATCGGCAACAACGTCAACCAGATCGCGTTCCGCCTCAACTCCGGAGGCGACCCACGCCCTGTGGACACCACCGTCCTGGCCCGGGCGGAGCGCACCTTGGACACCGTCCGCGTCACGATCCAAGACATCGCAGCGGTCATGAACCACGCCGTCTCCGCGAAGGCGACCTGATGATCGCGAAGATCAGCAGCGGCAAGGACACCGCCGGCCTGATCAGGTACCTCTACGGTCCCGGCCGGGCCAATGAGCACACCGACCCGCACCTGGTCGCCTCCTGGGACGGCTTCGCCCCCGACCCCGGCCGCAGCAACAACTTCAACGCCACCAGGAAACTCCTCGTGGCAGACCTCGACCTACGCCTCCACCAGGCCAAGCGCCTCGGCCGAGCGCCGAAGCAGCACGTGTGGCACTGCTCCCTGCGCGCATCCCCCGAAGACCGGATCCTCAGCGACGACGAATGGGCCGCGATCGCCCGCCGCATCGTGGCCGCCACCGGCATCGCCCCCGAAGGCGACCCCGACGGCTGCCGCTGGATCGCCGTACGCCACGCACAGGACCACATCCACATCGCCGCCACCAAGGTCCGCGGCGACCTGCGCACCGCCCGCCACTGGAACGACTACCTCACCGCCGACAAAGAACTCGCCACCGTCGAGAAGGACTACGGCCTCCACCAGGTCATACGCGGCGACCGCACCGCCGCGAAACGCCCCACCCGCGCCGAGCAAGAGAAGGCCCGCCGCACCGGCCACCAGCGGGCCGCCCGCGAGCGCCTGCGCTCCACCGTCCGCACCGCGGTCTCCGTCGCCACCAGCCCCGAAGAATTCCTGGACATCCTCACCCGCACCGACAGCGTGCAGGTGGACATCCAGTACTTCCCCTCCGGCGAGATACGCGGCTACAAGGTCGCACTCGACGGCGACACCAACGCCGCAGGCGACCCGATCTGGCACTCCGGCTCCAAACTCGCCCCCGACCTGTCCTTCCCCAAGATCCGCGAACGCCTCACCGACCTCGACACCCCACCCACCACCACACCGGAAAACCACCGCCGCCCCAACCCCTGGCACCAAGCCACCGCAGCCGCCGAACGCATCCCCCACCGCCTCGCGCAAGCCGACGACGCAGCCGCCCAGGCCCACATCGCCGCCTTCGGCGAAGCCCTCGACGCCCTGCCGATACTCGCCCCCAAGAACCTCCGACCCCAGCTCCAGCAAGCCGCCATCACCCTCGAACGCGCCACCCGCTCACGCATCCGCGCCCAACAGGACCAAGCCCGAGCCCTGCGCAGCGCCATCCGCGCACTGCGCACCACACCCATCACAGAGGACGGCACCGGCCTCGCGATGTTCCTCGACGTCGCCCTCCTGGTCGTAACCGCAGCCGCCCACTGGCACCAGCTCCGCCAACACGACCAACAGGTCGCCGCCGCCCACCAGACCCTGGCTCATCTCCAGACCGCCTACCAGCAAGCAGCTCGCACACCGCTGGCTACCCTTGCCCAGCGTCAGCCCCCGGCGCACACCATCGAACGGCACGCCAAGCAGATCCGAACCGTCGTACCCGACTACGCGGAAGAGGTCCTCGAGGACCCCGCGTGGGCAGCACTTGCCACCGTCCTCACCGAAGCCGAGACAGCCGGCCATGACCCCGAACGTCTTCTGCAACACGTCGCGCGTCAGCGCACCCTGGATGACGCCCACTCGGCCACACATGTCCTCACCTGGCGCATCCTCCGCCTCTCCCAGAGGCAGGCACCCAGCGCTCGGGCGCGGGCGGCCCAGAATCGGTCCACCATGCGGAGCGTTCCGTCGCCAGCGGAGGTGTCACCTGCCAGGACCGTGCAGGGATGGCCTGCTCCTCGTGGACCACGCCGGTAGGCCGCTGGGGGGCACTGCCCAATAGTCCTGGCAAGTTCGGGCAAGTTCCTGGCTAGGCAGCCGAGTCACGGGCAAGCTCTGGCACAGAGATCGTTACCGGCACCCGAGGAGGTCATCATGGCCCTGATCAAGCTCGGTAAGGACCCGGAGAGCCCCAGCGGCGGCTCCCCCACCGTCTACCTCGACGACGAGAAGGACACCTACGTCGTGCAGGGGTGGAGGGTAGAGGACGACGAGCGGCTCGGGCAGATGGAGATCCCCGGACATGAGACGGTGGTAGAGATCCCCCGGCGCATGGTGCAGTTCTTCCAGGAGGTGAAGAAGGGTGACGAGGACCCCGACGTTTGAGGAGCTGTTCCGCGACTGCCAGAGGACCGCGGTCCACCTGGAGATGCGTGACGCCTACATGAAGTCGGACCCGGCCTTCATCGACTGGAAAGCCGGCGTTGTCCTCGACCCGGCCGCACGCTGGGCCGACTGGCACGCCATCGTCACGGAGGCGACCTCGCGAGGCGTCGAGGTTCGGCGTGCACGCGTTGTGTCGACACCGGCCAGCGAGTACATCCGCTTCGAGTACGACGTGACCGACGGGCTGAACATCGCTGCCGGCGAAAGCGTGCGGTGGCTCTCGCGGCGCAACGCGACCGCCATCGCACTTCCGGGCAACGACTTCTGGTTGTTCGACTCCAGCCTCGTACTCGTCAACCACTTCGACGGCGAGGGCGAGAACATGGAGATCGAACTCACGGAGGATCCGGAGGCGGCGAAGCTGTGCGAGTCGGCCTTCGAGGCCGTATGGAAGCGGGCAACGCCACACGCGGAATTCGAGTTGGCCTGACAGTCCGAACAGCACCGTCACACTGACATGACATCGCCATCTTCGAGCGTCCAGGAAGCCCGCAAGGCCCTCGGACAACGCCTGGCCGAGATGCGGCAGGCAGCCGGACTCACCAAGCGAGCACTGGCCCAGTGCCTGGGTTGGCATGAGTCGAAGGCTTCACGCTTCGAGAGCGGCACTCGCGCCCCCTCGGAGCGTGACCTTCGCGCTTGGTGTTCCGCCTGCGGCGCGGAGAGCGAGACCGAGGATCTCATCTCCACAGCCCGCGGAATTGAGGGCATGTACGTCGAGTGGCGCAAGATGGAACGCCATGGGCTCAAGTGGGCACAGGAGTCCGTGGTTCCTCTCTGGGAGCGCACCGAGCGCTTTCGCATTTACTCGCCCTGGCTCATCCCCGGCCCCGTGCAGACGGCCTCGTATATCACCGCACTTCTGACCTCTATTCGCGACCGCCGAGGACTCATCGACGATGTGCCCGCAGCGGTAAAAGTGCGCGTGGAGAAGCAGCAGGTCGTCTACGGGAAGCGTAAGTTCGCCATCCTCCTGGAAGAGAGCGTCCTGCGGTACCGCATCGGCGGCACTGAGGTGATGGCGGGCCAGCTCGGCTATCTCCTCAGTGTCATGGCCCTCCCGTCGGTGAGCATCGGCATCATCCCCCAGGACGCCGACCGCTCCGGCCTGTGGCCCGTCGAGGGATTCTTCCTGTACGACGACGAGCTGGTGAACGTCGAACTGATCTCGGCTCATCTCACCGTCGTCCAGAAGAACGAGCTTGCCATGTATGCCAGGACGTTCAGCGAGCTGGCCGAACTTGCCGTCTACGGCCCCACCGCGCGTGAACTCATCACCGCTGCCATCGAATCTCTAGGGTGAACCTCCGGCAAGTTCGGGCACACTCGTGGAGCCCTACCCCTACCCCTTCCTAGCTTTATCGGCACGGCTGAAAGCGTGCTCGGGAAGGGTCAGTGATGGCTGTGGCAAGTACGGGCAAGGCGCTGGGGGCGGCCAAGGACACTGAGGTCGATTTCTCCCTCATCGACGTGGCGGCGATCTCCTGGCAAACGGATATCGTCCTTCGCCTGCGGATGGGCACCACGACCCGCGCGGCAATGGACAGGCACTTGCCGAAGATGGCAAACGAGTTGAACCGTCTGCTCGGTGAGGACTTGGGTGCCGAAGACAATCGCGAGGTGCGGGAGCTGATCCGCGAGGGGACCAGACTGATCGACCTCACGAATCGACCGACCGTCGAAACGCTTACGTTCGGGACTTTCGTGTACCTCCGCGATATCGCCCTTCTGACGCGACGGCTGCTGTGGATCTACTCCGAGCGGAACGGGCTGAATGCGCCGTGAGCCCCCAGGAGCAGTCCTTCATGCCCTCTCCGCCTGTCGGCACGGTGGGTGCTACGAGGCCGCCGTCCGATGTCCGCATCGGCGACTTCATCCTCCTCGACGGCCAGTACCAGCGGGTCCAGGACATGAGGTCCGCCGGCCCTCCGGCCCACCGCGTTCTGCACTTCGCCGGACGCGCCCCGTTGATCATGCGAGAGGCCCGGACCACCTACCGGCCCCTCGAACACCTTTGATCACGGCCCGCTCGGGCAACGCGCCTTCCTTCTCACCTCACCACGCGAGGAGCACTGTCATGCGCTTTCGCAAGATCCACGGAGCGGGAAACGACTTCGTCCTGCTTTCCGGCCACGAACCGGACGACGACAAGGACTGGCCCAAGGAGGCCGAGCGCCTGTGCGCCAGACGTACCGGCGTAGGCGCGGATGGGCTGGTCCTCAGCCGATTGGTCAGCGAGGACCCCGCCGTTCTCGACATCGCCTGCTTCAACGCGGACGGGTCGATCGCAGCGATGTGTGGCAATGCCTTGCGATGCTCCGCCTGGGCCGCTCGCCGCGATCACGGCTTCCAGCAGATGAGTCTCCGCATGGCCGGAGTAGTGCACGAGGCGGTCGTGTCGGATGACTCCGTGTGGGTCACGGTCGAGGTGAACGAAATCCTCCCCCGGCGCTTACAAACGGTCATCAACGGCAGACCGACCTGGTTCGACAGCGCCCACACCGGCACGGAGCACGTCGTAGCCATCGTGGGCAACGTGGACGCCATCGACGCGGTGGTGGTCGGTCGCATCATCCGTCACCATCCCGATCTGGCCCCGCTGGGCACGAACGTCAACTTCGTTCAATCCGCCGGCCACCAGGCGCTGAAGATCCGCACCTACGAACGCGGCGTCGAGGCGGAAACCCTGTCGTGCGGCAGCGGGGCCGTCGCGGCCGTCGTCGTCGCGACCCTGCGCGGGCTCGTCGCTCGCCGCGCCGTCACCGTTCACAACCGCGCCGGGGAGCCGCTCACGGTCCGGCCACACGACGCCCGGCCAAACCGCACGCAGTGGGTCGGCGGTCCGGTCACCAACACCTTCGAAGGGGTACTCGCATGACTCTCTTCCTCAGCCCCAGCTCGGATCGCGCGGTGCGGAAAGCCGCCGAGGATCTTCGCGCGTGGGGACGGAGCCGTCAGGGCCTCGGTGTCGCCCTGATCTATGGGCCCGTGTCAGCCGAGGACCGGCTCTACCACGCGAAGTGCCCCGTCGAGCAGCGATCCGTCACTGCCCTGGCCGGGGCGCTGGAGGAGATCGGCACCCGCTGGAAGGTGCTGGACCCGTGCGAACCGGACTTCATCATGGATCTGGTCGGGTACGACGTGGTCCTCTCCAACCTCCACGGGCCGTACGGGGAGGACGGCCGATTGCAGGGCCTGCTCGACTACCTTCGCGTGCCCTACTGCGGCAGCGGGGTCGGGGCATCCGCGGTGGCCGCCGACAAGATCCTTTGCAAGCGGGTGATGCTGACTCTCGGCGTCCCCACGCCTGGCTGGCATGTCTGGACCGGCGGCCCGGCTGCTTGGAAGGGCCGCCCCGTGATGGTCAAGCCGTCCTTCGGCGGGTCCAGCGTGGGCATGAACCTCGTACACGACCCAGCTGAGCTGCCCGGCGCCCTGGCGGAGGCTGCCGTCGACGAGGGCGCGGCCGTGCTCGTGGAGGACTACGTGAGCGGCACGCCGCTGACCGTGGGGCTGCTGGAGCTTCCGGGCGGCTCCGTCATCGTCTTCCCCCCGCTGGCCACCGAAGCCAACGAAGCCGAGTTCTACGACGCCGACACGAAGATCGACGTGGATTCCAGGGGCACCGTAACCGTGCGCGCCGCCGAGCTGGCGCCCGAGGTGCTGGACAGGATCGCCAGGGACGTCCGGACCCTGTGGGACGGGATCGGGCTGCGCGGTTCAGCCCGTATCGACTTGATCCTCACCGAGGACGGCGAGCCGTACGTGCTGGAAGTCAACAGCACGCCGGGCATGTCCCGTGACAGCAACTTCGCGGTGGGGGCGGCGATGGTCGGGCTCACGCACACGGATGTCGTCTTGGCGATGCTGCACGAGGCCCTGGCCCGCCCGCCATACGATGTGCCCCTGCCCGCTCCCGCGTTCTCCAGCGCCACACCGACGCGGGAGGCTGCCGTCTCCCCGTAGGAGCTTGCCGCTGTGCCGCACATCCACGATGTCCCCATGTGCCGACAGCTCATCGCCCCCGCCGAGTGGGATCTCCACGGGGGCTGGGCACTGGGAGACAGGACCGAATGGTCCAACCGGGCGTGCGGCCTGGCATCGCTGAGGATGATCCTGCTCACCTACGGGCACGGGGCGCCCACGGTGACGGAACTCCTGAAGCTCGCGGTCAAGCATGAAGTTCTGACCCCGCGCGGAGCACTCCACGCGGGGATCGCGAGACTGGCGACCGACCTGGGAGTGCCCGCTCTCGCAGGGCGCGTGCCCGTCGAAGAACTGCTCGGCCGCCTCGATGACGCCCCGCTCATCGTGTCGGTGACCGAGCAGTTCCCCGACGACGGCCGTTCAGGCGGTCATCTCGTCATCCTCCGCGGCTACGAGGACGGCCCCGACCCGACGATCCTCTTCCGGGACCCGTCGGCGTGGGGCCAGACGCACGATCGCATCCCTCTCAGCCGCTTGTCCCCCTCCTACACCGGCCGCGCGATCACCTTCGCGCCCCTGACTCACAACGGAGACTCTTGATGACCGAGATGAACGGCGAGCCCACCGAGGCCGCAGGCGGCCGAAGGATCGCCGTACTCGGAGAGATGCTGGAACTGGGCGACGAGGCAGTGGAAGCCCACCGCGAGATCGGGCGCTTCGCGGCGGAAGCCGGCGTCGATCTCGTCTTAGCGGTCGGCGGTGACCTCGCCAAACAGCTCGCCCTCGCGGCAGGCGCGGCAGGGGTTCCCGAGGTCGGCATCGTCCGCGACAACATGACCGCTGCCGCCTACCTCGAATCCATCCTCCGCCCCGATGACGTTGTGCTCGTCAAGGCGTCCCGCGGCGGCCAGCTCTGGCAGATCGCCCAAGCGCTCACCGGGCAGGCTGTCACCGGGCTGTAGGAATATATGGCTCTGCCAGCGCCTGGCGGGAGCATGTCTTCGTATGGGCGCGTGTTCACGTGTTGAGGAGGAGTTCTCGGTTACGAAGCCGCCGCCGTCCTCTTGGGTCACTTCAATGACGTCGCGGGAAGGCGTCGCCGGTCGGCCAGTGCTCCGGCAGACCGAGAGCGGTGTGGATGGGGCAAGCTGCTAGCCGGTGTTCGACCTGGGCCTCGACCAATTGTGCGGTTGCCCAGGCGGGAAGGACGGGTGCTGGGAGCGAGTTGGGGTCGGGGCTTTGCCAAAGAACGGGGGTGTTCTTCGTCCAAGTCCAGGGCGCTGGGTTGTCGAGGATGAGGACGCCGCCGACCCGGCTGTGGGCGTGGTCATAGGTAGCAGTCCAGTAGCCGTCGGGCTGTCGGGCGAGGGTCGGTGTGCGAGCGGAGGCGTACTCAATCGAGGTCCCGTACAGCGCGTTCTCGGTGTCCTCAATCTCAGGGAAGAGGGCCGCGTGGCCGACCGCCACGATGAATGGGAGCGCTAGGTCACCGTATTTCCCACCCTTCTTTCTGACGGCGTCGAGTACCCGATCCGACTCGTCGTCGACCCATACCGCAGGATGGATGCCGATTGCCCTGCTCGTTGGATCGCCTCGTCTTCCGGGGCTGCGGGGGAACGCCTCAAACGTGAGGCACCATCCGGCCTCCTGCCAAGTGTGCCTGGGCAGCGGGAACTTGCATTCATACTGAGCGATGACCTGGTCGGGATCCAAGCTCGCAAGCCACCGCGTCAGGCCCGTCTTCAGTCGTTTCTGCGGCGGCGTTCCCGACCCGGCACTGTCAAGCTTGTACGAGAGGAGAAAGTTCGGGCTCGGCACGCGATCGATGGCATCGGTCAGCTGAGGTGGGAGCGACTTGGGCCCGGTGTCGCCCAGACGTTGGGCCGTCCAGATTGCCTCGACGACGAATTGCTGGCCGTCGCGAGTAACCAGGAAGTCGGGGTTCTTGCCACGTGTTCCCCTTTGTTGCTCGATCTCCACGGTACAACCGGAACCCAGCAGCATCTCGTGCAGGTACAACTCCCACAGTGCGGAGAACACGTTCGTATCAGAGTTGCGATCCAGCAGCCGACTACGCAGGCTGGGCTGAGCCTGGGCAGGGAGGTGTGACCACCACTCGTTGATCACATCTCGAACCTGGTCCCAGAACGGACCGGCGATCCTTACGAAGAATTCGGCATTCGGCTCCGCCTCCCGCTTTGGTGCCGCATCCGTACGATTCCGACTTGTATACACGCCCATGGCGAACGATCGTAGGTGGCTTCGTCAACCACTCTCATACATTTTCCGCAGCTCCAGTTCGCCACCCGAGACTGTCGGATCGGCGCGTGGACAACTCTGTTGCTCTCGTAGGACGGCTCGATTAGGCCGGGCCGCCCCCGAGGCGCCGGGCGGTGGGACCGAGACGGCGTCGTCAGAAACCGGGCGGCCCCGACCGGACGAGACCGTTCTGATAGGCGCTGACGGCGAGTTGGGCGCGGTTGCGGGCGCCCAGCTTGGTCATGGCGCGCTGGATGTGAGTGCGGACGGTCAGGACGCTGAGGACTCCACGACTTCCTGTCCGGGGGGATGAGGCTGGGAGGCGTTCGGTGGAGGGAGGGGCGGTCCGGCGGCGGGGGTGGTCGGCGTGTTTGGTGGCGTTGGTCAGGGCTTCCTGGATGATCCGGTACGCCATGAGGTCCACGCCGGGGCCAGCGGCCGGACCTGTTCTTCGGTGGTGACGGTGCGGTCAGGCCGGCGGACGCGCAGGCGGCCAGCTGCAGCGGGCCGATCTGGTGGGCACGGAACATCCGCAGCACCCGCTCTTCCAGGCGGCGGGTGTCCGGTGGGGTGAGTGGTGGGGGCGGCTGGACCGGTCATGCAGCCCCGCGGTCCTGTGGCGGCGGTAGTGTCCAGCCCAGCGGGCAGCGGTGGTGTGGCTGACCTGGAACCGTTCCGGGCCACTCGGCGAAGGGGCCATCCGTCCTCGACGACACACTGGGCCAGGCGCAGCCTGCCGGTCGAGGTCAGCGGGGCGTTACGGTGGGATCAACGAGGGCCTCCTGCGGGCCGGTGGTAGATGTCGCAATCCACACCGAAACCAGAGGCCCTCGTCCCGTTCAAGCACCGCATACGGCACGTCGCCCGTCACCAACGTGCCGTGACAGAACATCTAGTCGCTGTCCCGGGCTTGTGGGCTGGGCGGTCGCCTATTCATGACTTGTCCCGTACAGCGTCACGACGGCGACGCCCACCAAGAGCGCAGCGCCACCCGTTAAGACGAGACTGCCACCTCCTACCGCGCCATATTCCACCTCGCCGCCATTTTCATCTGGTCAGCGATGTGATCCGAGGGAAATGGTTTAAGGCCGCCAGGTACAGGAACGCCTTCCTTCGAATCCCTGCAGGCGTCGGCGGCCGACGCCGCTCCGATTCGGAACGGCCTGCCTGTTCCGAAATGGAACACGCCGCGGTGCGGGATCGGCCCGGCGGCTGTGCGCGCGGCAGCGGATGCGTGAGCGGACGGTCCGGCACGAGGTCCCGTCCTCGCAATCCCCAGTGCGCAGCCCACAGTGCAGATCCATGTTCTCCAACGGACACGCCCAGGGCACAACGCGTCGGCTGAGCTTCACCCCACTAGAGTGGCCGCCAGGCACGATGATGTGTGTAACTCCTGGGGGCAACATGGACTTAGCGTTCTCCGAGCTGGCGCTGGCGGCACTAGGTGGCGCCAGTGGAAGCCTGAGTGAGGCTGTCGTCACGGACCTCTGGCAGCGTCTCCGAACGCGCTTCTCCAGCGACGACCGGACCGTTGCCGCACTGGAGGGGCAAGGCGCCGACGATCCGGATGCTGTCGCTGTGCTGAGCGAGGCTCTGCGTTGCGAGGCCGCAGCCGACCCGGAATTCCGGGGCGAGCTGGAGGACTTGCAGTCCCTACTGTCCCGGCCAGCGGGCAGCACCATCAACACCGTGCGTGACTCCCACGGCCTGAACGCGCCTGGAGCGACATTCAACGGCGCGATCAACATGTCCTTCGGTCGCTCCGAGTAAGAGCAGTGACTGCAAACCCGCCCGAGCCCACTCGGGACACGACGACGAATAGCGTCATCGGCTCAACGGGCATAAACGCCCCGGGAGCGGACCTCCGCGGTGCCACCATCAACATGGGGGCGGGGCTCACCAGCCCCACCCCCAGCACCCAGGAACTGCTCGCACTGGGGTCGGTGGAGGCTCCCTACGGCAGACTTCCGGATGTCGTACTGGGCCGAGACGGAACCCTCTCGGCTCTCGCGCAGGCCAACGCGGCGAACTATCCGCGCATCCAAGTCCTATCCGGAATGGGCGGGGTGGGCAAGACGACGGTAGCCCTGAGCGCTGCTCAGCGGGCCAAGGAGGCCGGCGTCGAGGTCTTCTGGATCCGGGCCGGATCCGCAGCGGCTGTTGCTGACGGGATGCGCCACGCAGCTCTTCTCGCTGGGGCTTCGGCCGAGCACGTCGCCCATGCGTGGGAGAAGGGCGGACGGCCCGCAGCCGACTTGGTGTGGCGCCACCTGGCGATCCTGGACCGTCCGTGGCTGCTCATCTTCGACGATGCCGATGATCTCAATGTGCTGTCCTGCCCGGGCGCCGCGCTGGCCGACGCCACGGGCTGGGCCAGACCCCCGGTCGGCGCCTCACACGGTGTCCTGGTCACCACGCGCGACGGCGACGAGCGATCCTGGGGCAGCCGAATCGCTCACTTCCACCGACTGACAGTTCTGGAACGCGAAATCGCAGGTCGAGTTCTCCAGGAACTGGCTCCGGAAGCGGGTGACACAGACTCCGCCAGGGTTCTGGCCGACCGGCTGGGTTCCTTGCCACTCGCGCTGCACTTGGCGGGTACGTACCTGGACATGGCGCACGGCGATCCGTTGGCTGAAGCAGAGACCTTCGTCGAGTACATCGACGCACTCGGGGATTCTCCGATGTTCTTGGACGACGCCACGGAGGGCGTGCAAGGAGATCTTCGCAGTGACGAGGAACGGGCCCGCCGGACCATTGCTGGTACGTGGGAGCTGTCCCTCTCCCTGCTCGAACGGCAGGGCACGGCGCATGCCCGCGGCTTGCTGCAGTTGCTGTCTTGCTTCGCGCCTACCGCACCTCTGCCAAACGCCTTGCTCGATCCATCCGAGGTCGCCGCTCTAGAGATGTGGCCCGCGAACGTTCAGCCTCGTGCGATCAGAACGTCCCTGAGCGGCCTGCGCAGGTTCGGCCTCATTGGGGTCGACACACATTCGACGGAACCGGCGTACCAAATCCATCGGCTCGTGGCCGAAGTATCGGCCGCTCCACTCCTGGCAGAGCCCGTGGACTACAGAGAGGTGTGGGAGTCGGCCGCCGACCTGCTGGTGGCGGCTACCCCCTACCGGGAGAATCCGCGGGATCCAAGTTCCTGGCCGGCCTGGCAGGGGCTCAACCCTCACTGGCAGGTCATGATGCAGCGTCTACCGCGATGGGGCACCGCAGCTGATGACCGCCTGACCGGGGTGTTGATCGGCGCCGGGGTCGCCGTGTCCTATTTGCACTTCCGAGGCGAGTATGCGGCAGCCTGTGCAATGGCGGACGAAGCATTGAAGCGCGCCATCGCCTCGGAGGCCGCCCCCTGGATCAAGGTGAACATCCGCAGGCATCGCGCGGTTGCGGTCGAGCAGATGGGCGATCTCAAAGCGGCGGAGTCCGAACTCGACCACATTGTGGAGGATTGCGTCAAGGAGTTCGGACAGGATGATCCCACCACTCTGTCTGTGCGCTATCAACGGGCGAGAGTGGCATGTCAGCGAGGAAAGCTTGCGGACGCGGAGCGCGAGTATGACGAGGTGATTCGCCACGAAACCCTGCTGTTCGGCGCGGAGGCGGCCACTACGCTGCGTTCAAGGCACGGCCGTGCGATCTGCATCAGGAGCATGGGACGCCTCGACGAAGCAGCAGATGAGGGAAGGAAGATCCTGGAAGGGCTGCGAGTCGAGCTAGGAGAGAAGCACCCCGATGTCCTCGAAGCCCAACACGAATTCGCGATCTCGTTGCGCGATCAAGGGGAGAACGAGCGTGCCGAGCAGGTCTTCCGCCAAATTCTCAAATTGGAGGAAGAGGTTCTCGGGTCCGAGCACCCGTCCACGCTGATCACTCGTACGAACCTGGCCACCACACTTATTCTGCGCGAGGAGTTAACCGCAGCGGAAGCCGAGATCCGGACCGTGCTTGACGCACGGACCCGCATCCTTGGGTCCGATCACCCCGAAACGCTAGACGCACACCACAGCCTGACAATGTTGCTCATGCGGCAAGGGGAACTCGATGCAAAGAGCGCTGCGACAATCTTCGCGGAGCTGACCGACGCGCAGAAGAGGCAACTCGTCGAGGACCACCCCAGTGTGCTGGCAGGCCGCAACAGTCACGCTGCGGCGCTACGCCTCCTGGGCGAACTGGCCGAGTCAGAATCGGAGTACAGGTCGCTCCTGGACGCAGCAACCTCACGCCACGGGGAGCTGCACACAGTCACACTCAACGCCCACTTCGAGTGGGCGATGGCCTTGGGACGCGTCGGGCGCAGAGACGACGCGGTGTCTGAGATGCGTAAAGTTCTGGCTCTTCAGGAACGCGTTCTCGGCAGCTCGCACCGTAACGTCGTCAGTGTCCGGGCGGCGTTGGGCGCACTCCTGCAGCAACAGGGAAGCCTCGCTGAGGCCGAGGAACAGTTGTCAGAGGCGCTGAATGCTCTGCCGGAGGAGGACGGTGGACGCCTGGACGTCCGACATGATCTGGCAGCGGTGCTTCAGGCACGTGGACGGCCGCAGGAGGCCATTCGTCAACTGCGAGACATCGCCAATGCGGAACAGCGGAGGTCTGGCCCCTCACACCCCGACACGATCACCGCACGCAATAGTCTCGGGGTAGTCCTGAAGGACTTCGGAAGGCTTGACGAAGCAGCGGCGGTGTATCGCGAGGCGCTCAGAGACGCGAGCAGTAAACACTTCAATGACCAGCCTCTGGTACTGACGTTACGCCATAACCTTGCTGTCGTCATGCGCATTCAAGGCGAGCTCGACGAAGCCGAGAAGGAACACTCAGCAATCCTGGAAATCCAGAAGCGCAGGCTCGGACCTGAGCACCCCGAGACGCTCACGACACGGCTGTCGCTCATCCGCATCCTGGATGACAGGGGGGCCACTGCCGAAGCCGAGGCCGCATACCGCGAGCTCTTGTCCGTATGCACCCGCGTCCTGGGGTGCAACCATCGACAGACCCAGTCCATCTGGGGAAATCTCGCCTTCCTGCTCGCCGAGCAAGGACGATATTCCGAAGCAGAGGCGGAGTACCGCGATGCGCTGGACGTATGCCGAGAGCTCCTCGGAGACGACCACCCGGAGACCATCACCATGAACCATAACCTGGCCATGGCGCTGGGCAATCAAGGAAAACTCGCCGAAGCTCTTCCTCGGTTCCATGACTCCGTGGAGCGTCGAGCGCGCGTACTGGGATCCGATCACCCGGAGACACTGGTAGCACGCAAGAATCTCGGTGAGGGCCTGAGCCGGGCGGGACAGCCAGCAGAATGCGCCGAACACTTCAAGGAAGTGGCAGAGGGCTGGGCACGTACACGTGGCACGGACCACGACTCAGTCTGGGACCTACGCTACCGACGAGCCCAACTACTATGGGAAGCCAAACAGCCGCGCGCCGCGCAGAAGGAACTCGAAGCTCTGCTGGCGGGCGCCCTGACGACCCGGTCTGACGGTGATCCGCGCATCACCACGCTTCAACGGGTACTGATGGCTGTGCGTGCCGACGATGGCGATTCCTAGCCAGGGGTCACATCGAAGGCTCGGCAGCCCTTACTCATACAGAGCAGCCATTCCGGGCGTCGTGCAGCCGGATCACCCGGAGCCCGACGCCTGCGGCGACTCGGGTGAACGACCGGTAGATGTTGCCCAGCTCGACCTGGCGACCGGTGCGGGGGGGGTGCCTCTATGTCTTTCGTCAAGCGAGGCGTGGGGTTCTGGGTTCGTAGAAGGTGCCGTTGCGGAGCATCGCGAACAGCACGTTGATCCTCTGGCGGGCCAGGCGGAGAAGTGCCTGGGTGTGGGTCTTCCCGCGGGCCCGGCATCGGTCGTAGTAGGTGCGGGAGGCGGGATCGTGCAGAGCGGCGAACGCGGACAGGAACATCGCGCGTTTGAGTTGCCGATTGCCGCCTCTGGGCGCGTGTTCGCCGTGGATCGAGGTCCCGGAGGACTTCGTGGTCGGGGCGAGGCCGGCGTAGGAGGCGAGGTGGGCGGCGGTGGGGAAGCTGGTGCCGTCGCCGACGGTGACCAGCAGCGTGGCGGCAGTCCTGACCGCGACCCCCGGCATCGAGGTCAGGACTTTGGAAAGAGGGTGTGCCTCCAGCAGGGCGCTGATCTGGGCTTCTGTGGCCCGGCGTTGTTCGTGGACGGCGCCGAGCGAGCGAGCCAGGGAGGGGATCACGATGTCGAGGGTGCCGGTGCCCGGGACCACGACGGTCTGCTCGTCGAGGGCGTCGAAGACGTCGTCGATCAGCCGTGTCGCCATGCGCGGGGCCTTGGGCCGGATCACCTCGACCAGCCTGCGGCGTCCGGCCTTCCGCAGGGCGGCCGGGGATCCGTAGCGTTCCAGCAGCCAGGTCACAGCCTGGTGGTCCAGGCGCGGCCCGAGCACCCGCTCGAGGCTGGGGTGGAACTGGGTGAGCAGGCCGCGGATCCGGTTGGAGGTGCGGGTGGCCTCGGCCGCGAGGTCCTGGTCGAAGCCGACGAGCACGGTCAGCTCGGCGGTGATCTCGTCGGTGAGTTCCAAAGAGCGCAGGGTGTGCGGCATGGTGCGGGCGGCGTCCGCGATCACCGCGGCGTCCTTCGCGTCGGTTTTGGCCTCGCCGGGGTAGAGGTCGGCGATCCGCCGCATGGCCAGGCCGGGCAGGTAGGCGACCTTGCATCCGGTGTCCCGGGCGACCGTGAGCGGGAGGGCGCCGATGGAAGCGGGCTGGTCCACCACGACGAGGACCGTGCCGAACTTGGTCTTCAGCTTCTCGAAGACGCCCCGCAGTTTCGGTTCGGTGTTGGGCAGTTGCTTGTCGAAGACCTTCTTGCCGGCCGGGGTGAGGCCGTGGCCGTGGTGGGCACTCTTGCCGACGTCCAGGCCGAGGAAGACGCCTATGTCGTCGCTGTCGTTCAAACCGTCCTCCCGAACGGGTGCCGTGCGTGCTGGCCTGGGCGTTGGCGTTGTGCGCGCATCCACGTTATGCAGACCTGCCGCCCGCAAACGGCCGGGCGTTGCACCAGGCCAGGCGGTAGTCGGGCCTCTCATCAGCGTCTCCAACGGCGCCTCTCGGGCCCGGTGGCACCACCCCCCAGGTCATGCGTTCGACAGGGGGGACCAGCCATGCCGGGCCCGGAGGCCAGCGGCCCTCTTGCAGGACCGCGAAGAAGATAACGGGGGGTGAAGACCTGCCCGCCGTTTCCCTGCCACCGCTCCCCCGCCCGCTCCCGGATGTCTACCTGCCGCATCCGATGCCAGCGCAGCGGAGCGATGCACATGGCGGGCAGTGCGACCGCGCGGCGGCGGCAGCGTGCACCTAGAGATGGAGCACGCGGCTTCCTCGCCGGCAGAAACCGGGGCGCGGTCTCTAAAAGCTTCACGTGCTGCGTAGTGAGGGGATCCCGGATACCCATGCGCGGTCCCGCTCACGGGGCGCGGCGGAAATTATTCGCGTCAATCGGCAAGTGCAACTACAACACTCCGAGGAATGGCTCGATACACGGCAAACGGGATTAGCGAGAAGCCGGGATGCTGCGGGAGATCAATGAATCCCAAGCGTCCCAGGTTTCGCATCTGCGCGTTCATGGTCTCCGCAAACTCCGCCCTATTTAGACTTCCGTCTGCATTGTAGAAATTCATGTCAGGTAGAGAGGTTTCCTCTGTGCCGTAGCTGCCAATGCTGCCAACTACTGTCCACTCCTGTTGCTCCGTCCTGTATCGAGCGAACAGGACGTCTGCTTCACTGTCCAAGTACTGGCGCCCTTCTTGCAGGCGCGAGTTGATAAGGACGCCTTTCGCTGGAGTAAGGTTCACGTGAAGGCCAGGCGCAAAGACACCCTTGGAAATGCGCACGAAGGCTCTCAGGGTTCTCCCGTCAGCACCGCCAATGTCAGGGAAGTCAGGGATTGAGTCTTCCAGCGCGGCTGGCCCGTCCGCTGGTTTCTGCTTAGGCGTACGCCTCTGCTGTCCTCCTTGCTTCGCTTTGCTTTGACTTGCTTGCTTGACGACCGGCAGATGCCCCATGTCGTTCAATCCGACCATCACGGAACCAAAGGCCGAGAATGCCGAAGTCGCGTAGCGAGTATCAAACAGCGAACCCATGGCTGTAACTCTGACCAGGGACCCTACAGGCAGTCTTCTTTTCAGTTCGCCGGAGCTCCACTGTCCGGGCTCGCGGACTTCTTCTGATATATCTCGAAGCAGCGACTCTGACTCTAGGGCCTGCTCGAGCATCGGAAACAATGCGTCACCCAGAGACTTATTGGTATATGTTTCACTTCCAGAGCCTTGAAAATATTGCCCGGCGACCCGCGGGCCGACAGTTGTCCTTTTTTCTTTGCGCTCGGTCTCCCGCGATTCTTCTGCGATCCCTCCGTCAATTTGGGCCAGCATTGCCCTGACTTTGTCAGTGTCTACGTACAGGAACTCGCGGAGTATCATTCGCACCCTCCTCTTAGAGTGGGCCACATCGTAAGGGACAGATGCGTCTGCAATGGCGCATATAGCGAACATTGGCACCACGTGCGGGACGTTTGGCACGGAGTGCCCTCAGGACAGCTCCTTGCACCGCGCCAGCCTCCGCGGCTGGCTCTGGTCGATAGCAATGCAGCGTGGCTAAGGTCTTTGGGGGTGCAGCGAGGCATACACGCGCCTGGTCGGGCGTTTGCATCCGCCGTCGTGGCTGACTGTCGTCGGCTGAGGTTTCGTGCCACTACCCCGTCAGATGCAGGGGTCACCCACGGTCAGCGAGGGGGTGGTCGAGTCTCCGGCTGTCTCACCAACTACCGAAGCGCCAGGTCAGCGGCGTGACCCTCCAGTCTCTCTCCTAATGTGATTGTCCGGCGCGCTCAGCGAGTCCAGAACGAATCGAACAGCGACGTGCAGTGACCAGATTCGGCCACCGGCCCGCGCGGACCTCGCGCCGCAGAGCAGCGGCTATGCCTCCCATACGAACGGCTTCGTGCGTGCGCGATGCGTGAGCGGACTGCCCGGCACGGACCGTCATAAGCAGGGTCGAGCAATCAGCAAACCTTGGCTCTGAACAGGTGAAACAGCACCAGATAACAGCGTCGAGCACCACCCGGCAGAGGTCCGATCCCACTCCTAAAGCCGGGGGTGTCGCGGATTCGGATCCTGCCAGGACGCAGAGAAACACCTGGTTACGGGCCCATCCACCCGGCAGACGGGAGAGACCGTCCGCGAGCAGGGCGAACTGGCCGGACGCCTGCTCCTGGACATCCTCCGCGGCAAGGAGACCGACCACGACGTCGTCGAACCTACCCAGCTCGTCATCCAAAGCAGCACGGCACCACCACGTTCTGATCGCGACCGCACCATGCTCGCGTGCGGATCGAAGAGGCGGTTGGGGAGGGCGATGTCAGTGGTCGTCCGTAGCGTGGTGGTACGAGAACCTCGGGAGGCTACCGGACATGAATGCGAGCTACTACGGCAGTCAGCTGGAACGCAAGAACAAGGCACGCGCCGATGCGGAGAACAAGGTCGGCGAGTATCGCCGTAAGGAGGCCGACAAGCGCGCCGCCGCCGCGAAAGCTCGCGCCTCTGCCGCAAAGTCGAAGAACGCCAGCACGGTGCGGAGCAAGCTCCGGGAAGCGGGCCGGTACGAGGACCAGGTGAACACTGCGGCTCGTGACGCTGCGTCCTAGAGCACCAAAGCCGCGAAGTACGGAAAAGAAGCAGCAGACCTGCAGGTCAATCTCGCCAAGGCAGAGCAGGCCGAGCAGCAGGCAGCCGAGCGAGCACGTCAGCGTGAGCAGAAGGAGGCCGAGCTCCGAGCCACGGCCGAGCGTAAGAAGATCCAGGGCCGCCTGGCTGCGACCGAAGAACAGGTCAGCATCGCGTTGCGGCAGCTGCGGAAGCCGAAGCCGGAGAAGCTGCGCGTGCTGATGCTGGGCGCCGCATCGGAGGGCGACTTGCGGGTAAGCCGCGAGCAGGCACGGATCCGGACAGCGGTCGAAAGAGCTCTACACCGCGACCTCGTCGAGCTGGACGTCCACCCCGCCGCTACGACAGGGCATCTACTCGACGGCCTCACCAGGTTCCGTCCCCACGTGGTGCACTTCTCCGGCCACAGTGACACCGATCTGATCGTCTTCGAGCAAGACCTCGATGAGCCTCACGAGGGCGCGATCGTTACAGATCGGGCCTTCGCAAGCGCCATCAAGGCCACCGACGACCCGCCGCTGCTGGTTCTGTTGAACTCCTGCCACTCCGCCGCCCAGATCAAGAACTTGGTCGAAACGGTGCCCTTCGCCATCGGCATGGCGGACGAGATCGGCGACGGCGACGCGATCACGTACGCCGCTGTAGCCGACGGCCAGTCGGTCCGGGCAGCGCACAACCTGGGCCGAGCGGCCATGGAACTCGCTGGTTTGCCGGACCACGAACTGCCGACCCTCGAATGTGCCCCTGACGTCGACCCCAGCACCACCTTCCTGGTCAAGCCGCCTCAGTGACCGGCCGTGTGCCACGCGGTGGGCGGCGCTTCAGCCGTTGCGACTGGTGGACTACCCGCGTGAGGGCACATCCAGGGCACATGAGCCTGGGGAGTTACGCCAACCGATGAGAACTACCGAGAGTGGTTTTCGCTGGTCAGCGCATACGTTGCCAGGAAAACCCCCGGTCACCGCCTCGCCCCAATTGCCGCATGAGTGGCAGGGCACGGTCCAGAGCAACCCGGCAGCAAGCACCGTCTCCACCCCCATGCGGGCGCGAGGCTTGAGCGGATGGTCCAGCACGAGGTGTCGCCGAGTGAAATGAAGTACGAAGCCACGTGGCGCTGACCAGGTACGGCGTTCACTTCCCGTGCCACTCATCACGCAGTCGGCGCACCGCAGCGATGGCGCGTACGGCCTTATCGACAAGCGTCGGAACTTGATCCAGGACATACCCCAGTACGAGGACGCACCCACCGAGCGCAGCAACCGTAGCGGTTGCCCAACCGACCGTTTCCATCCGAACTGTCTCGCCTTCCTTTAAGAAGGTGGTCGGTTCGGAGGCATAGCAGGCTCAGACCGACCACCTGAATTGGTGGTCTGGTCGAGAGCCCAGGCCCGCACGCCGCTTCTCGGTGCTGTATTCGAGTCTCTGACGTCTTGAAGGTCGCGTACCGCGTGGCCCGGGTACCGCCCCTCACGGCTCCCCGGTGGTGTGTCGGACCGTCCGGAGCTACCGCCCCTCCCATGCTCGCTGTGGTGCTCGACTTCTGCAGGCCAAAACTCGTCGTGTTATTGCTTCGTGACCAAATAGTGGCAGGCTTCGCGGAGCGCCTGAAACAGTACCGGCGACCAGGTCACCGCCGCCCCGCGCTCCGCCGGCTGCTCGGCGCAGAGGTCGAACGGGCGCCGAGGTCTACCGCATCCTCCTCGAGAGCGACACTGCTATACCCGACCCGATGCAGGCTGACCCCATGCCGTCAGATCGGCGCCCACTCGGAACGGATCCAGCACACATGGGGACGAGAAGCCCCGTGAACACGCGAGAACTACGGAGGGATATTTTCCCAGGCCAGACGCACCACACCCGACGTCTCCGCAGGTCACAGTCCTGGCCCGGGAAAACTCCTAAAGCGGGTGTCGCAGGTTCGAATCCTGCCGGGGGCACCACGCATTACGTCGCTGACCTGGGGTTTCTCCCCCAGGGAGGCGCTCTCTTCGGCCTCGGACTCCTCGTCCGGGGCCGTTTGCGTGAGAGGTGCGTGAGCGGCACCCGCGCGGCGTCGACCAGGTTTCCCCACTGAGGGTCGCTACCCGAAAGTTCGGGCAAGTTCGGGCAAGTTCCTGGCTCGGCAGCTGAGTCGCGGGCAAGCTCTGGCACAGAGATCGTTACCGGCACCGGAGGAGGTCATCATGGCCCTGATCAAGCTCGGTAAGGACCCGGTGAGCCCCAGCGGCGGCTCCCCCACCGTCTATCTCGACGACGAGAAGGACACCTACGTCGTGCAGGGGTGGGAGGTAGAGGACGACGAGCGGCTCGGGCAGATGGAGATCCCCGGACACGAGACGGTGGTGGAGATCCCCCGGCGCATGGTGCAGTTCTTCTAGGAGGTGAAGAAGGGTGACGAGGACCCCGACGTTTGAGGAGCTGTTCCGCGACTGCCAGAGGACTGCGGTCCACCTGGAGATGCGTGACGCCTACATGAAGTCGGACCCGGCCTTCATCGACTGGAAGGCCGGCGTGGTCCTCGATCCGGCCGCGCGCTGGGCCGACTGGCACGCCATCGTCACGGAGGCGACCTCGCGAGGTGTCGAGGTTCGGCGCGCCCGCGTTGTGTCGACACCGGCCAGCGAGTACATCCGCTTCGAGTACGACGTGACTGACGGACTGAACATCGCTGCCGACGAAAGCGTGCGGTGGCTCTCGCGGCGCGACGCGACCGATATCGCACTTCCGGGCAACGACTTCTGGTTGTTCGACTCCAGCCTCGTACTCGTCAACCATTTCGATGGCGAGGGCGAGAACATGGAGGTCGAACTCACGGAGGATCCGGAGGCGGCGAAGCTGTGCGAGTCGGCCTTCGAAGCCGTATGGAAGCGGGCAACGCCGCACGCGGAATTCGAGTTGACCTGACCGTCCGAACAGCACCTCACCCTGACGTGACAACGCCATCTTCAAGTGTCCAGGAAGCCCGCAATGCGCTCGGCCAACGCCTGCGAGCGCTGTCCCAGTGCCTGGGTTGGCATGAGTCGAAGGCTTTGCGCTTCGAGAGCGGCACTCGCGCCCCCTCGGAGAGTGACCTTCGCGATTGGTGTTCCGCGTGTGGCGCGGAGAATGAGACCGAGGATCTCATCTCCACTGCCCGCGGAATCGAGGGCATGTATGTCGAGCTGGAAGAGAGTGTCCTGCGGTACCGCATCAGCGGCACTGAGGGGGTAATGGCAGGCCAGCTCGGCTATCTCCTCAGCGTCATGGCCCTCCCGTCGGTGAGCATCGGCATCATCCCCCAGGACGCCGACCGCTCCGGCTTGTGGCCCGTCGAGGGGTTCTTCCTGTACGGCGACGAGCTGGTAAACGTCGAACTGATCTCCGCTCATCTCACCGTCGCCCAAAAGAACGAACTTCCCATGTATGCCAGGACGTTCAGTGAGCTGGCTGAAATTTCCGTCTACGGCCCCACCGCGCGTGAATTCATCACTGCCATCGAATCTCTAGGGTGAACGTCTGGCACGTTTGGGCACACTCGTGGAGCCGCACCCGTGCCCCTTCCTAGCTTTATTGGCACGACTGAAAGCGCAGTGACGACTGTGGCAAGTACCGGCAAGGTATTGGGGGCGACCAAGGACACTGAGGTCGTTTTCTCCCTCATCGACGTGGCGGCAATGAGCACTCGAAACCAGCGATTCGTCTATGTGCTTTGCCTCATAGCAATCGGCGGCTGAACACCGCTGATCACGGCTCGCTCCGGCACCGCCCCACCGCGTGGCCCCGTGACCGCCGAACGGCTCGTCTGCCACGCGGGGCGGCCGTCGAGCTCCGGGGTCAATCGAGGTCTCCGGTGTCCTTGAGGTGCTCCATGAACCCGGCCGCGATGCGCGGGCGTGTCGCCTCCGGGACTGGGGTGTCCGGCAGCTCGGCCTCCAGGCCCCATTCCGTGTTGAACATGACGGCCACGCCCGTCGGCACCACGTTGTTCGAAAGCCAGAGGGCGAAGGCGGCCGCTGTGTGAACGGTGCAGTCCTTGACCGAGACTCCCTGGGGGGAGAGCAGGGCCATGCCCTCCAGCTCTTCGTCGTCCAGGGTGATGCCGAAGTGCATGGACGATCCGCTGACCGGGCCGTCGGAGCCGTCGTCGATGCGGATGAACTCCTCGGGGTCGCGCTCACGCAGCAGGGCCTCCAGGCCCTCGTAGGTCAGGCCCCAGCTCTGCCCCTCCGGCGGGCTGAAGATGTACATGGTGCGGAGTTCGGCGATCTCTTCCGGTTCCATCGGTGGCGCTGTGCTTCCTGTGCGGCGGGGCGGCGGTCGTCAGGGTACGTAGCGGGCGTGGCCTTTGACACCGTAGGCGGCCATCATGACGCGCCAGTACTGGACCGACTCCTGGTTGTTCGTGACCGTCTCGACCCCTCGCATCTCCGTGTTCCTCGGATCATTGAGCGCGGCGGCGTACTTCTTGAGCTCATCGCGGTCCGACCGGTAGAGGAAGTCCTTCTTCCCCTTCTCATGGTTCTCGCGAAGCTCGTCGAGGGACCGGTAGCAGCGCTGGTCCGGTTTGTTGACGTACTTCGCCTCGATGGCCATCCCGTCGAGGTCGCGGAACCCGTCCACCATCAGCGTGTTCCCCTTGCTGTGGCCGGGCGGGATGGGGACCTCGTACTCGGGGTAGCCGGCCACGCGCTTCTGGTAGGCGATCTCCGCCGGCCTGCCACCCGAGATGTCGCCCGGCCGCAGGGAACTCAGCCAGGTCTGGAAGTTCTTCTGCTGTCCGGGCGCGAGCGGCGGGAAGCGGGGGTCGGGCGGCGTGCCCGGGGGGATCGGCTGGACGCGCGGGCCCTTGGGAGGGCGATAGGCGGCCGGAACCAAGGTTGGGACGCGGATCAGCGGAGCCAGGAACGGCGGCAGCCCGGGTGGCACGAGGCTGTCGTTGTCGGGCTGCGGCATCTTCACCCTGGACTTGGACGTGTCCAGAGCGGCAGGGATCTTGCCGAGGGCCGCGATCCGCGTGTCCCCGGCGATGAGTTCGTGGAGGTCGCCGTCGTGACCGTCCCCTCCGAACCTGGGCTGCTCCCAGGGCCAGAGGGACTCCCCGGTGAACGGCATGGACTCCATGGCCCGGCGTTTCTTGGCGGTCTCTATGTGCCCGGCGTAAGCGTCACACGCGTTGGCGAGCATCTTGCAAGCGACGGGAAGGTTCGCCATGAGCGTCTCGTCCTCGCCCACCTGGCTCGGCGGCGCGGCCTTGCCGACGAACTTCTTGAAGAAGTCGCAGAGCGGCAGCTATGCCTCTCAGACGAACGACTTCGTGCGTGCGCGATGCGTGAGCGGACTGTCCGGCACGGACCGCCATAAGCAGGATAAAGCACTCAGCGACCGTGACGCTGACCAGGTGGAACAGCGCCGGATAGCAGCGCCGGGCACCACCCGGCAGGGATTCGATCCCACTCCTAAAGCGGGTGTCGCAGGTTCGAATCCTGCCGGGGGCACAGAGAAACACCTGGTCAGAGGCCCCTCCGTCCAGATCGCGGAGGGGCCTCTACGCTTCCTGAACCCGTGCAGCGCGCGGAGAAGGGGCGCTGTCGCAGGCCGGTGGGTGTACGCAGCCCTGAGACCCTCTCGACGGTCGGTGTTGTTGCACTTACCGTGTGTTGAGTTGGATACCGGGAGTGTGCTGGCCTCTGGGGGCGGGATGCAGCGCAGGGACGGGTTTCGGCGGATCATCAGCGAGTTCGGTGCAGCGTGCAAGCAGGCATTGCTGCATGGGCAGAAGGAAGCCGCGATCCGTCGCGCCGTGGAGACGCTTCTCGTCGACGCGGCGAACGTGTTAGGGCTACAGGCCGTCCTACATGCCGAGGTAGCGATCGCCGCGCACCGAATCCGCCCCGACCTGGCTGTGCGGATCGGGAAGTTATCTCGCAACATCGTCGGTTACGTCGAGCTAAAGAGCCCGGACAAAAGCGTGATCCATCCTGGCGGGCTGAACCAACGTGATCGGCGGCAGTGGGAGGGTATGTCGAAGCTCCCCAACTTGATCTACACCAACGGCCAGACCTGGATCATGTATCGCTCAGGTCGGCAACACGGCGACACCATCTACCTCGAAGGCGATCTGCGTACTGCCGGCTCCCGCCTACGGCTACCGGCAGCCAGCGAGGCGCCCTTCGAATCAATGCTGACAGCGTTCTTCAGTTGGCAGCCGCATCCACTGACATCGATGCGGGAAGTTGTCGCTCAGGTAGCCCCGCTGTGCACACTCCTGCGCGATGCCGTCCACGACCGGCTCGACGCCGAGGCCAGCCTCCCGCGCCACCGGCGTCCCTTCACTGACCTGGCCTCCACTCTCGAAGTCGATCTCTTTCCCACCACCGATGACCGGGACAAACGCGCGGCCTTCGCCGACCGCTACGCCCAATCCGTCACCTTCGCGCTCCTGCTCGCCAGCTCGGACACCGCCGATGGCCATGACAGCTCACTGGCCAAGATGAGCCTGCATGAGGTCGGCCGCCGTCTGGGAGCGGAGCATTCCGTTATGGGCCGCGCTCTGCAGATCCTCACCGACCAGGTGGAGGGAGAATTTCGCGACAGCCTCGACATGCTCGTTCGCGTCATCGACGCCATCGACTGGCGGAGCGCCCTGGCCAGCGAACCCGGCTTCCACATCCACCTTTACGAACACTTCCTACAGGAGTACGACCCCGACCTCCGCAAGGACTCCGGCACCTACTACACCCCAGCGCCGCTGATGGAGGAGATGATCCGCCTTGTCGACGAAGTGTTGATCACCACGCTGGGTTGCCCAGACGGTTTCGCCGACCCCGGGGTGTCCATCATCGACCCGTCCATGGGCACCGGCACCTTCCTCACCGGCATCATCGACCTCGTCGCCCGCAAGCAGTCCGAGGGCGGCAATGACGGCTTCCGCGCCGAATCCGTCCAAGAACTCGCAGGCCGACTGATCGGCTTCGAGAAGCAAATGGGGGCTTTCGCCGTTGCACAGATGCGCGTCGGGCAGATGCTGCGTTCTCTCAACGCCCGGGTCCGGCTGCGCGACATGCGCCTACATCTAGCCGACACCCTTGCCGACCCCTGGCGGCCGAGCGAACTTTTCACCCGCTATGGCGCCCTGTGGGGTCCCTTGCGCGACGACGCTGAAGCCGCCAGCTTCATCCAGCGCGAAGGCCGCATCACTGTCGTCATCGGCAACCCTCCCCACCGCGAACAGGCGGAAGGCCAGGGTGGATGGATCGAGAATGGCTCACCAGACCGAGGCGCCCCACCGCTGGACGCCTTCCGGCTGCATGGTGCGGCAGGAGTGTACGAGAACAAACTGAAAAGCCTATGCACCTACTTCTGGCGCTGGGCCACGCACAAGGTGTTCGACCAGTACGACGACCACCGTCACGGTGTTGTCTGCTTCGTCAGTACCGGCGGGTTCATCCGCGGCGCCGGCTTTCAGGGCATGCGCTCGTACCTGCGCCGCACATGCACCGAGGGCTGGGTCATCGACCTCACTCCTGAAACGAAGAGACCCCCGCTCAACAGCCGCTTTTTCGCCAGCGTCCAGCAGGAATTAGCCATAGCCATTTTTGTCCGCAAGCAAGGCGAGCGGCGAGATCAACTGGCCCCTGTCCACTACACGGCTGTCCATGGCACTCGCCAGGACAAAGAAGAGCAACTACACGACCTGCACATCAACGGTCCCGGCTGGCGCACTTCCCGGCCTGTCAAGCACGCCCCCTTCACACCAGCCTCCCACAGCGGTTGGGATGCCTTTCCCTCTCTCACCGACCTCATGCCCTGGCGTAAACCGGGCATAAAACCCAACCGGAACTGGGTCTTTAGCCCATCCAAAACCACCCTGCATCGACGCTGGAACCGCCTCGTCCAGGAACGTGACCTCGCCACGCAAAAGGCACTGTTCAAAGAGACCCGCGACCGCACCCTGGACAAGGAAGCCCTCCAGATACCCGGTCACCCCCACCCGCCGGCCCTTCTCCGCGACGAGCGCAGCCCCTGTCCGGTTCCGATACGCGTCGCCCGCAGAGCCCTGGACCGCCAATGGCTCATACCCGACGGGCGCGTCATCGACTTTTCGCGCCCGGAGCTGTGGCAGGCCGCCATAGACGGCCAGGTCTTCATCGTCGAACAGCACTCCCAACGCCTGCAGACCGGCCCAGCGCTGCTCTTTTCCGCTCTCATCCCCGACATGCACTACTTCAACGGCAACGGTGGTCGCGTGCTGCCGTTCCTGCATGCTGACCGCTCCCCCAACATCGCCCCCGGGCTGTTACATCACCTCGCCAACTCCTACGGTCTCCAAGAGGTCATCCCGGAAGACCTGCTGGCCTACATCGCCGCCGTCACCGCCCATCCCACCTTCACCGAGCGCTATGCAGACGACCTCAACTCACCCGGCGTACGCATCCCCTTGACCGCCGCTAGTGGCCTCTGGCATGAGGCCGTCAGCCTGGGACACCGCATTCTGTGGGCTTCCACCTTCGGCACACGAAGCATCAGTCCAGGTGACGGCCGCCCAGCAGGCACATCGAACTGGTGGCGAGACCCGCATCCCGAGATCACATACGCCCGACGAGTCGCGCCTGATGGGCTCCCTTCCACGATCACCTACGACCCCGAAAACGAGCACCTGATCATCGAGGGAGGCGTCTTCACTGGCGTCACGTCGCGCATGCGCAACTACACCACCGGTGGACGTAACGTACTCGACAGCTGGCTCGCGTACCGCAGCAACCGCAGCGCTGGCAAGGTGACCAGCGAACTCGACCGCGAGCGCCCGGAGCACTGGGAGCACGAGTGGAGTCGGGAACTCGTGGAGATCCTCGCCGTACTCAGTGAGCTGACTGCCCTGGAGCCGCGGCAGGCAGAGTTACTCGACCGCCTAGTGACCGCGCCTCTGATCGATGTGGCTGAACTGAATCGGCGCCGCATCCTCCCGGTACCCGAGCGCGCCAAGAACGCTCGCACTGGCCCGGACCACGCGTTTCTGCCCGGCCTGGAAACAGTCGATGGTCAACCTCCTGGACCTGTCGAGCCGCTAACGTCCCCGAACGACTCCCCGGCTGACGCGGCACCCGGCCGGCACTCACCTGTGCGACCCGGCCCTCATGCCCGACGGCACCGCGGTCGGGCATGATCTGCGCGGAGAGCAACTGCTTCGTGGCTCGCGATACCCCCTCCTCCCATTCCCTTGCCAACGACCTCACTGATCGCTGACCGCCCGAAAGAGGAAGGGCAAGCCAGAACGGATTCAGCACACATGAGGCCGGGAAACCCCGCGAACACGTGAGAACTACGGAGGGGTGTTTTCCCAGGCCAGGCACCACGCAGTCGACGTTTCCGCAGGTCACAGCCCCGCCCAGGGAAGACTCCTAAAGCGGGTGTCGCAGGTTCGAATCCTGCCGGGGGCACTTCCTGCGCAGCAGGTCAGAGAGCCACAAGGCCCCTCGTTCATTCGAACGGGGGGCCTCCTCCATGATCAACTGCCCACATAGATGCCACACCCCCAAAGGATCATGGATTCCGACCGGGTGTATCCCTGGGCGACACGGGTACGTCGTTCGTAAAGTGAGACCCCGAGGGGCGGCGCTGCTCCCGATCCAGCGCCGCCGATTCCTGCCTCAGCAGACCCGTGGTCCCTGGACGGGGAGGTTCACACCACGGGAGAGCGCCCCCGCCGCGAATACCGGCCGGGACGCCTTGACCAAAGCCTTAGCGTCTAACGGCGCGATCCGGCGGATTCCTGTACGCCACCGCACCGCTCCTGTGCACCACCCGCGCGCCGGGCAGTGCCGTCTCACGCTCCGCCGATCAGGCGGAGAAGCACACCAACGAGGGCCCGCTGCCTCCCGCTTCACGCGATGACCCAAGTTCGGTGCCGACAAACGATCATCATCGGCCGAGCGTAAACGGGTGCCGTCCGAACCCCTCCCCGACTGGGTGCTCCAGCAGCGCCGCCGGGTGGGCAGCCGGGTTCGGGAGCTACGCGATGCGCGAGAGCTGTCGCAGGAGCGCCTCGGCGAGCTGGAAGGGCTCGACCGAAAGACCATCTACCGGGTCGAGTTGGCGCAGTACGGGACGTCTATCGACCATCTCGCACTGATCGCCCGTGCGCTCGGCCGCGGAGATCATTGCATTATTCAATTAGGCGCCGCCACTGTCTGCGACTACCTCGGAGTACGCGTTACGTGTAGTGGAACACCGGCGGAAGATTCCGGGCGCTTAGTCCAGCAGGCGCCAGCTCATGCCGTCCGGCTCGTCCAGCCACAGCGAATGGGCACCGCCCGAGGAGACCGTCAGGCCGTAGCGCTCATGCCCCGGCCACCCGGCATCCCGCCACTGGGTGAGCAGCGGCTCCCGCTCGGCCCACAGATCACGCGGTCCCCCGTGGTCGAGCCGAGCTGTCATAACTCCGGCCCCGGTCATGGTGATGCGCGCCCACGACGAGCTCTCCGCGTCAAAGAGGCACCGGATCTGCCGACCCTCATCATCCACCAAAGCGAAGTCGGTCACCGCGGGCTGCAGCAGCGAGGAGAGGAACTGCGCTCCGGGGGCATCCAGCACCGCAGGGAGGGTGATCTCCCGAGTCTGGCCGGACCACGTCAGCAGCGGCTGCACGAGCCGCCCCGCGGTGGTGCCCATGGCGTCGGGGGTCGGCCGGGCGGTCATGAAGGTGGCCAGGCCGGGGAGGAACTTGCCGCCAGCGGAGTGGTCGGCCGCGAGGACCAGGCGCACGATGGCACAGCCGATGTTGGCCACGATCACCCCGCCCGGCCGGAGTTGATCCCGCCAAGGTGTCGGGATCCGGCCCACTCCGCACGTCGCCAGCAGGCGGTCGTACGGCGCGCGCTCCGGGTGCCCGGCCATCCCATCCCCGGCAACGAGGGTGGGTTCGTACCCGGTCTGTCGCAGGCGTGTCTGCGCGGCGGCCACGAGCTCGGGGTCGACGTCGACCGTCACGACGTGGTCAGGCCCGAGGCGGTGGGAGAGCAGCGCCGCGTTGTAGCCGGTGCCGGCGCCGATCTCCAGCACGGTGTCGCCGTCCCGTACGTCCAGGGCCTCGAGCATCTGGGCCATGAGGGAGGGCTGCGTAGACGAGCTGGTCGCGGTGCCGTCCTGGTCGAACTGGGTTAGCAGGGAGGCGTCGCTGTAGGCCGCGGCCAGCCATGCGGGGTCGCCCTGGCTGTACCGGTGCAGGCTGCCCTGAGATCGGACGGTGAAGTCGGGGACGAACTCGTGGCGGGGGACGCTCAGGAAGGCGGCGCGCCAGGGCTTGGACCGGATGCAGCCAGCCCTCACCAGGTGGTCGGCCATGTGGTGACGCAGTTCGTCCGCCGATGGTGCCTGAGTGATCATGTGCGGGCCCTCTCCAGTAGGTCAGCGAGTGCTCGGGTGATGGGCGTGCGTAGGTCGGGGATGAATCCCCACTGTCCGTTCGGGTTGACGTCGATCAGGTACCAGTGCCCTTGTGGGTTAACGAGGAAGTCCAGTGCGACGTACTGGAGTCCGAACGTGAACGTCAGCATGTTGACGCCCCGGGCGATGTGTTCGGGCACCTGGCAGGGCCTGTAGGTCAGGCTGTCGTAGTCAGCCCGGAAGTCGAGACGGGAGGCATTTGAGCCCGCGTGGATTTCGGCGGCGAACAGGCTGTGCCCGATGGCGGTGAGCCGCACCTCGTACTCCTTGTCCACCCACTCCTGGAACTGGTGGGCGGTGCGCCTCACGGACTCGTCGATCTCGCCGGGCCGGACCTGCCTTGTCCACAGGGCCTGTGGCCGGTCGTCGTGGTCGCTGGGGTGGGTGGCCCCGAGCGCCTTGTACGCGGCAACTTGGCCGGGCAGTGCGGAGACGAACTCGCGGGCCTCGCCAGAGTCGTTGGTTATCAGCGTACGGGGGACGGAAAGTCCGCTGCGGGCTGACGCGACCAGCGCCACGGGCGGATACGCGGCGAAGGCGTTGCGGTGGGGGTGGTTCACCCACAGGCCGGGCAGTGAGTACATCAGCCCGCCGAACCCAGCCCGTGCCTCAGCGTCAGCCCACCGCGCGTCCTGATGCGACATGTCCGGGTGCAGGCGGTGTGCGGCCGGCCGCCGGTAGTACACAGACCGGACATCGGTGAGAGACACGTCCCGGTGCTGACCGCGTAAGACGCCATCCCACAGCCTGCCGTCGGGGCCGATCCCGGCCGCCATCGTCACAGCTTCCGGGAAGTCCCCGGGATCGACGCGGCACACAGGTATGGATCGCTCGTTGAGCTCGGCTATGACCAGGTCAGCGGTCGCATCTTGGGGCCGGGTCAGCACCAGGACGGTCATGATTCAGTTCCTCCGGTCATTCAGCGATCAGTCGGTGTCGTTCGCCTTGTCGGTTGCCAGCTGGCTGTCCTCCCTGGTCTGGCTCACGGTCTCGAACGCCGACTTCATCGACGGCTCGTGGATGAACGGCGTCCCGGTCGCGGTCACGCTGATCTGCCGCTCGGGGCAGAGGTGCAGGGCCGGCAGGGTGAGCGTCTCGTCGGCGACGGGTACGGCCTTGGACAGGCCGAACGGCCTCACGGCCGAGGTGGTCGGGCGGGTCTGCGTGCGGTCCATGGTCAGTGCCACGGTGTTCTCCATTCGTGTGTGGATCTTCTATGAGGAGACTCCAGCCCCGCGGTCCCATTTCGGGGCCGGAGTCCCTGCCCTGCGGCCGACGGCCGTGCCTGGCTGCACCGGCCGCAGGGTGTCTGGAAGGGTGGGCCGCTGACGCCGTCGTCCGGTACGGGGCCCGGAACACCAGCGACCCACCCGGTCTATCGGTATGGGTCGCCCGCGATGCACAGGTAGATCGCGAGCGCCAGCAGCAGCGGAATAGTGCTGAGCAGCAGGCCCAGCCGGGCGGCGCGGAAGACGAACAGCGCTGCCTACTCGGCCGGAGTGGCCCTGTGGTGCCTCATCCGGCACCTCCTGACCGGGCCTGCCGCGTGACCCCTTCGTAGGCGCGCAGCAGCCGCTCGCCGGTCCCGCACCCGACGCCGGGGATCTTGCACGCCTGACAGCCTGCGGCGTGCTCGATGGCCGCGCGCCACGTCTCGTCGGCGAATGGGTCGGTGATCGGCTGGCTGTCCGTCATCAGGTCCTGCCCTGCTGGAGCGCGCGGCGCATGGCGGCGGCCTGGTCGCGCGGGTAGTCCCGGGCGTGGGTGGGGCAGGCATAGACGGTGGGGCTGGCCACACTGCCGCTGTGCTCGATGGCGACCGGGACCGGTTCGTCGGTGGGCAGTTGGCAACGGTGGCACAGCTGTCGACCGTCCGGTGCCGGGCCGAAGACGTCGTCGACGGCCCGGCGCAGGGCGCGGACCAGGTGATGGGGATCGGTCAGATACCGGTCCGGGCCGAGCGGGATCCGCCAGTACGTCCGGCGCTCACTTCTCCAGGAGGCGGGTGGCACGCCGAGGAGGGTGCCTTCGTCGGCGAGTGCGGTGAGGACGCGGACCTGGCGCATTGCCCAGCTGCGGGCGGTGTCGATGCCGATCAGCCAGTACGTCTTGCCGTAGGTGTCGTCTTGGATCACGGCGCCCGAGTCCCGCCCGAGCAGGTCCAGGGCACGGTCTCCGACGGCTGTGGGCGCTGATACGGCGTCCCACCATTTGCCCACCGGTAACGCCTCGACGTCCTTGGTGTTCGGCGGCGTCCACGGCGGGACTTGGAGATTCGTCGGCACGGTCAGCTCCCGGCGTCATCGGTGATCAGGTGCTAACCGACCGTAAGAGCGCCGGGGGCGTAGAAGGGGCAGAGATTCTGCCCCTCGAACGCTGGTTCAGGCAGCCAATACGCCGATCTTCATCGCCAGTTCGGCAGCGCGACGGCGACGTGCTGGTGACTTCGACTCGGTCTCTTCCAGGATGATGCGGCGTGCATAGCCGTTGTAGCGGATCGTCTCCGGCGCGGCCCCGTACGCCTTGTCCAGCGTCGCCAGCGCGGCCTCCGGCTGCCCGTCCAGGTGGTAGCCACGTGCCTCCTCGATTCGGTGCCGCGCTCGCCTCGGCCGTGACGGGATCGTCTTGGCGTCCGCCTTCGTGGCCTGCCGTACGGACTCGCCACCCGCGTGCAGCTCGACGGCGACCGTGACCGCGTGCGCGCCCATGATGGCCCGGGAGAACGACGTCATGGGGTGGTAATAGTCGGCAGGCAACCGCTTGGCCATCTTGCGGGCGGTGTCCCAGTAGCCCCAGGCGCTGCCGGTGTCACCGCGGCGGGCGGCGGTGTATCCGGCCTCGAACTGCATGGCGCCGGCGATGGCACGTACGTTGTCCGGCGCGTCCGGCAGCAGCGGGGTGAGGTAGCGCAGCGTTTCCATGGTGACCGCGTCGGCTGCGTCGTAGTGGGCCGGGCCACTGTCTCGGTGAGCCTGGGCGGTGAGCCATGCTGCGATGCCGATCGCGTGCGGGTCTTCGCTCTCCTGGGCTGCGACCATGCCGCGTTCGGCCACCCGCCAGAGGAGGGCGGAGTCGGGCTGGTAGGCGATGAAGAATTGGCTGAGGCTGTAGACCTCGGCGAGGACAGCTTGCGCTGCTCGCCGTTCGGGGGCGCGGTCGGCCTGACGTACGGCGAGTTGCGCATCCCGAATGAGGTCTGGCAGGAGGCCGCCGATCACTTCGCGGTGGTTGGGTGCGGAGTGGCGGGCTGCCCAGGCGCTTTCGAGTCGTGCGCTCAGATGCGCGGGCGACGGCGCTTCGCGTTCAGTGGTGAAAGGGAACACGTCAATCGCGGCACGCACTGCGGGCAGCTTGGCGTGACCAGGGCCGATGAAAAGGTCGATGGACATGGTCTGGTTACCGGTGAGCTCGGAGAGATCGCGGACGCGAAGCACCTCGGCGATACGCAAGATCATGGGAAGTCCGGGGGTGTGGAGAGTGCCGTTCTCGACCTGCTTCACCCAGCTCGGGGACTTACCGAGGAGGCCGGCGAGGACGGTACGGCTCATGCCCCGGCGTGTACGGAGGACTTGCATCCGCTGGCCGAAGACCAGCGGGTGGTCAAGCGGGTCCGGGGTGTCATCGGGTGACATGGCCTTGCCCCTCTCTGTCCAGCTCGTCACTGCCAGGGTATGGGGCAGGGCCGTCGTCGTGTGAGGCGATTCACCCGGCAGGGACTCGATCCCACTCCTAAAGCGGGTGTCGCAGGTTCGAATCCTGCCGGGGGCACCAGCCAAAACGCCCCGAGCCGATCAGGGCCCGGGGCGTTTGACATCCGCTGGAGAGTCCGCAGGTCAGACCCTTGATCGCCCAGCCTCGCTCCCAAAGCGGTTGGTGCCGTCCGGGTCTATGCTGCGCGGGGGACGTGGACAGCCGCAGCGAACGGGATGGACGTAGGCGCATACTGGTGGGCCAATGACAAAACCTGCTGCATCGAAGCGTCATCTGCCTACCAGCCCCTTCAAGGCGCCGGCCACACCAGCTCCCAAGCACTTCGCCGTGGGCGACCAGGTCACACACGACATCTACGGCCTCGGCCGGGTGATCGGCATCGAGGATGGAATCGCGGCGCTCGTGGATTTCGGCTCGGCGCAAATGCGGATCTTGAGCCCGTACGCCAAGATGACCAAGCTGTAGGGTCCGCTGTGCCCGGTCACGGCACGCCAGAGCCCTTCAGGAACCTGCAACGAAAGAGAGACCTCTCATCGATCTCACGTCGCTGTTCTCCGCTCCGGAAGCGCAACCCCGCTGTTCCACCGCAGCAGCATTGCCGCTTCCGACGACAAACCCGTTCCAGGCCCCGGACTTCGGGGAAGACGAGGTCTTTCTGCTCGAGGGTGCACAGGGACCCGTTTCGGGCATGTGTGTGGCGGGCCCCAGGGCGGCTTAGCTCCCACGAGTCACGGTGGTGTCGGGAGCCGGCCGGGGCCGTCTGAGCCCCGTTCACCATCGTTCGGACGAGACCGTGTGCCGGGCCCTTCCCACTTCAGCGGGCGTCGGGCGTGGTGGTGTCAGCCTCCGGTGAGGGTCCGCCGCAGGCCGGTTGAGCCTTGGTCAGATCTTGTTGCCTGCGCGCAGCCATGCGATGTAGTCGCCGGCGGCTCGCTCGGTGTCGTACTCGGCCTGGTAGCCGGTGTCTTCCTGGAGGCGGCTGATGTCGAGGACCATGGGCGGGGTGTCGCCTCCGGTGGGGAGGTCGACCTGGGCGTCGGGGGCCACCTTCTTGATCGCTTCGGCGAGCTGGGCGTTGGTCGTGGCGCGGCCGGAGCCGACGTTGTACGTGCGGTGGTTCAGCTTGTCCGCGAGCTGGAGGAGGGCGAGCGCACGCCCGGTGTCCGGCACGTAGTTCAGGTCGATCCCGTCCTCGGCGAAGGCCGGCCCCATGAGGTGGGAGAGGTCCGGGGCGGTGCCGCGGGCGGCGGCGTGGATGAGGGCGGGCGCGGCGAAGAACGGTTCGGTGTGGCCGAGCGGGCCCCAGGTGCCCGAGATGCGGTAGTCGACGATGTCGATGCCCGTGGTGTCGGCGAGGAATCCGCCCAGCAGTTCGCCGACCTTCTTGAAGGTGGGGATCGAGACGGGTGCGCTCAGCGGCAGCGGGGCGTCCTCGCGTAGTGGTCCGTCGTTCTCGGCCCCGAAGTAGACGCCGATCGTGCTGGCGACGCCCAGACGCCGCACGCCCCACTCCTGCGCCGCCTGTGCGATGTTCAGGAGTCCGTCGAGCGCCCGCCGTGTCCCCTCGACCGCCTCGTCGGGGGTCGCGGACCAGGGATGGGACATCGCCAGGTGCACGATGCCCGTGATGTCGTGGCGGCGGCCGATCGCGAGCACGGCGTCGCGATCGGTGATGTCCGCCTGCTCCACCGCCACCCGCTCTCCGGCGAGTATGGCCGGGAGTTCACGGGTGTGGCGCTGGGCCACGACGCAGTCTTCGCCCAGGTCGAGCAGTGCTCGCACGGTGTGGGATCCGATGAAGCCGAGACCTCCGGTGACGAGGATCATCGCTTGTCCTTTCTGTTCTGTAGCGGTATAGCGGTCTTGATCGTTGGAGGGCTCTCTTACTTGCTCTGCAGCTTCCCCAGCGCGCTGGGGTCGTCTTCCAGGGCGCTGACCGCCGTCTTCCAGCTGGTGTCCTCGGGGTGGAGGGCGCTGCGGAGGAAGGCCGTGCTGAGGTGCTGGATCAGCGCGACGCGCGCGGGGCTCTCGTCCGTCGTCTCGGCGACCTCGTAGCCGGGGATGCCGCCGAGCGAGTGCTCCGCCCCGAAGAGAGTGAGCAGGGCCTTGCTTCCCGGGCTGTAGGTGTACGGGTCGGTGAACCAGTCCGGTCCGCGGGTGGACAGGTGGGACTGGTCGTTGTCCCCGGCGACGATGAGGGCCGGCGTGGTCATGGTGTCGAAGGACGGTCGCATGAAGGGGAGGTGTTCGACGGCGAACGGGGTCAGGTCATCGCCCAGGCCGGTCAGGGCGAACAGCACGCCCGCCTTGACGCGGGGGTCGGACATGTCCTCGCCGGGAACGCCGTCGGATCCGGGAACGCCGTCGGAGCCGAGGACACGCGCGCCCAGCAGCGCGCTCGCACTCTGGGCTCCCCAGGAATGGCCGGACACGGCGATGCGGTCGCGGTCGAGGCGCCCGCCGAGGCCCGGGACGGCGGCTTCCAGGACGTCGAGTCCGTCCAGTACGCGTGTGAGGTCCTCGATACGGAAGCGCCACATCCGCGGCGTACGGGGGTCCTCGGCGGGGATGCCGAGCGTCCGGGAGTCGAGGTGGGTGGGCTGGATGACCACGAAGCCGTGAGCGGCCCAGTAGTCCGCCAGCGGGGCGTAGCCCTTCATCGACCAGCCGAAGCCGTGCGAGAAGACGATGACGGGCAGATCGCCGCCGGTCGCGGGGGCGGACACGCGGACCTGGAGATCCTCTCCGCGGCCCGGGGCGGGCAGGACGACCGGCTTGGCGGATACCACTGTGGTGGGCGCCGCCCCCGGGATCCGCTGCGCGTTCGTGGTGTTCGAGTCGGGCATGGGCGTGGGCATGGGCGTGCCTTCCGTTCGGTTTCTTCGCGCTGGTGGTTCGGTGGCCCTCTGCTGCGCGTTCGTGGTGGTCGGTGGCGTCGGAGGCCGGGCCGGGGAGGGAGCGAGGAGGGTTTCTCATGCGCGGCCACAACGGCACCGGGTGTCGGCGACCGCGTGTGCTGTTCGGTCCGGTGGAGCGTGCGAGGGCAGGAGACGGCCTGGTCGCCCGTCCCCCGGTCTGTCATCATGACCGAAGCGGAACGTTGCTCCGCTAACAATACGGAGCGATGTTCCGCTTTGCAAGGCCGGTCATGGAAGGAGTGCGAGTGCCGTGGTGAGCGACAGCGGCCAGAGCGCGGGAAGCTCAGCCGGGTCCAGGCGCAAGGACGCCCGACGCAACCAGCAGACCCTGCTGGACGCGGCCGCCGCGGTCTTCGTCGCCTCGGGCGTGGAAGCACCGGTGCGCGACATCGCGGCCGAGGCCGGTGTCGGGATGGGCACGATCTACCGCCACTTCCCCACCCGGGCGGACCTCATCATCGCCGTCTACCGCCACCAGGTCGAAGCCTGCGCCGAGGCAGGCCCGGCCCTGCTGGCGACCAGCCCGACACCGCACGCCGCCCTCGAACGGTGGGTCGAGCTGTTCGTGGACTTCCTGGTCACCAAGCACGGCCTGGCCGCCGCGATGCAGGCCGACAACACCGGCTTCGAAACGCTGCACGCCTACTTCCTCGACCGCCTTCTGCCGGTGTGCACCCAGCTCCTCGACGCCGCCGTCGCCTCCGGTGAGATCCGCCCCGGCCTCAGCGCCTACCAACTCATGCGCGGCATGGGAAACCTCTGCATCGGCGCCGAAAGCGATCCCCACTACGACGCCCGTAGGTTGGTCAAGCTCCTCGTCGCGGGGCTACGCCAACCTCGCTGACCGCGGCGCCGGTTCCGTTCGATCCACTCGTCGATCCCTGGAGGGCTCGGCCAGAGGACAGGGCCGGACCTCCTGCGTCGGGGATGGGCCGCCCTCTGAGGCGGGGTGCTCGCGTGCGGAGTAGACCGCTGATCGTGACACCCCCCGACGCCGGCGTTCTATGCGGCGCTGGGCGTGGAGCCACGCGACGGCAAGGTCATGTATCGCCTCCAGAAGTAGCGTGGCCCAAAGGCCGCCGCTGGCTGCGCGGGTGGCAACTGGCGGGGCATTGGGCGGCCGGAGTCGGTGTCAGGGTGGGTCAACTGCCCGGGCGGGGAGCCCGTAGGTGTTGGCGCTGGGCCAGCTCTTCGTCTTCGACCAGGGTGAGCATGGGCTGGTCCGGGGCGCAGATCATGGTGACGACGAAGCGGCTCCGCGAGTCTGTCCGGTTGTTTCCGTCCTGGTAGTGGATGACATCGCCACCCGGCTCCCAGAACGACTCCCCGGCCCTGATCACCCGCTCCGGCTCGCCTTCCAGCTCGAAGAGCATCTCGCCCTCCAGCATGTAGCCGAAGGCGGGGCCCGAGTGCCGGTGGGGAGGGGCGCCGGGGTCGCCGGGAGGGTACTCGACGAGGACCGTCATCGCCTCTGCCTCCTCCGGAACGAACGGCGGCTTCGCCGACTGCAGCATGGTGAACGCCGTCTTCCATGCTTCCGAGCGCTGTGTGCTCTGAGCGGTGCCTGCCGCCGGCTCTTTGTTGGACATGGCGAGACCTCCAGTGGTGGGCCGGCCGGATCAGCAGCGCCAGTCGGTGTGGTTCGTCGTGTACCGATAGGTCATGCGTCCAGATTGCGACGATGTGGTGCGCGGCGCACGCGGGGCCGGTCGCTCCCCCGATTGACCGACTCGCCTGCGCATCGGAGCCACGGGGCGGAAAGTCGCCTCAGATCTCCACGGAGAGGGTCGCCCTGCCATCGCCCTGCCATCGCCGTGCCGGATAGGGCGATTCGTCACGCTCAGTTACGGGGGCTGGTGGGCGCATCCGCACCCCAGGGGCAAGCGCCCTGCATCGCAAGGGAGTTGGGCCAGCCGGGCGGAGATCACGACCCGATCTCGTTCTTCTTTGGTTAGGCAACCATTCAGCTTCCGGACAACTCTACTTTGGCGACCCTTCCGTTCCGGCCGCCGGGGGAGACAGATGGCAGTCGGGGCTCAGGGGCGACCAATGCGTTACTGATGGAGGATTTGTGCGCAATAGAACCCGAGGTGTGGTGGGTGTGGCGGTCGGCGCCGTCGTCACCGCCGCTGTGGCCGCCGGGGCCGGCGCCGTCGTGTCGAACGGCGACGGGCCCGACCAGAACCAGCCCTCCCCCAGGGCTGCCGCGGCAGGAAAGACCACGGGCGACATCGACGGCGACGGCTATGCCGACCTCGGCGTGGGCGCGCCCGACGGCACCGTCTCCGGGAAGTCCAAGGCGGGCTACGTGGGCGTGACCTACGGGGCCCAGAGCGGCGTGGACACCGGTCGGCACGGCACGTTGTCGCAGGCCAGCGCGGGGGTGCCCGGCACGCCCGAGGCCGGGGATCACTTCGGCTCGGCCGTGGTGCGCGGCGATGTGGACGGGGACGGGTACACCGATCTGATCGTCGCCGCGAACTACGAGGCCATCGGCGACGCCAAGCGGGCCGGTTCCGTCACGGTCGTCTTCGGCTCGAAGGACGGCCTGTCCAGCGACGCCATCGCCTTCCACGCGCCGAAGGCCACCGCCTACGCGATGTTCGGCGACACCATGGCCGTGGGCGACTACAACCACGACGGCCGCGACGACATCGCCATCTCCGACGGCACCGCGGTCCAGATCGTCAGCGGCGCGGCGAACCTGCGCGAGACGGCCACCCCGAAGATGTCCAGCGTCACCCCGCCCGGCGGCGGAGCGGGCGTCGAGCACCTGTCCTCGGGCGACATCAACGGGGACGGCTTCGCCGACCTGGTCACCGTCGCCTACCAGGACGACCCCGCCGACGAGGGCACGCTCGGCGTGCTGCCCGGTTCGTCCGGGGGGCTGAAGAGCACGTCGCTGGGCGAGGACGTAGCGTTGCCGTTCGCCTCGTACCAGGCCGTGGTCGGTGACATCAACGGCGACGGCAAGGACGACGTCGTCACGGACACCGGCTTCGAGGACGGTCCGGAGGACCAGCGCCTGCGGACGTACCCGGGCACCGCCCAGGGCCTCGACACCGCGAACCCGGTGAACTGGAAGGGCAAGGCGCAGAACGGCACCGCCTCCCAGCTCACCGACATCAACGGCGATGGCCTTGACGACCTCGTCGTCAGCGACACCGCCGCCGAGGCCCCCGGCGGCTACAACGACGCCGGCGCCATCACCGTGCTCAAGGGCACCAAGAGCTGGCTGACCGACGCGGGGGCGCAGACGTTCTCCCTCGACACCGAGGGCGTTCCCGGCGAGATGGCGGGCAACGACAAGTTCGGTGGCGCCGTCTCGGCGGCCGACTACAACGGCGACGGCAAGCCCGACCTGGCCATCGGGGTCCCGAACCGGACCGAGGGCGCGGGCGCGGTGGCGCTCCTGTACGCGGGCGCCGACGGGCTCACCGCCGAAGGCTCCGCCCTGATTGGGCCGGGCGATCTCGGCTCCCCGGCGACCGATGCCGCCTTCGGCACGGAGCTGTCCGGCCGCGCCACGCAGTAGCACCACCGCACGTAGCACCACCCCGTTGTTGGTTCGGTGGCCTGGCCCGACTCTTCCGGGCCGGGCCATCGGCCAAATACGACCCAGCCGAAAGCGACCATCTCTCCGGGGGCCCGGGCACGAACGTCGTCCACCAGGACTGACGCTTCGCGCCATCCATCCCTTCATCGGGTGAGTCACAGGGCCGACCCTTCGCGGGTCGGCCTTCCCCCGCGTAATCTCCTCAGCCCGCGGCCTTGGCGATGATCCCCCGCATCTCCTCACGGCCAAAGGCCCGCAGGGTCGTGGTGCGCACGTTGCCCACCGCGCCGAGCTGCAAGGACGCCGCGGTGGCGGTCTCGTCGTCGGGGGCCTCGACCATGCACACGAGGTCGTACGGCCCGTCCGTCCAGTAGATGTCCACGAGCCTCGCCCCGAGCTTGTTCAGCGCCGCGGAGAAGTCCTCGGCGCGCTTCGTGGTGTCCTTGTAGCCGCGGACTCCCTGCTCGGTCCAGTTCAGCAGCGTGATGTAGGTCGCCACGCCCCTCACCTCCCAGGAGAAGAACCCCCTGAGATCAATTCTGGGAGCGACGTCCTGACTCCGCACATCTGGCACATCTGGCACATCTAGTACACCTGGCCCACATGGCCCACCGGACGCGGTCGACGGCCACGGTCAGGTTTGCCGAACCGGCAACAGGCATGGCCCGCGTCACCGAGGTCACGGCAGGATCGGATCGTCGGCCGCCACGCAGAGCGCGTGCCCGAGCGCCCCCGGGAGAGAACCATGCCGCAGCCACCCACGACCGACCTCACCCACCGTCTGGTGTCCTCCCCCGCCGGGCGGATCCACCTCGTGGAGCAGGGCACCGGCCCACTGGTGCTGCTCGTCCACGGCTTCCCGGAGTCCTGGTACTCATGGCGCCACCAGCTCCCGGCGCTCGCCGCGGCCGGGTACCGGGTGGCCGCCATCGATGTGCGCGGATACGGGCGCTCGTCCAGGCCCGAGGCGGTGGACGCGTACCGGATGCGGGAGCTGGTGGCGGACAACGTCGCCGTGGTGGAGGCGCTCGGCGAGGAGTCCGCCGTGGTGATCGGCCACGACTGGGGCTCGCCCATCGCCGCCAACTCCGCCCTGCTGCGGCCGGATGTGTTCCGGGCGGTCGGCCTGCTGAGCGTGCCGTACTCCCCGTCCGGCGGCCCCAGGCCCAGTGAGGTCTTCGCCGGGATGGGCGGGGAGGAGGAGTTCTACGTCTCCTACTTCCAGGAGCCGGGACGGGCCGAGGCGGAGATCGAACCGGATGTACGCGGCTGGCTCGCGGGGATCTACGCCGCACTGTCCGGCGACACCATGCCCGGCCCCGACCTGCCCGACCCGCACTTCATCACACGCGGCGCGACAATGCGCGAGCGGTTCCCCGCCGGGCCCCTGCCCACCTGGCTGAGCGAGCGGGACCTCGATGTCTACGCCGGTGAGTTCGAGCGCACCGGAATGAGCGGGGCGCTGAACCGCTACCGCAATATGGACCGGGACTGGGAGGACCTGGCCGAGTTCGACGGTGCGCCCATCACCCAGCCGTCGCTCTTCATCGGCGGCGGCCTGGACGCCTCCACCACCTGGATGGGCGACGCGATCAAGGCGTACCCGACCACGCTGCCCGGGCTCGTCGGCTCGCACATTCTCGAGGACAGCGGCCATTGGGTCCAGCAGGAGCGCCCCGAGGAGATCAACCGACTGCTGGTCGACTGGCTGAATTCCCTTCCCGCGTGACGCATTTGGCCCGCCCCGATGGGTGTGCGCCTATGAGTTCCCTGTGCATGACTTAGGCGTTCACGATGAAATCAACATAATTGTTGACGATTTTGCGGCCACCGCTTTACGTTCTCGCATGCGCCACAACCCAGCACCTGCAGACAGCAGGTAGCAGAGCGCGCCATGTGAGGAGATGTCCGTGAAGCGCAGGACCATGGTCATGGGGCTTGCCGCGGCCGCCGCCGCGCCGGCGGTCGGCGGAGGATTCAGTGCGTCGGCGGCCGGTGCGACGGGCCCGGACCCGTTGGCCTTCGACAAGGACGGCTACACGACCGAGACGAAGACCGTGTCCACGGACGACGGCGACAAGAAGGTGACGTACCGCCTGTACAAGGGCGTGGTCTATGTCGCCAGGCCCGTGGACACGAAGTATCAGAGCCTCAACGTCAGCGTTCCCGTCGAGATCGACGGCAGGGCCGTCGACGCCACCGGCGCCCCGATCCTCCTCGCCAACCGGATAGGCGGCTATCTGTCGTCATCGGTGACGAGCGACAGCGGGCCCGGAGGCCCTGGCGGTCCCGGGATGCCCGGCGGCATGGTCAGCAACGCCGACTGGGGGCTCGCATCGGGCTACGTCGTGGTGGAGCCGGGCGCGCGGGGCCGTGACCTCGTGGCGTCGGACGGTACGTACTACGGCGTGGCGCCCGCCGCCATCGTCGACCTCAAGGCCGCCGTACGGTATTTGCGCCACAACCAGGGCCGCGTCCCGGGCAACACCGACCGGATCGTCTCCTCCGGCACCAGCGCCGGAGGCGCCCTGTCCGCCCTGCTCGGCGCGTCCGGCGACAGCCCGCTGTACGAGCCGTATCTGAGGGAACTGGGCGCGGCCGACGCGAGCGACGCCATCTTCGCCGGCGGCGGCTGGTGCCCCATCGCCGATCTCGAGCACGCCGACATGGCGTACGAGTGGATGTTCGGCGGCAGCGCGCTGAGCACCGGCGAGGTCGTCGACCAGACCGTCTCGAAGCAGGTGAGCGCCGCGTTCCCCGACTACCAGGCGTCCCTGCGGCTGCGGGGGAAGCGGGGCTTCGGCCCCATCACCGCGCGCAATTACGACGACTACCTGCTGAGGACCCACCTCCAGCCGGCGGCCACCCGGTACCTCACGGCACTGCCGGACGCCGATCGCGCCGCCTACCTCGGCACGAACGCGTGGATCACCTGGTCCGGCGGCCGGGCGACGTTCGCATGGGCGGACTTCCTGAAGCATGTGGGGCGGAAGAAGAACGTACCGGCCTTCGACTCCTTCGGCCTCTCCGCCCCCGAGAACAACCTCTTCGGCCGGGGAACCACCAAGGCCCGGCACTTCACGCTGTACAGCCTGCGGCACAGCACCGGCAACGACAGCGCGCGGCTCGACGCCGATCTGCCCGCGAAGCTGGCCCTGATGAACCCGATGCACTTCATCAGGCACGCCAACCCCGGCCGGGCGCGCCACTGGTGGCTCCGCGTCGGCACCAGCGACACCGACACCTCCCTCACGGTCCTCGGCAATCTCGCCGCCGGTCTGGAGAACCTCGGCGACGATGTCAACGCCCTGATGTACTGGGACGGCGGGCACGGGGCCAACCAGGACCCGGGTGACTTCATGCGATGGGTCGGCGAGGTGACGGGCTACCAGGGCCAGGGGCCCTCATAGCCCCCATGCCCCCTTCGCCAGCGTGCACAGCCCGCCTGCCAGCGCCAGCAGCAGGACGAGCAGGCGGGCTCCGCGGTCCGGGACGCGGGTGGTGAGGGACTTGCCGATAAAGGCGCCCGCCGTCATGCCCGCCGCCGCCAAGGTCCATACGGATCGGCTGAGTTGGGGGACGCCGTTGGTGGCGACGGAGAACGCGTTCACCGCGATCCCGTAGAACTGTGCGTTGGGCACGAACTCGCGGACCGTCCAGCCCGCGTTCACCGCGTACAGGGATACCGGCGGGCCGCCCACGCCGGCCGACGCGTTCATGAAGCCCCCGGCGGCGCCGGCGGTCAGGGCTCCTTTGACGCCGTTCAGGGCCGGGACGCGCATACCGGCCATCACCAGCAGGACGGCCAGGCTCACCAGGCTGCCCGTGCCGGCCAGGAGGACGGGTTCGGGGAGGCGGGCGGCCACCCAGGTGCCGGCCGGGACGGTGCAGGCGGAGGCGGCGACCAAGGGGACCATCGCGGTGAGCCGCACCCGCCGCCAGCCGCCGTCGATGAGCCCCAGCGCGCAGATGGCACCGGCCCCGCAGTTGGCGAGGGCGACGCCCTCGGCCGGGCCGAGCAGCAGGGCGAGAGCGGGCACCGCGATCAGCGCGAACCCCATGCCCGTCAGCCACTGCACGGACGCCCCCGCCATGACGATCCCGCCGAGAATCAGCTCCGCGCCACCACCACTCATCGCACGGAGTCTCTCGCATCCGGGCCGAAGAGGGATCAGTCCGGCCGTGGTCAGTGGTCCTATGAGCGCTGGAGGGCGTGGAAGTCGTCGAAGAAGCCGTAGTTGTGGGCCGGTGAGCCGTCGTCGGCCCGCTCCACGGTGCGGTTGGCGTACAGGCTGTTCAGGAGCCAGGGTTGCTTGTCCGGGCCGAAGTTCTCGGTCATGGCGGCGCCTTGGGTGACTCCGTACGTCGCCACGGCGAGGCGTCCGGTGTCGCGGAAGCGGCCCATCTGGTCCCGCAGGAAGTGCTTGTTGTTCTCGAACCAGGGGCTCATGGCGAGGAAGTCGCGCCACTTCTCCTCGGGGAAGGGGTGCTCGATGGCTTCCTTGATCACCTGCCACACCAGGGTGTCGGGAGGTAGGTGATAGCGGCTTGCGAAGCGTGCGGGGATCTTGTCTTTCAGGTGCAGCTTCCAGAGCTGTACCAGGGAGAACTCGGTGACGAGGAATTTCTGGCCGTCGCGGAGGCGGGGAAGGATGTAGTCGAGGTAGGGCTGTACCCGCTGCGGTGCGGCGACGTGGGGGTGGATGTCCACGCCCTCGATCTCCGGGGTCCGACGCGTGAAGGACAGCCAGTGGTCGGTGGCCGCCGTCTGCTCGTCCGGCTTGTCGAGGTGGTTGAGCGCACCCATGTAGAGGTGGGTCCGGCAGGGCGCGGGGAAGTGCTTCTTCCGGTACGCGATGATGTGCTCCGCGACCGTCTCGTAGAACGTGTTCATCGCGCCCGAGCGGCGGTCCTGCGGGAGGCTCTCGATGAAGGGCTCGTTGCCGATGGCCAGGACGTCGACGGTGTCGAGGACGGTGTGCAGGACCCGGTCGACCCGGGCGAGTTCCGCCGTCATGGCCGAGCTGCCCGGTCGGGGTATCGGCCGGTGGTTGTACGGGAACTTCAGCGAGAGCACCGTGCCGTAGCCCTGGTGGTGGGCGTCCAGGAGCTTCGCGATGGCGCGCTGCTGGGCGGCGTCGGCCGTGACCTCGGGCATCGGAACGAAGCCCCGGAGCCAGCTCGCGGAGAGCTCTCGCAGTTCGCCGAAGGCCACGCTGTCGGGGTCCTCGTTGAAGTTCGCTCCCAGCGCGCCGTCCGGACCCTCGGCCGGACCGTCGGCGGACGCTCTTCCCTCGGGGTCGTGGCTGGTCTTGTCGGCGGGGCGTTGTTCGCCCTGCGTGCACCCCGTGGCGATGAGAGCTGCCCCACCCATCAGGGCCAGAACACGCCGCCGTGCCAGCGGGTTCTTCCTCGTCTCCGTATCCAAGTGACGTTCCCTGTTCGTGCTGGTTTCCCGGCCCGTACCGGCCGGACTGCCCGGGAGGATACGTCTGCGGGGGCTGCCAGTTGCCCAGGGCACCCACCTTTTTCGCGGGGTCGGGCCCCGTGGGTGTGCCGTTGCCCGGTCAGCGGGTGATCTGCACGGTGACGGTGATGGCGCCCCTGTTGTCGTGGAGGCAGCCCTCGCCGTCGTTGATGCGGAGTTGGAGGGTGCCCTGGCGGGTTGCCTGGAAGTGCCAGGCGCGGCCCACGGCGTGCGGGTTTCGGGGGTTTCCCGGGTAGCGGCCCAGGAGGGCGCCGAAGGGGGCGTCGGAGTTCACCTTGCAGTCCTGCCAGGCGAAGCGGAGGGCTTCGTCATCGACGCGGGTGTGGCCGACCGGGCCGACCAAGGGCAGGTTGGCGGCGTCCACCGTCCAGGTGCCGGTGGTGTAGCGGACGCTCACCTTGTCGCCCTTGCGGACCGGGGTATTCGTCGCGGACTGCCAGCCGCGTGCCGCGTCCACGGTCACCTTCGCCGTGCTGGTGACGGGAGTGGGCGATGCGTCGTCTTCGCTGTCGGACGGGGGGCCGAAGGTGAAGAAGAGCGCGGTGGCGAGGCCCGCCACCGCGAGCGTGGCGCCCGCCGTCCACCACCATGTCCGGGCCCGGCCACGGGACCGAGGGGGTGGCGGCCCGGCCGGGGCGACGAGCGTCGGGTCCCGGTCCAGGTCCGGGGTCCGGGTCGGGGCCGAGATCAGCGTCGGGTCCCGGTCGAGGGTGGGGGTCCCGGTCACGGTGTGGGGCGCGCCTGCGGTGGAGGTCGCGCTCATCGTCGGGGTCGCGGTCATCGTGGGCGTGTCCGCGAGGTCCGCAGGGGTGTCCGCGTCGCCGCCCGGGGTTCGTACCGGACCCGGCGTTGGTACGGGCCCCGGCGTGCGTACGGGCCCCGCGGGCGCGGCCGGGGGCAGCGGGCCCGGGTCGTCCGCGCCGTCCGCGACGCGTTGCAGGGCGGTGCGGAGCGTGGCGGCGGAGGGTCGCTGGGCCGGGGACTTGTTCAGCAGGGCCTGGACGATGGGCCGCAGGGGGCCAACCCGTTCCGGGATGACCGGGTCCGCGAAGGTGACGGCGTGCAGCGCGGCGGCCCCGGTGGGGCGCTGGAAGGGCGGCACGCCGGAGGCCACCGCGGACAGGGTCGCGCCCAGCGACCACAGGTCGGACGGCGGGCCGGCCTCCTCCGCGGTCAGCCGCTCGGGCGCCATGTAGCCGATGGAGCCGATGAGTTCGCCGGTGGTGGTGAGCGACTCGTCGTCTTCCAGGGCGGCGATGCCGAAGTCGGTGAGGACGGCGCTGCCGTCCCCGCGCAGCAGGATGTTGGCGGGCTTGATGTCGCGGTGCAGCGCCCCGGCGGCGTGCACGGCCTCCAGCGCGCCGAGCAGTTGCAGCCCGAGGGCGGCGGTGTGGCGGGGCGGGAGGGGGCCGCTGTCGGCGATCCGGCGGGCCAGGGAGGGGCCGTCGATCAGCTCCATCACGATCCAGAGCCGGTCGTCGTGTTCGACCAGGTCATGGACGCCGACCACATGGGGGTGGCGCAGCCGGGCGACGGTACGCGCTTCCCGCTGGGCCCGGCGCAGCCGTCGGTGGTGCTCGTGGTCGTCGCTCGCGACGTGCAGCTCCTTGGCGGCGACCTCGCGCGCCAGCATCTGGTCGTACGCGCGCCAGACCGTGCCCATGCCGCCGCGTCCGAGCCGGTCGCCCAGCTGGTAGCGGCCGGCGATCAGCCGCATGTCGTCCCCGCCCGATGTCACCCGATCTCTCCTGCTCTCACGCCCGGTGAGCATAGTCGGAAGTGTTCGAACCGAATCGATCTCAACTGATTCAACAGTCAGTCCGCATCGCAATGCCTGGGTGAAATTCCCCCTCATTTAAGGAGGAAGCGGGCATTCGTCATCCACATTCATTGCGCTTATCTCAACGCGTCCGTACCGTGTCGGCCATGCGGCAACAGTTCGAGGTGGCGGAACGCGTGCGTGAGGTGATCGGCAAAGCCGGTTGTACCCAGCGCGAATTCGCCCGGCGGGTCGTGATGGACCCGTCCAAGCTCTCGCGTTCGCTCAGCGGGAGCCGGCGCTTCACCGTGGCCGAGCTGGCGCGGATCGCCGACGCCGGAAACGTGGACGCCGGATGGCTGCTCGGCACCGCGGCGACCGGCGGGACCGCCGACGCGCCGCGGCCGCCCGCCCCGGCCGCGCTCCCCGACAGCGGGCGGCCGCTGCAGATCGTGCGGGAGACGGTGCGGCTCATCGCCGAGCGCGGCTTCCACGCCGTACGCGTCGCCGACATCGCCGCCGCCTGCGACACCAGCACCGCCACCATCCACTACCACTTCCCGGGCCGCGCCGAGCTGCTCGAAGCCGCCGTGCGCTGGTGCATGGACGAGGACACCGCACGCCGCGCCGCCCGGACCGCCACGGCCGACGACGCGCGCGAGGAGCTGCGGCAGCTCATCGCGCTGCAGGCGCCGTACACCGAGCGGCAGCGGCAGCAGTGGCTGGTGTGGATGGACCTGTGGGCCGAGGCCGCGCGGTCCACGTCCATCGGGCGGCTGCACGCCGACTTCTACCAGCAGTGGCGGCAGACCGTCGCCGAGGTGATCCGGCGCGGGATCGAGCAGGGAGTCTTCCGCACCGTCGACCCGGAGTTCAGCGCGCTGCGCCTGACCGCGCTGATCGACGGACTGGCCATTCAGGTGCTCGCCACCGCGCCCGGAGAGGGCGGCACGACCGCCGAGGCCATGGACCTCGCCTGCAACGCGTACGTGGACTCCGAATTGACCGTACGCACGACCGCACGTCCGTCCGCACAACCGTCCGCACGCCCGTCCGCACGACCGACCGCACGGCGCTCCGGCGCCGATGAGGCCGGGCCGCCCGACCAGCCCGGACCGTAGGACGGCCGACCAGCGCGGACCGTAGCTCCGCGCTGTTCCGCACCGTAAGAGTAGGGAGAGAAGCCCATGCCCATGAACGACAGCGTCATCATCACCTGTGCCCTGACCGGCGCCGGTGACACTGTGGGCCGCAGCCCCCATGTCCCCGTCACCCCCGAGCAGATAGCCCGCTCCGCCGTCGAGGCCGCGGAGGCCGGGGCGGCCGTGGTCCACATCCACGTACGCGACCCCGAGACCGGCGCTCCCGCCCGCGATCCGCGGCTCTACCGCGAGGTCGTGGAGCGGGTCAAGGAGACCGGCACCGACGTCGTCATCAACCTCACCGCGGGCATGGGCGGCGACCTGGTCATCGACCCGGAGAACCCGCTCACCCACCTCCCCGGCACCGACCTGGTCAGCGGCCTGGACCGGCTCCCCCACGTCGAGGATCTGCTCCCCGACATCTGCACCCTGGACTGCGGCTCGCTCAACTTCGGCGACGGCAGCAACCTCTACGTCTCCACCCCCGACATGCTGCGTACCGGCGCCAAGCGCATCCAGGAGCTGGGCGTCCGCCCCGAGCTGGAGATCTTCGACACCGGGCAGCTCTGGTTCGCCAAGCAGTTGCTGGCCGAGGGGCTGCTGGACAACCCGACCGTCTTCCAGCTCTGCATGGGCATCCCGTGGGGCGCCCCGGCCGAGCCGGGCGTGCTCCAGGCCATGGTCAACATGCTGCCCGAGGGCGCCCAGTGGGCCAGCTTCGCGCTGGGCCGGACGCAGATGCCGTGGGTGGCGCAGTCCATCCTGCTCGGCGGCAACGTACGGGTCGGGCTGGAGGACAACCTCTACCTCAGCCGGGGCGTCAAGGCCACCAACGGCCAGCTCGTCGAGCGCGCGGTCCAGATCACCGAGCTGCTGGGCGCGACGGTCGCCACGCCGGACGAGGCCCGGCAGCGGCTCGGCCTCAAGCCCCGCGCGTAATCCCCCCACCAGCTCCTCGTCTCTCTCTTCTCCCTCTTCTCCCTCCCCTCACACCCTTAGGACCGCCATGCCCTCATCCCCCTGCGCCCCCGAAGAGGTACGCCGCGTCGCCTGCGTCGGCGCCGGAGTCATCGGCGGCGGCTGGGTCGCCCACTTCCTGGCGCGCGGCTACGACGTCACCGCCTGGGACCCGGCCCCCGACGCCGAGGAGAAGCTGCGCCGTCTCGTGGACGCCGCCTGGCCCGCCCTGACCCAGATCGGCCTCGCCGACGGCGCCTCCCCCGACCGGCTGACCGTCACCGCGACCGTCGAGGAGGCCGTGGCCGACGCGCAGTTCGTCCAGGAGAGCGCCCCCGAGAAGCTGGAGCTCAAGCGGTCGCTGCTGGCCCAGCTGGACGCGGCGGCCCCGCCCGGTGTCGTCATCGCGTCCTCCACCTCCGGCTATCCGATGACCGATATGCAGACCGAGGCCGCCGACCCCGGCCGCCTCGTCGTCGGCCACCCCTTCAACCCGCCGTATCTCATACCGCTGGTGGAGGTCGTCGGCGGGGAGAAGACCGACGCCGCGGCGGTCGAGTGGGCCTCGCGCTTCTACAAGGTGGCGGGCAAGTCCGTCATCACCATGGAGCGCGAGCTGCCCGGCTTCATCGCCAACCGGCTCCAGGAGGCGCTGTGGCGGGAGGCGCTGCACATGGTCGCCAACGGTGAGGCCACGGTGAAGGAGATCGACGATTCGATCACCGAGGGGCCCGGACTGCGGTGGGCGTTCATGGGTCCCTGCCTCACGTTCGCCCTGGCGGGCGGCGAAGGAGGCATGGGACATATGCTCGACCACTTCGGACCCTCGTTGAAGTCTCCGTGGACCCGTCTCGAGGCGCCTGAGCTGGACGACACGCTGCGTGCGGCCATGGTCGACGGCTGTGACGAGGCGGCGGGCAGCCGTACCATCGCGCAGCTCGTCGCGGAGCGGGACCAGGGCGTCATCGACGTCCTGCGGGCGACTGGCCGACTGCCGCGGCAGCGCGCCGAGGGGACGGATGCCATCGCACATACCCCCAGCACCATGGGAGACGAGAAGTGAGCACCACGCTCCCCGACTACCGGCAGACCGTACGTCCCGAGTGGATCGACTACAACGGCCATATGAGCGAGGCGTTCTACGTCCTCGTCTTCGGCCACAGCACCGACGAGATGATGGTGGAGACCGGCCTGGACTCCGCCTATCGCGCCAAGACCGGCTGCTCCCTCTACACCGTGGAGTCGCACATCCGGTATCTGAGCGAGGTCGAGGAGGGTGCCGAACTCACCATCCGTACGCGCGTCATCGGCGTGGACGAGAAGAAGGTGCGGTTCACCCACGAGATGCATGTGGGCGAGCCGGTCGGCGCCCCCGTGGCCACGACCGAGCTGCTCGCGCTCCACATCGACCAGAACGAGAGCCGCTCTGCTCCGTTCCCCGAGGAGATACGGGAGCGGCTGACGGACCTGGTGGAGAAGGCCCCCGAGTGGGCGGGCCGGGCGATCGGCCCGGTTCCGGCCGAGGCGGGTTGAACGACCGCCGTCCCTCCTGAACGCCCCGGCCCCGGATTCGTCCGGGGGCCGGGGCGTTCACCGTTCCGGATGAGGGATCGGGTGAGGTTGAATGGCGGTGGGGGCGGTGGCGGAAACGCCGAGGGACGCGTGTGCGAGGAGTGACGACGCCATGGCGGACGCCGGAGCGGGCATCGGACCGGACGCCGAACCGGACGGCAACGGCAACGGCAACGGCAACGGGAGCGGGAGCGGGAACGGGAACGGGAGCGGCAAGGGTGGTCGGCGCGTCGAGCTGAGCGAGGTGCCCGAGACCCTGCTGTGGAACCTCTATATGCGGGCCGCCGAGGCCCGCCGGGCGCGGACCGTGCTCGACGACCCCAAGGCCGTGGAGCTGATCGACCGCATCGACTACCCCTTCGAGGAGACCTTCGGAGCGCCCACCCCGCTGCTGGCACAGGGCCACGCGCTGCGCGTCCGCACCTTCGACACCGCCGTACGGGCCTTCCTCGACGAGCATCCGGACGGCACGGTCGTCACACTCGCCGAGGGTCTCGAGACGCAGTTCTGGCGGGTGGACAACGGCCGGGCGCGCTGGCTGTGCGTGGAGCTGCCGGAGACCGCCGAGGTCCGTCGGGCGCTGCTGCCGGACGAGGATCGGCGGCGCACCCTCGCCCGCTCGGCGCTCGACCTGTCCTGGCGGGACGAGGTCGATCCCGCGCGCGGGGTGCTGATCACCGCCCAGGGGCTGCTGATGTATCTGCGGCCGACCGAGGTGAAGGACCTGATAGCGGGGTGCGCCGAGCGGTTCCGGGGCGGGACGCTGGTCTTCGACGCGGTGCCGCGGTGGTTCAGCGCCCGGACGATGCGCGGCGAGATGCGCACCGCGCAGGGCTATCGCACACCGCCCATGCCGTGGGGCATGGACGCGGGTGAGCTGCCGAAGGTGCGGACGGCGCATCCGGCGATCATGGACGTACGCGAGGTGCCGCCGCCGCGTGGGCGCGGCTTCTACTACGGGGCGGTGGCGCCCCTGATGCGGTGGCTGCCCGCGGTACGGAACCTGCGGCCGACGATGACGGCGATCGCCCGCTTCTCGTGACGTTCCGGGCCGCCACGCTCCGGGCCTGACGTCCCCGGCTGACGTCCCCGGCTGACGTCCCCGTCCTGACGTCCACGGCTGTTGGGTCCGGTTGACCTTGCCGCATGCCTCACGTTTGGTTGGAGTCCATGACGAACCACACGCACCGCGAAGTCCGACTGGTGGCCCGCCCCGAGGGACCGGTCAAGGATGACCTCTTCGAGATCGCGGAGGTGCCGGTCCCCGAGCCCGGACCGGGCCAGGTCCTCGTGCGCAACACCCATATGGGCGTCGCCGCCGTGATGCGCACACTGATGGACGAGAACACCGATGTGCCCATGCCCTCCTTCGAGATCGGGGCACCGCTGAACGGGCCGGCGGTCGGCGAGGTCGTAGCCGCTCCCGGTACCGACCTCACCCCCGGCGACCTGGTGGAACACCGGCTCGGCTGGCGGGAGTACGCGCTGCTCGACGCGGATCAGGCACACCGCCTCGAACCGGGCCTGATGCCCGACCCGGCCGCCTACCTCTCCCAGGGCCCCACCGCTCTGATGGGCATCGAGCGCGGCGCCGAAGTGCGGTCCGGCGACACGGTGTTCGTCACCGGGGCGGCCGGTGGCGTGGGCTCCCTGGCCGGCCAGATCGCTCGGCAGTTCGGCGCCGCCCGGGTCATCGGCAGCACCGGCTCGCGGCAGAAGGCCGACCGGCTGATCGGCGAACTGGGCTATGACGCGGTGGTCATCCGCGGCGCGGGCCCCATCGAGGACCAACTGCGCGAGGCCGCCCCGGACGGCGTCGACGCGGTCTTCGACAATGTGGGCGGCGAGCAGCTGACGGCGGCCATCGCCGTCGCCAACAGGGGCGCCCGGATCGCCATCGTGGGCGCGCTGGCCAGTCAGCTCGCCACGGAGGCCACGAATGCCTCCGATACCTCTGATGCCTCTGATGCCTCTGATGCCTCTGATGCCTCCAAGACCGAGATCGACACGCTCTCGCTGCTCTCCCGCAGCATCACCCTGCGGGGCATCGCCCTCTACGACCACCTGGACCTGATCCCCCAGTGGAACCGCCGCTTCGCCGAGGGCCTGCGCACGGGCACCCTCTCCTTCCCGCACGCCCGGCTGCGCGGCATCGAGCAGGCCCCCCAGGCACTCCGCGAGCTGACCGAGGGACGCCACCTGGGCGCCGTCATCGTGGAGCTGTGAGGCCACGGGACGGGCAGTTGCCGACGGCCGGTTCCCAGCCGGCCGTTGTCAGCGGCCGATCGCAGTCTGTGGACACACCGTGGCCCGGCCCTCGCAGTCTGTGGCGCCGTGGCCCGGCCCGGTCGCGGGCAGCGGCGAGAATGGAGAGGTGAGACGCTCGGTGGACACCTCCGGCCCGATACGGCCCCGGCTGCCGTCCCCGGTGTGGGACGTGCCCGACCCGTGGCTCGCCGAGCGAGGCGTGGAGCTGCGGCTGAAGCGGGACGATCTCATCCATCCGCTGGTGCCGGGCAACAAGTGGCGCAAGCTCACGCCGAATCTGCGCGCGGCCGTCGAGCAGGGTCATACCCGGCTGCTCACCTTTGGCGGTGCGTACTCCAACCACATCCGCGCGGTGGCGGCTGCGGGGACCGCGTACGGGCTGTCGACGGTCGGGGTCATCCGGGGCGACGAGCTGGCCGGCGCGCCGCGCAACTGGTCGTTGGCGCGGGCCGAGGAGCATGGCATGGAGCTGGCCTTCGTCACCCGCTCCGCCTACCGCGAGACGCTGCGCGGCCTGAGCGAGGACGACCCGGGCACGCTGCGGGGGCTGGAGGAGCGGTGGGGGCGCGCTTACGTCCTCCCAGAGGGCGGTACGAACGTCCTGGCGGCGCGCGGGGCGGCGGAGCTCGTCGCGGAGCTGCCCGACCTGGGTCCGGGCGATGTGGTGTGCTGCGCGGTGGGCACCGGGGGCACGCTGGCCGGGGTCGCGGCCGCGCTCCCGGCCGGTGCGCGAGCGGTGGGGTTCGCCGTGCTGAAGGGGGCGGACGGCTATCTGGAAGGCGAGGTGGCCGAGCTGCACCGGCGCGGCTGGGGGTGCTCGTTCGGCAACTGGCGGATCGAGCACGGCTATCACGGCGGCGGGTATGGGCGCGTTCCGGTGGAGTTGGAGGCGTTCGCGGCTCGGTTTGAGGAGCGGCATGGGGTGCGGGTGGAGCGGCGGTATGTGGCGAAGATGCTGTGGGGTGCGTACGGGCTGGCGGAGCGGGGCGAACTGGCCCCGGGTAGCCGGGTGACGGCGGTGGTCACGGGGCCGCCGGATCCGGTGGATCCGGTGGGTTCGGTGGGTTCGGAGGGTTCGGAGGGTTCGGAGGGTTCGGAGGGTGGTGCGGCGCTGTCGACCTGACGGGCGTCGCCGGTACTGCCCTGTCAGGGTTGCCCGGGTGCAGGCCCCCACCAGAGGGCACCCCACTACCGGGCAACCCGCGCCGGGGTGTGTGGTGGGTGGCGGGGGCGGGGCCTCCGGTGCGGTGCCCTGGACCGCATATTTACGGCGCCGGTGCCCGGAGGCGTGGGGTGGGCCGGAGATTGGCGCCACAAATATGCGAAAGCGTCCAGGACACCACCCCTGCGACCCCACCCCCTCCCGTCTCGTCGGCGGCTGCCCGCCGGTGGTGCGGGGCGCCTGTCCGTCCCGCGTTCGGCCCGGGGGCCGTGAATTCAGCCTCTCCGGCGTTTGAGGAGCGGGTCCGGGGCGGAGCCCGCCTTTCAGCCTCTCCGGCGTTTGAGGAGCGAGGTACGGGGCGGAGCCCCGGTGGGGGTGAGGGGGCGGAGCTCCCCCACGCGGCGGAGCCGCATATTGATGCTGTGGGAAGGGGCGGGGTGGGGGCTGTCCGCCGGAGGCGCCCACGGTCCGCACTCGGTATTCGGCCGTGGAGCCAGCTGCTGGGTGGGTGCGAGCCCCGGCCCTCTGCCGGCTCGTCGGCGGCAGGGCACCCGTCCGTTCCACGTTCAGTCGGGGGGGGCCGGGTCCTGGGTGGCGGTGGGCCCCACCCCCCTGCCGCCGTCTCGCGGCCACCCGCCGGTGGCACAGAGGGGTGGTCAGTCGGGGATGCGGAGGCGCATGACCGTCGTCGCCGCGTGGCGGACCGTGCTTTCCTGGCGGACCTCGACCGTCAGGTCCGGGGCGATCGGGCGGTAGGCGATCTCGGCGCCGACCCGGTCCAGTGCGGTGGGGAGTTCGGCGGGCGGGGGCTGGGGGTCGGGCAGATCGCGCAGGGCCGTGCTGAGCTGGGCCCGGACGGCCGTGGCAAGCGGCGCGGAGATGACGGGCGCGTCGTCGCCGGGGAGCACCAGCGCGAGGGCGCGCGGGCGGAGGCGGGGGCCGACGACGCCGACGACGACGGCGTCACGGGTCTCCGAATGGCGCAGCTTCCGCCAGTGCCGGCCAGGCCGGTAGGGCTGGTCCAGGTCCTTGATGACCAGGCCCTCGACCCCGATCTCCGGAAGCGCCTCGTACCAGGTGGCGGCGAGCTGTGGATCGGTCGTCATCGGCACGGCCTGCAGCGGTGGGCCGAGCGGTTCGAGGAGCGCCATCAGCCTGGCCCGGCGCTCCGCGTACGGAAGCGGCCGCAGATCCTCCTCGCCGATCGCGAGCAGGTCGAAGGCGGCGTAGGAGGCGGGCAGTTCCCGGGCGAGCCGGCCCGCCCGGGACTCGGACGCGGCGAAGGCGCGCTTCTGGACGGCGGCGAAGTCCGTACGGTTGCCCGCCCACACCACCACCTCGCCGTCGAGGACCGTGCCGGGCGGTAGCGGCCGCGCGGCGGCCTCCAGGTCGGGGAAGGCGCGGGTGATGATGCGGCCGGAGCGGGCCTGCATCCTTACGGCGTCCGCCAGCCGGAAGATCAGCAGCCGATGGCCGTCGAACTTGGGCTCGTAGGCCAGCCGCCGTCCGGGCGGGGCGGTCGGCAGGGTGGGGACGACGCGGGCCAGCGCCACGTCCACGGGCGGCTGAAGGGGCGGCTCAGGGGACGACGTCATCGGTCGACCGCGCCTTCGTCGTCCTGTTCTCCGTCGCTTTCACCGGCACCGCCCTCCCCCGTCGGCAGCGGGCGCGCCTGCGCCGGATCCAACAGCGGGGCGAGCAGATCCCCGTGGCGGTCGAGCCGCGCGGGGATGTCGTCGATCAGGAAGGACAGCGCCGCCGGGGCGTGGCACTCCTCGACCTCCTCCCAGGTGACGGGCGTGGAGACGGCCGGTTCTGGGACGGCTCGGGGGGTGTAGGGGGCGGCGGTGGTCTTCGCGGCCGCGTTCTGGCTGAAGTCCACGTACACCTTCCCCGGCCGCAGCGCGCGGGTCATCTTGCGGATGACCAGGTCAGGCATGGCGTTCGCGGCCTCCAGGGCCAGCCGTCTGGCGTAGGCGGTGACCTGCCGGGAAGGGGTCGGCTCCACCGGCACCAGCAGATGCAGCCCCTTGGAGCCGCTGGTCTTCGCGTACGCCGTAAGGCCGTCGGCGGCCAGCCGCTCGCGCAGCCATACGGCGACGACGCGGCAGTCCACGATCGTGGCGGGCGGCCCGGGGTCGAGGTCGAAGACGAGCCGGTCGGCGATGCCCACGCCCTGGTCGATCCGCCACATCGGGGCGTGGAGCTCCACCACGAGGTTGGCCGCCCACATCAGCGAGGGCAGGTCCTGGATCAGCACCTGCTGCGCGGTCTCCCCCTTATGGCGGGTCACCTCGGCCGTCGTCACCCAGGAAGGCGTGCCCGGAGGCGGGTTCTTGGTGAAGAACTTCTGGCCGTCGGGGCCGTCCGGGTAGCGGAGGAACGCCAGTGGCCGACCGTGCAGATGGCCGAGGAGCGGGTCCGCGGCCGACGCCAGGTAGTGCAGCAGCTCGCCCTTTGTGGTGCCGGTGGCCGGATGGATGACCTTGTCGAGGTTCCTGAGCGTGATCCGCCGCCCCTCCACCTCCGCGATCGGGGACATACGATAAGAATCTCACGAAAGGGATCAAGCATGCGATCTATCTGGAATGGGAACATTTCCTTCGGCCTGGTGAGCATTCCGATCAAGATCTATCCGGCCACCGAGGACCACTCGATCTCGTTCCGGCAGATCCACACCCGCGACGGCGGCCGCATCCGCTACCGCAAGGTCTGCGAGCTCGAGGACAGTCCGGTCGAGTCCAGCGAGATCGGGCGGGCGTACGAGGACGCGGACGGCGCGCTGGTCCCGATCACCGACGAGGACCTCGCGGCCCTTCCGCTGCCCACCACCCACACCCTGGAGATCGAGGCGTTCATCTCCGCCGCCGAGATCGACCCGCTGCAGATGGGCGACGCCTACTACCTGGGCACCACCGGCGCCGCCGGGGCCAAGCCGTACACCCTGCTGCGCGAGGCGCTCAAGCGCAGCGAGAAGGTCGCCATCGCCAAATACGCCCACCGTGGCCGCGAGCGGCTGGGGATGCTCCGCGTCGTGGGCGACACCATCGCGCTGCACCGGCTGCTCTGGCCGGACGAGGTGCGCGAGCCCGCGGGGGTGGCCCCCAAGGAGAGGGTGACCGTCAAACCGGCCGAACTGGACCTCGCCGACACCCTGATGGAGACGCTCGGCGAGGTGGATCTGAGCGATCTGCACGACGAGTACCACGAGGCGCTGGAGGAGCTGGTGGCGGCGAAGGTGTCCGGCGCCACGCCCACCGCCGAGCCCGGTGAGCGGCCCGCGGGCGCGCAGGTGGTCGACCTGATGGCGGCGTTGAAGGAGAGCGTCCGCAGCGCCAAGGAGGCTCGGGGCGAGGGGGCCGGGGAGGGCGGGGAGGCCGCGGAGGCCCCGGAGGGCGAAGCCGAGGAGGAGGGAGAGGCGACGGTCCACGAGCTGCGCGGCCGTAAGAAGGCACCGGCGAAGAAGGCCGCGTCGGCGAAGAAGGCGCCCGCAGCGGCGAAGAGGGGCGGGACGAAGACGGCGAAGGCCGCCAAGTCGGCCGAGGAGCCCGCGGGGAAGAAGCAGGCGGGCACGAAGAAGGCCGCGGCCAAGAAGGCCACCGCGAAGAAGCAGACGGGCAAGCGCGGCACGCGGACCGCCTCCTGAGGCGGCCCTGGCACCGGCGAGCGCACACCGCCTGCGCGCCTGCGGCGGGCCATCCCCTACCCGCCCCTTCCCGAACCATGGGGCTCCGCCCCCTGGACCCCGGACGCCCTTCGGGCGTGTCCTCAATCGCCGGACGGGCTGAAATCAGCCCCTCCGGCGTTTGAGGAGCGGGGTCCGGGGCGGAGCCCCGGTTGTGGGAAGGGGCGGGTAGGGGAAAAGCCCGCCGCAGGCGCTACCGCGGTCAGCGGAAGGCGGCCACCCGGTCCTCCACCCACTGTGCGAACGTACGCCCGGGACGGCCCGTGATGCGCTCCACCTCCGGCGAGACCGCCTGCGGCCGGTCCACCAACTCCGCGAAGACGCGCAGCAGCGAGTCCGCCATCTCCGGCGTGAGGAACCCGCCGACCATCCGCTCCCGCGCCGCCTCGTGCGGGATCTCCTCGTACCGCAGCGGCCGACCGACGACCTCACCGATGATGCGCACCTGGTCGGCGAAGCTCAGCGACTCGGGTCCGGTCAGCTCGGGCGTCTGGCCGACCAGGTCGTCGGCGAGCAGGGCACGGGCGGCGACCGCGCCCATGTCGGCCTCGTGGATGGCGGCCATCTGCGCCCCGGCGTACGGCCCGTACACCACGTCCCCGGCCTTGATCTGGTCCACCCACTGCAGGGCATTCGCGGCGAAGGCGCCCGGGCGGACGAACGTCCACTCCAGCCCCGTGCGCTCGACCTCGTCCTCCAGTGCCCGGTGGCGGACGCCGATCGGGTTCGTGTGCGGATCGAGGTCCTGTAGGACGGAGGACGAGGAGAGCATCACGATCCGCCGTACACCGCTCTCCTTGGCCCGCTCCAGGAGCTTCTCGGTCCCCACCTGCCACACCACCGCGGGGTTGAGGAACAGCGCCGTGGCGCCGTCCAGGGGCATCTCCTCGGTCCGGGCCGCCCGTACGCCCTCCGGCAGCCGGGCCGCCTCGGGGTCGCGGGTGAGCGCGAGCACCTCGGCGCCCGCGTCGGCCAGCTCCTTCACCACATAACCGCCGACGTTTCCGGTGGCTCCGGTCACCACGAACATGATGAATCTCCTCGCGTGTCCTGCGATGGGTACATAACCCCAGTCAGGTTCATCCAAACGGATGACGTTGTCAAACGGTTAGATGAGACCCTGTCGGGAACCCCCCGGCTAGCCTGTCCGGGCCGAGGAAGAGGAGATGACGACCATGCAGGGGACGCCCAAGAGGCCCCGCCGCGCCCCCACGCCCGAGGAGCGCAAGCAGTGCCCGGAGCGCTCCCGGCGGCTGCTGATGGAGGCGGCCAGGGACGTGTTCTCCGAGAAGGGGTTCGCGGGCGCCCGCGTCCAGGACATCGCGGACCGGGCGGGCCTCAACAAACAGTTGATCGCCTACTACTTCGGCGGCAAGGAGGGCCTCTACCAGGAGCTCACCCGCGAGTGGCTGGCGCGCGAGGCGTCCTTCAACGACCCCGCGGTCCCTTTCGAGGAGCTGGTCGTCCGCTACCTCCGGGAAGCGTTCGACGACCCCCGCGCCATCCGGCTGGCCGTCTGGCGCGGGCTGACCGACGAGGTGGGGGACGAGCATCCCGAGGACCTGTCCGACATGCGGCGCCGGCAGGCGGCGGGCGAGCTGGCGGACGACCTCGACCCGGCCGCCGTGATGCTGATGTGCTACGCCGTGGTCTCCGCACCCGCCACGATGCCGCACGCCGTCCGCCAGATCTTCGGCATCGAGCCGGACTCGCCGGAATTCCAGGAGCGGTGGGAGGAGCAGTTGCGCCGCATCGTCCGCCACCTGGCGGCGTGAGACCCCGCCCTACTCCACCACCCCGTCGATCTGGAACGTCTGCACCGACTTCTCGGCGAACGGAACGCTCAGCCGCTTGCCGTCCAGCGCCGTGTCCTGGCGCGCGGTGTACAGATCGCCGGTGCCCGCGGTGTGGGTGGACCAGCGCGGCACCAGCCCGCCGGTGCCCCCGGTGACCTGGCCGAAGCGGGACAGGTCGAAGGTCAGCGTCTGCGCGGCGCCGGGGTTGACGGCGACGAGGACGAGTCGCCGCGCGCCCGGGTCGTATGCGGCGACCGCGTGGTCCGAGCCGGTGTCCAGGATCCGCATCCCGGGGCGGAGATGCCGGGTGAACTGGGCGAGCACGTAGTACTTGGTCTGCACGGCGCCGGGCTGGGCGGAGTCCGGGTCGTAGTGGATCAGCGCCCAGCCGGCGCTGGGGTCCATGACCTGCCAGTAACACCACGCGGTGGGGTGCAGCCAGCGGAAGTCCAGGCAGAGGTTGGTGGCCAGGGTCAGGCCGGTGCCGTCCCCGTCGCCGGTCTCGGAGTTCCAGAGCTTCTTACCGGCCGCACGAACATCCGTGTACAGCAGATCGCGGCGGCCGCCCGAGCCCTGGTAGCCGTGGACGTTGACCTGGTCGACCAGGGCGCGGGTAGCCGTGTCGAACGAGCCCCAGGTGGTGCGGGCCAGGTCGTAACTGGTCTCGTCCGACGCCGAGATCCGGGTGCCGGTCAGCCCGCGCGCGTCGAGCTCGGTGCGGAGGTGGCCGAGGACGGTCCGCTGGACCGCCGCGTCGATATGGCAGCCCTCCTGCGTGCCGTCGGCCTTCCACCACGCGGAGGACGGCTCGTTGAACGCCTCGACAGTGGCGAAGCGGACGCCCCAGTGGTCCTGGGCGTAGCGGGCGGTGGCGGCGAGATAGAGCGCGAACTGGCGGTAGTTCCAGGACTGGAGGTTGTTGCCGCCGTCCGCCGCACCGGACGGATTGTGGTTGAGACACATCCACCACATGGGCGAATTGGAGAACAGCTCGCTGACGGCGCCCCGTTGGACGGCCTTGACCAGCGCCGCCCGCTGGACCGCGTCGGCGCCCCAGTGCCAGGCCGAGGAGGCGGGGTCCTCGCTGTTCCAGTCGTGCCAGTAGCCCTCGATCTGCTTGAACCGGGGGATGTTGGGCGAGGCCACCATCGACTCGCCGCCCACGCTGGTCCAGGAGCAGCCGCCGAGGTTGTAGCGGGCGATGTTCAGTCCGAGGCCGGGCAGCGATCTGCCGCCGTAGCTCACCGGTTTGGTGGTGAAGAAGAGATCGGCGAAGTCGTCCCGCTGCCCGAAGAGATTGGCCCACCAGGCGAGCGAGGTGCCCCAGCCCTCCCAGGCCCCGTATTCGGTGCCGGGGTCGACGCCGATGGTCTCGTCGGCCCAGGCCGTGCCGGTCGTGAGCGCGGCGCCGAGCATTGTGGTGCCCGCCGCCGTCAGAAGCGTTCTGCGCCGCATCGTACGTCCCCTCCGCCGCACCGGCCCCCGTCGCTTACGAAGCGTCGGGGCAGCGGCGGGCATTGTCGAGAGGCGTGACAGCGCTTTCTACGGACGGGTCATAGCCGGACGGGGCCACGGCCGGACGACGGCCCGGCACGATGACGGGCCGTCGGTAATTCGGTTGCCTCCGCCCGCCGCCGTGTCCACGATGTCCGGGACCTCACCGCTACGAGCAGGAGCACAGGAGCAACAGATGCGCCGATTCCTCGGAACGACTCAGCGCCCCTACCGGACGACCGTCTTCGAGGACTTCAGCATCCATGCCCAGCTCTCCACGGGTCTCCCGGACCCTGAACATCGGCGTGCTCGCCCATGTCGACGCCGGTAAGACCAGCCTCACCGAGCGGCTGCTCTACGACGCCGGGGTGATCGACCGGCTCGGCAGCGTCGACGCCGGGGACACCCAGACCGATACCGGCGAGATCGAGCGGCAGCGCGGTATCACCGTACGGACCGCGGTCGCGTCCCTCACCGCCGGGGACACCCAGCTCAACCTGATCGACACCCCCGGCCACTCCGACTTCATCGCCGAGGTCGAACGCGCCCTCGGCGTGCTCGACGGCGCGGTGCTCGTGCTGTCCGCCGTCGAGGGCGTCCAGGCCCAGACCCGGGTGCTGATGAAGACGCTGCGGCGGCTGCGGCTTCCGGTGCTGCTCTTCATCAACAAGATCGACCGTGCGGGTGCCCGCGACGCGGGGCTGCTCGCCGACATCCGGCGCACCCTGGCGCCGCATCTCCTCCCCCTGACGGCGGTACGGGAGCTGGGCACGCGGAACGCGCGCGTCCGCGCGCGCTCCCTCGACGATCCGGGGATGCGCACCGAGGCGGCCGAGGTGCTGGCCGAGCTCGATGACGCGATGCTCGCGCGCGTCGTGGACGGCCCGCTCCCCTCTGCCGAGGAGGTACGGGCCGCGCTGGCGGCCCGTACGGCGGAGGGGCTGGCGCATCCGGTCTTCTTCGGCTCGGCGCTCAGCGGTCAGGGCGTCGGGGCGCTGGTCGAGGGGGTCGCGCGGCTGGTGCCGCCCGCGCCGGGCGGGGCGGAGCCGCGGGGCACGGTCTTCGCCGTGGAGCGTGGTGGAGACGGCCGGGGCGGCGGGGGCGGGGCCCGGGGTGGACGGGGCGGCCGTACGGCGTATCTGCGGCTGTTCTCCGGTGAGGTGGCCTTGCGGCAGCGGGTGACACTGCACCGCCGCGGGCCCGGCGGCGCCCTGACCGAGCACACCGGGCAGATCACCGCACTGGAGGTCGTCGGCGCGGCGGGGGCCGCACGGGGGCCGCTGACCGCAGGTAACATCGCGCGGATCAAGGGGCTGCCCGGCGTCCGGGTCGGCGACCGGCTCGGGCCCGTCCGTGACGTCCCGTCGGACCGGCCGCACTTCGCCGCGCCCACCCTCCAGACCCTCGTCCACGCCCGCGAGCCCGGCGCCGCCGCCGCGTCCCGGCTGCACACCGCGCTGCTCGACCTGGCCGACCAGGATCCGCTGATCCACGCGCGGGCGATGCCGGGCGGGGCCACCTCTGTGCTGCTGTACGGCGAGGTGCAGAAGGAGATCATCGCGGCCACGCTGGTCCAGGACTACGGCGTCGAGGCGGAGTTCGAACCGAGCCGTCCCGTGCTCGTCGAACGCCCCTCCGGGGTCGGCGAGGCCGGTCGTGAGATCGCCCGTTCCGGCCACACCGGGCCGTGGGCGACCGTCGGGCTGCGCGTCGAGCCCACCGCGCGCGGCGCCGGGGTGGTCTTCGGCTACGAGACCGAACTGGGCGCGCTGCCCCGCGCGTTCCACAACGCGATCGAGGAGACCGTGTACGACACGCTGTTCCACGGTCCCCGGGGGCGCTCGGTGACGGACTGCCGGGTCGTGCTCGTCCGCTCCGGCTTCCTCGGCCCGGAGAGCACCGCGGCCGACTTCCGCGACGTCACCCCTGTGGTGCTCGAAGAGGCGCTGGAGCGGGCGGGGTGGCGGGTGTACGAGCCGTACCACGCCTTCGAGCTGGAGTTGCCGCCCGAGACGCTCGCCGCGGTCACCGCCCAACTCGCCGCCGCCGAGGCGGACATCGGCGAGAGCGTGGACGGTGCCACGGGATGGCTGCTCCGGGGCGAGATCCCGGCCCGCCGGGTGCACGGTTTCGAGCACGTCCTGCCCCGGCTGACGCACGGCGAGGGGGTGTGGTGGTCCCGGCCGTGCGCCGACCGGCCGCTGCGCGCCGGGGCGGCGCGCGAACCGCACGCCTAGGCGCGGCTAGATCCCGGGCGCCGCCACGCGGGTGTAGACGAGGCTGTTGCTGGTGCCGCCGGGCGTGGTGACCCGCACGTTCACCGGCCCGGCGGGCCCGGACGGGGCGAGGGCGGTGACCCAGACGTCGGAGACGACGGTGAAGGAAGTGGGTGTGGTGCCGAAGAGCACCGTGCTGGTCGTGGTGAGACCGCTGCCGAAGAGCGTGACCGTGGTCCCGGCGATGAGCGGCCCCTCGGTCGGCGACAGGCCGGTGAGGACGGGAACGGCGACATAGGTGTACGGGACGCCGTTGCTGGCGCCGCCGGGCGTCACCGCCGTGATCTGCACGGTGCCGCTGCCCGGCGGGGCCACCGCCGTGATCTGCGTGGCCGACACCACCGTGAACGACGAAGCCGGCGTCGCGCCGAAGCGCACCGCCGTCGCGCCGAGGAGATTGGTGCCGGTGAGGGTCACGGTGTTGCCGCCGACGACGGGGCCCAGGGCGGGTGCGGCGCCGGTGAGGGTGGGGACGCCGACGTAGAAGTACGTCACCCCGTTGCTGGTGCCGCCCGGCCCGGTCACCGTGATCTGCACCGGCCCGGTGGCCCCCGGCGGGGCGACCGCGGTGATCTGGGTGGCCGAGACGACGGAGAACGACGTGGCGGGCGTGGAGCCGAAGGTGACGGCGGTGACGCCCGTAAGGTCGTTACCGGTGAGCGTCACCGTGTTCCCGCCGCCGACCGGCCCCTGCCCCGGGGACACGGAGGTGAGCACGGGCACGGGCGCCGACACATAGCCGTACGCCACCCCACTGCCCGTCCCGCCCGGGCCGGTCACCGTGACCTGGACGGTCCCGCTGCCGGGCGGTGCCACCGCCGTGATCTGGGTGGCGGAGATCACCGTGAAGGTCGTGGCGTTGGCGGCCCCGAACCGTACCGCCGTCGCACCCGTAAAGCCGCTCCCCGTCAACGTGACCGTATTCCCCCCGGCCGCCGGACCCTGCCCCGGAGACACCCCCGACACCACCGGCACCGGCACCGGCACCGACACATAGCTGTACGCCAGCCCATTGCTCGTCCCACCCGGCCCGGTCACCGTGACCTGCACAGTCCCACTGCCCGGCGGCGCCACCGCCGTGATCTGCGTGGCGGAGACAACCGTGAACGACGTGGCCAGGATCGGGCCGAAGCGGACCGCCGACGGCTGGATGAAGTTGCTCCCGGTCAGGGTGACCAGGGTCCCGCCGCCGGGAGAACCGGCGGCGGGAGTGACGGAACTGATCACAGGAGGGGACGCCACGGCCGTCGAGGGACCGGTGCCTGTGCCTGTGGCTTGAGGGGTACTCAAGGTGGATCTCCTTCTGGCGAGTCGTCCCACGGGTGATCAGATGCCGGGACCGGCCACGTACTGGAACGGGGTCGCGGCGGTGGCGCTGCCGGCCAGGGTGGTGACCGTGATGTCGGCGGGGCCGGGCGCCCCGTCCGCGGTGGGAGGCGACACCGCGGACAGGGAGGTGTCGTTGATGACGGTGAACGGCGCCGCGATGCCGCCGAAGGTCACCGACTGGGTGGTGGACAGGTTGGTGCCGGTGATGGTCACCGCGGTGCCGCCGGAGGGCGGGCCCGAGGCGGGCGTGAAGCCGATGACCGTCGGCACGTCCACATAGGTGTAGGAGAAGCCGTTGTTCGTGCCGCCCGCCGTGGTGACGCTCACCCCGACCGTCCCGGCCGCGGCACCGGTCGGTACGACCGCGGTGATCTGGCTGTCGGAGACGATGGTCGGCGTCGCGGTGTTGGCGCCGAAGTGCACGGCGGTGGCGGTCGACAGGCCGGTGCCGTTGATGGTGATGGTGTTGCCGCCCACGAGCGGCCCGGCGCCGGTGCTCAGCGCGGACTTGAAAGGCGCGCCGACGTAGAAGAAGTTCAGCGGATTGCTGGTGCCGCCGGCCGTGGTCACGGTCACCGGCACCACCCCGCTGCCGGACGGCGTGGTGACCGTCGCGGAGGTGGGGGTATTGCCGGTGATGGTGGCCAGCTTGCTGCCGAAGTGCACGGCCGTGGCACCGCCGAGGTTGGTGCCGGTGATGGTGACGGTCTGTCCGCCGGCGGACGACCCCTGGCTGGGTGAGATGGGCATGGCGCATGGCCTCCTGAGGTGAGGGCGGGGCGTGGGGTGGGGTGGACGGGACCGGACGGGCTGGGCCCGCTCGCGCTCACGGAAGTCCGTTGCGCGACAGCGGACGTTGGGGCACCCGCCCGGTCCTCCTCGCGGTACGCCTGGCGCCCGGCTCCGGCGAGGACGCGGCGCCCCCAGCACCGGAAAGAGACCGGCGGGGTTCCACCGCACACTTTCAGTAATCCATCCGACGTAGCCCGCCACAAGAAGGGTGACGCCACGTCACCCAAATGGCCGGGCGTGCGGAACAGGCCGGGCCGGGCACCGCACTGCGCCCGGCCTGCCGTCCCGCTCCACGCCGTCCCGGCACGCCCCTCTCCGGCCCCGGCCCCACTCCTCTCCGGCCCCGGGTCCACCCCTCACCCGTTCCCGTGACCCATCGGACGGACGGGTCACTTCCGTACCTCCCGGGCGTATGCTCTTGCCACATGGGGGCGGAAATGGGCATTACCGCCGATGAGACCTCCAGCGGGGGCACTTGGCGGGTAAGGATCCGGAGTTCGGCCGGTGACGTCCTGGGCGCCGGAATCCTTCTGGGCAGCGAGACGGTGCTGACGTGCGCCCATGTGATCCCCGACGACGGGCTCCCGGTGCCCGCCACCGAGGTGCTGGTCGACCTGGTCGAGGTGCCCGACGCCGCACCGGTCCCCGCGCGCGTCGCCGACGGCGGCTGGGTGCCCCAACGCTCCGACGGATGCGGCGACGTGGCGCTGCTGCGGCTGGGCCGGCCGCAGCCCGCCGAGCACGCCGCGCCGCTCTACCGGCTGCCGCCGGTGCTCGGCCGCCCGGTGTGGATGGGCGGCTTCCCCAAGGGGCTCGACAACGGCCACTATCTGCGCGCCAAGACCGCCGGGCGCGTCGGCCCCCGGGCGGAGTGGGTGGGGCTCGACCCCAAGTCGCCCAGGGATGTGGTCCGTAAGGGCTTCAGCGGCGCCGGGGTGGAGGACGAGGCGACCCGGCATGTGATCGGCATGGTCGTCAGCCGGTACGACGACCCCGTCGGCGTCCCCTCCGCCGAGCGCCTCAGCGTCTCCTACATGATCCCGGTGGAGACGATCGTGCGCCATCTGCCGTTGGTCCACCGCTGGTTACGGGGCGACCCCGGGGTGGACCGGCCCCTGGTCTCCCCGCTGACCACCGGCGTCCAGGACATCGGCTTCGCCCAGCGGCTCGCCGTATGGCTGCGCCGGGAGCCCCTCACCGGGCGCCCGGACATCGCGGACGTGGAGACCGTGGTCATCGAGGACGACGACCACGTGCGGTACGAGGCGCTCAGCCGCGCCATCACGCTCGCCGACCGCGAGCTGTCGGGCGGCGGCCCGGACGAGGCGGTCTCCGCCGCGCCGCACGGCACCGTACCGCCGCTGGGCAGTGTGGACCTGGCCATCGACGTCACCGGGCGCACCGACACCGAGGTCGCGCTGCGGGTCGCGGACCGGATGGATCTGCGCTCGCCCGGCGACACCTCCCCGCTCAGCCGGGTCCGGGCCAACGCGGTGCCGCTCACCATCGTGGCCGTCGGCGTGGACCGCGCCCGCGACCCGGAGGCGCTGGTCGGCTTCATGAAGCTGCTCGCCGACCGGGGCGGCCGGCTGATGCTGGTCTTCCGCGATCCCCACTCCCGTGGACTGTGGCTGGCCGAGCGGCTGTTCCGCCCCGAGGCGGCCCGGATCGACGCCTGGCTGGACGAGCTCGCCGGGCGGGTGGCCCTCGCCGCCGACCGCGAGCACGAGGCGGCCGAGCGCGGGGCGCGCCGCTCGTCCCTGTCGGACGCCGAGGACGCGACGGCCTTACGGATCAATCTGACCCGGCTGCGCTCCGACCCCGAGCTGCGCTCCCACCGCATCGTCGCCAAGCTGGCCGCGTTCGAGCACACGGTCCGGACGGTCGCCGAGCGGGCCGAGGAGACGCTCAGGGTGATAGAGGCCCAGCAGCCCGCGGTCCAGGAGCTGAAGTGGCAGCTCGTGTCGTACACGGCGATGCTCGGGAGCAAGGCCGAATCCGAGCGGGCGGAGCTGATCCCGCTGCACCGCGCCGCGGTGCGGCTGCTGGCCACGGTGCCCTGTGATCTGCCGGAGGCCCGCCGCGCCGTCGACCGGTTCGTGGCCGCCGTGCACACACCGCCGGAGGGGGAGGCGCCATGACGGAGGGCAGTCGTCCGGACGGCAGTCGTAGGGACCGTAGTCGTACGGGCGGCAATCGTCCGGACCGCAATCGCCCGGATCACAGTCTTACGGACCACGATCGCCCGCACTGCAATCGCCCGGACTGCCGCGGCGAGGGCCTGGGCCGGATCAACGCCCGGGGGTTCTGCACGGAGTGCGGCCGCAGGGCCCTGCCCACCGCCCCCGAGCCCACTCCCCCACCCACCCAGGCGCGCACTTCCCCACCCACCCAGGCTCGGACTCTCCCACCCGCCCGGCCCGGCGAAGCTCTGGTGTCCGAGTCCACCGCGACCACGGCCCGTGCCCGCCGCCGCGATGTGGCGCGGAAGTTCACCGTCCGGCCGGCGCGCGAGGATCCGCTGGCCCTGCCCCGCGTCGAACTGCCGTCGCTGCGCGACCTGGTGATGGACGATCCGCATCCCCCCTCGCGCGGCCAGACCTGCGGCTGGGAGGGATGCGAGGAGATCGTGGGCGCGCCCTACGCCGGGCAGCCCGCGCTCTCCAGGGGCTACTGCCCGCGCTGCCGCCATCCGTTCGACTTCGCCCCGCGGCTGAGCCCCGGGGATCTGCTGGGCGATCAGTACCGGGTGATCGGCTGCGTGGGGTACGGCGGGCTCGGCTGGGTCTATCTCGCCGAGGACACCCAGCTGGACGACCAGCCCGTGGCCATCAAGGGCCTGATCAACAACGAGGACGAGGCGGCCCTGCGGACGGCGGTCGAGGAGCGCCGCTATCTGACCATGCTCGACCACCCCGGCATCGTCCGGATCATCAACTACGTCACCCAGCCCGACCCCCGCGACGAGACCGCGCTCGCGGGCTACATCGTGATGGAGTTCGTCGGCGGGATGACGCTCGCCCAGATCAAGGACCACATCGCGGACGCGGTGGAGCCGTACGACGGGCCGCGGCTGTACGAGCACATCCTGGCCTACGGCTGTCTGGTGCTGCGCGCGGTGGGCTATCTGCACGGCGAGAAGCTGCTGTACTGCGATCTCAAGCCGAGCAACGTCATGCACTACGAGGACCGGGTCAAGGTGATCGACCTCGGCGCGGTGTGGCGGCTGGGCCAGCGGGACGGCGGGCCACCCGTGATCACCGAGGCGTTCGCCGCCCCCGAGGTGCTGGCCCGGGGCGCCTCGGCCCTCACCGAGCGTCATGACCTCTTCGGGGTCGGCAGGACGCTCGAAGAGCTCTCCGACAAGGCCACCCGGCAGGCCCAGCGGCCGCCGGGCCTGGGCGCCGAGTCCTACCGCCGGGTGCTGGCCCGCGCCACCGCGGCCGACCCGGAGCGGCGGTTCGGATCGGCCGCGGAGATGTCCGAGCAACTGTGGGGCGTGCTGCGGGAGATCCACTCGCTGCGGCTGAGCCGGGAGCAGCCGCAGCCGTCCACACTCTTCGCCCCGACCTCGGCGCTGCTGGACTCCTCGCTGGGCCGGATCCCGGACCTGGAGCGCTGGCTGGACGGGGACCCCCGCCCACTGCTGGCGTCCGGGCTGCCCCGCCCCGAGCAGGTGCCGACCGGGCTGCCGGTGCCGTTCCCGGACGCGGCGGATCCCGGCGCGGCGCTGCTGGGCGTGCCGACCGACAGCGGGCCCCGGCGGCTGATCGAGCAGTTGCACGCCTTCCCCCGCCCCTCCGCCGAGATCCGGCTGCGCACCTGCCGCGCCCATCTGGAGCTGGGCGAACGGGAGGCGGCGGCCCAGGAGTTGGCGATCGCGGTGGAGCTGATCGGCTCGGCCGCCCCGTACGACTGGCGGCTGTCCTGGCACCGCGCCCTGCTGCGGCTGGCGGACGGCGCGGTGGCCGACGCCCGGCAGCAGTTCGACGAGGTCTACAGCGCCCTGCCCGGGGAGTACGCGCCCAAGCTGGCGCTGGGCTACTGCGCCGAGCACCTGGGCGACCACGAGGCCGCGAAGCGGTTCTACGAGGCGGTGTGGCAGCGCAACCGCTCGCAGGGCAGCGCCGCGTTCGGGCTGGCCCGGCTCCGGCTCGCGGCGGGCGACCGGGGCGGCGCGGTGGACATCCTCGGCGGGGTGCCGAAGGTCTCCCGCCACTACGACGCCGCGCGGATCGCCATCGTGCGGGTGCTGTCGGGGCGGCTGGGGCATCCCGACGCCCTGCCGACGGCCGAGGATCTGGCGGAGGTGCGCACCCGGCTGCCGCGGCTGTATCTGGACGAGGGGCGGGAGTCCGGCCCGGCCCGCGACCGGCTGACCGCGGAGTCGCTGGAGGTGACGCTGGACTGGGCGGAGCGGCAGTCCGGCGCCGGGGAGAGGATGGGCGAGCCCGCTGGGCAGGCCCGTTCAAGGCGCTGGGGGCGGAAGGGGCGCGCCGCCGCGGCGACTGCCGCGCCGCGGAGGGGAACCGAACCCCCGTCGCTGGTGTATGGAGAGTGGGAGGACGAAAGCGCGCTGCGCGCCGAATTGGAGCTGACGCTGCGCCGGCTGGCCCGGCAGGCGGACAGCCCCGAGGTGCTCGGTGCGCTGATCGACCACGCGAACGCCATCCGGCCCGTGACCCGCGTCTGACGTCTGACAGGGGGATCAGATGAACGAGGACCGCAGAGAGCGACAACACGTCCCAGGCCCGGAGGGCGCGGACGGGGGTCCGGCCCTCACCCTGCGGGTGCATCAGAACAAGTACCTCCCCGCCTCGGCGGGCCGCACCGAGATGCACGCCATCGTCAGCGTCCGGGCCCGCGGCCTGGGCCCGGCGGCGGCCCGTACCGCCGCTTCGGAGGTCATCGTCATCGACTGCTCGATGTCGATGAGCTGGCCGCCGACGAAGATCGCGGCGGCGCGGCGGGCCACCGCCACCGCGGTCGGCATACTCCGCGACGGCACCCGTTTCGCGATCGTCGAGGGCACCGAACAAGCCCAGGTCGTCTATCCGTTCACCGGCGGCATGGCGGTCGCGGGGCCCGACACAAAGGCCGCCGCCGCCCGGGTCGCGGCGCGGCTGCCCGCGATCGGCGGTACCGCGATCGGCTCCTGGCTGGATCTCGCCCGCCGGCTCCATCAGCGGCAGCCCACCGCGATCCAGCACACCCTGCTGCTCACCGACGGCCGCAACGAACACGACCCGCCCGGCTATCTGGACAAGGTGCTGGACGCGTGTGCCCCGCACTTCACCTGTGACGCACGCGGTATCGGCGACGGCTGGGACGCCACCGAGCTGAAGCGGATCGCGCGCCGGCTGCACGGCAGGGCCGACGCGGTTCTGGAGGACGCCGCGCTGGCCGCCGAGTTCGAGGAGATGGTCTCCGCCTCGATGGCCAAGGCGCTGGCCGGGGTGCGGATCCGGATCCGCACCCGGGCGGGCAGCCGGGTCGGCTTCGTCAAGCAGGTGCACCCCACCCGGGTGGACGTCACCGACGAGGGAGTCCGCCCCGATGAGCGCACCTGGGAGTGGACCACCAAGGCGTGGGGCGACGAGACCCGCGAGTACCAGGTGTCCGTGCTCGCCGATCCGCGGGGCGATCCGACGGGCGACGACGTCGAGCTGGCCACCGTGGAACTGGCGGTGGAGGGCGACACCGCGCTGCCGCCGCCCGAGCCGGAGTCCCTGCTGGTCCAGTGGACGGACGATGTGCTGCTGTCGTCCCGGATCGACCCCCGGCTGGCCCACTACGACGCCGACTCCGAGCTGGGCCACGCCATCACCGCGGGCTGCGACGCGTATGAGGCGGGTGACCGGAAGGGGGCCCACCGCCAGTGGGGGCGCGCCGTCCAGCTCGCCCATCAGCTGGGCAGCGAGAAGATGCTGACCCGGCTGAGCGGGCTGGTCCACATCGTCGACGCCGCCACCGGCGAGGTGCGGATCCGCGAGCCCATCCGGCCGCTGGACCTCAATTCGGCGATCATCGTGTCGGAGGAGAGCGTCCGCTTCGTGGGGGTGGAGCGCCCGAGGGCCGCCGCGCCGCCCGCCGCGGATGTCATCTGCCCGGCCTGCGGGCGCCGGGCGCCCGCCACCGCCGAGTTCTGCCAGCAGTGCGACACTCCGCTGGGCGCCGAACCGAGCGGTGCGACATGAGCGGCACCCGAGCCTTCCTGGTCCGCCGGCTGATCGCCCTGCTGGTGGTCACGGCGCTGGCCGTGATCGCGCTGCTGGCCGCGTACTTCGGCGTCAGCCGCAACTCCGCGGCGGTGACCGACCGGTCCACCCCGGCGATACTGCAGGTCGCCGCCGCCATCGACGCGCTGGACGCCTCCTACGACGAGGCGAAGCGCAGCATCTCGAGCCCCACCGCGGAGTTCGAGGGGCTCAGCGAGGAGTACCGCAACAAGCTGTCGACGGCCAAGCAGAGCCTGGCCCAGGTGTCCAAGAGCACCATCGGGGGCGAGTCGGCGCGCGGGTCGCTGCGCACCACGGCGGCGCTGGTGACGTCCTACGGCGACACCATCGAGCAGGCGTACGCCAGCCGCGACAACCCGACGCTCATGCATGCCTACTTGCGGTATGCCGACTCCATCCTGCGGCATGACCAAAGCGGCATCCTCGACCGCCTGAGGGCGGTGCAGAAGCGGCAGTTCAATGTGCTCGACGACCAGACCTCCTTCGGCTGGCTGCTGTCCTTCGCCTGGTGGCTGCTGGTGCCGGGGCTGTTCCTGACGCTGGCGGCGCTGCTGGTGCACACCCAGCGCTTTCTGCGGCGCCGCTTCCGGCGGCTGGTCAGCCCCTGGCTGGCGGCGGCTACCGCGCTGCTCGTCGCGCTGCTGCCGCTGGCCGTCTTCACCTATCAGACCCAGGACCGGCTGGAGTCGGCCCGGACCAGCCTGACCCGATCGACCATCGGCCGCACCGGCGGCCCCACCGCCAGGGAGGTCGCGAGGACGATGCGGAGCGCGCAGTGGCAGGCCGGTGCGGTCGGCTGGATACCCGTGGGCGGCGCCGTGCTGGCCGCGCTGATCCTGGTCGGTCTGCAGCCGCGCATCGACGAGTACCGGTTCCAGCCCCGATGAGCGCGGCGAAGCGGTCCGGCCAGGCCACGGCCACCGTCCTCGGGCTGTGGATGGTGCTGCTGTGTGTCGTGGGCGCCGGCGATACGAGCGGCTGGCAGTCGCGCGGCAGCGTCAGCGTGCTCGCGTCGTGGACCGGCCCCGAGGGCGAGGCGTTCCGGAACTTGCTGGACACCTTCACCAGGCGCACCGGCGTCCATGTCGACTACCAGGGCACCACCGCGCTGCGCGAGGTGCTGTCCTCGGAGGTCGGCTCCGGAACGCCGCCCGATATCGCCGTGCTGCCGAGCTCCGGCGAGCTGGCCGCCTACGCCAGCCAGCGCCAGCTCACCCCGCTGAACCGAGTGATCCCGAGCCGGGAGCGCACGGCGTACGGACGGCTGTGGACACCCCGACTGAGCGCCAACGGGTCGGTGTACGGCATCGCGGTCAAGGCCGACCTCAAGAGCATCGTGTGGTACGACCATGACCGCCGCCCGGACACACTGCCCGCCCTCGCCGCCGACGGCCGCCAGTGGTGCGTAGGCATGGGCGACGACGCGACCTCCGGCTGGCCGGGCACCGACTGGATCGAGGATCTGCTGCTCCAGCAGCAGGGCAGATCCGTCTACCAGGACTGGGCGACCGGCGGGCTGCCGTGGACGGATCCGCGGGTGAGGCGGGCCTGGGAGAGCTGGGGTTCGCTCTTCGGCAGGGACACCGCACGCACCGCGCTGATCACCGACTTCCGCAAGGCCGGGAGCAAGCTGTTCGACGCCGACCCGCCGTGCGCACTGGAGCACCAGGGGTCGTTCATCCGCAGCGGCTACCCCCACCCGAACAAGGCGGACTTCGCCTTCTCCCCCAGGCTGCTCCCCGATGCCGACCGGCGCTCCACCGCCCGGGAGGTATCAGGGGACTTCGCCGCGATGTTCCGTGACACCCCACAGGCACAGAAGCTGATGCGCTATCTGGTCTCGGCCGACGCCCAGCGGACCTGGGGCCGGCAGACCGCCACCAAGAGCACCCACCCGTTCTTCGCCAACCCCGGCGTCCCGCTCGACGCCCAGGGCGACGACGAGGTGGACCGGAGGATCGCGGAGACCCTCCGGGACTCGGCCTCGCTGTGCCTGGACGCCTCCGACGCCATGCCCACCCGGATGCGGCTCGCCTTCCAGCGCGCCGCGCTGACCTACCTCAGCGACACCACCCGGCAGCCGGACGAGCTGCTGCGCAGCCTGGAGAGGGTCCGCCAGAGCCTGCGCGGCGCCCCCGACCAGCCCTGGCTGTCGACGGTCTGCGGCTGAGCGGGCTCACGGAACCATCTCGTCCGGACAGGGTGTGCCCCGCGGCAGCTGGTACTTGCCCGTTATCCGGTAGACGCCGGGCCGAGGGGCGTGCAGCACCGTCCACTCGTCCTCCGGCTGGCCCTCCTCACCGCCCTCGATCTGCTTGGTGAGGCAGCCCTCGCGGTTGACCGGCAGCTGGTCGTCCTCCCCCTTCGGAGCCCGGACGCTGTGCCCGTCGTTGTCCACCAGGCCCAGCCACGGCGAGTACGGGATGCGGATGAGCACCGGGCCCTTGGCGCGGACCGACAGCACCAGCTGGTCGGCGCCCGCGCGCTGCACGGTGGCGGGCGGATCGGCGATCTGCGTCGGGTCCTTGACCTCGTACAACTTCCAGTTGGCGTCCGACCAGACCTGGCGCAGATACCGCAGCTTGGTGCCGAGCAGCTTGGCCTCCTGCTCCGCCGCGGTGTCCGGGTCGTCCGCGGGCAGCACCACATAGTGCACCGCCCAGCGCTTCAGCCATTCGTGGTAGCTGGCCGGGGTCAGGGTGTCATCGCCGTAGAAGATCGGGTTCCGGTCGAGGTCGCGCTGGCGGTTCCAGCCGCGCGCCAGATTGACGTACGGGGCGAGCGCGGAGGACTCGCGGTGGCTGCGCACCGGAACCACCTCGACCCGGCCCCGGTCGGCCTTCTCCCGCTTGAGCCGGTCGACCAGCGGCGCCAGCTCACGGGCCCAGGACGCCGAGGGGGCGGTGTGGATGACGTCATCGGCGGTCTTGACCCCCTGCCACACCGTGACGGTCGCGAGCGCCAGCACCAGAACGGTCCAGCGACGGCCCGCGGGTGTGGAGCGCAGCTCGGAGCGCGGGGGCTTGCGCAGGGCGGGCAGCGCGGCGATCAGCACCACTCCGCCGAAGATCATGCCGAGGCGGGAGATGTTGGTGCCGACCTGGGAGGGAATCACCCAGGTGAGCACCACCCCGAAGCAGTAGAGCCCGGCCCCGACCCGCACCGTCGACCACGTGCGCGGCACGCACATCAGCACGGCGGCGCCGGTGATGAACGGCAGGATCACCGACCCGATGCCCATCGGCTGCTCACCGGAGAACGGGAACAGCCACGCCGACAGGCCGACCACCAGCGCGGGTGTGATCCCCAGCGCGTACGCGGCGGGGCGCCGCTTGGTCAGCCACAGGCCGGCGGCCACGACGCCCACGAACAGGCCGGCCACCGGGCTGGACATGGTCGACAGCGCGGCCAGCAGGGCGGCCAGTACGAACCGTCCGGTCTTGTGGTGCCAGTGCCGGGACCGCCACCTGCGCGGCCAGGCGAAGATCACGGCCACCGCCGCGAGCCCGAACATCGCGCCGAGCCCGAAGGTCACCCGCCCCGAGATGGCGTTGCAGGCCAGCGCGAACGCGCCGTAGAGGGCGGGCCACAACGGCCGCCGTACGACACGGCTGCGCACCAGCAGCAGCGCGAGCAGCCCGGCGGACAGCGTCCCCGCGACCATCATCGTCGAGCGGACCCCGAGGACCGCCATCAGATAGGGCGAAATGACGCTGTACGAGACCGGGTGCATCCCGCCGTACCAGGCCAGGTTGTACGCCAAGTCCGGATGCTGGAGGGCGAACTCCGCCCAGGCGTCCTGCGCGGCGAGGTCACCGCCGCTGTTCGCGAGCAGCGCCACCCACAGCAGATGCAGCAGCGCGGCGGCGGCCAGGGCGGCGGCAACAGGATGGCGCCGGGCGGCTGCCCGGGCGCGCCCGAGCAGCCCGCCCGAAGCGGCCAGGCCACTCTCCCGCTCCGCCTCGGCCGGGCCCGTCGGCTCGGCCGGCCAGCGCTGCGTGGGCACGCGTATTCGTGCGGCGGTGCTCTCCTCCGAGCCCCCGCTTTCATCGGCCCGTGTCGGATCCACGGTGGTCACTGCGGCTCTCCCCGTCTTCCCCCGAGGTCTGCCCCATCGTCCTCAACCCCGCACCGGATCACTCCGGTTCGCATGCGGCGGGTCCAGGCCGGGGACCCACCGACGCTAGCACGCGCGGGCGGCCCCGAGCCGCGTCGGGCCCCGGCGGCGTTTCGCGCCGGGGCCGCTTCGCTTGTCCCCTTAGCCCACTTCCCCGCTGGGTCAGCCGATACGGGTCAGTTTCGCGCCGAACGACGGCTCGGACAGGTCATCCTTCAGGGCCACCGGCGCCGTGAGCTGTCCGGGGCCCGTGCCCACGGTCACCTCGCCGACGACCGTGCCCGCCTTGGCGGAGTGCGGCACCTTCTTACCGCCGTCGCCGATCTTGATGTCGACCCCCAGACCGGACCAGCCGACCGCTTTCAGATCCTTGGTGGCGACGACCGGCGTGGTGCCGCCGAGCCCGTCGTCGATCTGGCCGACCACATCGCCCTTCTTGATGACGGTGGCCGAGGTGAGAGCGTCCTGCAGGGTGCTGATCAGCTTGTAGCTGTTGGTCTGCGCGAGCTGGAGGCTGGCGTCCAGCGTGGTGGTCGCGCGCTGTTCGAGGACGACACCGAGGATCCGCTGCTTCTTGCCGTCGATCGTCCGCACGGCGCCCCACATCAGCGCACCGCCGGCCGGGGTGGACGAACCGGTCTTGATACCGATCACGCCCGGCTTCACCAGCAGATTGTTGTTGTTGTAGATCCGGTCGTCGAGCCCCGGGATCTCGGTGTTGGGCGTCGCCACGACCGCCCGGAACGCCTCGGACTGCATCGCCGCCTTCGCCAGCTTCAGCTGGTCGGCAGCGGTGGACTTGGTGGACTCCTTCAGACCGCTGGGGTCGGTGTAGGTCGTCTGCTTCATCCCCAGGCCCTCGGCCGCGTCGTTCATCTTCTTCACGAACGCGTCCAGCGACCCGGCGTCCCAGCGGGCGAGCAGCCGGGCGATGTTGTTGCTGGAGTTGATCAGCAGCAGCTGGAGCAGCTGATGCTGGGTGAAGGTCTGCCCCTCCTTGACCTCCGCCCGCGACTCGTCGGCGGACTTGGCCTCCTCGGCCGCCTGCGCGTCGATCGTGATCTTCGGGCCCTCCGCGTCGCCCTTCAGCGGATGGTCCTTGAGCACCACATAGGCCGTCATGACCTTGGTGACGCTGGCGATCGGCACGGGCTTCTGAGCCCCGGAGGTGCCCAGGCTGCCCACGCCCTCGACCTCCGCGGCAGACTGCCCCTGGCCGGGCCACGGCAGGGAGAGCTCGCCGCCGCCGAAGCGGTAGGAGGAGTCGGCGGTGAGCTTCAGCGACGGCTCCGGCAGCGGCCGCAGCGCCTGGACGACGCCCAGGATGATCACGAGCAGCGCGGCCAGCGGCGTCCAGATCTTGACCCGGCGGACCGCCGTCCGCATCGGCGTCTCGGGCTTGGGCGGCGTGTTGGTCAGCTGCGCCAGCAGGTCGAGCGGTTCGGGCTGCTTGCCGTCCGAGGCCAGCGGCGGCAGCGGCTGCTGCTTGGTCCGCTCGGCCTCGGGCACGCCGGTCGGCGGGGCGGCGGGGGCCGACGACGCGGCGGGCGCGGCGGGGGCGGTAGGCGCGGTGGGCGCGGCGGAGGGCTTCGACGGGGCCGGGTCGTCGGGGGACCGCAGCGGTACGAACTTGCTGGTCCGCTCATTGTCCGACTCGGCGGCGGGCTTCTTGCCGGGTGTCTTCTCGGACGCCTTCGCGTCGGACGGCTTCTCGGCGGTCTTGGCGTCGGACGCCTCCTCGGACGCCTCCCCGGACGTCTTCTTGTCAGCCGGGGGGCTGACCGTCTTGAAGGCGGTGGTCGGCTGGTCGACGCCCTTCTTGCCACCCTTTCCGGGCTTCTCCGGGAGCACGCCGAAGGCGGCTGTCGCGCGGTCGACCGGCTTGCCGGAGGCGTCGTCGTCCGCATCGGACGCGGCGGCCTTCTCGGCCTCCCCCTTCTTGGCCCCCTCCTTCTCCTTCTTGTCCCCGTCCTCAGCCTTGGCGTCGCCGTCCGCCTTGGGCTTCACCGTGCGGAAGACGGCCGTGCGCTGATCGACCGACGGCTTCGACGGCTCGTCGCTGTCCTCGTCACCCTCAGCCTCGGCATCAGCCTCGGACGCACCCTCAGCCTTCACGTCGGCGTCCGCCTTGGGCTTGACCGCACGGAAGACGGCGGTTCGCTGATCCACCGACGACTCCGACGGCTCGTCCCCGCCCTCATCCGCCTCGGCTTCGGCCTCGGCCTCGGAGGCACCCTCAGCGTTCACGTCGCCGTCAGCCTTCGGCTTCAGCGCGCGGAAGACGGCCGTGCGCTGATCGACCGACGTCTCCGACGGCTCGCCGCCGTCCTCGTCACCCTCAGCCTCGGCATCAGCCTCGGACGCACCCTCAGCCTTCGCGTCGGCGTCGGCGCCACCCTCCGCGTCCGCTTCCGGCTCCACGTCCGGCTCGGGCGCATCTCCCTTGGGTGATTCGTCCGCCGCACCGGAATCCGCCTCCGGCTCGTCCTTCGCCTCCGACGCCCCGGAACCTTCGCCCTGTTCACCATCGCGAACACCAGAAACCTTTGCATCGTCCCCGTCGGCAGCCGGTGCCTTCGGTTCCGCTTCAGCCTCCGCTTCGGCCCTCGCCTCGGAGGCCGCCTCGGAGGTCACATCGGGCTCGTCGGGAGCCGACTGCGGCTCACCGGAACCCGACCGGAGGTCGTCGGACACGACGGCGACCGCCGTCGAGCCCTGGGCCGCCTCCGCTTCGCGCGAGATCGCGAGCCGCGGATCGCTTTCTCCCCTAGCCGTCTCCCCCGACGACTTCTGCTGATCCGACCTGCCGGGGGACTCGCCCGCCACCGATGCCTCCTCGATATGTGTCGCGGGACGCCCTACGCCCCGTGGCGTCACGTCCCGCAGCCCAAGCTCTACCAGTGTCCTGTGTGTCCGGCATGCGATGGTGCAACGCCACAGCCGGAGAGCGTCCTCAGGTGCCCGCCCACCCGCTAGACGAGAAAGACATACCTACTGGTTCCCACCCAAACCCCCCAGGCACTCTCGACAGACCAATGTGAGAGGGGTCACCCTGTCATTCATCCACGCGGGGAGGCATGGATGGGCAGGAGCCGCAGAACAATTCCGGAGGAGCTTCTGCTGCTCGCTTTGGACCCGACCACGGGTACCACGGCGCAGCCGCAGTCGCTCGACCTGGGTCTTGCCGGGGCACAGCTAGTAGAGCTGGCCCTGGCCGGACGGATAGCCCCTGACGGGGATCGTATCGCCGTGGTGCTGCCACGGCCGACCGGAGATCCGACTCTGGACTCCGCATTGGAGTTGCTGCGCCGACGCGGCAGCCCGGTGCGCGCGGTCCACTGGATCGGCGGGCCCCGACTGGGGCTGCGCCAGACGTACCTCACGCACCTGGAGCGTTGCGGCATGGTGCATGCCGTGGCGGGCCAGATGTGTGGCGTACTGCCGACGACTCGCTACCAGGCGACGGACACGGCGATCAGCCGGGAGATCAAGGCCCGGCTGGACAGCGCGATCCGCACCGGCGTACCGCCGGACCCGCGGACCGCCGCGCTCGCCGCCCTGGCCCACGCGGTCGGGCTCGGCAAGCATCTGTATCCCGGGAACGAGGGGCGCTCCTCGCGCTCCAGGCTCCGGGATCTGATCCGGCACGACCCGATGGGCGGTCTCGTGGCGCACGCCGTGATGGACGTGCAGAACGGTGTCGCGGCGCAGCCACGGCGCGCACCGGCCCCGGGCCGACAGGCGGGAACAGGCGCTGCGGTGGAGCCCGCGGCCGGCGTTCCGGCCCAGCCGTCCCGTCGCGGGAGCATGGCCCGCGTCGGAGCGCGCTGAGGCCCCTTCGGGGCACTACCGCACCACCACGTACAACCAGCCCGTCGAACGCACCAGCAGCCCGTCAGCGGGGCGGCGGAGACCGTTCCCGGCACCGTCCGGGGCGGAGCGCCACCGTCCGGCTCCGGGCAGCACCGAGCACAAGCACCACACACGCTCCACCGACCGCACCGCAGTCCCCACTGACCCGGTTCGGGAGCCGCTGAAGCGCGCGGGGTGGTGGGACGGCCGATTTGGACGACCGGCCGTCCCACCGCCCCGCGCGCGCGTTCGTCCACCGTGGTGCGGCCGCCTTTGTGCGGCCATTTCCCAGCGCGCTCCCGTCCGGTAGTGGCAGGCTGCTGAACAGCAGAAATCAGCAGTACGAAGCCGGAGGTGCACGTCCTGTGACATCGAACGTCGGCCCCACTGTCCGGCGACGCCGGTTGGGCCAGGAGCTGCGCAGACTCCGCCAGGAGAAGGGCATGACGGCGGAGGAGGTGGCGGAGGAGCTGATGGTCTCCCAGTCGAAGATCAGCCGACTGGAGAACGGGCGCCGCAGCATCAGCCAGCGCGATGTGCGCGACCTGTGCCGCACCTACAAGGTGGAGGACAAGGCGCTGGTTGATTCCCTGATGCAAATGGCGAAGGAGTCGCGCCAGCAGGGCTGGTGGAACGCCTTCGGCGATGTGCCGTACAGCGTCTACATCGGTTTCGAGACGGACGCGGCGTCCCTGCGGGTCTATGAACCCCAGGTGCTGCCCGGCCTCTTGCAGACACCGGATTACGCGGAGGCGGTGATCAGCGGCGCCCTCCCGGAGGCCCCGCAGGACCAGATCGCCCAGCGGGTCCAGGTCCGGCTCAGGCGCCAGGAGCGGATCACCGATCCGCTGGCCCCGCTGCGGCTGTGGGCGGTCGTGGACGAGGCGGCGATGCGCCGGGTGGTCGGCAACTCGAAGATCATGAGCGATCAGCTGGACTATCTGGTCCGGATGAGCCACGAGCCCCATGTGACGGTCCAGGCACTTCCGTTCGACATGGGGTCGCATCCGGGGATGAGCGGGCAGTTCACCATCCTGGAGTTCTCGGACGAGTCGGACACCAGCGTCGTCTATCTCGAGGGCGTGACCAGCGACCTGTATTTGGAGAAGCTCAGCGATGTGCAGAGCTACAGCATGATGTACGAGCATCTGCGGGCCCAGGCGCTGAACGCGGATCAGAGCCGCCAGTTCATCACCGAGATGGCCCAGGAACACGCCCGCCGGCACCAGGAGGAGGGCGAGGCGGCCCCGGCGGACTGACGGGGGGCGGAAACGCTCCGGTGCGAACGATGAGGGGCGGAGGCTACACCTCCGCTCCGTGCCGCGGAAGGGGCCACGGGAATATGCCACCCGGTCGAGTGAACGGCCCGCTTTCCGGACGATGTTGCCGAGTAACGTCGGTGACGCCTCCAATCGGGGGCGCCTCTCATCGACAAAAAGCATCGGAGCAATCGTGTCCATTCAGCAGGGAAAGACGAGCATGTGGGTGAAATCCTCGTACTCGGCCGGAAACGGCGCTTGCGTGGAAATCGCCTCCCCGGTCACCAGCGAGATCGCCGTGCGCGATTCCAAGGACCCCCAGGGACCGACGCTCAGCTTCGCCCCCGCATCGTGGTCGGCCTTTGTGTCCGACGTCAGCCGCGGCGCCTTCGACCTCGGCTGATTGACCTGACACCCGGCCGCGGTAGCGCGGTCGGCGGCGCAGGGCCGCAAGCCTGTACCCGAGCCCTCTCGACCGGTCGCCGTCCCTGCCGAGAGGGCTCAAGGCGTTTCCGGCGCATTCCGGTGTCGCCGCTTCAGCGGAGTTCTGCCACGTATTGGTCTGTACCGGGAATCGTCGGAATGAACGGCGCCATGAATTCCACCCGGCCGAGTCCGGCATCGGCCACCTCACCATCGAGACCGGAGAAACAGCGCTCCCAGCATTCCCGGGGATCGGACTGCAGGAACCAGAGCAGGGTCAGCCGGGTGTCGACCCCCTCGACCTGCTTCACATACGCCATCCGGTCCGAGGGCAGCGGGGTCGGCCGGAAGACCGTGACCATCGCGGCGGGCGAGCCCGCGAGCCGGCGCGGCAGATGTCTGGACCGGAGCCAGGTGAGCAGTTCCTCCCGCTGCTCCGGGCCCTCGGTCTCGATCACCTCCAGCGCCAGCCCGGCATAGGGGTGGTCCAGCGCGTGGTGATCGCGCGGACCGGCGGCCCCGTCCCGGTAGACGGTGGCCTCGTGGTCCTGGAAGGCCGTGAAGACATGCGTACGGTCCTGGTAGACCCGCCCGTCCCGGAGCAGCCGCTTGTTGATCCCGACCGTCCACCGCATATGGTCCGCGTAGCGCCCCTCGGTGAGCCAGTAGACGGAGAGGTAGCAGCCGGCGGTCACCGGCCGGGCGATCGCCGACTTCTCCGGATAGCGCAGAAGCTGCAGCTCACGGGTGGCGACCCAGCGGCGGCCCGCGTAGATCCACGGCATGGCCATCGCGCCCGCGATGAAGTGGTCGTCCTCGTACCAGCGGTTGTAGGCGTACTCATGGCCCGGATGCGGCTCGACCATCGTGATCAGGGCATGCCCCGGGCGCACTCCGTACGGGCCGACGGAGGCCAGTTCCGCGTACGCGTCGCTTGTCATGCCCCCCAGGTTTAGCTGACGCGGCGTCAGTTGGGGAGGGGGCTGTCCGTATCAAGTGCGCGGATTCGGACGGCGACAGCATGGCCGGGAGTGGCCTTCCGCCGGAGCCTGGGCGCTGCCGCGCTCTGGCCATCCGAGGGCCGCACCCCTAATCTGACGCGACGCCAGCTACGGGAGGTGCCGCCATGCCGCTGCAGGACAAGACCGTCGTCGTCTCCGGGGTCGGGCCCGGGCTGGGGGCCCGGGTGGTGGCCGCGTGCGTCCGGGACGGGGCCCGGGTGGTGATGGGGGCGCGAACCGAGGAGCGGCTGCCGAAGGTGGCGGAGGAGGTCGATCCGGGCGGTGAGCGCACCGCCTGGCGGCCGACCGACATCGCGGACGAGGAGCAGTGCGAGGCCCTCGCCGCGCTCGCCGTGGACCGCTTCGGCCGGATCGACGCCGTCGTCCATGTGGCCGCGCTGGACAGCCACTTCGGCGGGCTGGAGGACGCCGACTTCACGTCCTGGGCCCGGGTGGTGGACATCAATCTCTTCGGGACGCTACGGATGACCCGCGCCTGTCTGCCCGCGCTCAAACGGAACGGCGGCTCGGTCGTGCTGATCGGCACCCAGTCGTCGTCCGCCGCCCCCACCAAGGTGCGCCAGACCGCGTACGCCGCCTCCAAGGGCGCGCTGACCTCCACCATGTACGCGCTCGCGCGCGAGCTGGGTCCGCACCGGATACGCGTCAACACCGTGCAGCCCGGCTGGATGTGGGGGCCGCCGGTGCGCGCGTATGTGGCCTTCACGGCACAGACCGAGGGGGTGAGCGAGGCCGAGGTGCTGGCCCGGCTCACGGATGGGATGGCCCTGCCCGAGCTGGCGACGGACGGGGATGTGGCGGAGGCCGCGGCGTTCCTGGCCTCCGACCGGGCCCGGGCGATCACTGGACAGTCGTTGCTGGTGAACGCCGGTGAGCTGATGCGTTAGCGCGACTCCTGTCCGGCCTTTCGGGATCCCGCTCCCGTACGACCCATCGTTCGGTGGGCGTGCGTCTGACGAAGTGCCCGCTCATCGTGGGTTCACGAACAGGCGAACGACAACGCCCCGTCAGGTCAAGAAAGAGTAAATTCGTTCTTCTTTCTGACCTGTGTTCACACTCGTGACCCGTAGAACCCTTGACCGGTCACCCGAACGAGCGGTTCAATCCCGGAAGTACCCCGCTCCCGCTCGGGGGAACCGCCCATGACGAACGTCGCGGCGAAGTGCGCTCCCGTTCATATGGCGGACCCCTGGAGGGGACATGAACAGTCTCGACTGGGTTGTACTGATCGGCTACTTCGGTGTCATGGTCGGCATCGGCCTCTGGTCGCACAAGCGCGTGGACAACGTCAGCGACTTCTTCACCGCCGGCGGCAAGATGCCCTGGTGGCTGTCCGGAATCTCGCACCACATGTCCGGCTACAGCGCGGTGATGTTCACGGGATACGCGGCCATCGCCTACCAATACGGCATCACCTCCTATGTCACCTGGTCCTTCCCGATCGCCATCGGCATCGCGATCGGCGCCAACCTCTTCGCTCCGCGCCTCAACCGGGTGCGCAGCAAGCTGAAGGTGGCCTCACCGCTCGAATACCTGAAGAACCGCTACAACCTCCCCACCCAGCAGGCGCTGGCCTGGTCCGGGGTGCTGTTGAAGATCGTCGACGTGGGCGCCAAGTGGGCGGCCATCGCCACCCTGTTGTCCATCTTCACCGGCGTCTCGCTCAACCAGGGCATCCTGATCACGGGCGTGGTCACCGCCATCTACTGCACGGTGGGCGGGCTGTGGGCCGACGCGCTCACCGAACTCGGCCAGTTCATCATCCAGTTCATCGCGGGCATCGCGATGCTGATCGCGGTGCTCAATGAGCTGGACGGCTTCTCCACCCTCTGGACCGTCTGGGACGACCTCCCCGACAGCCACCACGAGCCGACCGTCGGCCCGTACACCTTGATCTTCCTGCTCGCCTACCTCTTCATCAAGACGTTCGAGTACAACGGCGGCATGTGGAACCAGGCGCAGCGCTACATGGCGACCGACAGCGCCCACTCCGCCAAGCGCTCGGCCCGCCTGTCGGCCATCCTGTGGTTCGTGTGGCCGCTGGTCCTGTTCTTCCCCATGTGGGTCGCGCCCCTGATCATCAAGACCGACAAGCCCGCCGACTCCTACGCCGAGATGGCCGAACACCTGCTGCCGCACGGTCTGCTGGGCCTGGTCATCGTCGGCTTCTTCTCGCACACCATGGCGATGTGCTCCTCGGACGCCAACGCGATCGCGGCGGTGGTGACGCGGGACATCATGCCCGCGATCTTCAAGTCCGTCCGGGAATGGTCCTCCCGCACCGGGCTGCTCGCGGCCCGCTACACCACCCTGCTCTTCCTCGCCCTGTCCATGGCCATCGCCACCCAGGTCAACTCGGACTTCTTCGGCGACATCATCACCGTGGTGATCAAATGGGTCGCCGGGCTGATGGGGCCGATCGCGATCCCGCTGATGCTGGGCATGCTGCGCGCCTTCCGCAAGTCGGGGCCGACGGCGGCGCTGGTCAGCTGGGCCATGGGTCTGATCGCCTTCTACCTGGTCAACTACCCGATCAACGACGCGATCGACGGAGGCGTGAACCTGGAGTACCAGATCTCCGTCCCGCTCGCGGTCTCGCTCGTGCTCTTCATCGTCATCGGCTACATCAAGCCGGAGGACACCCCGGAGCGCGATGCCATCCTCGCCTCGCTCAACTCGGATGACGACGGGCCGGGTTCGGCGAGCGCCGCACTGTCGGAGCCCGAGCAGGGCGCGACCGGCCAGAAGTCGGTCGCGGGCGCCACGGACTGACGCCCTCCGCGCGGCGGCCATGATCCGGGCCGCCGGTCACCACCCATCGCGGGGTGACCGGCGGCCCGGTTCCGTCTGCGGGTCCGTGCCGGTCGTCAGATCGCACTGCATGAGGTGGGTGTCGATCCAGCGCCCGTGTTTACGGCCGACACCGGCCAGTTTGCCCGCCGGGGTGAAGCCGAAGCGCCGGTGGAGGGTGGCCGAGGCGTCGCTGCCGGCGTCGGCGATGACCGCGACGACCTGCCGTACGCCCGCCTCGGCACAGCGGGTGAGCAGGGCGCCGAGCAGCGCGGCCCCCAGCCCCGCGCCGGTCCGGCCGGGGGCGAGGTAGATGGCGTCCTCGGCGGTGTGGCGGTACGCGGGCTTGGGGCGCCAGGGCCCGGCGTAGGCGTATCCGGCGACCGTACGGCCGGTGCCTTCGGGAACCTCGGCGACCAGGAACGGCAGGCCCCGGTCGGTCAACTCCGCCAGCCGCCGCGCCCAGTCGTCGACGGTGGGCGGGACCTCCTCGAAGGTGACGACGGTCTCGTTGACGTAGTGGCTGAAGATCGCGGCGATGGCGCCCAGGTCGGTGTGGTTCGCATCACGTATGACGGCGGCGGAGGCAGGCACCGGCCCACCTTACGGCCGGCGGTCCCGGGGGCGGCCACCTTACGGCCAACGGCCCTGGGGGCGGCCGCCTTACGGTCGGCCCGGCCCCGGCGGCGGGGCAGAAGTGGAATGTGGTGCGGGAGTGGCGTTCGGAAGATCCATGCTGTTCAGGCAACCTCTCCTCCACCTGGCATCCACATCCGGAACGTAGGATGGGCGGCCGTCCGAGCCGACCGCCACCGATCGCACCACCCCGGACCCGACTCGCCCCGCCCCGACCGAGCCGCGGTCCCCAGGGACCTCTGGAGCCCCCGTGACCGCCATACAGACGATCACCGACTCCCGGATCCACCGGGCCCGCGCCTTCGTACTGCGCCGGCCGGTGCTGTGTGCGGCGGTCTTCTGCCTGCTCTCCTTCACCGGGTTCTGGATCGCGCAGCGGGCCGCCCAGGTGTCGATGGTCGATCTGCTGGTCTATCGCGCCGAGGGATGGTCCGTACGCAATGCCCAGGATCTGTATGACATGCGGGCGACTCAACACAATCTCCCCAATACCTATCCACCGTTCGCGGCGCTGATCTTCACCCCGCTCACCGTGATGGGCACGGGCGTCCTGCGGACCTTCGGGACGGCCGTCAACCTCGGCCTGATGGTCGCTGTCGCCCATCTGTCGCTGCGGCTGATCGATCTGCCCGCCCGGGTGCCGCGACCGGCCGCCGTCCTGGCCCTGGCCGCCGTCGCGGTGTGGTGTGAGCCGGTGTGGACGACCCTGCGCTACGGGCAGATCAATCTGCTGGTCACGGCGCTGGTGCTGTGGGATCTGACCCGCCGGGCGGGCCACCGCTGGGCGGGGCTCGGGACCGGCATAGCCACTGGGATCAAGCTGACCCCGGGGCTCTTCGTGGTCTTCCTGGGGCTCGCCGGACTGTTCCTCGGCCTCCGCCGGCTGTGGGCGGCCGGGGCGGCCCGGAGGCGAGCCGTGCCCGGCAGCGGGCCGCCGCGACGGCGCTTCCAGAACGACCATCTGCGGCGCGCGGCCGTCGCGACCGCCGCCTTCGCCCTTACGGTCGCGTTCTCGGCTCTGGCGCTGCCGCATGACTCCCGGCGCTTCTGGACCGAGGTCCTCTTCGCGACCGACCGCCCCGGCGATGTCGAGGGCGCGGGCAACCAGAACCTCAAGGGCGCCCTCGCCCGCATCCTGCACACCCCCGACCCGGGCCTGTGGTGGCTCATGGCGGCCGCGCTGGTGGGCTGTGTGGGCCTGGCCACGGCGGTCGCCGCCCAGCTGACCGACGACAGCCGGCTGCCGAACGCCCGCGCCTGGGCCGCCCTGACCTGCGCGGTGACCGCCCTCATGGTCAGCCCGGTCTCCTGGTCGCACCACTGGGTGTGGGCCGTCCCGATGGTCCTGCTGCTCGCGGTGGAGGCGGTGCGGCGGCGTACCGCGGGCTGGACGGCCTGGACGGTGGTGACCGGGCTGCTGTTCTACTCCTTCATGGTCTGGTACGCGCCCCACAGCAGGCCGACCCGGGTGGAACTCCACCAGAACCCCGCCCAGATGCTCCTCACCGCCGTCTATCCGCTGATCGGCATCGCCTTCCTGGGCGTGGCCGCGTATCTGACCCTGCGCGCCGTAAGGCGTCCCTGGGAGGGGAGCGGGACCGTAGGGCGGCAGATGGCCACCGCCGGTACGGATGCGGCGCCGCGGCGGCCGGAGCGGACCTACGCGCGCGGGTAGCGGGTGAGCCAGGCCGGGGAGGAGCTGCCCGGGCCGTGGAGCGCGGGGCCCTGGGTCATCTCCATGGCGAAGTCGTCGGCCAGCTCCAGGATCGTGCCGCGCCCCTCGACCTCCGCCAGCCAGGCGGGCGGCAGCGCCGTCTCGCCGTGCAGCGCGCCCAGCAGATTGCCGCAGATGGCCGCCGTGGAGTCGCTGTCCCCACCGTGGTTGACCGCGAGCAGCAGCCCGTGGCGGACGTCCTCGGCGACCAGGGCGCAGTACAGGCCCATCGCCAGGGCCTCCTCACCGGTCCAGCCCTGGCCCAGGGACGCGACGCGCTCGGGGGTCGGCAGGCCCTGCCGTACGGCGCCCAGCGCGTACCGCAGCGCGTTGGTGGTCTCCTCGTGGCCGGGGCGGGTGGCCAGATGGGCGAGGGCACGCTGGACGGCTCCGTCCAGCGCCTCGCCGCGCGCGAGGCCGTGCACGATGAGGGCGAAGGCACCGGCCGCGAGATAGCCGGTGGGGTGGCCGTGGGTCTGCGCCGCGCACTCGATGGCCAGCTGGAAGACAAGCTGCGGCTCCCAGCCCACCAGCAGTCCGAAGGGCGCGGAGCGCATCACGGCGCCGCATCCCTTGGAGTCGGGGTTCTTGGGCGCCTCCAGGGTGCCCATGGTCTCGTCGGCGAGCGCGGTGATACAGGCCCGGCCCGGGGAGCGCTGGGCGTACAACCACTCCTCGCGGGCCAGCCAGCCGGCGTCCTTACGGCGCTCATCGGGGCCCCAGTCGCGCTGCGTGGAGTACCAGCGGCGGTGTGCGGAGTGGATGTCGGTGGGCGGATGCCAGGCCCCCGTGTCACGGCGCACCTGCGCCCGTATCAGCCCGTCCACCGTGAACAGGGTCATCTGGGTGTCGTCGGTGACCCGTCCGCGACCGCCATAGGCGGGCAGGAAGTCCGTCACGCCCTCGGCTCCGTGCGCCGCCCTGATCTCGTCCAGCGAGGCGAACTCGACGGCCGCCCCCAGCGCGTCCCCGATGGCCCCGCCGAGCAGACAGCCGCGCACCCGGCTGCGGAAGTCCTGCTGTTCGGCGCGGCCCCATACGCCGGTCGCTGCGCTGGCGGTTGCGGTCACGACCTATGCCTCTTTTCTTCGCTGCGTGAATGGCCCTGAACTGTCTTTGAACTGTAATGGACACCGAATGATCGCCTCTTGGCCGCCGAGGATTGTGAAGGCGTCATCACCGAGAAGACGACGGATGGACGCATTCCGAAAATGCGAATTCCCTCACCGAATGTCGTGTGCGCCCTGAGCGCTTATCCGAGCGCCCTCCGGGCCGGGGTCCAGGGCCGCGCGGAGCTCGGCGAGCGGCGCGCGGAGGGTGGCGAGCAGGGCGGGGTCGACCCCGGGACACTGGGCGAGGTCGTCCAGGTCCCCAACCGCTTCGTCCACGGTCTCCCAGCACGGCTGCGTGGCGGACAGCTCCGCCAGCGATCGCTCGGCCCCGGCCCGGTCACCGAGGGCGGCTCTACTGATGACCGTGGCGGCCACCACGGTCTCGGTATCCCACTCGTCGCCGTTCTCCGCCAGCAGCCTCTCGAAGGCGGTCCACCGCTCCCGAGCTTCGGTGAGCCCGGCCACCTGGCTCACCAGAACCGTGTATTCGAAGGCCAGTTCGAGGTCGTCACCTTCCAGGGCCCACGCCCGTTCGAGGTCCGCGAGCGCCTCGGCGCGGCGGCCTGCCCGGCGGTGGCACTCGGCCCTGGCCCACAGGACCGACGGCTGGTCCGGGAGGAGCACGAGGGCCCGGTCCAGATCGGCAAGGGCGGCCTCGTCGTTGCCGAGGCGCAGATGCAAGGTCCCTCGATGATCCAGGGCATAGAAAAAGTGGGGGTCGCTCGCGATCGCGGTGCCGAAGTCGGCCAGCGCCTCGTCCGGCCGGTCGGCGTCCTCATGGATCAGCCCCCGGCTGTCCAGCGCGAAGACATAGGACGGATCCATGTCCAGGACCCGGTTGAAGTCCGTCAGCGCCTCCTCGACGCGGTCCGTCATCCGGTACAGCTCACCGCGCTCGGCGAGCATCCTCTTGTCGTCGGGGGCGGAGGCCAGACACCGGTCGACCGCGATCAGGGCCTCGTCGAAGCGCCCCAGGAGGCGGAGAGCCTGTACGTGGTCGAACGCCGCGTAGTCGGCGCCGAGTTCGATGGCCCGCTCGGCATCTGCGAGCGACTCCTCATGTCTCCCCAGCAGCCGATAGGCCTTGGCACGCTCCTGATGAGCCCAGGCCGACTCGGGTCTGATCTCCAGCGCTCGGGTGAAATCCGCCAACGCCCCCTCGAAGTCCCCCAAGGCATAGTGGACCAGGGCACGGGTGGTTACGGCTTGCGCATTCCCATCGTTCAGCTCCAAGGAACGGCGGAGGTCGGCCAACGCCTCCTCGAACCGCCCGAGGAGGGCATATGCCTCACCCCGCCGGGCGAGGACCCAGGCGTATTCGGGGTCCACCCGCAGGGCCCGGTCATAACTCTCCACCGCCCGGTCGTAACTCCCCATGTGGCAGTACACCTCACCGCGGACCGCGTGAGCACGAGCGCAGTCGGCGTCCAGCTCCAGCGCCCGCTCCGCGTCCGCCAGTGCCTCCTCCCACTCGTTCATCTCCGCGCGGATCAAGCCGCGGCGCGCGAAGGCCATGGCCCGGGCCTGATCATCCGGCCCGACCTCATCGATCAGCAGCGTCATGCTCCGCGCCAGGTCCCTCATCGAGGATTGCGCGAGCAGACGTTCGCCCCATATGCGGACCGCCTCGCTGCCCGTGTCCTGCCCCGCCTCGACGAGCATCCGCTTCCAGCGGCGTTCCCAGGACACCGGCGACCAGCTCAGATACGCGCGCGCATAAGCCCGCAGCTCATCCCGCAGGGCTCCCTCCGGAGTCGCGCACAGCCTGTGGTAAGCCTCCTCGAGCCGATAGTCCAGCCATCGCTCGTGCTCCCACTTCTGGTCGCCCTCCAGCGTCTCCTCGATCTGCCGCTGCCACCCCGCGAAGGCATCGGCCAGCCGGAGATGACGGGTGCGCCACGCCTGCGGGGACTGGTTGCGCTGGAGCCGCAGCATGGCCGTGCGGACGACCTGGTGGTAGCCGCAGCGGCCGGAGCCGTCGGCCACGAACGGGAGTGAGCGGAGCCAGCCGTAGAGCTCGGCCGCCTCCTCCCCCACCGCGGCTGCGAAGACGTCCTCGTCCAGGCGCCGGGGCAGGGCCGCGGCCAGGGCGGCCGAGCGGTGGGTCTCGTCGCTCACCCACTTCAGGAAGCGCTCGACGGCGGTGCCGGAGGGGTCGCCCACGGCCTCGGGGGTGGTCGGCCGGGTCTCGGCCAGCATGGACACCAGCACGGGCAGCCCTCCGGTGAGACGGAGGACGACCTCGACCACCTGCTCGTCGACCACGCCCTTGGCGGTCAGGAGCTGCCGGGCCTCCGTCTCGGTGAAGGGGACCAGGGGGAGGTCGGCGACGAGGTCGGCGTAGTCGGCCCAGCACCGCGGGGCGAGCGTGCCCTGTCCGGCCAGCGTCACCACCGCATTGGCCGGGAGCGAGCCGTAGCGGCCCTCGAACATCACATCGCGCAGCCACAGGTCCAGCAGCGGACTGGTGCGCTCATAGGTGTCGAAGAACCACGCCATCCAGGGCACGGACGCGGCCACCTCGCCCACGTCCTTCAGGAACGCGGGGGTGAGGGCGTCCAGGGGCGACATCACCAGGTCCACGTCGTCATGGCTGCGCAAGCGGGCGCTGAGCTTGGCCCGCGCGCGGTCGGCGGCCTGGGCGACCCGGTCCGGTTCCGCCGCCCCGGCCAACGCCCCGACGCCCGGCACCATGCCGAGCCCGACCAGCCCCGCCCGGACGGCGAACGCGCTCGACGGCGACGGCCGGGGCTCGCCCGCCGCCGCCTCCTCCGAAGGCCGCGGCGCGGGCTGCTGCGCCGCCGCATCGGCCTCGTGGCGCCGCCGCCGGTAGGTCGCCAGCAGCCTGTCGAAGGACTTCAGCGGATGGCCCTGCTCGGCTAACTGGGCGCTGATGGCCGCCATCACCTCGGGGACGCTGTTCACGGACTCGTCCACGGAGGCGGTGAGCGCCCGGTGCTCCCGCGCGGTGTTCTCGAGCTGCCGCAGCAGCGTCGTCTTGCCCACCCCGGCGTCGCCGCGCACATGGAACAGGAAGTGGTGTGCGGCATCCTCGGGCGGCACCGCGAAGTTCTCCCGGAACGCGGCCAGCTCCTGCCGCCGCCCCACGAACCGGCGCCGCTGCCGGATCAGCTCCCGAATCGTCGGACGCCGCTCTGCCATGGGTGCCCCCTTCCCCCCGCTTCCCATGGCAGCGTATCCGCGCGGCGCGCCCCCGAACCCTGAGCCGGGCTCGGTCCGACCGTGAGCCGGGGTCAGTCCCCCAGCACCGGGAGCAGCTCCGGCAGATGGCCGTCCGAGGCGAGGGCCGCGGCCTGACGGTCCTCGGGGACGGCGCCGTAGGTGGTGGTGCGGGGGCGGGCGGGGCGTCCGGCCAGCTCGGCGATGGCCACCAGGTCCTGGATGGAGCGGTAGGAGCCGTAGGAGGAGCCCGCCATACGGGAGATGGTCTCCTCCATAAGGGTGCCGCCCAGGTCGTTGGCGCCGGAGCGGAGCATCTCGGCGGCGCCCTCCGCGCCCAGCTTCACCCAGCTGGTCTGGATGTTGGGGATATGGGGGTGGAGCAGGATCCGCGCCATGGCCGTGACGGCGCGGTTGTCGCGGCTGGTGGGGCCGGGGCGGGCGATACCGGCGAGGTAGACGGGGGCGTTGGTGTGGATGAAGGGGAGGGTGACGAATTCGGTGAAGCCGCCCGTCTCCTGCTGGATCTCGGCGAGCAGCCGCAGATGGGCCAGCCAGTGGCGGGGCTGGTCCACATGGCCGTACATCATCGTGGACGAGGACCGCACCCCCAGCTCATGCGCCGTCTTGACGACCTCGACCCAGGTGGCGGTCGGCAGCTTGCCCTTGGTGAGGACCCAGCGCACCTCGTCGTCCAGGATCTCGGCCGCCGTGCCGGGAATGGTGTCCAGGCCCGCCTCGCGCGCCGCCGTCAGCCATTCGCGGATGGACATCCCGGTGCGGGTCGCGCCGTTGACGACCTCCATCGGGGAGAAGGCGTGGACATGCATCCCGGGCACGCGCTCCTTGACGGCGCGGGCGATGTCGAAGTACGCGGTGCCGGGCAGATCGGGGTGGATGCCGCCCTGCATGCAGACCTCCACCGCGCCCACGTCCCATGCCTGCTGGGCACGGTCGGCGACCTGGTCCAGGGAGAGGGTGTAGGCGTCGGCGTCCGTACGGCGCTGGGCGAAGGCGCAGAAGCGGCAGCCGGTGTAGCAGACATTGGTGAAGTTGATGTTCCGCGTGACGATGTAGGTGACGTCGTCGCCGACGGCCGCCCGGCGCAGATCGTCGGCGATGCGGCACAGGGCGTCGAGCGCCGGGCCGTCGGCGTGGAACAGGGCCAGCGCCTCGGGGTCGGTCAGCTTGGTCGGGTCGTCGGCGGCCTGGGCCAGCGCGGCCTTGATGTCGCCGTCGATGCGGGAGGGGACCATCCCGGGGGCCGCGGCCTCGCGCAGCGCCTCCCAGTCGCCGTAGACCTCGTCGAAGTCCTTACGGCGGTCACCGGTGCGGCCCTCGGTGTCGATGGTGTGGTGCAGATCGGTGCGGCCGGAGGCGCTGAACGCCTCCTCCGGCTCCTGCCAGGGCAGTCCGGTGGGGGTCGCGTCCTCGCGGGCCAGGCCGGTCCCGGGGTCGGCGAGGGCGGTCACATGCGGCAGCAGCCGGGGGTCCAGCCAGGGCTCGCCGCGCTGGATGTACTCGGGGTAGACCGCGAGCCGTTCGCGCAGGCTGAAGCCGGCGGCGGCGGAGCGCTCGGCCAGCTCGTCCACCTGGGGCCAGGGACGCTCGGGGTTGACATGGTCCGGGGTGAGCGGGGAGACGCCGCCCCAGTCGTCGATACCGGCGCCGATGAGCTGCTCGTACTCCGCGTCGACCAGGTTGGGCGGAGCCTGGATGCAGGCGGACGGGCCCAGGATGTGGCGGGCGACGGCGACGGTGGCCACCAGGTCGTCCAGCTCCGCGTCCGGCATCCCCCGCATCGCGGTGTCCGGTTTGGCGCGGAAGTTCTGGATGATGACTTCCTGGATGCCGTGGTACGAGCGGGAGACGCGGCGCAGCGCGAACAGCGACTCCGCCCGCTCCTCCTGCGTCTCGCCGATCCCGATCAGCAGCCCGCTGGTGAACGGGACGGAGCTGCGCCCGGCGTCCTCCAGAACGCGCAGCCTTACCGCCGGCTCCTTGTCGGGCGAACCGTAGTGGGGGCCGCCGGGCTCGCTCCACAGCCGCTCGGCGGTGGTCTCCAGCATCATGCCCATGGAAGGGGCGACCGGCTTGAGCCGCTGGAAGTCGGTCCAGGTCATCGCGCCGGGGTTGAGGTGCGGCAGGAGGCCGGTCTCCTCCAGGATGCGGATCGCCATGGCCCGTACGTACGCGATGGTGTCGTCGTACCCCTCGGCCTCCAGCCATGCGCGCGCCTCGGGCCAGCGGTCCTCGGGGCGGTCGCCGAGGGTGATCAGCGCTTCCTTGCAGCCCATTTCGGCGCCCCGGCGGGCGATGGCGAGGACCTCGTCGGGCGACATGAACATCCCGTGGCCCGCGCGGCGCAGCTTGCCGGGCACGGTCGCGAAGGTGCAGTAGTGACACTTGTCCCGGCACAGCCGGGTGAGCGGGATGAAGACGCTGCGCGAGTAGGTGATGACCCCGGGGCGGCCGGCCGCCTCCAGGCCCGCGTCGCGGACCCGGGCGGCGGAGGCCATCAGATCCTTCAGGTCGTCACCGCGCGCCTGGAGCAGCACCGCCGCCTCGGCGGTGTCCAGCGCCACGCCGTCGCGGGCGCGCTTGAGTGCACGGCGCATCGCGTTGGCTGTGGGGGCGGCGGAGCCAGTCGGGGCAGCCGGTTCGTTTCCCTGCGCGCTCGTGGTCATCCTCCGAGCATACGAGCGGTGTGTGACACCGCCAGACGGCCCGGGCCTGCGGTTTTGTGGGTCTGATCACGGCTGCCGCGGGCCGTGGGCGGGAATAGGACACCGTGAAACGTGCGGGCTGCACGCGGCGGGTGCCGACGGCCGTTGCCCGGACGGGACTTGGCGTGGTGCGGAGCGCCGCGCGAGAGGGACGGAGGCGGTGCGGGGGGATGTACGTTCCCTCGTGGCCATGGAGTTATCCACAGGGCTTTCCGCGCGTGTCACCCACGCGTACAACGGTGTCACGCGGGTGTCGGACGGCACTCTCGACTCTGGGGGGTCCCTCATGCAGCGACGCGATGTACTCAGGCTCTCCGCGCTTGCGGGCGCGGCGGGTGTGCTGACACTCGATCCCATGACCTTCACCCACGCCGAAGCGGCCGGCCCGGCCGACGACCCTGAGCAGACGAAGACCCTCAGCGGCCATCTGCCCACCGGCGCGCCGGACTTCGTCTATGTGCCCGTCGAGGTGCCGCGCGGGGTGCGCGAGATCGCCGTGTCGTACACGTACGACAAGCCGACCGTCCCGGCCGGCACGCAGGGGAACGCCTGCGATATCGGCATCTTCGACGAGCGCGGCACGGAGCTGGGCGGGCGCGGCTTCCGCGGCTGGTCCGGCGGGGCCCGTGCGGAGTTCGCCATCAGCGCCGAGGAGGCGACGCCCGGCTATCTGGCGGGGCCCGTGAAGGCGGGCACCTGGCATGTCGTGCTGGGGCCGTACACGGTCGCCCCCCAGGGCCTGGACTACACGGTCACCGTCACCCTGCGGTACGGCGCGCCCGGCACCACCCCGAAGCCGGTGTACCCGCCGCAGCGGGCGAAGGGCCGGGGCCGCGCCTGGTACCGGGGCGACTCGCATCTGCACACCGTGCACTCCGACGGCAAGCGCACCCCGGCCGAGCTGGTCGCCGCCGCCCGTGCCGCGGGGCTGGACTTCATCACCACCACCGAGCACAACACCACGTCGGCGCATGCCGCGTTCGAGGGTCTGTGGGGCGATGACCTGCTGATCCTCACCGGTGAGGAGATCACCACGCGTAACGGCCATGTGGTCGCCCTCGGCACCGACCCCGGCACCTTCATCGACTGGCGCTACCGCGCCCGGGACAACCGCTTCGGCCAGTTCGCCCGCAAGGTCCGGCAGGCCGGCGGCCTGGTGATCCCGGCCCATCCGCACGGCACCTGTGTCGGCTGCAACTGGAAGTTCGGCTTCAACGAGGCCGACGCGGTCGAGGTGTGGAACGCGGACTTCACCCCGGACGACGAGGTCACCATCTCCGAGTGGGACAACACCCTGGTCGCCGCCTCCCGGGGCGAGGGCCGCTGGCTGCCCGCCGTCGGCCACAGCGACGCCCACCGCGAGCCCCAGGTCGTGGGCCTGCCGCAGACGGTGGTGCTGGCCGACGACCTGTCCCGCACCGCCCTCCAGGAAGGCATCCGGGCCGGCCGGAGCTGGATCGCCGAGTCCTCGAAGATCGACCTCACCTTCGAGGCGGTCGGCGGGCGCGGTAAGCACGCCGGTATCGGCGAGCGCCTGAAGGTCGGCGGCGCGGAGGAGGTGACGGTCCGGCTGAAGGTCTCCGGCGTGGGCCCGGGCTGCTCGGTGCGGTTCATCACCGACCAGGGCCAGCTCTACGGGACGGCGGTCCCCGACTCCGGGACGCTCACGGCCGAATGGCGTACGACGGCGTCCTACGCGGCCTATGTGCGCGCCGAGGTGCGCCACGCCCCGGCGGACGGCGGGGCGTCGGGGATACCGGGCCCGATGGCGGCGATGACGAACCCGATCTGGCTCGGCGACCACTGACGGTTTCAGCGGGCGCTGACGGCTTCGGCGAGCACGGACGGCTTCGGCGAGCAGTGACAGCTTCGGCGACCACTGACGGCTCTCCGGCCGCCGGAGCCGTCCGGGCGCACGCGCCACACCGTCCGCCGCCGCTCGGTCAGCGGTAGTAGCAGCCGCTGTCGAGGTCCTCGGCGAGGGTGCGGCCGCCGGGTGCCCAGCCGAGCAGCGCGCGGGTGGCGTCACTGCTCGCGGCCATGTCCGCTCCGAAGAACTTGTTCAGCCAGCCGAAGTGCTCACCAGCGCCATCGGCCGGGACGGAGACGACCGGCAGGCCGAGTCCGCGCCCGATGGCCCCGGCAATGTCGCGGGCCGGGATGCCGGTCTCGGCCGTGGCGTGCAGGATGGTGCCGGCCGGGGCCCGCTTGTCGAGGGCGAGTTGCACGATGCGCCCGGCGTCACCGCGGTGGATCGCCGCCCAGCGGTTGCCCCCGTCCTCGATATAGGCCGAGACGGCCTTGGCGCGTGCCGTCGCCACCAGCCCGGCCATGAATCCCCGGTCACCATCGCCGTGCACGGTGGGGGCGAAGCGCACGACGACCGTGTTGACGCCTTGCTCCACGAACTCCAGCGCGAGGTTCTCGCCGCCGGCGCGCATCGAATCGATGCCGTGGAACGGGGAGCGGTCCTCCTCGGTGGCCACGCGGCCGGGAGCGAGGGAGGCCAGGCCGGCGGCGAGAATGAACGGCCGGTGAGAGCCCGCGAGGGCCTCGCCGATGGTCTGTACGGCACCGCGCTCGGCCTGGTTGTTCACCGCCGGGTTGGCGAAGTCGTGCTTGTTGGCGAGGTGGACGACGGCATCGGCGGCGTCGGCGCCGGAGCGGATGCCGTCGAGATCGTCGAGGTCGCCGCGGAGCACCCGGGCGCCCTTGGCCTCGAGCGCGGCGGCGGAGGCGTCCGAGCGGGCGAGGCCGGTGACCTCGTGCCCGGCGTCGAGCATGTGGTCGACCACGGCCGAGCCGATCCACCCGGTCGCTCCGGTGATGAATACCTGCATGTCAGTGCTCTTTCGGAGAGGTCCGCGACGGCCTGCCGCGGACGGATCGTGCCGGCGGCCCGAGCGGGCCGCCGGCGGTCTTCGGGGTCGGCCGGTGATCGCCCACCGGCCGACGGGCCGGTCCCCCGGCTCAGAGGCGGCAGCTGATCTCCATGCCGTCCTCGATGGGGAAGGTGACGTTCTGGTAGCCGTTCGCCGGGTCGCGTACGTAGTCGAGATACGACCGCAGGAGGCCCTCGCCCTGGTCGACGTCGTCGGCCACGACGAGGGTGCCGGGCCGCAGACGCGGTTCGAGCATCCGCAGCACGGGCAGGCACAGGTCCTTCCAGCCGTCGAGCAGCAGGAGATCCACGGAGCCATCGAGGTCGGCGAGGGTCTCCCGGGCGTCCCCCTCCAGCACGGTGATCACGTCGTCCAGCCCGGTCTCGGCGAAGGTGCGGCGGGCCGCGGCGATCTTCTCCTTGCTCATCTCCGTGGTGATGACGCGCCCGGTGCCGTTGTCCCGCACGGCGGCGGCCAGATGGAGCGTGGAGATCCCGAAGGACATGCCGAACTCGACCACCGTGGCCGGGCGGATGGCGCGGATCAGGTTGTAGAGCAGCTTCCCGCCCTCGGCGGAGATCGGCATGTAGATCCTGGCCGCGGCGTCGGCCAGCTCCTGCGGGGCCAGCGATTCCACTGCGCCGGGCGGCAGCTCCGCCTGGGCGGTCCCGTCCTGCTCGGCCAGCTCGAACATCCGGCTGATGGCGGTCTCGACCCGGGGGTCGGCAAGCGTGTGAGTGACTGTCATGGGTTTAGAGTAGACGCGACGTTGCGTCTTGTCTAGAAGGGATGGCGCGAGGGAGGGTGGTTATCCTGAGATCTCGGGGAGGCGAGATGGCACGCGCGACACAGACCGCCGGGACGAGCGGCACCGGCCGACCGGCACCACGCCACCACGGCAACCGGCACGGACGCAGCGAACAGGCCCGGCTGGCGGTGCTGAACGCGGCCGACGACCTGCTGGCCGAGAGGGGTTTCGCGGGCGTCACGATGGAGGGGATCGCCACCCGGGCCGGGGTCGCCAAGCAGACGATCTACCGCTGGTGGAGCACCAAGACCGACATCCTCATGGACGCCTTCCTCCAGGACGTGGCCGAGGACCTGCCCGTGCGCGACCGCGGTGATCTCGCCCTGGATCTGCGCGGCTATCTGCGCGACCTGGCCGGGTTCCTCAGCGCGTCCGACTCCGGCGCCGTCTTCAAGGCCCTGGTCGCCCAGGCGCAGCACGATCCGGCGTTCGCCCGGGACTTCCGGTCCCGGTACCTCGACGACCAGCGCCGCCGCGACCGCCTCCCGCTGGAACGGGCCATGGAGCGCGGGGAGTTGCCGCCCGGCCTGGACCTGACGGCCGAGACCGACCAGCTCCTGGGCCCCGTCTACTACCGGGTGCTGGTGACCGACGAAGCCGTCGGCCAGGAGTTCACCGACCGACTCGTGGACGCCTTCCTCCACCGCCACGGACTGACGCCACCGGCGAACGACTGACACCCGGTCCAGGGACAGGAAGGGGCTGACCCCCGGTCCAGGGACAGGGGCCGCTCCCCTGCCGTGCCAGCAGAGGGACCCCGTCAGCCGATAGGCCGCGCCGCGCGGACCCGGCGGCCGCCGTCGACCACCAGGTCCGTGCCGGTGATCCAGGACGCCTCGTCCGAGACCAGCCAGCGGACCGCGCGCGCCACGTCCTCCGGTTCGCCGATCCGGGCCAGCGGAAGCGCCGCGGCGATCTCCCGCTCGCCGGGCTCCCAGACGAAGCGGGCCATCTCGGTGCGGACCAGCCCCGGGGAGACGGCGTTGACGCGGACCGACGGGGCCAGTTCGGCGGCGAGCTGGCGGGTGAGGCGGAGGAGGGCGGTCTTGGCGGTGCCGTAGGCGCCGACGCCCGGGCCGACGCCGTGGGTGCCTTCGGTGCAGATGTTGACGATCGCGCCGCCGTGGTCGCGCATCCAGCCGCGCCATGCTGCCTGGATCAGCCGCAACGGGGCCTCCACGTTGACCGTGAAGGCCATGCGCCAGGCGAGCGGGTCCACGGTCATCAGCGGGCCCAGCGGGGCGTTGGTGGCCGCGTTGTTGACCAGGATGTCGAGGCGGCCGAACTCCTCGAGGGTGCGGGCCACGGCCGCCTCCAGGTGCGCCGGGTCCGCCACGTCCCCGGGGCAGGCGATGGCGCGCGGACCGAGGCGGCGTACGGCCTCGGCCAGCTCCTTCGGGTTCCGCGCCGTGAGGCACACCGCGGCGCCGTCCGCCGTCAGCGCCTTCGCCACCGCCAGGCCGATACCGCGTGAGGCGCCCGTGATCAGGGCCGCGCGTGCCATCGGCTCAACCCCTCGTGCTCACCGTCTCCGTGTCCCGGCCCGACCGCAGCACCCGTCCCGGCACCGCGCCGGTGATCTCGTCGTCCCGGATGGTCTCGGTGCCGCCCACCCGGACGCTCACGATCCCCATCGCCCGCGAGTCCAGCCGCGGGCTGTCGCCCGGCAGGTCGTGTACCAGCCGCGCCTGGCCCGCGTCGATCCGCTCGGGGTCGAAGAGGACCAGGTCGGCGTGGTAGCCCTCGGCGATCCGGCCGCGTTCGCGCAGCCCGAGCAGCCGCGCCGGATCGTCCGTCAGCATCCGTACCGCCCGCTCCAGGCCGACCAATTTCCGCCCGCGCAGACAGTCGCCGATGAACCGGGTGGTGTACGGGGCGCCGCACATCCGGTCCAGATGGGCCCCCGCGTCCGAGCCGCCGAGCATGACGTCCTCGTGTTCCCAGGTGCGCTGTCGCAGCTCCCAGCTCGCCGGGTCGTTGTCGGTCGGCATGGGCCACAGCACCGTGCGCATCTCGTCGGCGGCGCAGATCTCCACCAGTGCGGCGAAGTCCTCCTGGCCGCGCTCGGCGGCGATGTCGCGGACGACCCGGCCGGTCAGCCCGGCGTTGGCCGCGCTGTAGGTGTCGCCGATGACGTACCGCCCGAAGTGGGTGAGCCGGCGGAAGACCCCGGCTTCGGGGCTGCTCGCGCGGCGCAGCATCTCCGCCCGTACGTCCGGGTCGCGGAGCTTCGCGATCCGCTCCGGGATCGGCAGCCCCAGGATGTCGCCCCAGCCCGGGATGAGGTTCAGCGCGCAGAAGGTGCCGAGCGACATGTTCATGGGGGTGAGGATCGGCATGGTGAGCGCGACGATCCTGCCGCCCGCCTTACGGGCCCGTTCGCTGGCCTGGAGCTGGCGCGGCACCCGCTCGGGGACGGCCGCGTCGACGGTCAGGACGTTCCAGTTGAGCGGGCGGCCGGCGGCCGCGCTCATCTCCACCAGCAGATCGATCTCCTCGTCGGCGAACTGGTCGAGACAGCCCGCCACGATCGCCTCGATCTGCGTCCCCTCGTGTTCGCCGACGGCCCGGGAGAGCGCCAGGAGCTCCTCGGGCCCCGCGTGACGGGAGGCGACCGGCTGTCCGTCCCCGTCCGAGTGGGTCGAGGACTGGGTGGTGGACAGCCCCCACGCCCCCGCGTCCATCGCCTCGTGGAAGAGGAGCAGCATCTCCTCCAACTGCGCGGGCGTGGGCTGTCCGCCGATCGCGTCCTCGCCCATCACATGGCGGCGCAGCGCGCAGTGCCCCACCATGAAGCCCGCGTTGACGGCGATCCGGCCCTCCAGCGCGTCCAGGTACTCGCCGAAGCCGTGCCAGTTCCAGGGCGCGCCCTGCTCCAGCGCCACCAGCGACATGCCCTCGACCCGGCTCATCATCCGCCGGGTGTAGTCGGCGTCGCCGGGCCGGTCGGGGTTGAGCGGGGCGAGGGTGAAGCCGCAGTTGCCGCCCGCGACGGTGGTCACGCCGTGGTTCATGGAGGGGGTGGCGTACGGATCCCAGAAAAGCTGGGCGTCGTAGTGGGTGTGCGGGTCGACGAACCCGGGTGCGAGGACGAGCCCGGTGGCGTCCTCGGCGGACCGCGCCGGTTCGGTGACGGTCCCGGGCTCGGCGATGGCCACGATCCGGCCGTCCCGGATGCCGACGTCGGCGACGTAGGAGGGCGCGCCGGTGCCGTCCGCCACGGTGGCGCCCTTGATCAGGTGGTCGAGCACGGGTGGATCCCTTCTCGCGTCTGCGGCTGCTGGGTCTCGGCTCGCACGTCTGCGGCTGCTGGGGCTCTGCTCTCGCTCTGCGGCTGCTGGGGCTCTGCTCTCGCCTCCGCGGCTACGGAGTCTCTGCTCTCGCGTCCGCGGCTACCGGGTCCCGGCGTGGCGGAAGCGGGTCGTGCGGTGCACCGGATCGGTGTCGATCTTCGGGATGACGTGCTCGCCGATGAGCTTGACCGTGTTCATCGTGTCCTCGTAGCCGATCCCGATCGGCAGCCCGAACGACAGCTGGTCGGCCCCGGCCTGTTCCCACCGCTTGCACTGGCGGAAGACCTCGTCCGGGTCGCCGCAGATCATCAGCTCCTCGGCGATGAGGAGTTCGATGATCTCCTCGGTGTACTCCGGCAGCAGCTCCGGCCACTCCGGGATGCCCTCGGGGCGGGGGAAGGTGTCGTGGTAGCGGAAGAGCAGCGACTGCAGATAGTTGAGCCCGCCGCCGACCGCGATCTCGACGGCCTTGGCATGGGTCTCCGCGCAGATCGCGGTGGAGGTGACCATCACGTTGTCGTTGACGAAGCCACCGACCGGCTCGGCCTCCTTGATCGCGTTCTTGTAGGAGTCGAGGACCCACTCCATGTCGGAGACCTTCTGGATGGAGAAGCCGAGCACGCCGAGGCCCTTCTTGCCGGCCATCGCGTACGAGGGCGGCGACCCGGCCGCGTACCACATCGCCGGGTGGGAGCCCCCGTACGGCTTGGGCAGCACCTTGCGCGGCGGCAGCGACCAGTGCTTGCCCGCGAAGCCCTGGTACTCGTCCTGCAGCCACATCTTGGGGAACTCGGCGATCGTCTCTTCCCAGATCTCCTTGGTGGCGTTCATGTCGGTGATCCCCGGGAGGAAGCCGAGGATCTCGTGGCTGCCCGCGCCCCGGCCCGAGCCGAACTCGAACCGGCCGCCGGAGAGGTGGTCGAGCATCGCGACCTTCTCGGCGACCTTGACCGGGTGGTTGACCTGCGGCAGCGGGTTGAAGATGCCGGAGCCCAGGTGGATGCGCTCGGTGGCGTGGGCGAGATAGCCGAGGTAGACATCGTTCGCGGAGAGGTGGGAGTACTCCTCCAGGAAGTGGTGCTCGGAGGCCCATGCGTACTTGAAGCCGGACCGGTCGGCCTGGATGACGTACTCGGTCTCCTCGACGAGCGCGTGGTGCTCGGCCTCGGGGTCGGTTCGGCGTCGGCTTTCGGGGACGTATCCCTGCACAAAGAGTCCGAATTCCATGGAGGTTCACCGCCTCAGACGACTAGATCTGACGCATCGTCAGATTTTGATTGACTCTGACACCGCGGACAGGGACCGTCAAGGGCCGCGGCCGCGCCGGACCCGGAGGGGTCCTAGAAGACCGAGACGCCGGTCAGCCAGCCGCCGTCGACGACGAACGGCTGGCCCGTCACATACGACGAGTCCTCCGACGAAAGGAAGAGCGCCAGCCGCGCCACCTCCTCCGGGCGGCCGATCCGGCCCAGCGGCACCAGCTTGCGGTACAGCTCGTCGACCGCCGCCGACGCCTCCGCGGTGTCGGCGCCCGGGTCGAGCTGGGCCGGGTTGGTCATGGGGGTGTCGATCGCGCCCGGGCATATCGCGTTGACCCGGATGCCCTTGTCCGCGAGCTCCATCGCGGCCACCCGCGTCATCCCCACGACGGCCGCCTTCGTCGCGGCGTACGAGGTGAGGAAGGGCATACCGGACAGGGCGACGTACGAGGCGGTGTTCACGATCGTCCCACCGCCCGCCGCCGCCAGCTCCGGCGCGAGGGTCCGCATCCCCAGGAACGCCCCGACCTGGTTGACCTGGACCACCTCCAGATACTCCGTGAGCGGGGTGCTGACCAGCTCGTTGAAGCGGAGGATCCCGGCGTTGTTGACCAGGCCGTCCACCGCGCCGAAGGCGTCCTTGGCGGCCTCGACGGCGGCGTTCCAGTCGTCCTCCCGGCCCACGTCCAGATGGACGAAGCGGGCGCTCTCGCCCAGCTCCTTGGCCAGCGCCTCGCCCGGCTCGTCCAGCACGTCACAGAGGACCACCCGCGCGCCCTCCGCCACGAACAGCCGCGCCTCGTGCTCACCTTGTCCGCGCGCCGCCCCGGTGATGACGACGACCCGCCCGTCCAGCTTGCCCATTCCGTTCTCCCTAGTCATCGAGGTGCGGAGCGACATCGGCGGCGAAGGCCGCCATCTGGTCGGTCAGTTCGGTGTGGTCCCGGCAGCGGAACCGCACCTGGATCTGGTCCACCCCCATCGCGGCGTACGCGCGCAGGCTCTCGGCCAGCGACTCCGGCGCGCCGGTCAGGGTGCGGCGCCCCACGTCCCAGCCGGGCTCGCCCACGTACAGCGGTTCGGTGATCGCGCCGATCTCGGCGGGCTCGTCGATCCCCGCTTCTTTCCGCAGGGCGCGCAGCCGGGCGATCTGGCCGGGCAGCCGGTCCCGTGGATCGCCCTGGGGCAGCCAGCCGTCGCCCCGGATCGCCGCCCGGCGCACCGCCGCGGGCGAGGAGCCGCCGATCCACAGCGGGGGCCGCGGCGTCTGGGCGGGGCGCGGGGCCTGCCCCAGACCGCTGAACGCGAACCGCTCCCCTCGGAAGTCGGGGAACTCCTCGGGCCCCAGCGCCGCCTTCAGCGCGTCGACCGTCTCGTCCAGCAGCGCCCCGCGCCGGGCGAAGTCCACCCCGAGCGCCTCGAACTCCTCCCGCACATGCCCGGCCCCGACCCCGAGGATCAGCCGGCCGCCGGAGAGGTGGTCGAGCGTCGCGTACTGCTTGGCGGTCAGCAGCGGATGCCGCAGCGCGGCGACCGCCACATGGCTGAGCAGCCGCACCCGCTCGGTGGCCGCGGCGAGCCAGCCGAGGGTGGCCACCGGGTCGTACCAGACGGTGCCCATGGCGGCGGCCAGCCGCCGCGGGATCGCGACATGGTCGCAGACGGCGAGGTAGGCGAAGCCGAGCCGGTCGGCGGCGCGGGCGACCGCGAGCAGCTCGGCCGGGCCGGCCTCCGCCTCCCATGGCTCGGCGTAGAGGGTGGACTGCGACTGGACGGGCAACTGCATGCCGTAGCTCAACCGGCCCCGGGGCAGGACGCGCATGCCGGGCCTCCTCGTCGGTGGACCGCCATCGTCGTATCGGACGTCGGCCATGGTGGTATCTGACGGTCCATCAGACAAGGGGTACGGCGGCCTCGTCCCGCATTGGGAGGCCCTGCTAGCGTACGAACGTTCGGACCTCGGGCCCATCGCCCGCCGCCCCGCTCAGGGGCCACCACGGGGGCACAGTAAGGGGCACACAGAGGGGCACGTGATGATCGAGACGGTCTTCCGCTGCGAGGATCTGCCCAGAGCGGATCGGTTCGACTTCTGGCGCGAGCAGATGGCACAACTCCTGGCGCCGATGGAGATGAGCAGCGACCACACCGGTGACTTCCGGGGAGAGGTGCGCATCCTCGAATTCGGCGCCGCCTCCGTGTGGCCCACGAAGTTCCGTGAGATGAACTTCCGGCGGACGCCCAAACTCATCCGGCAGTCCGACCCCGAGCTGTACCACTTCTCGTTCATCCAGGAGGGAAACCTCCAGGTCTCCCAGTCCCGCCAGGAGGCCGCGCACAGCGCGCAGGGGCTCTACGTCGTCGACACCTCACGCCCCTTCGACTGTCTGGCCTTCGGCGGCCCTCCCGGAGGCGTGGGCCTGGAGATCCCCAAGGCCCTGATCCCGGTCCCGCACGACCGGATCGACCGGCTGCTCGCCCAGCCCATCCCGGCGCGCGAGGGCGTCGGCGCCCTGCTGACCGGGTTCCTCGCCCGGCTGGCCGCGGACCGCGACTCCTACGGCCCCTCCGACGGCCCGCGCCTGGGGACCGTACTGATCGACCTGGCGGCGGCGCTGCTCGCCCAGGCCGTCGAGGCCGACGACGCCCTGCCGCCCGAGACCCGCCGGCACACCCTGGCCTTACGGCTGCAGAGCTTCATCCAGCGGAACCTGTCCGACCCGGAGCTGTCACCGGCCACCATCGCCGCCGCGCACCACATCTCCGTCGGCTATCTGCACCGTCTCTTCCGCGCCCGCGACACCACGGTCTCCGCATGGATCCGGCAGCAGCGGCTGGACCGCGTCCGGCGCGACCTCACCGACCCGGGCCTGTACACCGTCCCCATCCACGAACTCGCCGCCCGCTGGGGCTTCGCCCACCCCGCCGTCTTCAGCCGCGCCTTCCGCGCCGCGTACGGCATGCCGCCCAGCGACTACCGCCACCTGGCGCTGGTGTCCAGCGCGCCGGGCGCAACCCCGCGGCGCCCGGTGCGCACGGACTCCCGGCCCTCCGCACCACCCACGACCCCTGTCACTTCGTAAGGGGTGGGTGACGGCGTTGGGAGGGGGAGGGCCGGTATGCCCCACAGCCTGCCGGAGCACCCGGAGGATGTCATTGACCGGCAGTGACCGCTTTCTTGCTCCTCCGTGACCAAGGCGCCACCGAAGCCTGGCGGCCCGGCGCTACACCCCCGGCGCCCCCGCCCAGAGCCCCTCCGCCGTGAGCCCCAGCAGCTCGATCGCGTTGCCGCGCACGATCCGCTCCACGACGTCCGGCGCCAGATGCCCCATCTGCGCCTCGCCGACCTCGCGCGACTTGGGCCAGGTGGAGTCGGAGTGCGGATAGTCCGTCTCGTACAGCACGTTGCCGACCCCGATCGCGTCGAGGTTGCGCAGCCCGAAGGCGTCGTCGAAGAAGCATCCGTACACATGCTCCGCGAACAGCTCGGACGGCGGGCGCAGCACCTTGTCGGCCACTCCGCCCCAGCCCCGGTTCTCCTCCCACACCACATCGGCGCGCTCGAGGATGTAGGGGATCCAGCCGATCTGGCCCTCCGCGTACATCACCTTGAGGTCGGGGAAGCGCTCGAACTTCCCGCTCATCAGCCAGTCGACCATCGAGAAGCAGCAGTTGGCGAAGGTGATCGTGGAGCCGACCGCGGGGGGCGCGTCCGCGGAGGTCGAGGGCATCCGGGAGGAGGAGCCGATGTGCATCGCGATGACCGTGCCGGTCTCGTCGCACGCGGCGAGGAACGGGTCCCAGTCGTCGGTGTGGATCGACGGCAGCCCCAGGTTCGGCGGGATCTCCGAGAAGCAGACGGCCCGCACCCCGCGCGCCGCGTTCCGCCGCACCTCGGCGGCGGCCAGCTCGGCGTCCCACAGCGGGACGATGATCAGCGGGATCAGCCTGCCCCGGGCCTCGGGGCCGCACCACTCCTCCACCATCCAGTCGTTGTACGCCCGGACCCCGAGCAGCCCCAGCTCGCGGTCGGCGGCCTCGGTGAAGGTCTGCCCGCAGAAGCGGGGGAAGGTCGGGAAGCAGAGCGCCGACTGGACGTGGTTGACGTCCATGTCCGCGAGCCGGTCGGGCACCGAGAAGGAGCCGGGCCGCATCTGCTCGTAGGTGATGGCCTCGAGTTTGACCTCGTCCCGGTCGTATCCGACGGCGGTGTCCAGCCGGGTCAGCGGCCGGTGCAGCTCCTCGTACACCCACCAGTCCGCGAGCGGCCCGTCGTCCCCGGGCGCGCCCATCTTCGGGGCGAACCGGCCGCCGATGAAGGTCATCTCCTTCAGCGGCGCCCGGACGATGCGCGGCCCGGTGTCGCGGTACCTCGACGGGAGGCGGTCCCGCCAGACGTGAGGGGGCTCAACCGTGTGGTCGTCCACCGAGATTATCTTCGGGAAGCTCTCCATGACTGCACGGTAGCGCCGATCTGACGGATCGTCAGCTCACTGGACGCCTCCCGCGAGGATCGGGGGATGCCACGGACACGTCGAACTCTTTACTGACGTACGGCCCACAGGCACGGCAGACTGGCCGTACAGCGAGGAAGCGTGTGCGGGGGGCACCATGGTCGGCGACGAGCGCCTGGGGCGGCAGGAAGGCTCCACCGGATCCGTACCGGACCGGTGGTGGCGCGGTGACGAGGCGAACCTCGCCCTCGGCGAGGACCCGGACCCCGCCCTCGACCGGACACGGATCGGGCTGGAGTGGGAGAGCGGCTACCGCGCCGAGGTCGTCCCCGAGCTCCGGCCGCACGCCGCTCCACGGCCCGCCGCCGCGTTCTCCCGGCCCACCGCCGTGGGCCGCCCGCAACGCCCCCTGGCCACCGGCACCACCGCCGTCCGCCCCGCGCAACTGCCCGCGGCGGTCGCCGACTTCACCGGCCGCGAGGACCTCGTACGAGAGCTGAACGACCGGCTCGCACCCCCCTCCGACCGGCCGGCCGCCATCGCCATCGCCGGTATCGGAGGCATCGGCAAGACCGCCCTGGCCGTCCATCTCGCGCACACCGCCCGCCACCACTTCCCCGACGGCCAGCTCTACGTCGACCTCGGCGGTGCGGGCTCCTCCCCCGCCGACCCCGAAACGGTGCTCGGCGCCTTCCTGCGCTCGCTCGGCACCCCCGACGCCGCCATCCCGGACGGCACCGAGGAGCGCGCCGCCCTCTACCGCGCCTCTCTCGAGGGCCGCCGGGTCCTCGTCCTGCTGGACAACGCCCGCGACGCCGCCCAGGTCCGGCCGCTGCTCCCGGGCGAGGGCGCACCGGACTGCGTGGCGCTGATCACCAGCCGCGCCCATATGGCCGACCTGGACCGCGCCCACCCGGTCGACCTGGACGCGATGAGCCCGACGGAGGCGTTCGCCCTCTTCGCGCTGATCGTGGGCGAGGAGCGGGCGATGGTCGAGCGCGCGGCGGTCATGGAGGTGGTGGCGTCCTGCTCCTACCTTCCGCTCGCCATCCGCATCGCGGCCTGCCGGCTCGCCTCCCGCCGCACCTGGACCGTCTCCGTTCTCGCCAGCAAACTCGCCGACGAGCGCCGGCGGCTGGACGAACTGCGGGCCGGGGATCTGGCCGTCAAGGCGACCTTCGGACTCGGCTACGGACAGCTCGACCCGGCCCAGGCCCGCGCCTTCCGCCTGCTCGGCCTGGTCGGCGGCCCGGACATCTCGCTGCCGGCCGCGGGCGCGGTGCTCGGACTCGACGTCGAGGAGACCGCCCGGCTCCTCACCTCCCTCGTGGACATCTCGCTGCTGGAGTCCGCCGTACCGGGGCGCTACCGCTTCCATGACCTCGTACGGCTCTACGCGCGGGCCTGCGCCGAGCGGGAGTCGCAGGCGGCGGCGGAGCGCGAGGAGGCGCTGTCGCGGCTGCTGGACTTCTACCTCGCCACGGCGGCGCGGGTGTACGCCATGGAGCGGCCCGGCGACCGTATGGTCGAGCACTTGGAGCCCACCGGCCATCCCGGGCTGTGCTTCGAGACCTCCAAAGCCGCCCTGGACTGGCTCTTCGCGGAGGGCGACTGCCTGCTCGACTGCGTGCCCAGGTGCAGCGGGGAGACCACCCGCCGCCGCGCCGGGGATCTGCTGCTGGGCGCGCTGGACCTCGCCGAGTCCGGGGCCCGGCCGCGGCAGTACGAAACGGTGGCGCGGGCGGCCGGCGACGCGGCCCACGCCGCCGGGGACTCCCGCACCGAGGCCCGCGCCCGCTCGGCGCTGGGGCATCTGTACAGCTTCACGGGCCGGTACGCCCAGGCCGAGCGCGAGCTTCGGCGCGCGCTGGAGCTGGACGGCGAGGATCCGGTGATCGCCAGCCGCGCCTCCAATCAGCTCGGCATCGTCACCAACGGTCTGGGGCGGTACGACGACGCGGAGAGGTTCCTCGGACAGGCCCTCGACGCGTTCCGCGCCGATGCCAACGAGGCCGGTGAGGCGAGCGCCCTGGCCAATCTCTCCCGGATCCATGTGAGCCGGGGCCGCACCGGGACCGGTGTGGAACTGGCCGAGCAGGGGCTCGCCATCTACCGCAGGCTCGGCGCCCCGCTGCGGCTCGCCAACGGGATGTACACCCTCGGCATCGCGCTGACGCGTGCCCACCGCCTGGAAGAGGCGTCCGTTCACCTCACCGAGGCGCTCGACCTGTTCCGCGAAGCCCGTCAGCCGCTGTGGGAAGGCATGGCCCATTTCCGGCTGGCCGAAATGCATCTGGCAGCGCATCGCCCCGCCGAGGCGGTGGCGCACGCCGAACAGTCCCTCGCCCTGGGCGGTCTCGGCGGCGAGTGGCGGCGCTTCTCCTTTCTCACCGTTTTATCGAAGGCCCTGATGGCGGCCGGGCAGCGCGGCCGGGCCGAGGACTGCTGGAGCCAGGCGGAGGCCCTTCGCGAACGACTGGGCTCACCCGAGCCCGAGGAGGTGCGCCAACTGCTGGCGACCTCCGCGCCGGACCTCCCGGCGTTGACGGATCCGAATCCCGGCCATCGGGAAGCCTTCGGAGTCGGCCCCCCGGTGTCCGAAAGCGAGCCCTGGAGCTGACGATCCGTCGGTATAACGAGGTCTCGAAGTCGGGCGGGCCTTGTGGAGAGGTCCGGCCCCTACTGACGTGAGGGGTATCGGCAAGGCAAACTGGCCCGTGCAACTCGGAGCAGAGGCAGGGGGAGACCATGACCGGCGAGAAGGAGCGGGCGCAGGAGCAGTCCTTGCGCTTCACCGTGCTCGGACCGGTACGGGCCTTTCGGGGCGAGGAGCAGCTCAGCACCGGATCACCGCAGCAAAGAGCCCTGCTCGCCGCTCTGCTGCTGCGCGGCGGGCGCACCGCCACCGCCCCCGAACTCGTCGACGCCCTGTGGGGCGACGATCCGCCGGACGCCGCGATCGCGGCGCTGCGCACCTACGCCTCCCGGCTGCGCAAGGCGTTCACCCCGCATTCGGACATCCTGGTCAGCGAATCGGGCGGCTATGCGGTCCAAGTGGGCCTCGGGGCCCTGGACATCGAGGTGGCCGAGAGCCTGGCGGCGGAGGCGGAGAAGGCCCGGCACTCGGGCGACCGGCTGCGCGCCCATGAGCTCATCGGCCGGGCGCTGGACCTGTGGGACGGTGAGGCCCTGGCCGGACTGTCGGGGCCCTACGCCACGACCCAGCGCACCCGGCTGTCGGAGTGGCAGCTCGTGCTCACCGAGACCAGGCTCGATCTCGACCTGGAGCTGGGCCACCACACCGAGGCGGTCTCCGAGCTCACCGCGCTCACCGCCGCCCATCCGCTCCGGGAGCGGCTGCGCGAGCTGCTGATGCTGGCGCTCTACCGCAGCGGCCGGCAGGCCGAGGCCCTGGCGGTGTACAACGACACCCGGCGGCTGCTCGCCGAGGATCTCGGCGTGGACCCCTGCGCGGAGCTGTCCGACCTGCATCAGCGCATTCTGCAGGCGGATGCCGAGCTGGCGGTCCCGGTGGACGACCGCACGCACGCCGGGCCCAGCTTCGTACGCCCGGCCCAGCTCCCCGCGACGGTCGCGGACTTCACCGGCCGGGTCGCCTTCGTCGAGGAGCTGAGCGATGAGCTCGCCACCGCCGAGGGGCGTGTCATGGCCGTGTCAGCAGTGGCCGGAATCGGTGGGGTCGGCAAGACGACGCTCGCCGTGCACGTCGCCCACGCGGCCCGCGCCCACTTCCCCGACGGCCAGCTCTACGTCGACCTCCAGGGCGCCGGCCCGGTGCCCGCCGAGCCCAACGCGATCCTGGGCGCCTTCCTGCGCGCCCTCGGCACCCCGGACAGCGCGATCCCCGAGGGCGTCCACGAGCGTGCCGCGCTCTACCGCTCGATGCTGGACGGCCGCCGGGTGCTCACGCTGCTCGACAACGCACGCGACGCCGCGCAGGTCAGGCCGCTGCTGCCCGGTACGCCGGGCTGCGCCGCGCTGATCACGAGCCGGACCCGGATGGTCGACCTGGAGGGTGCCCACCTGGTCGACCTGGATGTGATGAGCCCCGAGGAGGCGCTGGTCCTCTTCACCCGCATCGTGGGCGCGGAGCGGGTCAGTTCGGAGCGCGACGCGGCCATGGACGTGGTGGCGGCCTGCGGCTTCCTGCCGCTGGCCATCCGGATCGCCGCCTCCCGGCTGGCCTCGCGCCGCACCTGGACCGTCTCCACGCTGGCGCGCAAGCTCGCCAACCAGCGCCGGCGGCTGGACGAGCTGCGGGCGGGCGACCTGGCCGTACGGGCCACCTTCGAGCTGGGCTACGGCCAGCTCGAGCCGCCGCAGGCCCGGGCGTTCCGGCTGCTCGGGCTGGCGGACGGCCCCGACATCTCGCTCGCCGCGGCGGCCGTCGCCCTGGAGCTGGACACCTTCGACACCGAGGAGCTCCTGGAGTCCCTGGTCGACGCCTCCCTGCTGGAGTCCGCGGCGCCGGGCCGCTACCGCTACCACGACCTCGTACGGCTCTACGCGCGTGACCGCGCGGAGCGGCACCAGTCGGCCGCGGAACGCGAGGCGGCCCTCTCCCGGCTGCTGAGCTTCTACCTCGCCACGGCGGCGCGGGTGTACGCCATGGAGCGGCCCGGCGACCGGCTGGGCGACCACCTGGCCCCCGCCGACCACCCCGGCCTGGTCTTTCCGCATCAGGACGCCGCCTTGGACTGGCTGTTCACCGAGGCCGACTGCCTGCTGGCCTGCGCCCAGCAGGCCGCCTCGGGCACCACCCTGGGCCGGGCGGCGGATCTGCTGCTCGCCGCCATGGACCTGGCCGAATCCGGTGCCAACGCCCCGCGCTACGAGGCCGTCGCCCGCGTCGTCAGCGAAACGGCACACACGGTCGGCGACACCCGGGCCGAGGGCCGGGCCCGCACCTGCCTCGCCAAGGTGCGCAACCTCACCGGCCGGCTGGAAGAAGCCGACGCGGAGGCGGAGCGCGCCCTGGCCCTGGGCGCCACGGTCGAGGACCACGTGACCATGGGGCGCGCCCTCACCGAGCGCGGCATCATCGCGCACCTCAGCCGTACCCGCTGGGACGACGCGGAGCGGCATTTCCTCCGTGCCATCGACGCCTACCGGGCCGTGGACGACCAGCCCGGCGAGGCCAGCGCGCTGTGCAACCTGTCCCGTGCGTATGTGGAGATGGGCCGCATCGACAGCGCCGTGGACCTGGCCCGGCAGGGCGTGCGGATCTACGGGAGCCTGGGGCGCACCCTGCGCCTGGCCAACGGTAAGTACGCGCTCGGCATCGCCCTGACCGGGGCCGGAAGCCTGGCGCACGCACTGGAGCAGCTCACCGAGGCCCTCGGCCTCTTCCGTGAGCACCGCCAGCCGCTCTGGGAGGGCATGACCCACCAGCGGATGGCCGAGGCGCATCTGTCCATCGGGCGCCCGGCGGAGGCCGCCACCCACGCCGAACAGGCCCTCGCCCTGCGGGGCATCGGCGGCGAGTGGCGCCGGGCCATCGTGCTGACGCTGCTCGGCAAGGCGCTGCTGGAGCTCGGTCAGAACGAGCGCGCGGACGCCTGCTGGCGTGAGGCGCTGGCGATCCACGAGCGGCTCGGGGCACCCGAGGCGGAGGACGTCCGCGGGCTTCTGACCCCCGCGACCGCGGCATAGTCGCGCGTCTCGCCGACCGTTCATCAATCGTTTATCGCTGTCCGGGAGTCTTAGTACCGGTCGACCCGTCCCCGCGGGGGGCAGACGGGTCGGTTGCGAGGTCACACCGTAAGGTGGGCGGCCCTTTTGAGACACCTGTCCGGCGACCCACGGGGGAGTCGCCGGGCGGGTGTCAACGGGCCTCTACCGACCAGAGCATCCGAGGGAGTTGATCGTGACAAGCACGGACAAGAAGCCCCAGTCCGACACCTACCGGCCACTGGAGGCCGACCCGGCGACCCTCACTCCGCAGGACGAGGGCCACACGCCGCCGCCGCCGCAGGTGGCCACCCAGGGCGAAGGCCACACGCCCGCGCCACCGCAGCTGATCACGCAGGGGGAGGGCCACACGCCCGCGCCGCCGCAGCTCAGCACCATGGACGAGGGTCACACCCCGGCGCCGCCGCAGCTCAGCACGCAGGGGGAGGGCCACACGCCCGCGCCTCCGCAGCTCAGCACCAAGGGCGAGGGTCACACCCCGGCGCCGCCGCAGTTGAGCGCCGAGGGCGAAGGCCACACTCCCTCGGCACCCCAGTAGGAACACCACGGAACGTCGTTCGTATCCAACAGGTAACCGCGGGGCCGATGTCGATGACGCGGAGGGGACGTCATCGGCGTCGGCCCCTCTGTGCGGGCGCCTCCGGAAGAGCGGCTCCACGCACCACCCGGGCGGGCCCCCTTTCCGCCAAGCTTCGACCACTTCCGGCCAGATGGCCGAACACACGTACCCCTCTTTGTTAATTTGCAGTACAAAATAGATAATCACCCCCCGTATCGGAGGAACCGGAATGACTCGTGCCACAAAGGGCATTGCGACCTTGATTATCGCGATAGGTGCCGCGGTCGGAGCCACAAGCCAGACAGCAGCATTCGCAGCTGCAAGCGATAGTCACACCCCTATCGTCGGCGTGGACAGTAGCGAATACGCCACTGCTGCCGCCCCGGTCCCGCAGGGCGAGGGCCATGCCCCCACCAGCCCGCAGTAGGCGCGGCGAGAAGACTTACGAAGGCCGAAGGGGCCGGGCGAACCTGCCCGGCCCCTTGGTGATGCCCCGCCCGCGCACGCCTTGACCCCGCCATGGCCGGGCCACCGCCCGGAGGGTTTCGGGTGGCGGCCGAGGGCTTTACGAAAGTGACCGGCCCGCGCGCAGCTCGGCCTTGAGGACCTTGCCGCTGGCGTTGCGCGGCAGCTCGGCCAGGAACACCACCTGCCGTGGCACCTTGTAGTTGGCCATCTCCCGGCGCGACCAGGCGATCAGGTCGTCCGCGGTCAGCGTCGAATCCGGGCGCCGGACCGCGTACGCCTTGGCCACCTCGCCCAGGCGCGCGTCCGGGATGCCGACGACGGCGACGTCGGCCACATCGGGGTGGCGGGCGATGAGTTGCTCGATTTCGGCGGGATAGGCGTTGAAGCCGCCGACGATGAACATGTCCTTGATGCGGTCGGTGATGCGCAGATTGCCCTGCTCGTCCATCACCCCGACATCGCCGGTCCGCAGCCAGCCGTCGGGGGTGATGGTGCGGGACGTGGCGATCGGATCCTCGAAGTAGCCGGGGGTGATGTGGTAGCCGCGGACCCAGACCTCGCCCGGCCGCCCCGGGGGGAGTTCGCGTCCGGTGGGGTGGGCGATCTTGACCTCGGTGTCCGGGATCGCGCGGCCCGCCGTGCCCGCGATGACCTCGGGCGGATCGCCACGGCGGCACATCGTGACGGTGCCGGACGCCTCCGTCAGGCCGTACGCCGTCAGGACGGTGGCGACCCCGAGCTCCGAGCGCAGCCGTTCCACCAGCTCCAGCGGGACCACGGCGGCGCCGGTGACGACCAGGCGCAGCGTGGACAGGTCGTGGGCGGCGCGGGACGGGTGGTCGAGGAGCGACTGGTGGAGGGTGGGCGGGCCGGGGAGGACGGTGATGCGCTCGGCGGCGATATTGGCCAGGGCCGTCTCCACACTGAAGACCGGCTGCGGCACCATCGTGGCGCCTCGGCTCAGACAGGCGATGATGCCCGCCTTGTAGCCGAAGGTGTGGAAGAACGGGTTCACGATCAGATAGCGATCGCCCGCCGCCAGCCCCGTGATCTCGCTCCAGGTGTCGAAGACGCGCACGGTCTGGGAGTGCGTGATCACCACGCCCTTGGGCCGGCCGGTGGTGCCGGAGGTGAAGGTGATGTCGGAGGGGTCCGTGGGGCGCACCGCCTCCGCCCGGGACCGGACCTCCTCCGGCGGTACCGCGTCGCCCATCGCCAGGAAGTCCTTCCAGGTGCGGAAGTCCTCCGGGCCGTTGTCGGCGAGGACGACCACCTCCCGCAGGTACGGCAGGCGCGGCAGGGGGCCATGGCCCGCCCCCTCCCCCGCCGCCCGGCGCAGCGACGCCACATACGAGGTGCCCAGGAAGGTGCCGGTGATGAACAGGTGCGAGGCCCGGGTGCGGCGCAGCACATACGCCGCCTCGGCGCCCTTGAAGCGGGTGTTGACCGGGACCAGCACGCCGCCCGCGGTGACCGCGCCGAGCGCCGCCACGATCCAGTCGGTGGTGTTGGGCGCCCAGATCGCGGCGCGGTCGCCCGGTTCGAGACCCGAGGCGACGCACGCGGCCGCGGCGCGTTCGACCCGCGCGCCGAGTTCGGCGTACGAGATCCGGGCGCGGCCCTCGACCACGGCCTCGGCCGGGCCGTACCGCTCGACCGCCGCCCGGATCAGGGCCGGGACGGTGTTCCCCTGTGCCATCCGTTGCATCGGACCGCTCCCCTCCCCGGAACCCGGGACGGACGACCCCGCTAGCTGACTACCCGTCAGATTAGCGGTAGCCTTCCCCGCTGTCAGCACCGGTGAACGCGACCACGGAGGCGGCCATGGGGGCGACGAGGACGACGACGGGGGCGACCTTGAAGGACGTGACGGCGATAGCGGGCATCGGGCAGACCCCCTTCGCCAAACACCTCCCCGAATCCGAGAAGGCCCTGGCCTGCCGGGCGATCCTGGCCGCGCTCGACGACGCCGGTATCGCCCCGTCCGAGGTGGACGCCTTCGCCTCGTACACCATGGAGGAGACCGACGAGGTCGAGGTCGCCAAGGCCATCGGCGCCGGGGATGTGACCTTCTTCAGCAAGGTCGGCTACGGGGGCGGCGGTTCCTGCGCGACCGTCGCGCATCTGGCCGCCGCGATCGCCACCGGACAGGCGAGCGTCGGAGTGGCCTGGCGGTCGCGCAAACGCGGCAGCGGACCGCGCCCCTGGACCAACACCCGGGCGCAGCTGCCCACCCCGGCCCAGTGGACCCGGCCGTACGGACTGCTGCGCCCGGCCGATGAGATCGGGCTGCTGGCCCGGCGCTATATGCATGAGTACGGCGCGACCCGCGATCACTTCTTCAATGTGGCGCTGGCCTGCCGCAACCGGGCCAATCAGAACCCCGCCGCGATCATGTACGACCGCCCGCTGACCCGCGAGATGTATATGACCGCACGCTGGATCAGCGAACCGCTCTGCCTCTTCGACAACTGCCTGGAGACCGATGGCGCGCTGGCCTGTGTGGTGGTGTCGGCCGAGCGGGCGCGCGACTGCCGGCAACGGCCCGTGTACGTACACTCCGCCGCCCAGGGGCTGCCCGCCCAGCACCACGGGATGGTCAACTACTGGAACGACGACCCGCTCACCGGCCCCTCCTGGACCGCCGCCCGCCGGCTGTGGAAAACCGCCGACTTCGGGCCGCAGGATGTGGATGTCGCGCAGATCTACGACGCGTTCACCCCGCTGATCCCGCTCTCCCTGGAGGGCTACGGCTTCTGCGCCCGCGGCGAGGGCGCCGCCTTCACCGAGGGGGGCGCGCTGGAGATCGGCGGACGGCTGCCGCTCAACACCGGCGGAGGCGGCCTCAGCGAGGCGTACGTCCATGGCTTCAACCTCATCACCGAAGGGGTCAGACAGCTGCGCGGCACCGGCACCGCCCAGGTCCCCGGCGCCACGACCTGCCTGGTCACGGCGGGTGAAGGGGTTCCCACATCGGCCCTGCTGCTGAGGAGTTGACCGACGCCATGACACAGATGGACACGACGGCTGACGCGACAACGGACACGACGGCTGAGACGACGGCTGACACGGCGACGGCCGCGAGCGGCGGAAGCGAGGGGTCCGGCGGGCTGCTGGCACCCGTGCCCGACGAGGACGGGGCGCCCTTCTTCGCCTACGCGGCGCGCGGCGAGCTGCGCGTCCAGAGCTGCGCCGACTGCGGCGAACCGCGCTTTCCGCCCCGGCCCTGCTGCCCCCACTGCCAGTCCTTCGACTGCCTGTGGAAAAAGGTGAGCGGCCGTGGCCGGATCTGGTCGTACGTTCTGCCCCATCCCCCGCTGTTGCCCGCCTATGCGGCACAGGCGCCGTACAACGTCGTCCTCGTGGAGCTCACGGACGCCCCGCGCATCCGGCTGGTGGGCAATCTGGTCGCCGCCGCGGACGCCGCGCTGAACTCGGTTCCACCGGAGCGGATCCGTATCGGCGCGCCCGTGAAGGCCGCCTTCCACGCGACGGACGGCGGGCTCACGGTGGTGCGCTGGCTGCTGGAGCGGCCATGACGGTCCGCACCCGGGTGGAGGAGAGCGGGGTCGCGGTCGTCACCCTCGACCGGCCCGAGCGGCACAACGCCATCGACCTGGAGACGGCCGGCGAACTGACGGCCGTATGGCGGCGCTTCCGCCACGACGACGCGGTCCGGGCCGTCGTCCTCACCGGCGCGGGCGGCCGGGCCTTCAGCACCGGCATCGACCGCTCGGTGGAGGTCGCGCAGCCGCCGTCGCCCTACGCGATGGACGATCCGCTGCGCACCGTCGGGCCCAAGGCGAACGACCTGTGGAAGCCGGTGGTCGCGGCGGTGGCCGGGATGGCGTGCGGCGGGGCGTTCTATCTGCTGGGCGAGGCCGAGTTCATCGTCGCCGACGAGACGGCGGCCTTCTTCGATCCGCACACCAGCTATGGGATGGTCAGCGCCTACGAGGCCGTCTATATGGCGCAGCGGATGCCGATGGGCGAGGTCGCGCGGATGGCGCTGATGGGGACGGCGGAGCGGCTCTCGGCCCGGCGGGCGTATGAGACGGGCCTGGTCAGCGAGGTCGCCCCGGCCGGTGAGGCCCTTACGGCGGCCATGCGCGCCGCGTCGGTCATCGCGTCGTACCCGACGGAGGCGGTGCAGGGGACCGTAAGGGCGCTATGGGCGGCGAAGGAGGCGGCGCTGGCCCAGGCGCTCGCCCAGGCCCCGCAGTTGATCGCGCTGGGCAATCTGCCGCCGGGGCGCCAGGCCGCGCTCTTCGCGGCCCGTACGCCCGGCTTCCGTACGCGGTGAGGCCGCCGGCCCCGGATCGGCTCGGGGCCTCAGGTGGAGCTCGGGTACTTGAGCGCCGAGGTGACCTTGCAGGTGAAGGAGGTCTGCTCGGTGAGGTAGCGGTAGGAGGTGGCGTTGAGGGTCTGGCTGCTGCCGGACGCCACGGTGACGGACTTGTAGTCGGATCCCAGCAGGCTGCCGCCGCTCCGGTTTTCCCACTCGATGGTGATCGAGTAGTGCATGGACTGCGTCTCGGGGTTCCTCAGGTTGAGGGTGTACTGGAACGAGTGGGTCGACTCGTCGTAGTCGCAGCCGGTGGCGGTGATGTCGTTCGTGCCGTTCGAGTTGTAGGTGGGCGGCGCGGAGTAGGTGTAGGAGGGCGAGGGGGCCTCGTACGACGGCACGTCGAGGTCGGAGGGGACGCCGCTGGGCACGCCGGTGGGCAGCCCGGTGGGGAGGTCGGTCGGACCGGACGCCGGGTTGTCGCCGCCGCTCCCGCCCGAGGCGAACCCGCCGAGGCCGCCGTCGTGGCTTCGGCCCTTCTTTCCGCAGCCGGTCAGCGCGATGAGTCCGACCAGGGCGACGGCGAATATACGCATGGAGCGGCGTTGCATGGCATTACCCCCGTTGAAAAGACACATTCAAGCCAGCCAGGGCTGGTTGACAAGTGCACGCCACCCTAGCAACGGGTTTTGCTACCCCAAAGTCACCTACAGGCGCGCCTGGCCCGGCTCTCAGAGGACGGAGACGACCTCACACCGCACCACGGTTCCCGACACCGAGGGATCATCGAGCGGCACCCGTACGGTCCTCGACTTCCCCGCGGGGACCCGCACATCGGCGCGCCCGGAGGTCAGGGTGGAGCCGTCCCGGTCCTGGAAGCTCATGTCGACGAGGTAGGTATCGGCCGCGCCCGAGCGGTTGCGCACCTTCACGGTCGCCGCCGGACGGCCGCTCTTGTCCTGGCTCGCCTTGCCCGCGCAGCTGACGACGGTCGTCTGGGGCTCGTTGGACGACGCGGTGCCGCCCGAGGAGCCGCTGGACGCGCTGTCTCCGTAGTCGTCATCGTCGTAGTCGCGGTAGCGCGAGCCGCCGGAGCCCGAACCGGTGGTGGAACTCTCGTCGTCGGAGTCCGAGTAACCACCGGAACTGGAACCAGAACCGGAGCCCGACCCCGAGTGGTGCGAGGAGGAGCTGGAACAGCCGCCTCCGCCACCCCCGTGGCCATGGCCACGCCCCTTGAACCCGGTCAGCGCCACCAGCACCACGGTGAGCACGGCCGCCAGCCGTAGACCACGCCGCATCACAAACCCCGTCCCCCGACGACCGCGCAGAGAGTTACCCATCGACCTCCCGGCTCCCAGGAGGTCGATGAACGCCCGCAACCGTAGCAGGAATTGTCAGGGACACAGCCCGCGACCAGCCGCCCCGGCGCGTCACCGCGTCGCCCCTGGGGTGGGTCAGGCCCGGCCGCCCGACGGCCGGGACTGGCCCGTGCCCTTGACCGCGTCCAGCGCGTAGACGCACCGGTCCTTGCTGCACGCGTACACCACGCCCCCGGCGGCCACCGGGGACCCGGTGATCTCGCCGCCGGTCGCCAGCTTCCAGCGAAGCTGTCCGCCCGCCGCGTCCACCGTATAGAGGCAGTGGTCGGCCGAGCCGAAGTGGACCCGGCCGTCGGCGACCACCGGCGAGCCGATGACCTCGCCGCCCGCCGCGAACCGCCACTTGGGCGTGCCGGTGACCGCGTCGAGCGTGTAGAGCGCGCTGCCGCTGCCCAGATGGACCGAGCCGTCGGCCACCAGCACCGGCTCGATCGACTGCCGGGCCTCGGTGGCGATACGCCAGCGGTCGCGGCCGTTCGCCGCGTCCAGCGCGTACACCGTGCCCAGATAGTCGGCGATGTAGATGCCGCCGCCGGTCACCGCGGGCCCCGGCGCGTACGCGGGGGCGCACAGGAAGACGGCGGGCGCCTCGAAACGCCACCGCACATCCCCGCGGGCGGCGTCGAGCGCGAGCACCCGCGTCCCCGCCGAGACATAGACCACCCCATCGGGCGCCGCCAGCAGACGCAGCGGCACACCGCCGCACGACGCCGCGTCGCCCACCGGATACGACCAGCGCTCCGCGCCGGTGCGCGCCTCCAGGGCACGCAGCCGCGCGTCCGCCCACACATACACCGTGCCGTCGTGGACGGCCGGGCCGGACTCGGGCGTCTCGAAGTCGGTCTGGAGGCCCTGCATCTCCCACAGCAGCTCGCCGTTGGCCGCCTCCCACGCCTGGACGCCACCGCCGCGCGTCCCGGTGACGACCGTGCCGCGGTCGACCTTGAGGGAGTAGACCCAGCCGTCGGTCGACAGCCGCCAGCGCTCCGCGCCGTCCTCCGCGTCCAGCGCGTACAGCGTGGGGCCGTCGGAGGCATGGATCCGGCCGTTCTCCACGGCCATCGCCCACGCCACGTCGCGGGTCTTGAACTGGCGCCGACCGGTGGCCACATCCAGCGCGTGCACCTCGAACGAGGTCACATACAGCAGATCGCCGGCCACCGCCGGGGTGCCCCAGACGTCGTTGGACATCCGGAACCGCCACGGACGCCAGCGGCCGTGCCCGGCGCCCGCGGCATGCGGCTCGGGCGGCTCGGCCGGCGGGGAGTGGGTCGGCGGCGGGACGGCGGCCGTGCCGTCGCCTCCGTTCAGCCCTCCGGTGGTCACCCCGGCCGGCGGGCGCACCCAGCCGGTCGCGGGCCCGGTGCCGTGCTGCGGCTGCGGGTCCCGCGCCTGGTCGGCCCGGAGCCCCGGGCCGATCGGCACCTGCGAACCGGGCAGCCGCACCGACCCGTCGGCCCCGGCGGGCGCCGGGGCGGGCGCGGCGGCGGCGGACGGGGCGGCGTGCCGCCCGGGCCCGATGGAGCCCAGCGCGCTCGGCGGGCTCGCGGCCTCCGGCGCGCGCAGGCCCCCGCGCGGATCGCCCACGCCCACGGGCTCCCAGCCGCCCGCACCGGCGGGTCCGGCCGCGCCGTGCCGCCCGCCATGGCCCTCCGCGGGGCCTCCCGTGGCGGGGGCGTACGAGGGCGGCGGCGTGGGCGGACGCTCCGGCGGAAGCGGCGCGGACGGCCGGCTGCCGTCGCTCGCGGCGTGCCCGGGACGGCCGCCGCCGGCCGCGGGCCGGGTGGCGCCGCGCACCTGGTTGCGGCCGCTGCGCTTGCGCTCGATCAGCGCGACGGCGCCGGGCGGCAGCCAGGCCGAGGCCGTACCGCTGTCGTCGGCGTTGGAGGCGAACAGATGCGGGGCAAGCTGGGACTGCAGATCGGCCGGGGACGGCCGCCGCTCGGGCTCCATCTGCATGCACGACTCGATGAGCGGCCGCAGCTCGTCGGGCAGCCCGGCCAGGTCGGGGCCCTCGCGCAGCAGCATGAACACGGTCTCCACCGGGTTGGCGCCGTGGAAGGGCGCGTGCCCGGTGGCCGCGAAGGTCAGGGTCGAGCCGAGCGAGAAGATGTCGCTCGCGCCGGTCACGCTGCGTGAGTCGCGCGCCTGCTCGGGCGACATATAGGCGGGGGTGCCGACCGCGACGTTGGTCATCGTCAGCCGGGTGTTCGAAACACCGGAGGCGATACCGAAGTCGATCACGCGCGGGCCGTCCTCGACGACCAGCACATTGGACGGCTTCAGATCCCGGTGGACCAGGCCCGCGCCATGGATGGACTGCAGCGCCTCGGCGACCCCGGCCGCCAGCCACCGCACCGCCTGGGCCGGCATCGGCCCGCACTCGTTGACGATCTCCTCGAGGGAGGGAGCGGGCACATAGGCCGTGGCCAGCCATGGCACCGCGGCACGCGGATCGGCGTCCACGACGGCGGCCGTATAGAAGCCGCTGACCGCGCGGGCCGCCTCCACCTCACGGGTGAACCGGACACGGAACAGCTGGTCCTCAGCGAGCTCGGTCCGGACCGTCTTGATCGCGACCCGTCGGCCCGATGCCGAGCGGGCCAGATAGACCAGCCCCATGCCGCCCGCGCCGAGACGGCCGAGCACCTCGAAAGGGCCGATCCGCCTCGGATCGTGCTGCGTCAGCTGCTCCACCACTTGCCTGCCACCTCCCCGTGGGGGCTTGAAAAAATACAGCCCCGTGCAGCGTCTCACCGACAAACCAACCGGCGGCACGCATCCTGCATTCTCTCTGGCGAAGGCGGCGGTTGCGAACCCGGGGGCGAATCGTCGTGTCATCGGGCGATACGGAGCCGGGGACCGTCCGGTTCGACCAAGGATCATCTAAGTGCCCTCAGGCCCGTATCGCCCAGTGCTCCGGCCGGGGTTCAGCCTGCCGTCGAGGTGTCGATGACGCCGAAGGCCGCGCCCTGATTGTCCGCAAGGACCGCGAAACGCCCGTACGGCGTATCTTCGGCGGTCTTGAGAACCCGCCCGCCCAGCCTGTGGGCCGTGCGCAGCGTCCGATCGCAATCCGCCACCACAAAGTACGTCAGGAAGTGGGCGGGCAGAACGGCCGGGTACTCCTCGCCGATCACGACGCGTCCGCCGATCGCGTGACGGGGGTCCGGGGGCTCTCCGCGCGGCGTCCACAGGACCAGGTCGGCCGACGCGCCCTCGGCGGGGGGCTCCATCCCGTATCCGAAGACCGCCCGGTAGAAGGCGTCCACGGCGCGCGGCTGACGGGTGTGGACCTCGGTCCAGCCGTACGAACCGGGCCCGCCGCGCCGCCCGAAGCCGGTGTGGCTGCCCGCCTGCCAGATCCCGAAGACGGCGCCCCCCGGGTCGGCGGCCGTCGCCATGACGCAGAACCGGTCGATCCACACCGGCGGGGTGATCACCCGGCCGCCGGCCTCGCGGATCCGGGCGGCGGTCGCGGCGGCGTCCTGGGCGGCGAAGTAGATGTTCCAGACGGTGGGCATCCGGCCGTCCGGCTTGGGGACCAGCCCCGCGACCTCCTTACCGCCGAGGAGGGCACGGGTGTACGAGCCGTAGTCCGTGGCGATCTCCTCAAAGGCCCAGCCGAACAGCTCACCGTAGAAGCGCCGGCCCGCCGCGAGGTCGGACAGCAGCACATCCGCCCAGCAGGGCACGCCTTCCGCGAATGCCGCCATGGCCCGGGTCCTCTCGCGTCCCTCGGCCCTGGAGCTCAGCCCTCGGTCCTGGAGCTCGGCCCTCGGAGCTTGCTCACAGCCCGTTTGGAGATGCTTGGCACGTATTTGGAGCAACTTGGCTCGTTTACCTCACTTGCCACGCTAACGGGGGATCGCCCGGTCTGCTCGCCCCGGAACTCGAAATATTTGGCCAATCCTTTTCGTGCCAAGACGGATCCGACCCCGTCATCCACCGTTGTTATCCACAGCCTGTTGATAACACAATTCACCCGTGTGGGTGAGCGGTGATTGAGGGCTTGACGACGGCGGACAGGGGTCGGAATCAGCCATTCCAGCCTGCTCAGCGAGGCCCACAAACCCTCTCATCTCGCCCTAACCCCATTTGCACGCAGCCGAATCGCGCTCCGATCACCCCTCGGTAAGCTGACGGCATGACAGGACAAGTACGCACAGTCGACGGGCGGGTGGCCGGTCGTCGCGGGCAGGCGACGCGGCAGAAGCTGCTCGACTGCCTCGGCGAGATGCTCAGCACATCCCCGTATCGAGACGTCAAGGTCATCGATGTCGCACGTAAGGCAGGGACCTCGCCTGCGACGTTCTACCAGTACTTCCCCGATGTGGAGGGCGCCGTCCTCGAGCTCGCCGAGGAGATGGCGAAGGAGGGTGCGAACCTCACCGATCTGGTCGCCGACCGCTCATGGGCGGGCAAGTCCGGCGCGGCGGCGTCGGAGGACCTGGTCGAGGGGTTCCTCTCCTTCTGGCGCAAACATGACGCCATCCTGAGGGTGGTCGACCTGGGCGCCGCCGAGGGCGACAAGCGGTTCTACAAGATCCGCATGAAGATCCTCAACTCTGTCACCAACTCCCTTACGGACGCCGTCAAGGAGCAGCAGGCCAAGGGCCGGATCGACGAGGACCTCAACCCCGGGGCCATCGCGGGCTCGCTGGTCGCGATGCTGGCCGCGGTCGCGGCGCACCAGAAGGGCTTCCAGAGCTGGGGCGTCAAGCAGGCCGACCTCAGGCCGAGCCTGACCTGGCTCGTCCACCTCGGCGTCACGGGGCGGAAACCGCCGAAGTAACGAATCCGCACCCGTCCCCTGCCCCCTCCCTCGGCCTCTCCCTGCCGGCCTCTTGATGCCGGTCGCCCGGCCGAGCCCGCACGTCCTGTCACGCCGCGGCGGATCACTCCCGAGTGATCCGCCGCGGCCTTTTTGCGCCCCTCGACGGACCGGCTCAGGGCTCCTCGGCGCGGTGGAGGCGGAAGAGGCGGATCTCGCGCTCCACTCGCGACTGATAGCTCGCGTACGGCGGCCAGAAGGCGAGGGCCGCCGCCCAGGCCGCCTCGCGCTCGGCGCCCGCCAGCAGCCGTGCCCGGACGGCGATGTCCCGGCCCCGCCAGCTGATCTCCGCTTCCGGGTGCTTCAGGAGGTTCCCGGTCCAGGCCGGATGGCCCGGGCGGCCGAAGTTGCTGCCGATCAGAAGCCAGGTGCCGCCGTCCTCCGGCATACAGGCCAGCGGCGTACGGCGGGGAAGCCCCGACCTCGCGCCGCGCGCGGTAAGGATCACGCCGGGCAGCATCCGCGCGCTCGGCAGCACCTTGCCGCGGGTCAGCCGGTGGACGGCGCGGTCGAAGGCGGGGATGACATGGGGTGCGACCTTGGCGAAGGCGCGGGTCGAGGACACCTTCCGGACCAGCTTCACGCCGTAACCGGCCATCAGACCGTCACCGCCTTCCGCGGCCCATCGCGCCCGTCACGCCCGTCATGCCCGTCACGCCCATCGCGGCCGTCCCCCTGGCGCCTGTCAGGCCCATCGTGCCGACTGTGCCCGCCGTGGCCACCGCTCCCCCCGCGCCCGTCATGGCCGCCGTAAGGAGCGCGATCGGCCGCACCGAAGAGTCCTTCCCGTTCCGCGGCCCGGGCCCGCAGCCGGTGGACGGGGCCGAAGAGCAGCTCGTCGGAGGCGGCCCGCTTGAAGTGGAGATGCGCCTCATGCTCCCAGGTGAAGCCGATGCCGCCATGCAACTGCACCGCCTCGGCCGCCGCCATGCGCTGCGCCTCCAGCGCCTGCGCGAGCGCGAGCCCGCCCGCGACCGCGGCTTCCGTGCCTTCCGCACCGCCCTGGGCCGCGCCCGTGCCCTCCGCACCACCCTGGGCCGCGGCCCAAGCGGCGTAGTACGCCGCCGAACGGGCCGCCTGGACCGCGACGTACACATCCGCCAGCCGGTGCTTGACCGCCTGGAACGAACCGATCGGGCGGCCGAACTGCTCACGCGCCCGCACATAACCGACCGTCCGCGCGAGGGCCGCGTCCGCCGCTCCCACGGCCTCGGCGGCGAGCACGGCCGCCGCCGCCGTACCCACTGCCGCCAGCGCCTCCGACACCCTGTCCCCGCTCCCGCCGTCATCCACCCCCAGCAGTTCGGCGGGTACGTTCCGCAGCTCGATGCGGGCCTGCGGGCGCGTCGCGTCGAGCGCGGTCAGCCGGGTGCGGACCAGCCCGTCCGCCTGCGCCGGGACGAGGAACAGCAGTGTCCGCCCGCGCGCGTAGCCCCCGGCGCGGGCGGCGACCAGCAGCAGTTCGGCGCTGTGCCCGCCCAGCACCTGCTCCACCTGTCCATACAGCCGCCACCCCGCTTCGCCGCCGCTGTCCGGGCGCGCCTGGACACCCCCCGCGCGCCCCCCACCGGCCCACGCGCCGTCCCGCGCTCCTACGAGCCCGAGCGCCTCCGGCAGCGCGCGCCCCGGCACCGCGAGCGCCGCCGTAAGGGCGCCCTCCGCGATACGCGGCAGCAGCTCGGCGCGCTGCGCCTCCGTCCCGACCGCGGCGACCAGGGGCGCCGCGAACACGGCGGTAGCCAGGAGCGGCGAGGGCAGCAGCACGCGCCCCGTCTCCTCACAGGCCAGCGCCAGCTCGGTGACTCCGCAGCCGACGCCCCCGTACGCCGACGGAAGGGCGAGGCCCGGCAGCCCGAGCGTCCGGGCGAGCTGCCGCCACAGGGCCTCGTCGTAGCCGGGCGCGGTCTGGACCGCCGCCTTGACCTCGTCCGGCCCGCACCGCTCCCGCAGGAGTGTGCGCAGCGTACGGCGGATCTCGTCCTGTTCCTCGGTGAACGCGGCGTCCATCGGCGAGCACCTCCGCTTTCTGACGGACCGTCATACTAGGGACGGGCTCCGGACTTTCCCACCCCTCCGCCCCCTCCACGGCTAAACTGCCGGCACCTCACCACGTTCCTCCCCACTGGCTCCGCCGGAGCGCAGACCGGCGGTGGCCCTGTCCTCCGGGGCCTATCGGAGGAGCGAGGAGGGGTAATGGACGATCGGAGCACGCAGGAGACGAGCGACGACCGATGGACCGGCCCTGACAAGTGGCAGGTCATCATCGGAGTGCTGAGCCTTCTGGTGGCGATCGCCGCTTGTGTGGGGCAGTTCCTGCAGTAGCCGGGCGCCTCACGCGTGGTCCGGACGGGGCTTGTGCTCGAGGCGCGAGCACGGCCATACGGGAGAGCGTCCGGACCACCCCCTTCCCCCGGCATGCTCGCGCGCAGCGCCCTCGCCCACTCCCCTTTCCGCTCCCTCCTCCACCCCTCTTCCACTCCCTCGAATCTGATGTACCGTCAGATTCATGTCGCCCGCAGCGCAGCGCGCCCGTAAGGTCGCCGTCGTCGGCGTCTCCCTCTCCGACTGCGGCCGCGTCGACACGGCCACCCCCTACGCCCTCCACGCCCAGGCCGCCCGCCGGGCCCTCGCCGACTCCGGTCTGGACCGGTCGGTCGTCGACGGCCTCGCCTCGGCGGGGCTCGGCACCCTCGCGCCGGTCGAGGTGGCCGAGTATCTGGGGCTGCGGCCGACCTGGACCGACTCGACGGCCGTCGGCGGCTCCACCTGGGAGGTCATGGCGGCGCACGCGGCGGACGCGATCGCCGCCGGGCACGCCCGCGCCGTCCTGCTCGTCTACGGCTCCACCGCCCGCGCCGACATCCGCGCGGGCCGCCGCACCGCGAACCTCTCCTTCGGGGCGCGGGGACCGCTGCAGTTCGAGGTCCCGTACGGGCATACGTTGGTCGCCAAGTACGCGATGGCCGCGCGCCGCCATATGCATGAGTACGGCACCACGCTCGAACAGTTAGCGGACATCGCCGTTCAGGCGCGTATCAATGCCGGGCACAATCCGGACGCGATGTTTCGCGAACCGATCACGGTCGATGACGTCCTGAGCGGCCCGATGATCGCCGACCCCTTCACCAAACTGCACTGCTGCATCCGCTCGGACGGCGGCTGCGCGGTGCTGCTCGCGGCCGAGGAGTACGTACCGGACACCGCGAAACCCCCGGTGTGGGTGATGGGTTCGGGCACGGCCGTCTCGCATACCACCATGTCCGAATGGGAGGACTTCACGGTCTCCCCGGCCGCCGCCTCGGGGCGGGCGGCCTTCGCACGGGCGGGCGTCCGGCCGTCGGATATCGATGTGGCCGAGCTCTATGACGCCTTCACCTATATGACCCTGGTGACCCTCGAAGACCTGGGCTTCTGCGCCAAGGGCGAGGGCGGGGCATTCGCGGCGAAGGGGCGGCTGACACGGGACGGCGAGCTGCCGACCAACACCGACGGCGGTGGTCTCTCCGCCTGCCACCCGGGGATGCGCGGGCTGTTCCTGCTGGTCGAGGCGGTACGGCAGCTGCGCGGCGAGGCCGGGGAGCGACAGGTGCACAAGGCGGGCGGACGGCTGCCGGAGCTGGCCGTGGCGTCGGGGACGGGGGGCTGGTTCTGCTCAGCGGGCACGGTCGTCCTGGGCCGCGGCTGACCGGGCCCACGCGGGGGCTGGGGACGGTTCGACGGCTGGGCCCGCTCGACGGCCGGGAACGGCTCGGAGGCTCGGTGGCTCGGTGGCTGGGCCGCTCGACGGCCAGGCCCGCGCCGGTCCCGGCTCGGCCCGCCCCGGCCGTGCGCCCCCGCTTGCCCCGGCCCGTCGCGGGTGATCGGATGGGGAGCCGATGAGCGATGACCAGAATGAGGCTGAGGCATTCCGCGCGCTGCTGCGCGGCCTGCGCGTACCCCATGCGGGCGATCTGCCGGTCTTCGACCCGGACACGGCCCCGGACGCACCGCTTCCACTCTTCCGGCGGTGGCTGCGGGAGGTCGCCGAGGCGGGGGAACCCGGCCCGCACACCATGACCCTGGCCACCGCGGACGCCGACCGCCGCCCGTCCCAGCGCACGGTGATGCTCCACGACGCCGATGAGCGCGGCTGGCACTTCGGCACCCATCGCACCAGCCGTAAGGGCCGGGAGCTGGCCGAGAACCCGTACGCCTCGCTCGCGTTCCACTGGATGCGGGCGGGCCGTCAGGTGCGCGTCAGCGGGCGGGTCGTCGAGGCCGGAGCGGAGGAGAGCGCGGCCGATCTGCGCGGCCGGTCCCCCGCGGCGCTCGCGGCGGCACTGGCCGGGAGCGGACGGCAGAGCGAGGTGCTCGGCTCGTACGAGGAGCTGCTACGGGCCTTCGAGACGGCCTACGAGCGGGCCGGACGCGAACCGGACGCGACCGCCCCCACCTGGACCCTGTACGTCCTGGAGGCGGACGAGGTCGAGTTCTACCAGGAGGAGGCGCGGCGACGGCACGTACGGCTCCGCTACCGCCGCGACCCCGGCGAGCGCGGCGGCTGGCGGCGGGAGCTGCTGTGGCCATAGGGGCGGTGCGGCCGTATGGCGACGACCGTAAGGGTGCGACGAGATGGCGAACGCGACCGTAAGGCGTGCACCGTTGAGCTGTGCGGCCGTAAGGCGGTCACGCCGTAACGCCAGGCAAGCAACGACCGACTAGGCGAGCAGCGGCCGGAAGACGGGAACGGCAGGAGCGTCCCCCTCAGCGGCATCGGCCGCCCGGAACGCCACCCGGAGCCGCATCCCGACGCGCGGGCCGCTCGCCGGGGCCTCGATGAGTTCGGTCATCATCCGCGGCCCCTCGGCGAGGTCGACGACGGCGGCGGTGTACGGGACGCGGGCGCCGAACGGCGGCAGGTCATTGCGGTGCACCACGGACCACGTGTAGAGCGTCGCGGCGCCGCTCGCCTCCTCCCAGATGACGTCCTCGCTCCAGCAGTACGGGCAGAATTCGCGCGGGTAGTGGTGGGCCCGGCCGCAGTCGGCGCACCGCCGGATCAGCAGCCGGCCCTCGGCCGCGGCGTCCCAGTAGGGGCGGGTGAAGGCGTCGATCTCGGGCAGGTCGAAGCGCGGGGCGCCCGCGGGCGGCGCCGGGCTCACAGGAACAGCCCCCATGCCTCGTCGAGCGACCAGGTCTGCCAGCTCATGCCGAAGAGCCCGACCACGGAGATCAGCACCATCATCGAGTTCTGCCCCTGCTCCGCCCAGTCGTGGATCATGAGCAGGAAATAGAGGAGATTGAGCACGATCGCCCCGACCAGGGCGATGGGGGTCAGAAAGCCGAGCGTCAGACCGAGGCCGAGGGCGAGTTCGGCGTAGACGACGACATACGCCATGACCTTGGGACGGGGTGTGACCACCGCGCCGAAGCCGCTGCGGACGAAAGCCCAGCGGTGCTTGGCGGCCACGCCCACCGCCCAGCCGATACCGGTGCCGCGCTCGAACCAGTCCTTCTTGTTCTTGTGCCGCCAGCTCTCGAGCCACCACAGGCCGAGCCCGATGCGCAGTACGGCGAGCCATTCGGCCCCGCTGAGCCCGATCGTCCGCATCGTTCCCCACCTCTCCCATTCCAGCGAATCTGACGGTACGTCAGTTTCACGGGCCGAGCGCGGCCCGCGCAAGGGGTCGCACCAGCGGAACGCGGAACAGGGACCGGCGGGTCGCCGGACCGACTGGACGCCGAAGCAGCGACCGACAGACCGGCCGTGACCTGTCCGCAATCCATTCGGAATCACTTTGGCCGGATCGCTTTGACCGAAACCCGTCAAATACCCGGCTACGCTCACCCACATGGCCGACAGCTCCCCCGAGAAGTCCTCACCCGTTTATGTGATCGGCGGTGGACCGGGCGGACTCGCCGCCGCTGCCGCGCTCAGCCACCGCGGGATCCGCGCCGTCGTCCTGGAGAAGTCCGAGGCGGTCGCCGCGTCCTGGCGCAACCACTACGACCGGCTGCATCTGCACACCACGCGCCGGCTGTCCGCGCTCCCCGGCCTGCCGATCCCCCGGTCCTACGGGCGCTGGGTCGGGCGCGACGACGTGGTGCGCTATCTGGAGCGCTACACCGAGCACCACCGGCTGGAGATCGTCACGGGGGTCGAGGTATCCCGCATCGACCGGTCGTCCGACAACACGGAGTGGATACTGCGCGCCACGGGCGGCCGTGCGCTGTCCTCGCCCGTAGCCGTCGTCGCGACGGGCTTCAACCACACCCCACGGGTGCCGGACTGGCCGGGCCGCGCCGCCTACACCGGTGAGCTGCTGCACGCCGCCCACTACCGCAACGCCCGCCCCTTCGAGGGCCGCGACGTGCTCGTGGTCGGCGTCGGCAACACGGGCGCGGAGATCGCGGTCGACCTGATCGAGGGCGGCGCGGCCCGGGTGCGGCTGGCGATTCGTACCGTGCCGCACATCCTGCGCCGCTCGACGGCAGGCTGGCCCGCGCAGGCGACCGGCATCCTGGTGCGCAGGCTGCCGCGGCGCGCGGTGGACCGGGCGGCGCGGGCGATGTGCCGGCTGAGCATGCCGGACCTGACCGAGCACGGTCTGCCCTGGCCCGACACCGGGCTCTACACCCGCGTACGGGAGGGCGCGATCCCGGTCCAGGACGCGGGGCTGGTCGACGCGGTACGGACGGGGCGGGTGGAGGTGGTCTCGGCGGTCGACTCCTTCGACCTGGACAAGGTGATCCTCGCCGACGGCTCACGGATCAGCCCCGAGGTGGTGATCGCCGCGACCGGCTACCGGCGCGGCCTTGAGGAGTTGGTCGGCCATCTGGGCGTGCTCGACGACCGCGGCCGCCCCCTCCCCCACGGTCGGCGGACCCTGAAGTCCGCCCCGGGACTGCACTTCACGGGCTATACGAACCCGATCAGCGGGATGCTGCGCGAGCTGGCCATCGACGCTCGGAAGATCGCCAAGACGGTCGCCCGCACGACGGCATGACCGCTGAGCAGGCACCGGGGGCGCGCGGCCAGGCGCGAATTCCGCCACCCCCGCCGTCACCCTGCGTGTTCCCCCCGCCCCGAGCATTCCTGACAGGCCGTCAGTTCAGTAACCTGACTACTGGGTAATGTGACTTGGCGTCAGTTTTGCCGCCGAACCACCCGGTCACCTGCCCGGTTATTGGCCAACGAGCAGGAGTGGCGGATACCGATGCTTGGATCGACCTACGGCACCCTGACCACCAACTCCCGTCATGCCCGCGCCGTCGCCTGCGGGCGGGCCCCCGGCCCCGCCGTGCACGCCTCCAGCAGGGAGGCGGCGGGCGGGACCGTCGAAGGCGCGGACGACGTGGACGTCAGCGGGCGCCCGCTGCACTCCGCCGTCCCCGATCTGGACCGCTTCTTCCATCCCGAGTCGGTGGCCCTCATCGGCGCCTCCGACGCGGACGGCCGTCCCAACACCGGTATCACCCGCCAGCTCCTGGCCTGGGCCGAACGCGTCGGCGCCCGGCTGCACCCGGTGCATCCCTCCCGTCCCGCCGTCTTCGGCATTCCGTGCGTACCGTCCGTGGCCGCGCTGCCCGAACCCGTCGACCTCGCCGTCCTCCTCGTCCGTGACCCGCTCCCGGTCATCGAGGAACTCGACGGGAGCAAGGTGAAGTTCGCCGTCGCCTTCGCCTCCGGCTTCGCCGAGACCGGCCCCGAGGGCGCCGCCGCGCAGGCCCGGCTGGCCGCCGCGGCCCGCGGCGCCGGGCTGCGGCTGCTCGGCCCCAACACCAACCTCAACGCCTTCGAGAAGTTCCGCGACGACCTCGACGGGCCCGCCATCGCCCTCATCACCCAGTCAGGCCACCAGGGCCGCCCGGTCTTCACCCTCCAGGAACTCGGTATCCGGCTCAGCCACTGGGCCCCGACCGGCAATGAGGCCGATCTGGAGACCGCCGACTTCGTCTCCTACTTCGCCGACCGGCCCGAGGTCGGCGCCATCGCCCTGTACGCGGAGGGACTGAAGGACGGCCGCAGCTTCCTCCTCGCCGCCGACCGGGCCGCCCGCGCCAAGGTGCCCGTCGTCGCCGTGAAGGTCGGCCGCACCGAGACCGGCGCTCGCACGGCCGCCTCCCACACCGGCAAGCTGACCGGCTCGGACGCGGTGGTGGACGCGGCCATGCGGCAGTTCGGCGTGATCCGCGTGGACGGCCTGGACGAGCTGCAGGACACGGCGGCGCTGCTCGCCCGCGCCCGCCCGCCGCTCGCCGAGGGCGTCGTGGTGTATTCGATCTCCGGGGGCACCGGGGCCCACTTCTCCGACCTCGCCACCGCGGCGGGCCTCACCCTGCCCACCCTCTCCACCGAGAAGCAGGCCGAGCTCCACCAGTGGATACCCGGCGATCTCAGCGTCGCCAACCCGGTGGACAACGGCGGCCACCCGGTCGGCGACTGGCGCGGCCGCAAGATCATCGACGCGATCCTGGCCGATCCCGCCGTGGGCGTGCTGATCTGCCCGATCACCGGCCCCTTTCCGCCCATGAGCGACAAGCTGGCGCAGGATCTGGTGGAGGCGGCGGAGCAGACGGACAAGCTGGTGTGCGTGGTGTGGGGCTCGCCGGTCGGCACCGAGGACGCCTACCGCACCACCCTGCTGGGCTCCTCGCGCGTGGCCACCTTCCGTACGTTCGCCAACTGCATCACCGCCGTGCGCGCCTATCTGGGACACCACCGCTTCACCGCCTCCTACCGCTCCCCCTTCGACGACGCCCCGCGCACCCCGTCCCCGTCCCTGCGCAAGGTGCGCGATCTGCTGCGCCCAGGAGGCCGCCTGAGCGAACACGCGGCGAAACAGCTGCTGCGGGCGTACGGCATCCGGGTGCCGCGCGAGCAGCTGGTGACCAGCGCCGCCGCGGCCGTCCGCGCCGCCGGGCTCGTGGGCTATCCCGTCGTCATGAAGGCATCCGCGCCGCAGCTCGCCCACAAGACCGAGCTGGGGCTGGTCCGGCTGGGGCTGACCTCGGCCAGCCAGGTCCGCGACACCTATCGGGAGCTCACCGACATCGCCCGCTGCGAAGGCGTCGAACTGGACGGGGTGCTGGTCTGCCAGATGGTCCAGCGCGGGGTGGAGATGGTCGTCGGCATGAGCCATGACACCCTCTTCGGCCCGACCGTGACCGTGGGTATAGGGGGTGTGCTCGTCGAGGTGTTCCGTGACGCCGCCGTACGCGTCCCCCCGTTCGGCGAGGACCAGGCCCGCGCGATGCTCGCCGAACTGCGCGGCCGCGCCCTCCTCGACGGTGTGCGCGGCGCTCCCCCGGCCGATGTGGACGCGCTCGTGGAGGTCGTGCTGCGTGTCCAGCGCATGGCCCTGGAGCTCGGGGACCACCTCGCCGAACTCGACGTCAATCCGCTGATGGTGCTGGAACGCGGCCAAGGCGCCGTGGCACTGGACGCGCTGGCGATCTGCCGCTGACCGATGGAGCGTTCCCATGACCTCTCCCTCCCCCGAAGAAGCGCTTGACTCCGTTGTACGGCACACCACTGACAACGGCGTCTCGTGGATCACGCTCAACCGCCCCGCCGCGATGAACGCCATCACCCCCGACCAGCGAGAACACCTGATTTCGCTGCTGGACCACACCTCCGCGGACCCGGCCGTCCGGGCCGTCGTGCTGACCGCCACCGGCAAGGGCTTCTGCGCGGGAGCGGATCTGCGCGGCGCACCGGCCGCGGCGGAACGCGTCGCGGGCGATGTCGCCCGGCTGATCCGCGGCGGAGCGCAGCGGCTCATCTCCGCCGTCCTCGACTGCGAGAAGCCGGTGATCGCCGCGGTGAACGGCACCGCGGCCGGGCTCGGCGCCCATCTCGCCCTCGCCTGCGATCTGGTGCTGGCCGCCGAATCGGCCGTCTTCATCGAGGTGTTCATCCGCCGCGGTCTGGTCCCCGACGGGGGCGGTGCGTATCTCCTGCCCCGGCTGACCGGCCCGCAGCGCGCGAAGGAGCTGATGTTCTTCGGCGACGCGCTGCCCGCCGCCGAGGCCGAGCGGCTGGGCCTGGTCAACCGGGTCGTCCCGGACGACGACCTGGCCAAGACCGCCCGCGCCTGGGCCGAGCGCCTCGCGGCCGGCCCCACCCGCGCCCTCGCCCTCACCAAGGCGCTGGTGAACGCCTCCCTGGAGTCCGGCCGCCCGGCCGCGTTCGCCGCCGAGGCGGCGGCGCAGGAGACCAACATGACCACGGCCGACGCTCAGGAGGGCGTGAGCGCGTTCGTCGAGCGCCGACCCCCCGTCTACCGAGGCCGCTGAGAGACCCACGCCGTCATAAAAGCCAGGAATGCCATCTCAAAAGCCAGGAAAGCCGTCGGGCAAGCCAAGAAAGGGGGACGGGCCATGATGGGACACGCAGGTATGGCCGCCACCGCCGTCCGCTACCTCCGGGCGGTCGGCTCGCCGACCGCCTCCGTACGACCGGTCGAACCGCTGCCCCCGCCGGAGCTGCGCTGTGTGCGCGACGATGAGCGGCCCCCGGTCGACCCCGCCGAATTCCGCCGCGTGCTGGGCCACTTCGCGAGCGGCGTCACCGTGATCGCCACCGTCGACGGGACCGGCCCGACCGGCTTCGCCTGCCAGTCCTTCGCCTCGCTGTCCCTGGACCCGCCGCTGGTCGCCTTCATGGTCGCCCGCACCTCCACGACCTGGCCGCGCATCGCCCGCGCGGGCATCTTCTGCGTCAACGTCCTGGGCGCCCACCAGGGCGAGCTGTGCCGCGCCTTCGCGGTCAGCGGCTCCCGGCGCCCCGACAAATTCGCGGGCATCCGCTACGAACCGTCCCCCGTCACCGGCTCACCGCGTCTCGCGGACGTCCCGGCGTGGATCGACTGCGCGGTCCACGCCGTACACACGGGCGGCGACCATCTGGTCGTGGTGGGCCGCGTCCGGGCCCTGGGAACGGACGAGTCCGCGGCGCGATCGGGGCCGCTGCTCTTCCACCGCGGCTCCTTCGGGGAGTTCACGGCGCTTCCGTGAGCCCGCGCGGCCTTTCCGTAAGGCGCCGCCTTCCGTAAGGCGCCGTACGGCCTTCCGTAGGCCCCGTAAGGCCGCGCGGCCCTAGACCGTCGCCGCCGCGGCCTGCGCGTTCGGGCCGCGCTGGATCACCAGCGACATCAGCGCGGCGATCGCGCACAGCGCCCCCGCGCCGTACCAGACCAGGTTGTACGAGCCGAAGGCGTCCCGCGCCAAACCGCCCACGAAGGCCACGACCCCGGCTCCCACCTGGTGGGAGGCGAGCACCCAGCCGAAGACGATCGCGCTGTCCTCCCCGTACTGTTCCCGGCACAGCGCCATGGTCGGCGGCACGGTGGCGACCCAGTCCAGACCGTAGAAGACGATGAAGAAGATCATCGGCGGATGCACCGCGTCGTCCAGCAGGATCGGCAGGAACATCAGGGAGAGGCCGCGCAGCGCGTAGTACATGGCCAGCAGCCGTCGCGCGTCGAAGCGGTCGGTGAACCAGCCGGAGGCCACCGTCCCGATGATGTCGAAGACGCCGATGACGGCGAGCAGGCTCGCGGCGGCCGTCACCGGCATGCCGTGGTCGTGCGCGGCGGGCACGAAGTGGGTCTTGACGAGGCCGTTCGTCGAGGCGCCGCAGATCGCGAAGGTGCCCGCGAGCAGCCAGAAGGTGCCGGTGCGCGAGGCCGAGGCGAGGGCTTTGACGGCCCGCCGGGCCGCGCCGCGCCGGGGTGCGGGCCGCGGGGCGGGCGGCCCGTCGGCGCCGTACGGGGCGAGCCCCACGTCCGAGGGGTAGTCGCGCAGCAGCAGCCAGACCAGGGGGACGATCGCCAGGGCGGCGATCGCGACGGTCAGCGCGGCGGGCCGCCAGTCGTGCCGTTCGACGATCCAGGAGAGCAGCGGCAGAAAGATCAGCTGCCCGGAGGCCCCGCCCGCCGTGAGGACGCCGGTGACCAGACCGCGCTGGGCGACGAACCACCGGTTGGTCACGGTGGCGGCGAAGGCAAGCGCCATGGAGCCGCTGCCGAGACCGACCAGCACGCCCCAGCAGAGGATGAGCTGCCAGGGCTCGGTCATGAAGACCGTAAGGCCGCCACCGGTCGCGATGACGGCGAGCGCGGCCGCGATGACCTTACGGATGCCGAAGCGATCCATCAGAGCGGCGGCGAAGGGGGCGGTGAGCCCATAGAGGGCGAGGTTGACGGAGACCGCGAACCCGATCGTGCCGCGCGACCAGCCGAACTCGTCGTGGAGTGGATCGATGAGCAGACCGGGCAGGGAGGCGAATCCGGCGGCGCCGATGATCGTCACGAAGGCGACGGCGGCGACCGACCAGGCGCGGTGCGGAAGGCGTGGGAGGGCCCGTCGTGGGGGCCGGTCGGGCTGCTCGCCCTGTTCGGGAACTCCGGAAAGTTCGGTTGTCTGCGTCACCGGACCAGCATTGAACAGCGGTTCCGTCACGACGAGTGGCCCGTGGGACAGTATTCGCTAGGATCGGGCCACACCCCTTGAGGGGCCATGTCCGAACGACGGGAGGCCGGAAGTGCCGCAATCCCCGCCCGGTAACGCCAACGGGCGCCATCGCGTCGTCGTCCTCGCCCTCCCCGGTGTGATCCCCTTCGAGCTGGGCATTCCGTACCGGATCTTCGGCAAGGCCCGCTCCGCCGACGGCCGACGGCTGTACGAGGTGGTCACCTGCACCGTCGAGCCCGGTCTGGTGCCCACGGACGCCGACTTCCCGATCGCCGTGGAACTCGGCCCGGAGGCCCTCGCCGAGGCCGACACCATCCTGGTGCCCGCCTCGTACGCACTCGGCCCGGTCCGCGAGGAGGGCCGCATGACCGAGCCGCTCGCCGCCGCGCTCGCCCATGCCCGGCCGGGCGCGCGCTGGGTGTCCATCTGCACCGGTTCGTTCGTGCTCGCCGCCGCCGGTCTTCTCGACGGCCGCCCGGCCACCACCCATTGGGCCAGCGTCGGCCAATTCCAGCGGCTCTTCCCGACGATCAAAGTCGATCCGAATGTGCTGTTCGTGGACGACGGCGATGTGCTCACCTCGGCCGGTGTCGCCTCGGGGATCGACCTGTGTCTGCATCTGGTGCGGCGCGACCACGGCACGGCCGTCGCCAACGACGTCGCCCGGCACAGCCTGGTGCCGCCCCACCGCGACGGTGGCCAGGCCCAGTACATCCCGCGCCCGCTGCCCGAGCCACAGCAGGCCACCACGACGACGGCGCGCGCCTGGGCGCTCGGCCGGCTGGACCGGCCCATCTCGCTGAGGGAGCTGGCCGCCCAGGAGTCGATGAGCGTACGGACGTTCACCCGCCGCTTCCGTGAGGAGGTCGGTGTCAGCCCGGGCCAGTGGCTGACCCGGCAGCGGGTCGAGCGGTCCCGTCATCTCCTGGAGGACACCGATCTGTCGGTCGACCAGGTGGCGCGTGAGGCGGGTTTCGGCTCCCCCGCGTCCCTGCGCCAGCACTTCCAGGCGGCCGTGGGCGTCAGCCCGACCGCCTACCGCCGCACCTTCCGCGCGGGCGCCGAGGCCGGTATGGCTTCCGGCGCCGACGCCCGCGCCTAGGGTCTGTCCGGCGGGTCTTCGCGGGAGCGGGACAGGGCCTGGGCCGCTCAGCCCGTCACGGCCGCTTCCGCGCCCCCGAGCCGCCAACTGCGGACGTGCACCCAGGTCATGTCCCGCCACCACTGTGCGTTCCAGTCGTCGCTGTGGAAACGGAACAGCGAGATGGTGTCGGCGGTGAACCGCTTGGGCGGATCCGCGTCGAGAGTGTCCAGGAACTCCCCGATCTCCTCATAGAGGTCGGGCCGCAGGGTCAGTTCATGGGAGGCCACGGACAGATGCGCCCGGAATTCCGCCGGGTCGAAAGGTTTGAAGAGAAAGTCCGGCTGAATGGTCGACACCGGCGCCAGCGCGGTGTTCACCGAGAGCACCAGGTCGACCATCTCGGGGTTGGGCGTCCCGTCCGGCAGATGGTGCACGTTGTACGCGAACCCCTTGCCGTGCCGTTCGATGCCGGAGTTGTACGTGGTGAACGCCGTGGCCTGGGACAGCAGCGGATCCAGCACCGCGATCAGCTCCTCCTCGGTGACCGTGGCGTGCACATTGCCCGCGAGGGTCGCGTGGGGTGGGAACGCGGCGCACGAGACAAGGCCGTACTGCTGCTTCATGAGCAGATGCAGCCGGGCGAGCACCGCGCAGGTGCGCGGGTCGGGGCGGAGGAAGACTCCGTAGCGGTGGGGGTTCTCTCGCATCACTGACCTGCCTGCTCTCGGTAGCGCTCGATGTCGCGGTTGGCGGCGGATTCGGCGTTCTTCAGCGCGGCGTCCAGCGGCGTCTTCCCGGCGAAGGCGGACTGGATCGGGCTGAGCACATCGGCGCGCACGGTGGGCATCGCGCCGGTGAGGCACCCTGCCGTCGCCGTGGTGGCGGGCGTCCTGTTGAACTGGTCGATGACGGCCTTCAGATCGGGCCGGGCGGCGAGCGTCTTCTTCTGCTCGGGCAGAGCGTCCACCTTCTTGTTGATGGGCGCGTAGCCGGTCGCGCGGCTGAACTCCTCCTGGGACGCGGGCGAGGCCAGGAAGGCGGCCACCTGCCAGGAGGCGGCCTGCTCGGCGGCGCTGTGGCCGGGACCGTTCACCCACATCGCGGCGCCGCCGACGACGGATCCGGAGGTCGCGGCCGGACCGGACAGCGGATAGGGCAGGGCGCGGTAGCGGAAGTCGGCGCCTTCCTTGACCTTCCCGGCGGCCCCGCTGCTGTTGAACATCATCGCGACCTTGCCCTGCTGGAAAGCGGTCACGGCGTTGGAACCGTCCTCGCCCGTGTCCAGTCCGGCACCACTGGTGTAGAGATCGCTCACGGCGCCGATGGCCTTGCGCTGCTGCGGACTGGTGAGCTTCACACTGGACGCGGTGCTCCCCTTACGGCCGTTGTCGGGTCCGCAGTAGGGCACCCCCGCGGCGGCGGTCAACTGCTCGATCCACCAGGTGTCGAAGGGCTGGACCAGGCCCCCGACCCTCGGTACCTCACGGTGGACGGTCTTCGCGGCGGCGACCACCTGGTCCAGGGTGTTCAGGGGCGTGTTCGCGGGCAGCCCCGCCTTCTTCAGCAGGTCGTCGTTCACATAGAGCATCGGCATCGACGTGTTGAAGGGGACGGCCATCAGCTTGCCCTGGGCGCTGTAGTAGTTGCGCGCGGCGGGCCGGATGTCGTCCAGGGACAGCGTGCCGGGGTTGGCCTCGGCCAGGTCCTGAGCGGGCACGGTCTGGCCCGCGTCATGCAGGAAGCCGGTGCTGATGTCGTAGGAGAGCAGCAGGCTCGGTGTGCTCTTGTCGCGGATGGCGGCGGTGTACTTGGCGAGTACGTCGGGGTATTGGCCCTGGTAGACGGCCTTGACCTTGATCTTGCCGCGGTGCTGGTCGTTGAACCGGTCGACGAGCTTCTGGAGCGCGACGGCATTGGTGTCGCCGAGGCCGTGCCACAGGGTGACGGTGACGGGCCCCTTGGCGTCCTTGAGGGCCTCGGGGCCCGGGGCCCGGCCGGCATTGCCGGTGTCGTTCTTACCGTTGCCGCCGCAGCCGCTGAGGGCGGTCAGCGCCACGAGGGCGGCGAGGACGGACGCGCTTCTGCGCATGGTGATCTTCCTCCGGGAAGGGGGTGTGGGAAGGCGAGGGGGAGCGGAGGTCAGCGCGGGGAGGTGCGGGCGAGGCCACGCAGCAGAAAGCGCTGGCCCACGATGACGAGCAGCAGGGTGGGAAGGAGGACGAGGGTGGTGCCGGCGTAGATCACGCCGGGGCTGGTCGACTCGGCGTTGACCAGTTGGGAGATGCCCACCTGGACGGTGCGCCGGTCCGGGGAGTCGGTGATCAGCAGGGGCCAGAAGTAGCCGTTCCAGGCGGCAAGCGCGCTCCACAGGGTGGCCGCGGTGACCTGGGGCCTGGCCATCGGCAGGACGACGAGGAAGAGGCAGCGCAGATCGCCGCAGCCGTCCAGCCGCGCCGCCTCCCAGACCTCCCGGGGGAGGGTGAGAAACGCCTGCCGCAGCAGGAAGACCGGATAGCCGGCGGCGAGGAACGGCAGGGTGATCCCGAGGAGGGAGTCGCGCAGCCCGAGGCCGGTGACGAGGTCGTAGTTCGGGATGACCAGGCTCTCACCGGGGATCGCCAGGGTGGCGACGATCACGGCGAACGCGGCCGCGCGCCCCCTCCAGCGCGGGAACACCAGGGCGTATGCGGCCAGTGAGGAGGTCAGCAGCTGGCCACCCGTCTGCAGGGCCGTGACCAGCACGCTGACGACGTACTGCTGTCCGAAGGGCACATTGCGCAGCGCCTCACGGAAGTTGTCCAGGGTCAGCCGGGTGGGCAGCAGCGCTCCGTGCGCCACGTCCTGCGGCGGCAGCAGCCCGGTCAGCAGGGTGACGTAGACCGGGAAACCGACGACGACCGTAAGGACGACGAGCCACAGCCAGCGCAGCATGTCACGTGCGCGCAGCGGAGGGCGCGACCTGCGGGCGGCCGCGATGGTGGCGGTGGCCGTGGGGGTCGTGGTGACGGTCATGAAGTGGTCACCCGGCGATTGAGCACGAGGAACTGCACGGCGGTGACGAGCAGGACGAGCGCCAGGAGGACGACCGCGATGGCCGAAGCCCGCCCGTAGTCGGGCACCCCGCCGCCGAAGGCCCGCTGATACAACTCAACGACCAGGGTGGTCGTCGCGTCGGAGGGACCGCCCCGGGTGAGCACCTGGACCTGCGTGAAGATCTGCAGTCCGCTGATCGTCTGGGTGACGGCGAGGAAGAACAGGCTGGGCGAGATCAGCGGCACGATCATGCTGCGCACCAGGCGCAGCCCACTCGCGCCGTCCAGCTCCGCGGCCTCCATCACCTCCGAGGGCAGATTCCGGACAGCGGCCGTCAGCACCAGGACGGCGAACCCGAACTCGTACCAGGCGGTCGCCAGGGCCACACACAGCATCGCCCACCCCGGGGACTGCAGCCACGGCGGACCCTCGTACCCCAGGTTCGCCAGGACATGGTTGAGCGTGCCGACCGAGGGCGCGAAGAGCCCGGCGAAGCAGGCCGAGGCCGAGGCGGCGGAGTAGGCGAAGGGAAGGGAGAAGACGAGCTGGAAGAGACGGCGTCCGACGATGCGGCGGCGCAGCGGCAGCACGGCCGCCAGCGCCCCTGCCGTGGCCAGGGCCACGCTGGCGACCGTAAGGGTGAGCGTGGTGAGCAGCACGCGCCGGCTCGCCGGGTCGGTCAGCAGCTGGGTGTAGTTGTCGAACCCGACCGAACGGGTCGGATTGCCGAGCAGATCGGTCCCCCGGGTGCTCAGCCAAATGCCGCGCCCCAGGGGCCAGTAGAGGAAGACAGCGATCAACAGCAGGGTCGGCACGGTCAGCCAGGGACCGAGCCGGGGGCGACCAGGGCCCGCGCGCTTGACTGGTGGAACGTTCCCGCACATGGCTGAGAAGCTATGCGGCACCGACGGCTTGGGGGCGGCCGAAAGGTTACGGCCCGACGAACGTCTTCAGGGACGCGACGCGCGCCGGGGCGGGGACATCACGCGGCATCGAGGTTTACCGCTGCCGTCGGCCAAAGGCGCCAGCTACGGACATGGTCCCAGGTCATGTGCCGCCACCACTGCGCATGCCAGTCCGGGCTCCGGAAGCGGAACAGCGAGACGGTACCGGCCGTGAAGCTGTGCGGCGGATCCCAAGCCAGGCCACGCACGAAATCGAGGATCTCCGGCCGGAGTTCGGGGCGCAGCAGCAGCTCATGGGAGGCGATGGACAGATGCGCGCGGAAGCGGCCGGGATCCAGCGGGTTGGCGCGATAGTGGTCCATCGGCTTGGCCACGGGCGCCATCGCCCGGCGCACCACGTCGAGCAGGTTCGTGATCCCGGGGTTCGGAGAGCCGTCGGGCAGATCGTGCAGATTGAACCCGATGCCGCCTCCGCCCTTCTCGATGCCCGTGTTGTACGCCGTGAAAGCGCTGGTGTCCGACAGGGCCGCGCCGATCCGGTCGGCCAGCTCGTCCTCGGGCGCGTCGGTGGGCACATTGCCCGCGAGGGTGGCGTGAGGCGGGTAGGCGGCGCAGGAGACCAGTCCGTACTGCTGCCTGAGCAGCAGATGGAGATCGGTCAGCAGGGCGCAGGTGCGGGGGTCGGGGCGGAGGAAGACCCCGTAGCGGACAGACGAGGCGGCCGTTTGCACGGACATGGTTTCTCCGGACGTCAGGGGCGCGGCTCCGGCGGGCGGACCCCCGAATTCAGCGCCGGGTGGGGGCGAGTGGGGGCGCGGCGGTGGTGGTTCCGGCCACCACCGCCCCGCGCAGGGGGATATGGCGCGTGGACATGGAGCGGTCGGCGCGCAGCTCCAGCAGCAGGTCGATGGCGCGCCGGCCGATCTCGTCCAACGGCTGGCGCAGCGTGGTCAGTCCGAGGAGTGGGGTGGTGAGCGGCCCGATGCCGTCGAAGCCGGTCACCGATATGTCGTCGGGCACCCGCACTCCGGCTCGGCGGAGCCGTTCGAGGACACCGACCATGGCATCGTCCTGGGGACACATGATCGCTGTGATCCCGCGGTCCTCGAGAAGTGCGGGCACCGCCTCCGCGGCGGCTTCCGGGCCGTCGTCCAGTTCGGTGACCACGGTGTCGACACCGCGTTCGCGCAGGCCGCTCACCATGGCGGCGGTACGGGCGTACTGAGTGAGGGACAGCCCTTCCGGTACGAGCAGCACGGCGACCCGGCGGTGTCCGAGGGACACCAGGTGGTCCACGAGCTGCTCGGCGCCGTCCTCCTCGTCGCAGTAGACGCTGTTGATCTCCGGATGCGGCTCCGGCCGTCCGGCCACGACCGTCGGGACCCGTTCGACGAAGGGAGCGATGTCCCGGGCCGGAAGCAGACCGCTGCACACCACGAGCCCTTCGACCCTCAGGGAGAGGAGCGTCTGCAGGGCACGGCGCTCCTCGGCGAGGGCGAAGTCCCGTACACCGGTCGCGGTGACGACCCTGTAGCCGCCTTCGATGGCGCGTCCCTGGAGCGCCGCATGGAGTTGCCCGTAGAAGGGGCGCACGGCGTCACGGACGAGCACCCCCAGGGTGTGCGTGCGCTGCGCGACCAGCCCCTGGGCCATGGCGTTCTTGACATAGCCGAGGCGCTGGGCGGCGTCGAGGACGCGCGAGCGGACCTCCTCGCTGATGCGCCCCTGCCCCAGCAGGGCCCGGGAGACCGCGGACTTCGACACTCCCGCTTCCCGGGCGATATCAATGATCGTGGGCGCCTTGTTGGCCTTTTCCTCCGTCACCGGCTACGAGTATCACAGCTCATGGGGCCGTCCGGCGTCGGTCCCCGGGGCAGCAGGCCACGGTCGGCGAGGACCGCGCGGGCGGCCGCGACCCCGGTCCACAGATGGGCGTCCCAGCCATGCTCCCTGGCCGCGTCGATGTTCTTACCGCGGTCATCGAAGAAGACGACACGCTCCGGCCGGGTGCCGAGCAGGGCGGTCATCCGCTGGTAGACGGCGGGGTCCGGCTTGGCGAGCCCGTGGTCGGCCGAGAACATCAGCTGGTCGAAGTACGCGGACCAGTCGCTGCGCTCGGCGGTCCGGGCCAGTGCGTGGGGGGCGTTCGACAGCAGCGCGAGGTGGGTACCGCGGCGCCGCAGGTCTTCCACCAGGATCCGGGAGGCGTCGTCGAGCCGCGTCCAGATGTCGACTTCGGCTCCCACCAGCGCGTCGACCGCGCCGGGGGGCAGTGGGACGCCGAGCGCATCCGCCACGGCCGACCAGTACGCGAGGTCGGAGCTGCCGAGGTCGTAAGCGTCGCGATGCGCCCAGTACGCCTCGGCGAACGCCGATTCCTCGACCCCGAGCAGCCCGGCCAACCGCCCCTCCAGGCCGGACCGGCCGCGCGGCCTCGTCAGCACCTCACCGAGGTCGAAGACCACGCCGAGAGGGGTGTCCATATCGGCTGCGCCATCCAGGCGGGAACGTTCCACCTGGGCAACGTAACCAGCGGCGCCCACAAGCGGGGGAACGGCGATCGGAAGGCGGGTGAACAGCCCCCGTCGTCAAGACGCCGCCGGAAGTGGTCGGAAGCCCGTCAGAAGGTGAGCACGGCGCGCGCCACCCGGCCGTGGTGGGCGTCGTCGGCCGCCTTGGCGAAGTCCTCCAAGGGGTAGGTCCTGCTGACCAGTTCGTCCAGCAGCAGCAACCCCTGCCGGTAGAGGTCGGCGTACAGGGCGATATCGGCTTGCGGACGTGAGGAGCCGTAGCGGCAGCCCAGGATGGACTTGTCCAGGTACATGGAGGAGACGCGGAAGGCCGCCTCGGCGTCGGCGGGCGGCACGCCGAGCAGCACCGCCTGGCCGTGCCGGTCGAGCAGATCGACGGCCTGACGGATGAGCCGGGTGGAGCCGACGCATTCGAAGGCGTGGTCGGCGCCGGTCGGCAGGATCTCCCGTACGGCGTCGGTGGAGGGGACGAAGTGGGTCGCGCCGAAGCGCCGGGCCAGCGGCTCCTTGGCGGGGTTGGAGTCGACGGCGACGACGGGGAACGCCCCGGCGATCCGGGCCCCTTGCAGCACATTGAGCCCGATACCGCCGCTGCCGATGACGACGACCGACTCACCACGGTCCACCTTGGCGCGGTTGAGCACGGCGCCGACGCCGGTCAGGACGGCACAGCCGATGAGGGCGGCGGAGACGAGCGGGATCTCCTCGGGGATCCGCACCACTTGGACGGCGGTGACGAGGGTGCGCTCGGCGAAGGCGGAGTTCGAGGCGAAGTTGTACAGCCGCTCGTCGCCGCGGCGGAAGGGCCGGGTCGGCCGGCCGATCGCAGCACGGCACATGGTGGGGCGGCCCCGGGCACAGTCGGCGCAGGTCCCGCAGTTGGCGAGGGTGGACAGCGCCACATGATCGCCGGGAGCGACATGGGTGACGCCCGGCCCGACCTCCTCGACCACGCCCGCGCCCTCGTGGCCGAGAACGGCGGGGAGGGGGAAGGGGATGGTGCCGTCGACGACCGACAGATCGCTGTGGCACAGCCCCGCGGCGGCGATGCGCACCAGCACCTCGCCGGGGCCGGGGTCGCGCACCTCCAGGTCCTCGACCACGCGCGGCGCCGTGCCGTCGAAGATGACGCCTCTCATCCTCATCACCCTTCCGGTGCCTCAGGAGACCCAGACCAGCGACTGGAGTTCGCTGTACGCGTGCAGGCCGAACGAGCCGCCGTCGCGGCCGACTCCGCTTTCCTTGAATCCGCCGAACGGCGTCTCGGGGTGACGCTGGGCGGTGTTGATGCCGACGTTTCCGCTGCGCAGACGGGCGGCGAGGGTCCAGGCGCGGCCCGCGTCGGCGCTGAAGACGTAGTCGTAGAGGCCGTAGGGGGTGGCGTCGGCGATCCGCACCGCCTCGTCCTCGTCGTCGAAGGGCAGGGCCACGACGACCGGTCCGAACAGTTCCTCCCGCGCGACGGTCATCGCGGGGTCGGCGTCGGCGATGAGGGTGGGGGCGACGTAGAAGCCGGACTTGCGGGCGGGGCGTTCGCCGCCCACGACGATCCGGGCGCCCTGCTCACGGGCGCCGGAGACATACGCCTCGACTCGATCGCGCTGCGCGGCGGAGATCAACGGACCGACGATCGTGGAGTTATCCACAGGGTCCCCGATCTTCAGTGACTCTGCGTAATGTGTGAGTGCGGCGATGACCTTCTCGTACAGCGATCGATGGACGAGCACACGGGTCGGCGCCGTGCAGATCTGCCCGCTGTGAAAGGAGAAGGTCGAACCGACCGCCCCGACCGCCGACGCGATCGCTCGCTCGTCGGCGTCCCCCAGGACGATGGCCGCGCCCTTGCCCCCCAGTTCCATCAGGGTGCGCTTCATCGACCTCCCCGCGGATTCGGCGATCTTCTTACCCACTGCGGTGGATCCGGTGAAGCTGACCATGTCGACACCGGGGTGCGCGACCAGCGCCTCGCCGGCGGCCGCGCGCGAGCCGGTGACGACATTGAAGGCACCGTCCGGGAGCCCGGCCTCCTTGAGCAGGGGGCCGAGTTCCAAACAGCACAGCGGGTCCTGCGGCGCGGGTTTGGCCACGACCGTATTGCCCATGGCCAGGGCCGGGGCGACCTTGCCCGCGAGATTCGTCAGAGGAAAGTTGTAGGAGGTGATGCAACCGACAACACCGAGAGGACGGCGGACCGCTGCCGCTCCGATCAGCCCGCCGGGCGCCAGCGGGGTGGCGGCCATGGGCAGCGGGGCGAGCGGCACCGTGTCCGGTTCGAGGGCGCCGCGCGCATAGCGGCGGAAGCGGTCGATCGCCGGGGGCACCTGGAGGGAGGAGGTGACGCGCAGCGTCGCCCCGGTCTCCGCCTGGACGAGGGGCACCAGGTCCGGGGTGTGCTCGGCGAGCAGATCGGCGGCCCTGTCGAGTACGGCGGCGCGCTCCCGGGGGGCGGTGCGCGACCAGCCGTCGTACGCGGCGCGGGCGGCCCGGACGGCGGCGTCCACATCGGCCGGGTCGGCCTCGGGGGCATGGCCGACGGTCTCCTCGGTGGCGGGGTTGATGACGGGGTAGTGCCCGTTCCCGGGATCCCGCCACGAGCCGCCGATCCAGTGCGCATAGGTCTTCGTCATCGGCGTGATTCCTTGGGGAGGTGAAGTACGCGCTCGGCGATGATGGTGCGCTGGATCTCGTCCGAGCCGCCGTAGATGGTGTCGGCGCGGGAGAAGAGGAAGAGACGCTGGAAGGCGTCGAGTTCGTACGGCCGGCCGGCGGTCCAGCGCGCCGGGCCGAGTGCGGCCGCGGCGCCTCTCACCTGCACGGCCAGCTCGCCGAGCCGCTGATGCCAGCCGCCCCACAGCAGCTTGGCGACGCTGGGCGCGCCTTGGTCCTGCGGGCCGGGATCCCGTGGGCCGGGGGCCTGGGGGTCCGCGCTCCCCGGGGGGAGGTCATGGGCGGCACCCTTCCGCGAGGCGGGGTCCCGGGCATCGTTCGGGGCATCGTTCGGGGCGGGGTCCCGGGCGGGGTTGGGGTTCGGGTTGGGCTTCTGTGCGGCGCCCAGGGTGCGCAGGGCGTTCCAGCGCATGGCCTTGAGCTCGGCCCACTGCCGGATGAGCCGATCACGCAGGACGGGCTCCTCCGCGGCGCCGGTCTCCAGCGCCAGCCGCACCACCCGGCTCAGCTCCTGGGCGAAGCCGATCTGCTGGACCAGAGTGGAGACCCCGCGCTCCACCGCGAGCAGACTCATGGCCACGTGCCAGCCGTGGCCAGCGCCGCCGACGAGGTCTTCGGCGCGGGCCACGGCCCCGTCGAAGAACACCTCGTTGAACTCCGCGGTCCCGGTCAGCTGCCGGATCGGCCGCACCTCGATCCGTCCCGGCTGGTCCATCGGCACCAGCAGAAAGGAGAGTCCATGATGGCGCTGTGAGCCCTCCTCGGTGCGCGCCAGCACAAAGCACCAGTCGGCTTCATGGGCGAGGGAGGTCCAGATCTTCTGCCCGGTGATGCGATAGGTGCCCTCGCCCGGGTCGCGGACGGCGCGGGTCCGCAGCCCGGCGAGGTCCGAGCCCGCGTCGGGTTCGCTGTAGCCCTGGCACCACAGCTCCTCAGCACGGGCGATGGGCGGCAGAAAGCGGGCGCGCTGTGCGGAGTCGCCGTGCGCGAGCAGGGTGGGCGCGAGGAGGTTCTCGCCGATATGGCCCAGTCGGCCGGGCGCCCCGGCGCGGGCGTACTCCTCGGCCCAGACGACCTGTTGGGTCAGCGTCGCGGCGCGGTTGCCGTACGCCCCGTCCGTAGGGTCCCAGCCCAGGCCGATCCAGCCGCCCGTGCCCAGCTCGCGTTCCCAGGCGCGGCGGGCGGTCATATCGCCGCGCGCCTCGCCGGGATGGCCGCCGGGCTCCTGCTTGAGAGCGGCGAACGGTCCGATGAAGTGCTCGGCCAGCCAGTCGCGCGCCTCGGCGCGGAACCGCTCGTCCTCCGGTCCGAAAGCGAAGTCCACAGCCTCTCCCCTCGTCGGCGCTGCGGTGTTCCCTGCAAGCCCTGCTGTTGTCGCGGTCAGGCGTTGGGGCGTTGGCCGGTGGCGGCCGCCTGGGCCATGGCCTCCAGCTGGGCCAGCATCGGCATGGGGTCGGTGCCGACCGTGCCCGGGAGGAAGTCGGCGATCTTGTCCGGGGTCCAGGCGCCCTCGGTGTATCCGGCGCGCAGCTCACGAGGTTGAGCCCAAACTGCGATCTTGGGGCCCGCGATCGTATAGACCTGCCCGGTGATCCGCTCCGCGCGGGCACGTTCGCTCAGCAGATAGACGACCAGGGCCGCCACGTCCTCCGGCTCGCCGATCTCCTTGAGCTCCATCGGCACGTTGGCGGACATCCGGGTGCGGGCGACCGGTGCGACACAGTTCGCCGTGACGCCGTACTTGTGCAGCCCCAGCGCGGCGCTGCGCACCAGGGAGATGATCCCGCCCTTGGCGGAGGCGTAGTTGGCCTGGGCGACGCTGCCCTGGTGGTTGCCGCTGGTGAAGCCGATCAGGGTGCCGGAGCGCTGGCGGCGCATCACCGCCGACGCCGCCCGGAAGACCGTGAAGGTGCCCTTGAGATGGGTGGCGACGACCGGGTCCCACTCCTCCTCGGACATGTTGAAGAGCATCCGCTCGCGCAGAATCCCCGCGACGCAGACGACCCCGTCCAGCCGTCCGTACTGGTCGAGTGCGGTGTCCACGATCCGCTGGCCACCGGCCATGGTCGAGACGTCGTCGGCGACCGCGACCGCCTCACCGCCCGATGCCACGATCTCCTTGACCACGGCCTCGGCGACCTCGCTGCTCGGTTCGCCGCCCTCCATCGAGACCCCGTAGTCGTTGACGACGACCCGTGCCCCTTCGGCCGCGCAGGCGAGGGCCACCGCTCGCCCGATACCGCGTCCGGCCCCGGTGACGGCGACCACCTTGCCGTCCAAGAAGTTGCCCACGTCGCATCCCTCCCGGAGTTTCTGACGGTCCGTTAGATTTTTGAGCAGACGCGGCCCGAGTACAAGCCCTCGCGCACAAACGTCGACGGGAACGACGAAGGAGACGCCATGCCGCTGCCAGCCGAGTTCCACGAGATCGCCAAGCGCGTCAACAACTGGGGCCGCTGGGGGACGGCCGACGAGATCGGCACGCTCAACCTGATCACCGATGCCGTGATCCGGGAGGCCGCCGCGACGATACGGACCGGACGTCGCATCCCGCTCGCGGTGCCGCTGCGGCAGGACGGCATCCAGACCGGAGTGATCCCCGGGCGGATCAACCCGCTGCATACGATGATCGCCGTCAACTTCGAGATGTTCGGCCCCGGCTCCGTGGCGACCAGCGATGACGCCGTGACGATGGGGCTCCAGGCCGGTACCCACTGGGACGGGCTGGCCCATGTCTCGCACTCCGGCAGGATCTACAACGGCCGCCCCGCCGACTCCATCACCCCCCATGACCGCGCCGCCTTCAGCGGTATCGAGAAGGCGGGACCTCTCGTCTCGCGCGGGGTGCTCCTCGATGTGGCGCGGGCCCGGGCCGCCGAGCGGCTGCCCGAGGGGCATACGGTCACCCCCGAAGACCTCGACGCCGCCGAGGAACTGGCCGGGACGACGGTGCGCCCCGGCGATATCATCCTCGTCCGCACCGGGCAGATCCAGCGGTATCTGGCGGGCGAGAAGGAGGCATACGCCTACCCCTCACCGGGCCTCTCCCTGCGCACACCGGAGTGGTTCCATGCCCGCGATGTGGCGGCGGTCGCCAATGACACCTTGACCTTCGAGGTCTTCCCACCGGAGATCGAGGACCTCTGGATGCCGGTCCACGCCCTCGACCTGGTCGAGATGGGCATGCTCCAGGGCCAGAACTGGAATCTGGAGGAACTCTCCGATGCCTGCGCCGAGGAGGGGCGTTACGCCTTTCTGCTGTCGGCCCCGCCCGAGCCGTTCGTCGGCGGCACGGGCGCACCCGTCGCCCCCGTGGCGATCCTCTGACGCCCATTCTCCTGGCGCCCGACCCCTCCGACGCCTTGACGCCCTCGACGCCTTGGCGTCTCCAACGCGCGCAATAGACGGCGCGCGTCACCCAGGAGGGGACGGCGGGTCGATGTTCTCGGGCGGCGGTGCGCTCATGCGCGCCCCGAGCACGGCACCGCGCACCGCCACCCGGCTCCCGACGCTGAGCCCTGGTTCAGCAGCGGGGGCGCGACCCGCACTCGCCAAGGAACGTCACCGTGAACACAGGGCTCACAGAGACACCACAGCCCTCGGCGTCCCCTCGCGACGAATCGCTGATCCTAGAGTGATCAACCGAACACGTCACGTCAACACCTGGTCTGGACTTTGCCTGGTTCGCCCCATGTGTGACGGCGCATGAGAGGCCGCTCGCCTCATGGAAAGCGGCTCCTCGCCCTTCGCACGGTCGATTTCACACCAGATCCGCTTGCCGGAGCCCTCCGGCTGCCAGCCCCATCGGTCGGCGAGACCATCGACCAGCTCCAGACCGCGCCCATGAGTGTCCTCCTCATCGGCACAGCGCTGGCGCGGCGCGCGGTCACTGACATCGGCGACCTCGACCCGGACCGTTCCCAGACCCGCGCCCCGGCTCACGAACGGCCCCGGGACCCCGCCCCCGCCGGCACCGCCACCGTTCCCGCCGACACCACCACCGTTCCCGCCGCCGCCCCCGCCGCCCATCGACTGGGCGGGGAAGAGCATCCGCAGCACGGCCGGACAGCCGGTGTGCACCACGGCGTTGGTGACGAGTTCGGAAATGAGCAGAATCAACGTCTCAGCGAGCGGCTCGTCGGCTCCGATCCCTGATCCGACGAGCCGCGAACGGGCCCACCTACGGGCACGGCTCACCTCCGCCGGATCGGGCCGGACCTCCATCTGCGCCTGAAGCACCTGCACTGCTCACACCATCCGAACCGGCACACACATCGCCTTGTACCTCCAAGAGGTCACGGACCGTGACGTTCCCCCAGCTACCGCTGGGAGACTTGCGCGACAGCATGGTTGACGTACAGTCACCCCAACAAGCGCTTCGGTCATATTCCAGCGCCAAGGAGTATGCGTGGGGCATACTGTGCGACACACGTCCTGAGGACTCGAACACCGAAGCTCAGGCGTCGCATACCCTGTGCGAGCGGGGCGCGTCGGCATGCCCGGAATCGCCCCATGGGCAACGCCGGGCTTCTTGCACCCCATAAGCGCTCGCACCCCACGGAGAGTACCCGAGCCCGGGCCCGACTCCCCCCTGTGACGAGTCACGCCTAGGAAACAACCTGGTATCAACGCTCGGTCACCTCAGACACTCTGGGGATCTCCCCAGAGAATGCGACATCCCAACAATTCAGGCGTATCCATCGAGCTCGGCTACAAACATGTTTCAACGGTCGACACGAGCCCGGCCGCAAGTTCCTCCTCCGCCGCCGCCGCGCACTGCCACTGACCTGCCCGCACCCAGGCCCGCTTGAGATGCAGATGGACATCCGCCTCCCAGGTGAAGCCCATCCCGCCATGAACTTGTAGACAATCGCGGGCATTGTGGACAGCGGCCTCATCGGCGAGCAGCTTGGCGGCCGCGATGTCACCCGGGTCTTCTGTGACCGCCGCCGCATACACCACACTTCTGGATGATTCCGCGCGTACCAGCATCTGGGCGCACAGATGCTGTACGGCCTGGAAGGCGCCGATCGGCCGACCGAACTGGGTGCGCCGCTTGGCGTGGTCCACCGCGAGTTCGACCGTTCGGGAGGCGCTGCCGAGCTGTTGTGCCGCGGTCAGCAGCGCCGCCTCGCGGCGCAGCCGGGCGGCGATCCCCGAACGGCTCGGCCCCGCCTGGTCCTGCCGGGTTCGGGGCGGGGCGGTCCGGTGCAGCGGGGTGGCCGGGTCAACGGACCGTATCGGCTCCGCCGCACGCGCCACCTCCGCCGCCGGGATCAGCTCGACCGCCGTCGGCCCCAGCGCCAGCACCGCGTCGGCGGAGGCCAGATGCTCCACCGGCGCCTGCCCACCCTCCTCGTCCAGCGCCGTCACCACCGTCTCGCCCTGAACAGCTCCCGCCACCAAAGCCCCCGAAAGCCCCGCCGCCAGTTCCGTCGCGACCAGCGGCCCCGGCAGCAGCGCCCGGCCCGCCTCCTCGAAGGCCAGCACCGCCTCCGGCAGCCCCAGCCCCACCCCGCCCGCCGACTCCGGCACCCGCAGCGCGAAAAGACCCGCCGCGCCCAGCTCCCGCCACAGGGCCCGGTCCAACTCCGCACCCCGCTCCGCGTCCCCGTCCACCACCGCCCGCAGCCGGGTCCGCGGAAAGCGCCGTTCCAGCAGCTCGCGCATCCCCGCCCGCAGCGCCCGCTGGTCGTCCGTGAGCTGGAAGTCCACGGCCCCGCTCACCGTCCCTTCGGCAGGCCGAGGATCCGCTCGGCCACGATGTTCCGCTGAATCTGCGAGGTCCCCGCCGCGATCGTGTACGAGAGCGACGAGAGCCGGTCCGCGACCCACTCCTGACCGGCGTCCAGCGCGTCCGGCCCCAGCACCTCGGCGGCCGCCTCGTACAGCTCCTGCCGCACCTGTGAGAAGCGCAGTTTGAAGACCGAGCCGCCGACGCCCGGCACCCCGCCGGTGCGCTGCGCCTCGCTCACATTCCACTGGGTGAGCCGCCACAGCGCCGCGCATTCCGCCGCGAGCCGCCCCAACCGGCGCCGCAGCACCGCGTCGTCCCAGCGTCCGTTGGCCTTCGCCGTCCGGGCCAGCGCCTCCAGCACCCGCCTGCAGGCGACCACTTCACCCACGAAGGCCGTACCGCGCTCGAAGGAGAGGGTCACCATGGTCACCCGCCAGCCGTCGTTCTCCTCCCCGACCCGGTGGGTGACCGGCACCCGCACCTCGTCCAGGAACATCTCGGCGAACTCCGCCGTCCCGGCAAGGGTCCGCAGCGGCCGCACCGTCACCCCGGGCGCGTCCATCGGCATCGCAAGCCAGGTGATGCCCCGGTGCTTCGGCGTGTCGGCGTTTACCGGCACGGTGCGCACCAATAGTTCGCACCAGTCGGCGATCTCGGCGTGCGAGGTCCAGATCTTGCTTCCGCTGACGACATACGTATCGCCGTCCCGTACCGCCCGGGTGCGCAGCGACGCCAGGTCGGAGCCGGCGTCCGGTTCGGAGAACCCCTGGCACCACACCTCGTCCCCGCGCAGGATCGGCGGCAGCCAGCGGGCCCGCTGCTCGGGGGTGCCCTCGGCGGCGATGGTGGGGCCCGCGTGCAGCAGTCCGACGAAACCCGCGCCCACATAGGGCGCGCCGGCCCGCTCGGTCTCCTCCAGGAAGATCAGATGCTGGGTGGGCGTCGCGCCCTGGCCGCCCGCGCCCTTGGGCCAGTGCAGCCCGGCGTACCCCGCGTCGTGGAGCATGCGCTGCCAGCCGCAGTCGTAGGCGCGGCGGCCGGGCCAGTCGGCCGGATGCGGGCGGTCCGGCAGCATGGGCAGGGTGTCGGCGAGCCAGGCGCGCAGCCGGTGCCGGAAGTCCTCCTCGTCCTCCGTGAAGGCGAGATCCATCAGCGGCCGACCTCCCTTTCTGATGGCCCGTCAGGCAAGGCGGGCATCCGCAGGCTAGTCCGCACCCCCTGGACCGACAAGGCGCGTGGCCTTACGCTTCCAGCACTATCTGATGGTCCGTCAGTTATCGTCCGGGCCGGGTCGGGTCGGCGCGGCGCGGTTCAGCTCCCGCGCCACGAGCACGCGATCGCCTCGAACGGTTCCGGAAGCGTTCCACGGGAGGCCGGGATGACCGACGTCGCGCAAGACGCGCAAGAGCTCGGCAGCTCGGCGACGCTGTGGGAACTGCTCGAACGGCGCGCCGCGCTCACCCCCGACGCCCCCGCCCTGCTGCAGGCCGGCGCCTCCGCCCGCCATGACCGGCGGCTGACCTTCGGCGCCCTGCGCACCCGCGCCGAGCGGACCGCCGCCGGGCTGTACCGGATGGGGATAGGCCCCGGCAGCCGGGTCGCCTGGCAGCTGCCCACCCGGATCGAGACGGTCGTGCTGACCATGGCGCTCGCCCGCCTCGGCGCCGTGCAGACCCCGCTGATTCCCTACTACCGCGACCGCGAGGTGCGGTTCGCGCTCCGCGAGTCCGGGGCGCGCTTCTTCGCCGTGCCCGGCCCCTGGCGCGGCTTCGACCACACCGCGATGGCCCGGCGCCTGGCCGCCGAACTGCCCGAACCGCCACTGGTCTTCGAGGCGTACGACACCCTGCCGGTGGCCGACCCCAAGGCCCTGCGGCTGCCGCCGCCGCCCACCGACGGGCGGGACGTCCGCTGGATCTACTGGACCTCGGGCACCACCTCCGACCCCAAGGGCGTGCTGCACACCGACCGCAGCCTCATCGCCGCCGGTGCCTGCCTCGCCCACGCGCTGCGGCCCGGCCCGGCCGACGTGGGGTCCATGGCCTTCCCGTACGCCCATGTCGCCGGGCCGGACTACACCGTGATGCTGCTGCTGTACGGCTTCCCGGCCGTGCTGCTTGAGCACTTCTCCCTTCCCGAGTCGCTGCCCGCGTACCGGCGGCACGGGGTGACGGTCGCGGGCGGCAGCACCGCCTTCTACTCGATGTTCCTGGCCGAACAGCGCAAGGACCCCTCGCGCAGGCTCATCCCCACCCTGCGGCTCCTCGCGGGCGGCGGCGCGCCCAAACCGCCCGAGCTCTACTACGAGGTCGTACGGGAGCTGGGCTGCACGCTCACCCACGGCTACGGGATGACCGAAGTCCCCATGATCACCATGGGTGCGCCGGACGACACGGACGAGAACCTCGCCACCACCGAGGGCCGGCCGCCCCGGGAGATGGAGATCCGGGTGGTGGACGGACAGGTGGGGCTGCGCGGCGAGGCGGTCTGCGCCGGATATCTGGACCACGCCGAGACCCGTAAGGCGTTCGACGCGGACGGCTTCTTCCTTACCGGCGACCTCGGCCATCTCACGGAGAGCGGCCATCTGGTGCTGACCGGCCGCGCCAAGGACATCATCATCCGTAAGGGCGAGAACATCTCGGCCAAGGAGATCGAGCAGCTGCTCTACCAGCACCCGGACGTGGGTGATGTGGCGGTGATCGGCCTGCCCGACCCGGACCGGGGCGAGCTGGTCTGCGCCGTCGTGGAGCAGCCGGCGGGGGCGGGGGCGCTGACGCTCGGCCGGGCGGTGTCGTATCTGCGCACGGCGGGGCTGTCGGTGCACAAGCTGCCGGAGCGGCTCGAAGTGGTGGACGCCCTGCCCCGCAATGAGACGCTCCGTAAGGTGCTCAAGTACCGGCTGCGGGAGCGGTTCGCGGAGCACGGCGCCCCAGCGGCACGGGACGACGCCCAGGCGGCACGCGAAGAGGCCCGGGCCCGGCCCGGCGGATCGTCGTCGCGGGACGGCGCCCAGGCCCGGTCCGATCCGGCGGATTCTCCTGAGCCCTAGCCGTTGGTCGTGCTGTACGTGGCCGTGGCCTGCTCGAAGTAGCGGTTGACCGCGCTGCGCTCGTCGGACGGGCCGATGACCAGGACCACGTGGTAGCGGCCGTCGATCAGCATCGCGAGATTGCGCGCGTACACGTTCCGCCCGCTGCTGTCGCGCCAGCGGAACGAGCCCTCCGCCATCGCCGTCCGGCCGACGTCGATCCGCCGCAGCCCCGAGGACGAGGCCCAGGAGGAGCCGCGGAAGGCGGACAGTTCGGCCTCGCGGTCCTGCTGGTACGCCATCGGGTCGCCGCCGAACTCGGACATCTTGTCCCGTCCGGCCACGACCACCAGCTCGAAGTCGCCGCCGATGTAGCGGATCTGGCCGCGGCCGTTCTCGCCCCGGCGGGTCCAGTCCTCGTGGACGGCGACCTTGAAGCCCTTGGGGTCCTTGCGGACCGCGAAGCCCTTCGCCAGCCCGGCCGGGTCGGTGGACTGCGGCTCCTGGTCGCCGGGATCGGCCGGCTTTCCGGCCTCCCCCTCGTTGCCGTCGCCGTCTCCGGGGTCGTTCGGCGCCGCGCTCGGCGTACCGGCCGAACCCGTACGGCCCTGGCCGTCGTCGTCCTTGGCGCGCGGCATGAACATCATCGCGTAGACCACCGCCGCCGCCAGCGCCAGGAAGATCAGCAGCAACAGCATCCGCCCCAGCCTGCGCGGCTTGCGCTGGGCGGGCGCCGACGCCTGCCGGGTCTCCCGGGCCTCCCGAGGCTCTGTCTTCTCCCGGGGCGTCCGAGGTACCCGAGTCTCCCGGGGCGCCCGAGCCTCCCGGGCCTCCCTCTTCTCCCGCTTGTCGCGCCGGTGCCGGGCGTGCCCGGCCGCCGCGTCGGCCGCCGCCGCGGGGCGGCGGCCCCGGCCCCTGCGCACCAGCCAGCCCCGCCGGCGGACGATCGGCAGCCGCCGGGGGTCGGACGCCCCGCCCGCGCCGAGCGACGGCACCGTGACCGTACTGCTGCCGACGTCCGGCTCGGGCGCCGACCGGATCAGGGACCGCAGCCAGCCGCGCAGCTCCTCGAAGTCCGGGCGCTCGGTGGGGTCCTGGCGCATCAGCGACTCGACGACGGGGCGCAGCGGACCGCATTCCTCCGCGTACGCGGGCGCCTCCCCGCAGACCATCTGCACCAGCTCGGCGGCGCTCTCCTCCGGGTACGGGGCATGGCCCTGCACCGCGCGGAACAGCAGCGCGCCGAGCGCCCAGAGATCGGCGGCGGGGCCGACCGGGGGCGCCAGCCGCCAGTTCTCATGGACCGGTCCGGCCTGCTCGGGTGCCCACCGCTCGGTGACGGCGCCGACCACGACGATGCGGGCCTGGCGGGCCCGTTCGGCGGCGAGCGCGGTGGCGGGGCCGCCGGCGGCGGCTCCGCCGGTGTCCCAGGAGCCGCCGCTTTCGGAGGCGGCCGGCTGGGCGCTCTCCGCACGGTTTGGCTGACCGGGCCATTGGGCGCCGCCGGGCTCCGGCTCGGGCTCGGGCATGGCTGCGGGGGCGGGCTCGGGGGCCTGCGGGGAGCGGGTGGCCGCCTCGACGTTGGCCCGCGCGGCGGCTCGCGCGCCCGCCGCGTAGGCGGCGATGGCGCTGGCCCGCGCGGCCCGGGCGGCCGCGCTCGGCGCGTCGGCACCGGCGCCGCCCGGTTCGCCCTCCCTGCTTCCCGGCTGCCCCGCCCGGCGCGGCCCGGGCAGTCCGCCGGCGGCCCCCTTGTCCCGGTAGGGGGCCATGGGCCCGCCGGTCCCCGGACCGAACGTCACCTGATCCCGGTACACCGGGCCGCCGAGGCCGGGCCCCGAACTCGTCTCCGCCGCCCCGTGGTCGCCGTAAGGCGTCCGTGGCTCGGGCAGGCCCGTCTCCGTGCCGTGGCCACTGTGTTCCCGGCCCTCGGCGTCGGGCCGCGAACCGGCCTCCGCCGGTTCATGGCCGCCGTAAGGACCGCCCGGGGGCAGGAAACCTCCGGTGGCGCCCTGGTCGCGGTAGCGCGGGCCGCCGTTCAGCCGCGCCTCGCCGCCCTCTCCCGTTCGGGCCCCGGGGATGGCGGCGCGCCCTTCGTCTCCTCGCCCGGCCTGGCCCTGGGGCCGGTCCGGCTCACCGTCGGAGCCCGCCGGGCCCTGCGGCAAGGCGGCCGGGGGCTCATCCGGCCGGGGCTCCTCCACGGCGGGGTCGCCGGTCGAGGTCGAGGGCAAGGACGCGGGCGCCGGAACGGGGTCGTAGCCGCACAGCGCCTCTTCCGCCGCGCCCGCCGCCAGCCCCATGAGCATCGCGCGGCCGTCGTCGCACAACAGCACCGTACGGGCGGTGATGTTGCGGTGGACCCAGCCATGGGCGTGCAGGGCGCCCAGCGCCGTAAGGACGTCGTTGGCGACCTCGGCGGCGCGGTGCGGGGACAGCGTGCCCTCGGCGAGCAGCGCGGCCAGCGGGCGGCCGGAGACCAGTTCGCTGACGATCCACAGGCTTCCGGTCTCCGCGAAGACATGGAAGACCTGGCCGAGTCGCGGATGGTCGGGGATCTGCGCGGCGGACGTCGCCGCCGCGATGGCGCGCCGGACGGCCGGATCACCGCCGCCCCGGGCCGTACGCCCGGCACCGGCGAACGTGCCGTTCCGCCCCGCGGACCCAGCGCCGCCGCCCCACCGCGCGTCCTCGTCGACGACTTCGGCGTCGACGACCTCCGGCAGCGGTATCTGCCGCAGATGGACTTCCTGTCCGCTGTAGGTGTCGAAGGCGCGGGTCTCGATGAGTTCGTACTCATCGGCGGGGGGAAGGGGCAGGCGATAGCGGTCGGCCAGCACCCGGCCCGCGTACTCCTCCACGACGCCTCCCCAAGCGCGCGATCAACGCCGCCCTCATCAGCGATCAGCGCAGCGTGAAACCGTCAAATGTGGTCGATTTTGGGCGGGTTCCAGCGGCTGCGCACAGTCTAGGGCCTCTCACAATACGTGCCCGAACGACGCTTCGCCGACAGGAGTGTTCAGTCCGTAATCTTGAAGGTGTTAAAGGCGGTCTCGCGGAGGGTGGCGCACTCCTTGTCGTCCCACTTGCTCGCCTCGCAGGTGATCAGTATGGCGAAACCATGGCTGCCGTCCGCCTTGAAGCCGCGGTTGAGCACCCGGACCCGCTTGCCGTCCTGATCGCGCTCGAACTCCCAGTCCGCGACGGTCGGATAGCCGTGCCAGTCGATCGACTTGATGCCGAGGCCCTTGTAGCCGGCCATGGTGCGCCGGGCGTTGTCCTCGCCCTTGCGCCAGTCCGCCTCCGCGTCCGACCTCGGCGCGTTGGTGAAGTCGATCTGAATACGCGGAATGCTGGACCCGCCGTAGTACTTACGGCTTCCGGCATAGCTTCCGGAGTGGACCGACCAGCCCTCCGGCATGGCCATGCTGAACGGGAAGTCGGCGGACTTCACGGTCTGGTAGCCGTCGGGCAGGCCGCCCTTACCGCCGCCGCCCTTGCCCTTACCGCTGTCGTCGCCGCTTCCGCCACGGCCCTTGCCCGAGCTGTCGTCCGAGCTCTCGGAGGCGTCCGTGTCCGGCTGCGAACCCGACTTTCCGCCGGAGTTCCCCGCCTTCGGCGACTCGCCCTCCGACTGGCCGGCCTTGTCGGCGCCCTGGTCGTCCTTGGCGCCGCCCGAGGCCCCCGCGGAGGTGGACTTGTCGCCGCCCGAGGCGCCCTTGGCCTTGTCGCCACCGTCCCCGCCGTCGCTCAGGACGACGGCGAGCACGGTGCCCACGATGGCGAGCACCACGACCACCGCGATGATGATCAGCGTGCGCCTGGGGACCACATCGGTGATCGAGGCGCGCTGCGGTGCGGCGGGCCGGGGGGCGGGCGCGCCCGCGGGCGTCGCGGCGGCCGGCTCGGCCTTCGCCGCCGCGCCGGACTTCGCCGCTCCGGCCTTCGCGGCCCCGGAGGCCCCGGACTTCTCCGCCGGCTCCGCCGCGCTCCCGGTGTCCGCCTTCTTCGTGGCCGCCGCGGCCGCCGCGTTGCGCACGGACTTCAGCGCACCGCGCCTGCGCTCCGAGACGACCGACTTCTTGGCCTCGGCGGCGGCCTCGTCCTCCGCCGACGGGGCGGGCGGCAGGCTCATCGTGCGGGTGGCGTCGGCGGGGACCTTGGTCTCCTCGGGGGCGCTCACCGCGTGTTCCAGCAGCGCCCGCGCCCCGGCGTCGTCGAGCCGCAGGGCCGGGTCCTTGGTGAGCAGGCCGTAGATGACCTCCTCCAGCGGGCCCGCGTTCTTCGGCGGCTCCACCGGCTCGGTCATCACGGCGGTCAATGTCGCTATGGCCGTGCTCTTGTCGTACGGCGGCACACCCTCCACCGCCGCGTACAGCAGCCCGCCCAGCGACCACAGGTCGGCCGGCGGGCCGGGCTTCTGGCCGCGGGCCCGCTCCGGGGAGATGTAGGAGGGCGCGCCGACGAGCATGCCGGTCGAGGTCACCGACGGGTCGCCCTCGACCTGGGCGATGCCGAAGTCGGTGAGGACGACCCGGCCGTCGTCCGAGATCAGCACGTTGGAGGGCTTCACATCGCGGTGCAGGATGCCCGCCTGGTGGGCGGCGCGCAGCACATCGAGGACGGCGAGCCCGACCTCGGCGGCGCGCCGCGGGGTCAGCGGGCCGTCGTCGCGGACGACATCGGCGAGCGAACGCCCCTCGATGAGCTCCATGACGATCCACGGGCGGTCGTCCTCGTCGACCACGTCATAGACGGTGACGGCGCCGTTGCTGCGGATCCGGGCGATCGCCTTCGCCTCGCGCAGCGTGCGGGTGATGAGCCGTCTCTTCTCGTCCTCCTCCACGCTGGACGGGAAGCGCAGCTCCTTGACCGCGACCGTACGGCCGAGGGTCTGGTCACTCGCACGCCAGACCGTGCCCATGCCGCCCTGACCGAGGATCTCTCCGAGCCGGTACCGCCCGGCGAGGAGGCGCCCAGTCGAACCCTGCGTCTTCTCAGCCTCCGACATGCGACCCCTCTGCGAATCTACCCACCCTGAACCCACCCTGGGAGAGCGTCCATTGTCTCTCATCCGCGGACCCGGAACCGCCCGGGGTCCGGGGCGCGGCGTGGCGGCCACCGCGGTACCTGCGACCATCTGGAGGTACGCAGGAAACGGAGGTCCGTGTCATGCCCATCTCCGCCATACGATGGCACAGGCGGAGCCGTATGCCGACCGCTGTGGCGCTTACGGCCGCCCTCGGACTCGCCCTGTCCGGCTGCGGAACGGCGGCCACGGAAACGGGCCGGGACGGGGACCCGCGGGCGAATGCGGGCGCGGGCGGTGGTCATGGCGGCGCCGTGCGCACCGCCGTACGACGCTTGGCGGCGCAGGCCGACGCGCCGGGGGCGGGGGTGCTCATCCGCCGGGAGGGCGGGGGCACGCGGTTCATCGCGTCGGGGGTCGCGGACGTCCGCACCGGGCGCCGGATCCACCGGAGTGACCACTTCCGAGCGGGCAGCCTCACCAAGACCGTCATCGCGGCGTTGACCCTGCGGCTGGCCGCACAGGGGCGGCTCGGCCTGGACGACACGGTGGAGAAGCACCTTCCGGGACTGGTGCGCGGCCACGGCAACGACGGCCGGAACATCACGATTCGTCAGCTTCTGAACCACACCAGCGGGCTGTTCGACTACACCGAGGACCCGGTACTGGCGCGTCAGCTCTCCACCGCGGCCGACCGCACCCGCACCCCCGCCTCCCTGGTGCGGACGGCCCTCACCCACCGCCCGTACTTCGCCCCCGGGGCCAAATGGCGCTATGCCAACACCAACTACGTCCTGCTGGGCATGGTCGTCCGGCGGGTCACCGGCCGCTCCTACGCGGCCGAGGCCCGGCGCGAGGTGCTCGGCCCGCTGCGCCTGCACGACACCTCCTTCCCCGGCACCCGCACCGCCCTCCCGGCCCCGCACGGCCGCGCGTACACGCGGGACAGCGGGGCCCGGGACAGCGGGGCCCGGAGCGACGGCGCCCGCCGCGATGTCACCGACCTCAACCCCTCCTTCGCGGGGGCCGCGGGGGAACTGGTCTCCACGCTCGACGATCTGAGCCGCCTCCTGTCCGGGCTGCTGCGCGGCACGGTCGTGCCCCGGGCCGAGCTGCGGCAGATGCGGAACACCTCCGCCTCCGACGGCCAGTACGGCATGGGTCTTTTCCCGGTACGGCTGCCGTGCGGGGTGACGCTGTGGGGCCACAACGGCGAGATCAACGGCTCCTACGCACTGGCCGTGGCCACCTCCGACGGCCGCCACACCCTCGCCTACCGGCTCAACAGCACGGCCCGTTCCGGGCTGACCGCCGAAACGTCTCTCCTCGAGGCCGAGTTCTGCCCTCGCCGGTAAGACACCGACCTCCCACAGCGAGATCACGCACCTCCTACAGCGGAATGATGTCCGGCGCGCCCAGCCTCGCCGCGTCCGCCGTCAGATCGTCCGGCTGCCGCTGGGACTCGCGCTCGGCCTCCACCCGCTTCTCGTAGTGCTGGACCTCCCGGTCGGTCTGGTCCTCGCCCCAGCCCAGCACGGGCGCCATCAGCTCGGCCGCCTCGCGGGCGCAGCGCGTACCGCGGTCGAAGGTCTCGATCGAGATGCGGGTGCGGCGGGTGAGGACGTCGTCCAGATGGCGGGCCCCCTCGTGCGAGACGCCGTAGACGATCTCGGCGCGCAGATAGTCCTCCGCCCCGGCGAGCGGCTTCCCCAGCGACGGGTCGGCCGCGATCAGGTCCAGCACCTCCTGCGCCGCCGAGCCGTAGCGGTTGAGCAGATGCTCGATCCGCGCCACATGCAGCCCGACCTGCCGGCCGATCCGCTCCCGGGCGTTCCACAGCGCCTTGTAGCCGACGGCGCCGACCAGCGGGATCTCCTCGGTGACGCAGGGCCCGACCCGGCGGTCGAGGCCGTGCACCGCCTCGTCCACGGCGTCCTTGGCCATCACCCGGTACGTGGTGTATTTGCCGCCCGCGACCACCACCAGGCCCGGCACCGGATGGGCCACCGTGTGCTCGCGCGAGAGCTTGCTGGTGGCGTCCGACTCCCCGGCCAGCAGCGGGCGCAGCCCGGCGTAGACGCCCTCCACGTCGTCGCGGGTCAGCGGCACCGCGAGGACCTCGTTGACATGCTCCAGCAGATAGTCGATATCGGCGCTGGAGGCGGCCGGATGGGCCTTGTCCAGGTCCCAGTCGGTGTCCGTGGTGCCGACGATCCAGTGCCTGCCCCAGGGGATCACGAACAGCACGCTCTTCTCGGTGCGCAGGATCAGCCCGGTCGTGGAGTGGATGCGGTCCTTGGGGACGACCAGGTGGATGCCCTTGGAAGCCCGGACATGGAACTGGCCGCGCTCCCCGATCAGCGCCTGCGTCTCGTCCGTCCACACCCCCGTGGCGTTGACCACCTGCCGGGCGCGGACCTCGAACTCACCCCCCTGCTCCAGGTCGTGCACCCGGGCGCCGACCACGCGCTCGCCCTCCCGCAGGAAGCCGACCACCCGCGCGCGGTTGGCCACCTGCGCGCCGTATTTCGCCGCGGTGCGCACGAGCGTGGCGACATAGCGCGCGTCGTCCATCTGGGCGTCGTAGTACTGCAGCGCCCCGACCAGCGCGTCCTTCTTGAGGCAGGGTGCGACCTGCAGCGCCCGCCGACGGGACAGATGGCGGTGGGCGGGCAGCCCGCGGCCGTGCCCGGAGGAGATCGACATGGCGTCGTAGAGCGCGACGCCCGATCCCGCGTAGAGCCGCTCCCAGGCCCGGTGTTGCAGCGGATACAGGAACGGCACCGGTTTGACCAGGTGCGGTGCGATCCGCTCCAGCAGCAGCCCGCGCTCCTTCAGCGCCTCGCGCACCAGTGCGAAGTCGAGCATCTCCAGATAGCGCAGTCCGCCGTGGATCAGCTTGCTGGACCTGCTGGAGGTCCCGCAGGCCCAGTCCCGTGACTCGACCAGAGCGGTCTCCAGGCCGCGCGTGGCGGCGTCCAGCGCGGTGCCCGCGCCGACCACCCCGCCGCCCACGACCAGCACATCGAGCTCACGGTCCGCCATCCGAGCCAGCGCCTCGCCGCGCTCGGCCGGTCCCAGTGCCGGTGTCTTCACCGCTGCCTCCCGTTGCGATCGACGTCCCGCCGCCCTGCCGATTTTCCTGGCTTTCGCTCCTCCGTGCCATGCCGCTGCCGCGCCCACCGCCGCGACACCGCGTCAACACCTCCCATCAATACTGAATACGAGTCATATTTCCGCTTAGTCTGTCTGTGGGGGGTTTGCGCCATCCGACATCGTCCCGGGAAGGACGACACGACGTCATGCCCGCAGATCTCGCCGTCATCGGACTCGGTCATCTCGGTATTCCTCTCGCCCAGGCCGCCACCGCCGCCGGCGTCCGTACCGTCGGCTACGACCCCGATCCGCGCCTCGCCGCCGACCTCCGGTCCGGACGGCTGCCCTCCGGCTCGGGCGGCGAGGGCCGGCTGTCCGCCGCCGAACTGCGCCGGATGGCCGCCCAGGGCTTCCGGATCACCGCCGACCCCGCCGAGCTCGGCCGCGTCCGCACCGCCGTGATCTGCGCACCGACCCCGCTCGGGGACGACCGCAGACTGGATCTGTCGGCGGTCGGCGAGGCGGCCCGTACGCTCGCGGCGCGGCTGCGTCCGCACACCACCGTTCTGCTGGAATCGACCGTGTACCCCGGCACCACCGAGGAATTCCTCCGTCCGCTTCTCGAGGAGGGATCCGGGCTGCGAGCCGGGCGCGACTTCCACCTCGCCTACTCCCCCTGCCGCCACGACCCGGGCAACCGCGCCCACGGCCCCGCCAACACCCCCAAGGTCATCGGCGGCCTCACCCCCGCCTGCACCGAGGCGGCCGCCGCCTTCTACGGCCGCTTCACCGAAAAGATCGTCCGGGCCCGCGGCACCCGCGAGGCCGAGACCGTCAAGGTCCTGGAGACCAATTACCGGCACGTCAACATCGCCCTGGTCAACGAGATGGCGGTGTACTGCCATGACCTCGGCGTCGATGTGTGGGACGTGGTCCGCTGCGCCGAGACCAAGCCGTTCGGCTTCCAGTCCTTCCGCCCGGGCCCCGGCGTCGGCGGCCACGGCGTGCCGGTCGACCACGGCCATATGGCCGACCAGCAGCGCGGCCTCGGCCTCCCGCTGCGCATGGTGGAACTCGCGCAGCAGGTCAACGGGCGGATGCCGGGCTATGTCACCCGCCGCTGCACGGCCCTGCTCAACGAGTACGGGAAGTCGGCGCGCGGCGCGCACGTCCTGCTGCTGGGCGTCGGCTACAAGGCCGACGTCGCCGACGCCGAGGGCTCGCCCGCCCGGGAGATCGCCTCCCGGCTGATCGAGCTGGGCGCCCGGCTCAGCTACCACGACCCGTACGTCGCGCGATGGCGGGTGCTGGGGCGCGAGGTGGAGCGCGCCGACTCGGTGTACGAGGCGGCGGCCGACGCCGACCTGACCGTCCTGCTACAGCCCCACCGCACCTACGACCTGCAGGGACTCGCGGTGAAGGCCCAGCTACTGCTGGACACGCGAGGGGCGGGACCGGCGGGGACGGCGCACCGGCTCTGACCAGCCCTGACCCTCGCTTCGTCAACGCCGCCGCATACGCCGCGGCCGGAACGCGGCCGCCAGCACGATCAGCGCCGTCCCGCCCAGTACGAAGATCACCGCGCCCGACGGCACCGACCGCACATCCGCCGTGAACGTCATCGGCGCACCCCAGGGCAGTCCGTCGGCGGTGGTGTAGAGCTGGGCGGTCAGCCGTACCGGGCCGTTCGCGTACGCCTTCACCCGGATCCGCACCGTACGGCTCACCGCCCGTGACGCCCGGACCGGCATCGCGCGGTCCCGGGCGTTCAGCCGCTCGGGACGGCTGGAGAGGACCCGCAGTTCCACTCCGGTGAGGTCCTGCTGCAGCCCGTTGTCGACGGTGACCGGGATGGTCGCCGAGCCCCCGGCCACCACCACCATGGACTTCGGCACCAGCCGCACCGACGCGATCGAGGCGGTCAGATAGCGGGACACCCCCCGCTGGTACGAGGCCGCGCCCGACGGGTCGGCGCGCCAGGCGGTCGCGACGGAGCGGGCCAGCGCGGCCCGGACGGACGCGGCGGTGGCCCGCGCGTCCGACAGCACCTTGGCAAGGGCGCGCATCCGCCGCCGGTCCCGGACCACCGCCGCGAGCCGGGCGGGCGGCAGCTCGGAGGCGTGCCGGGCGAGCGGATAGCCGTCGAAGCCCCGCAACCGCCCCGCCGTGGGCTTGCGCAGCGCGGCCGCGAATCCGGCCGGTTCCAGCCACCCCGCCTTCCGGCCCTCGGCCACCACCGTGAGCAGCACCCGGGCGACCGCGAGCGGCATCCGGCGCGGGGGCACCATCACCAGCTCGCGCCGGGCGTACGGCAGCTCCCGCGCGGCCGTCAGCGTCTCGGCCAGCAACCGCTGCCGCAGCAGCAGCCGGGCAGGCTCGCCGGAGGCGCCCGCGGCCGGATGGCTCGCGAAGAGCTGGGCGGCGATCGCCGCGTCGTAGCGCAGCGCGGTCGTCCCGCCCTCGAGCGAGACGGCGCCGTCGTCGGTGGCCCCTTCGGAGACCAGCTCGCCCTCGGAGGCCACCCCGGCGCCGGAGGCGAGCACCGTGTCCAGGCCGAGCTCCTTGGCGTACCGGGCGATCCCGTCGTCCAGCTCACCGCCCGCGGGCCAGCCCACACCGGTGCGCGCGTGAACGCCCAGCGCCCGGTCCACCACGCTGCGGCCGGTGCGGGAGGCCCGGCGCAGCAGACTCGCGAGCGGGGCGCCGCCGCCGCGGGCGAGCGAGGCCAGATCCGGGTCCGCGTACGGCAGCGCGATCACCTCCCGGCCCCGCACCGCCCTGCGGAGCGCGGCCAGCCAGTCCGCCGCCGCCTCGCCGCCCTCACCCTCGGTGGCCTCCTGCGGATCGCTGTCGCCGGGCGTACGGGCCACCCGGTACCCGGCCGCCATGGCCCGCGCCTGGACGATCAGATCCGGATCGAGGACCCAGGTGACCGGCTGCCCCTTGCCCATCTCGACCAGCCGCCGCAACCGGCCGCCCGGCCCGAAGGCGGCGGTCAGCTCGTCATCGCGGAAGACCGGCAGCACGCTGTCCTGGGTGCGCAGGGTCAGCGCCTCCATTCGCGGGGTGTCGAGGACCGGCCACAGCACGGTGGTGCGCAGCGGCTCCAGCCGCATGGCGTCGGGGTACGCGGACAGATGGGTGCGGGTCAGCCCGAGCACCGTCCCGGCGGCGGCGCCGCCCTCGCGGACGACATCTACGGTGAGCGCGTACGACCCGGCGTCGTCCAGCTCCAGGTCGGGGACGGGCACGGTGAGCCGGAAGCCGCGCTCGGCGCCGGTCGGCAGCGCGGCGAGGCGGGCCGTGCGGCCGGGCACTTCGGGGCCGTCGGCCCGGGTCAGCGGCGCGCGGCGGGCCACGGCGGAGAGCCCGCCGCGGGTGTCGATCGCGCCGGACGCACCGATCCGCACCCCGATATGCGCGGGCCCGAGACGCCGCCCGGAGGTATTGGTGACCCGCCCGGTGATCCTCAGGTCGCCACCCTGGCGGATCACCGCGGGGGTCAGGGAGGCCAGTTCGACGGACACGGGGTACGACCGCGAGGGGCTCTGCGCCGGGGTGGAGCCGTACGACGGCGAGCGGCTCTGAGCGGTGGTGACGCCGTACGAACGCGACGGGCTCTGAGCCGCGGTGACGCCGTACGAACACGACGGACCCTGCCCCGCGGTGACGCCGTACGAACACGACGGACCCTGCGCCGCGGTGGTGCCGTACGCCCGCCACGGGCCCTGAGCTGTCGTGGCGCCGTACGTCTCGCGGCCGGGCGCCGGGCCCACGGCCTCGGCGGGCCCGGTGGGCGTCACCGGTACGGAAGTGATCGCGACCAGGATCGTGGTGACGGTCGCGACGACCGCCCGCCCGTACGTCCCGCCGCACCCCACGACCACCACCTCGACGCCCGCGTCTGTCGTCCGCCCGCGCCGCACGGGACCGACGCGGTGTCACCAGCCCACCACGCCGAGGACGATGCCGCACGCTCAAGACCCCCACCCCGGGGAGGGCCTGGGGAGGCCCCGGCCCCGGGAGACCCTGCGGGGCCCGCTCGGGGCGTCACTCCGGCACGGCGCGGCCCGAGGCGTCACTCCGGCACAGCGCAGCCCGAGGCGTCCCGCCCGCACAGCGCGATCCCGGGGCTGTGGCCCCGAGGCATCCCCCCAGCACGGCGTAGCCCGAGGCTGTAGCCCCGAGGCATCATGCCCGCACAGCGCGGCCCGAGACGTCCCGCCCGCACAGCGCGGCCCGAGACGTCCCGCCCGCACAGCGCGGCCCGAGACGTCACACCCGCACGAGGTGGCCCCGGGGCATCGCACCCGTACGGTGCGATCCCGAGACTGCGGCCGCGAGACGTCCCGCCCGCACAGTGCGATCCCAAGGCTGTGGCCCCGAGGCATCACGCCCGCACGACGCGGCCCCGGGGCGTCAGCCGCACCCTGTCCGGCACGCGGAGGGTCACACCCGCAGGGCGCGGCCCCGAACCCTCACACCCCCACGGCCCGCCCCCGAAGCATCACACCCGCACCGTGTCCGGCCGACGAGGCCGTGCGTCCATCGCGGTGCGCAGTGAGGCGAAGTCCTCCACACAGCGGCCGGTGCCGATGGCGACACAGTCCAGCGGGTCGTCGGCCACCAGCACCGGGATGTTCAGCTCGCGCCCCAGCCGTACGTCGAGACCGCGCAGCAGGGCACCGCCGCCGGTCAGCACGATGCCGCGGTCCATGATGTCGCCCGCCAGCTCGGGCGGGGTTTCGTCGAGCGTGGACCGGACCGCCGCGACGATGCTGTCCACCGGCTCGGCGAGGGCGTGCCGTACCTCGTCCGCGGTCAGTTCGAGCACCTTGGGCAGCCCGGTCGCCTGGTCGCGGCCGCGGATGGTGCAGCGGTCCGGCGGCAGCAGCGCCTGGGTGTCCTCGGGGTCCTCGCTTTGGCCCGGGATGAACACCTCGACATTCCGCTCGGGCCGCCGGACGGCCTCCGACACCCGGGGCACGGACAGCGACCCGGCGGGCGAGGCGGATCCGATGGAGACCTTGATCTCCTCGGCGGTCCGCTCACCGATCGCCAGCGCGTACTGCTTCTTCACATAGGAGGTGATCGCCACGTCCATGGAGTCGCCCGCGGTACGCACCGACCGGGCGGTGACGATGCCGCCCAGCGAGACCACGGCGACCTCCGTCGTACCGCCGCCGATGTCGACGACCATGCAGCCGGTCGGCTCGCTCACCGGCAGCCCCGCCCCGATCGCCGCCGCGATGGGCTCCTCGACCAGATGCACCTGACGGGCCCCGGCCTGGGTGGCCGCCTCCATCACCGCGCGCCGCTCAACGCCCGTGATCCCGGAGGGCACGCAGACGACCACACGGGGACGGGCGAGCCGGCGGCTGCCCATCACCTTCTTGATGAAGTACCGCAGCATGCGCTCGGCGATCTCGAAATCGGCGATCACGCCATCGCGCAGCGGTCGCACGGCGACGATGTTCGTCGGCGTCCGCCCCATGGTCTCCTTGGCCGCCGAGCCCACCGACAGCACACTGCCGTCGGCTGTGTTCACTGCCACAACCGACGGCTCATTGAGCACGATGCCCCTGCCCCGTACGTACACCAGTGTGTTGGCGGTGCCGAGGTCGATACCCATGTCACGCCCATTGAACGACTTGTTCTGCGCCATAAGTTGACATTATTGCTTATGCCGGATTCTGTCCCGGCACTGATGTCATTCGCACCACCGTACGGCTAGGCCACTGCTACCTTGCGGTCATGATCGCGTCCGGACCCTCCGCAGCTCAGGCCCCACGACCGGCCCGTGGTCTCGCGGCGGGCATCGCGGCGGCGCTGCTCGGGGCGCTGGTCTTCGGCTTCATCCAGGGGAAAATCGGTCACCGCGGCCAGGAGGTCGGCTACTGGGCGCTGTGCATCGGGCTGTTGACCGGCGCCGCGCTGGGCAAGCTGGGCGGCCGCGCGCCGCTGCTGGCACTCATCGGCATACCGCTCGCGGTGGTCGGCGTCTCGCTGGCGCAACTGCTCGGCGTCGCGGTGCTGATGGGGGACGAGAGCTCCTGGCCCACCACGGACACCCTGATCGGGCACTTCGGCCTGGTCATGGACCACTGGCGGGATGACATCCTGGGGCGCAACGACATCACCTTCTACGCCGTGGCCGGCGCGGAGAGTTACCTCGTCGCGAAGCGGATCACCGAGTAGCGGCCGACGAAATCCGCATAAGCCGGGCCAGCGTGTCTCCGTCCGGTCCCAGCCATGTCACGGACGTCAGACACGACTTGTCTGGTTGTCATGCCTGCCTGTTACTTTTATGGCTCGATAGTTTCCATCCGCGTTCCCAGCCCGCAGCCGCTCATCAGCTCAGCTGTCCCCGGAACGCGGTCTCAACACCTTCATCCCCGGGGGAATTCCATGAGCCAGAACTGGCAGCAGCCACAGCAGCCGGGTGGCTACCCACAGCAGCCCGGCGGTTACCCGCAGCAGCCCGGCCCGCCCCAGCAGGCCGGTGGCTACGGCACCCCGCAGCCGGGCTACGGCTACCCGCAGGGGCAGCCCCAGCAGCCACAGCAGCCCCAGCCGCAGTACGGCGGCGGCTTCCCGCCGCCCGCGCCGCCGGTCGGCCGTCCGGGCAACCCCATGCTGGCGGTGGGTGCCGCCATCGTGGCCACTCTCGTCGGCGCGTTCCTCTACGCGTTCCTGCTGAGCGCGATGGCGGACACGGACAAGACCCCGCCGGAGGTCACGCAGTTCGCCTACGCCGGTGTGGTCGTCGGTGCGCTCATCGGTCTGGCGATCGCCAAGCTGGGCGGTCGCAACACGGGGCTGTGGGTGGTCGGCGCGGTGCTGGCCCTGGCCGCGGTGTTCCTCGGTGAGCTCTACGGCTACGCGATGATCCTGCACGATGTGATGAGCAACTACGCCGACAAGATCGGCGGCGGCGCCAGCAGCCAGGTGCTCTCCTCGAACGAGATCTTCTTCGACCACTTCAGCGACCTGTGGAAGTCGTGGAAGGAAGACTCGGACGCGCTGACCTACATCTTCATGGCGCTCGCGCCGGTCGCCGCGGTCAGCACCGCCTACCGGATCAGCAACCGCTGACCCACGCGCGACGCGCACAGCGACACAAGAGAGACAAAGGACGGCCCCGACCGCGATGCGGTCGGGGCCGTCCCCTTGCTGAAGAACCTGAAGAACGTCCAGCCGTGCGGAACGCTCAGAAGCAGGCTCAGCTCTTGTCGCGGGCCGACGGGGTGACCGTGACCTCGACCCGCTGGAACTCCTTCAACTCCGAGTAGCCGGTCGTGGCCATGGCCCGGCGCAGCGCCCCGAAGAAGTTCATCGAACCGTCGGGGATGGAGGAGGGGCCGAGGAGGATCTCCTCGGTGGAGCCCACCGTGCCCAGGTTCATCCGCTTGCCGCGCGGCACCTCGTCGTGCACGGCCTCCATGCCCCAGTGGTGACCGCGGCCCGGTGCGTCCGTGGCCCGCGCCAGCGGGGAGCCCATCATCACCGCGTCCGCGCCGCAGGCGACGGCCTTGGGCAGATCGCCGCTCCAGCCGACGCCGCCATCGGCGATCACATGCACATAGCGGCCGCCGGACTCGTCCATGTAGTCCCGGCGGGCGGCGGCGACATCGGCGACCGCCGTCGCCATCGGCACCTGGATGCCCAGCACATTGCGGGTGGTGTGCGCGGCGCCGCCGCCGAAGCCCACCAGCACACCGGCGGCGCCGGTGCGCATCAGATGCAGCGCGGCCGTGTAGGTGGCGCAGCCGCCCACGATGACCGGGACGTCCAGCTCATAGATGAACTGCTTGAGGTTGAGCGGCTCGGCGGCGCCGGAGACATGCTCCGCGGAGACCGTGGTCCCGCGGATCACGAAGATGTCGACGCCCGCGTCCACCACGGCCTTGGAGAACTGCGCCGTGCGCTGCGGGGACAGGGCGGCGGCGGTCACCACGCCCGCGTCCCGCACCTCCTTCAGGCGCTGGCCGATCAGCTCTTCCTTGATCGGCTCGGCGTAGATCTCCTGCATCCGGGTGGTCGCGGTGCCCTCGTCCAGCTCGGCGATCTCCGCCAGCAGCGGCTCCGGGTCCTCGTAACGGGTCCAGAGCCCTTCCAGGTTCAGCACCCCGAGGCCGCCGAGCTCACCGATGCGGATCGCGGTGCGGGGCGAGACCACCGAGTCCATCGGCGCGGCCAGGAACGGCAGCTCGAAGCGGTAGGCGTCGATCTGCCAGGCGATCGAGACCTCCTTGGGGTCCCGGGTGCGACGACTCGGCACAACGGCGATGTCATCGAACGCGTACGCCCTGCGGCCGCGCTTGCCGCGCCCGATCTCGATCTCAGTCACGTGGGTGCCTTTCCCTGTTCACGAACAGCCGTCCCAGTATCCCTGCCCGGACCTGCGCAGGGTCGCCCGGGTGAACGGCGCGGGTCAACGGCCGGAGTAGTTCGGCGCCTCGGTGGTCATCTGGATGTCGTGCGGGTGGCTCTCCTTGAGGCCCGCCGAGGTGATCCGCACGAAGCGGCCCTTCTCCTTCAGCTCCGCCACATTGGCCGAGCCGACATAGCCCATCGACGCCCGCAGACCGCCCACCAGCTGGTGCGCGACCGAGGCCAGCGGACCGCGGTAGGGCACCTGGCCCTCGATGCCCTCGGGGACCAGCTTGTCCTCGGAGAGCACGTTGTCCTGGAAGTAGCGGTCCTTGGAGAACGAGCGGGCCTGGCCGCGCGTCTGCATCGCACCCAGCGAACCCATGCCCCGGTAGGACTTGAACTGCTTGCCGCTGATGAAGACCATCTCGCCCGGCGACTCCTCGCAGCCGGCCAGCAGGCTGCCGAGCATCACCGTGTCGGCACCGGCGGCGATCGCCTTGGCGATATCGCCCGAGTACTGCAGACCGCCGTCGCCGATCAGCGGCACCCCGGCCGCGTGGCAGGCCCGCGCGGCCTCATAGATCGCCGTCACCTGCGGCACACCGATGCCCGCGACCACGCGCGTGGTGCAGATGGAGCCCGGGCCGACGCCGACCTTCACTCCGTCCACCCCCGCATCGATCAGCGCCTGGGCGCCGTCCCGGGTGGCGACATTGCCGCCCACCACATCGACCGAGACATTCGACTTGACCTTGGCGATCATGTCGAGGATGCCCCGGCTGTGGCCGTGTGCGCTGTCCACGACCAGGAAGTCGGCGCCGGCCTCGACCAGCGCCTGCGCCCGCTCGTACGCCTCGTCGCCGACGCCGACGGCGGCGCCCACGACCAGCCGGCCGCCCGCGTCCTTCGCCGCGTGGGGATACTTCTCGGCCTTCACGAAGTCCTTGACCGTGATCAGGCCCTTGAGTAGGCCCGCGTCATCGACCAGCGGCAGCTTCTCGATCTTGTGGCGGCGCAGCAGCTGCATCGCGTCCTCGCCGGAGATCCCCACCTTGCCGGTGACCAGCGGCATCGGGGTCATGACCTCGCGGACCTGGCGGCCCCGGTCGACCTCGAAGGCCATGTCACGGTTGGTGACGATGCCGAGCAGCTTGCCCACCGCGTCCGTGACCGGCACACCGCTGATGCGGAACTTCGCGCACAGCGCGTCCGCCTCGTGCAGCGTGGCGTCCGGCCGGACCGTGATCGGGTCGGTGACCATGCCGGATTCGGAGCGCTTGACGAGGTCGACCTGGTTGGCCTGGTCCTCGATGGACAGATTGCGGTGGAGCACGCCCACCCCGCCCTGCCGGGCCATGGCGATGGCCATCCGGGACTCGGTGACCTTGTCCATGGCGGCGGACAGCAGGGGCACATTCACCCGGACATTCCGAGAGACCCTGGACGAGGTGTCGACCGCGTTCGGCAGCACCTCGGAGGCGCCCGGCAGCAGCAGCACGTCGTCGTACGTCAGCCCGAGCATGGCGAACTTCTCAGGCACTCCGTCGACGTTGTCAGTCATGACACCCTTCCAAATGGTCTTGCCCCAGCGCGGACTCCCATGCTAACGGGCTCCCCGAGTGCCTCATTCCGCCCTGTGGATAACTTCTCAGTGAGCTGCTAAATACGGAAGGCACAACGAGGTAACGAGCGCGACCGCGGACCGGCAGGCCCTCGGCTCACTGCTCGGCGAGCGCGCGCAGCCTGCTCAGGGCCCGGTGCTGGGCGACCCGCACCGCTCCGGGGGACATGCCGAGCATCTGCCCGGTCTCCTCCGCCGTCAGCCCGACCGCGACCCTCAGCAGCACCAGCTCGCGCTGGTTCTCCGGAAGGTTGGCCAGGAGCTTCTTGGCCCATTCCGCGTCGCTGCTGAGCAGCGCCCGCTCCTCGGGCCCCAGCGAATCGTCCGGCTGCTCCGGCATCTCGTCCGAGGGGACGGCCGTGGAGCCCGGGTGGCGCATGGCGGCCCGCTGCAGATCGGCGACCTTGTGGGAGGCGATGGCCACGACGAACGCCTCGAAGGGCTTTCCGGTGTCGCGGTAGCGCGGCAGCGCGCACAGCACCGCGAGACAGACCTCCTGCGCGAGGTCGTCCACGAAGTGGCGGGCATCACCCGGAAGTCGGGACAGCCTCGTGCGGCAATACCGCAGGGCCAGCGGATGGACCAGGGCCAGCAGGTCATGAGTGGCCTGCTCGTCCCCTTCGACGGCGCGCCCGACGAGGGCGCCGATCGGCCCCGTGCCCCCGGGAGCGCCCTTGGCGGCTCCTGGGTTCTCGTCGTCGCGCGGCATCCATCCATGGTGCCTCGGGCCCGGTGGCTCCGTGGCACCGCGTCCGTAGTTGTGCGCTGAAGCGTTATGAGCAGGTGCGCCGGCTGTCGTCACGTCCTGCGCTCTCCCCTCACGCCCGACCGACTCGTCCCCGAGGAACTCCACACCTTCAAGGATGCGGCATAGCGCGGGGAACTGGTACAGGCCACCGCGACAGGGCCCGCCGCGCACGCTCTCGCCCCGCCCGCCACCCGGCGGGCGGGGACCATAGCGCCCCCGCTGCGCAGCACGTCAGAACGGTCGTGGCCGAGTCAGCGGACCAGACCCCAGCGGAACCCGAGGGCCACCGCATGGGCCCGGTCGGACGCGCCGAGCTTCTTGAACAGCCGGCGTGCGTGCGTCTTGACCGTGTCCTCGGACAGGAACAGCTCACGGCCGATCTCCGCATTGGAGCGGCCGTGGCTCATGCCCTCGAGCACCTGGATCTCCCGCGCGGTGAGGGTGGGCGCGGCGCCCATCTCGGCCGAGCGCAGCCGGCGCGGGGCCAGCCGCCAGGTGGGGTCGGCGAGCGCCTGTGTCACGGTGGCACGCAGCTCGGCGCGCGAGGCGTCCTTGTGCAGATAGCCACGGGCGCCGGCGGCCACGGCCAGCGCGACGCCGTCGAGGTCCTCGGCGACCGTGAGCATGATGATCCGGGCGCCCGGGTCGGCGGAGAGCAGCCGCCGCACGGTCTCGACTCCGCCGAGACCGGGCATCCGTACGTCCATCAGAATCAGATCCGAGCGGTCGGCGCCCCAGCGGCGGAGGACTTCCTCGCCGTTGGCTGCCGTCGTCACACGCTCGACGCCGGGCACGGTCGCCACCGCACGGCGCAGCGCCTCTCGGGCAAGCGGGGAGTCGTCGCAGACGAGGACGGATGTCATGGCCGTCCTCCGCAGCTGATGCGCGTCACCTTGAGCCTCCAGGCTGGTACATATCGTCACCTGAGCGATTGACAGCCCCGGATATCTGTCCGAGAGCTTTACCCATCAACCGCCTCCGCACTCTCAACGACGGTCACCCGAAAGAGTTACGGGGTTCGGCGGCCACCTTCGACACTCTACGTGAGGGCGCGGACACGGAGCAGCTTCGTCGCACAGGTCGCGCCCTTCGCGTCTCCCCCATAGGGCAGCCCCCGAGGCAGTCCCTTCGGTGGCATTTGGCGACCTTGCTTCCAATTTGGTGGTCTGTGTGGCTAGATTCGCAATGAGTCATATTTACATCTACTTACACCGTAGGTGTACGACCCGGGACGCAGCGTCCGCAGCCGATCGCATCGAGGAGATAAGGCAATGGCAGATTTCTCCCGTCTTCCCGGCCCGAATGCCGACCTGTGGGACTGGCAGCTCCTGGCCGCGTGTCGCGGGGTCGACAGCTCGCTCTTCTTCCACCCGGAGGGGGAGCGCGGCGCTGCCCGCAGCGCACGCGAGATGTCGGCGAAAGAGGTGTGCATGCGCTGCCCGGTACGAGCGCAGTGCGCCGCGCACGCCCTCGCCGTACGCGAGCCTTACGGAGTGTGGGGCGGACTGACCGAGGACGAGCGCGAGGAGCTCATGGGGCGGGCACGCCACCGAGCGGTCGCCGGCACCGGGGCCCCCGGAGCCTGATCGGAGCCCGGTCGCAGCCAATCGAAGAAACGTTCCTTCTGCCACCACCCGGTGCGCGAACGCCCGCCGCTCACCTGTGGGCCGCCTGCTGCAGCCGGTCCAGCGTCGCCGCCACCGCCGGGACGCGGGCGAGGTCGGGCAGGGTCAGCGCCACCACTTCCCGGCGCACCGCAGGTTCCACCTCCAGCGTCGTGGCGCCCTTGGCCCGTACGGACTCCAGCGCCAGCTCGGGCAGCACCGCGACCCCCAGCCCGGCCCCGACCAGGCCGACGACCGTCGGATAGTCGTCCGTCGCGAAGTCGATCCGCGGCGTGAACCCCTCGGATTCGCACACCTCCACCAGATGCCCCCGGCAGCGCGGACAGCCCGCGATCCACGGCTCCCCGGCCAGCTCGGCGATCCCCACCGCCCCGGCGCCCGCGAGCTTGTGCCCCTCCGGCACCACGCCCACCAGCCGGTCGTTCAGCAGCGGCCGCAGGACCAGGTCGTCCCACTCGGCACCGCCCGAAGCCTCCTCGCTCATCTGCGGATACCGGAAGGCCAGCGCGATCTCGCAGTCGCCCGCGCGCAGCATCTCCACCGAGCCCGGCGGCTCGGCCTCCACCAGCGAGACCCGGGTCCCCGGGTGCGCCGCGCGCATCTCGGCGAGCGCCATGGGCACCAGGGTCGAGCTGCCGCTGGGGAAGGACACCAGCCGCACCCGGCCCGCCCGCAGCCCGGCGATCGCCGCGACCTCCTCCTCGGCGGCGGTCAGCCCGGCCAGGATCCCGGCGGCATGCCGCACCAGCGCCCGGCCCGCCTCGGTCAGCCGCATCTCCCGCCCGCTGCGGATCAGCAACGGGGTGCCCGCGGCGCCCTCCAGGGCCTTCATCTGCTGGCTGACGGCAGGCTGGGTGCAGCCCAGCTCGCGGGCGGCGGCGGAGAAGGAACCGGTGGCGGCCACCGCGCGCAGCACCCTGAGATGGCGGGCCTCGATCATGCCTCCGAGCATAAGCGACCCTTGGGAATGGGCCGGGATATTACGTCGACGCTTTGACCGCCCTGCCCTACCGTGCGGTCATGCTGCAAACTCCAGCCGTTCTCACGGTGAATCTGGGCCGCGCGACGCCGACCGACTACAGCGACTGCCCCACCGGCACCGGTATCGACAAGCGTCCCGTCGAGCGCCCGGTACGGGTCGCGGCCCCGGGGCCGAAGGGCCAGGGTGGCAGCGGTCTGTCCGGTGACGCGGTCTGCGACACCCGCCACCACGGCGGCGACGACCAGGCCGTCTACGCCTACGCCCGCGAGGACCTCGACGTCTGGGAACAGGAGCTGGGCCGCGAGCTGGCCAACGGCGTCTTCGGTGAGAACCTCACCACCAGCGGCATCGACGTCAGCGGCGCCCTCATCGGCGAGCGCTGGCGGGTGGGGAGCGAGCTGCTCCTGGAGGTGACCTCACCGCGCATCCCCTGCCGTACGTTCGCGGGGTGGCTGGGCGAGCGGGGATGGGTCAAGCGGTTCACCCAGGCCGCCGTCCCCGGGGCGTATCTGCGGGTGCTCGAACCCGGCGAGGTCCGCTCGGGCGACCCCGTCGAGATCGTGCACCGGCCCGACCACGAGGTGACGGTCGCCTTCCTCTTCCGCGCCGAGACCACGGAGCGGGAACTGCTGCCGAGGGTGCTGGTGGCGGGCGACGCACTCCATCCGGAGGCGCGGGAGGCCGCCCTCAAGTACCGGTCCAGCTGACGGAAGTGTTCATTCCGGCCCAGATCGCTCACGGTCCCGCTCGGCGGTCCGCCGGGGCCTGCCGCGGCCGATAACGTGCGCGTATGACGACTGCATTGATTACCGGAACCACCGCGGGCATCGGGGCCGCCTTCGCGGGCCGGCTCGCCGCCGACGGGCACAATCTGGTGCTCGTCGCACGCGACGAGAAGCGGCTGCGGGAGCAGGCGGCGGATCTGCACGACCGGCACGGCGTGGAGGCCGACGTGCTGGTGGCGGACCTGTCCGAGGATGACGGGATCGCCGCGGTCGAGACCCGCCTCAGGGACCGCACCCACCCGGTCGATCTGCTCGTCAACAACGCCGGTTTCGGCAACCGCGACCGCTATCTGGAGGTGCCGATCACCGATGAGCTGCGGATGTTGAAGCTGCACTGCGAGGCGGTGCTGCGACTGACCAGCGCGGGCGCCGAAACGATGCGCGGCCGCGGGCGCGGCGGGGTGATCAACGTGGCCTCGATCGCGGCCTTCTTCCCGCGCGGCACCTACGGGGCGAGCAAGGCGTGGGTCGTGCAGTTCACACAGGGCGCGGCAAAGGACCTGGCGAGCGCGGGCGTACGGCTGATGGCGCTGTGCCCGGGGTTCGTCCGTACGGAGTTCCACGCGCGAGCGGGAATCAAGCGGGAGAGCGTGCCGAGCTGGATGTGGCTGGACGCGGACCGGCTGGTCACGGCGGCCCTGAAGGATTTCGCCCGGGGCAAGTCACTGTCCATCCCGGACCCGCGCTACAAGGCGATGACAAGCCTGGCGAAGCTGGCCCCGCGCTCGGCCCTCTCCACCCTCTCCTCCAAGGTCGGCCGGCCCCCGGCGAAGGCATAGCCCTCCCGGGATTGCCCGGCCCGGGGCCGCACCCACGCAACACCCGGCCCCGGGGCCGAACACCGAGTGCGGACCGTGGGCGCCTCCGGCGGAAAGTCCCCCACCCCGCCCCTTCCCGAAACGAGGGGCTCCGCCCCTCGCCCCCGCCGGGGCTCCGCCCCGAACCCCGCTCCTCAAACGCCGGAGGGGCTGAAATCACGAACGCGGGACGGACAGGCGCCCGGTGCCACCGGCGGGGAGCCGCCGACGAGACGGGAGGGGGCGGGGTCGCAGGGGTGGTGTCCTGGACGCTTTCGCATATTTGTGGCGCCAATCTCCGGCCCACTCCACGCTCCCGGGCACCGGCGCCGTAAATATGCGGTCCAGGGCACCGCACCGGAGGCCCCGCCCCCGGCACCCACCACAAACAGCAGGCGCACCCCCCACACACCCGCACCCAGCGGAACCCTCACCCGCCGCGGGACAAACAACGAAGGCGCGGCCGCCCCCAGGGCGGCCGCGCCTTCGCACAGCAGCAACGTGCAAACGCAAGTGCGTCAGTGCGCGTGACCGTGACCGTGGCCCCCGGCGTCAGCCTCTTCCTCGGCCGGCTTCTCAACCACGAGCGTCTCGGTGGTGAGCAGCAGCGAGGCGATCGACGCCGCGTTCTCCAGCGCGGAGCGGGTGACCTTGACCGGGTCGATGACGCCGGCCTTCACCAGGTCGCCGTACTCCTCGGTGGCCGCGTTGTAGCCGTAGCCCTTCTCGAGCTCGGCGACCTTCGAGGTGATGACGTAGCCCTCGAGACCGGCGTTCTCGGCGATCCAGCGCAGCGGCTCGACCACGGCGCGGCGGACGACCGCGACACCGGTGGCCTCGTCGCCCTCCAGGCCCAGGCTGTTCTCCAGCACCTTCGCGGCGTGGACCAGCGCGGAGCCACCACCGGAGACGATGCCCTCCTCGACCGCGGCGCGGGTCGCGGAGATGGCGTCCTCCAGGCGGTGCTTCTTCTCCTTGAGCTCGACCTCGGTGGCCGCGCCCACGCGGATCACGCACACGCCGCCGGCCAGCTTCGCGAGCCGCTCCTGCAGCTTCTCGCGGTCCCAGTCGGAGTCCGTGGCCTCGATCTCGGCCTTGATCTGGTTGACGCGGCCGGTGACCTCGTCGCTCTTGCCGCCACCGTCGACGATCGTGGTGTCGTCCTTGGTGACGGTCACGCGGCGGGCGGTGCCCAGCACGTCCAGACCGACCTGGTCGAGCTTGAGGCCGACCTCTTCGGCGATGACGGTGCCGCCCGTAAGGGTGGCGATGTCGCCGAGCATGGCCTTACGGCGGTCACCGAAGCCCGGGGCCTTCACCGCGACGGCGTTGAAGGTGCCGCGGATCTTGTTGACGACGAGGGTCGAGAGGGCCTCGCCCTCCACGTCCTCGGCGATGATCAGCAGCGGCTTGCTGGCGTTGGCCTGGATGATCTTCTCCAGGAGCGGCAGCAGGTCCTGGATCGAGGCGATCTTGCCCTGGTGGATCAGGATGTACGGGTCCTCGAGGACGGCCTCCATCCGCTCCTGGTCGGTGACCATGTACGGCGAGAGGTAGCCCTTGTCGAAGGCCATGCCCTCGGTGAAGTCGAGCTCCAGACCGAAGGTGTTGGACTCCTCGACGGTGATGACACCGTCCTTGCCGACCTTGTCCATCGCCTCGGCGATCAGCTCGCCGACCTGCTTGTCCTGCGCGGACAGCGCGGCCACGGCGGCGATGTCGGACTTCTCGTCGATCGGGCGGGCGGTGGCCAGCAGGTCGTCCGAGACGGCCTTGACCGCCGCGTCGATGCCCTTCTTGAGGGCGGCCGGGGAGGCGCCCGCGGCCACGTTCTTCAGGCCCTCGCGGACCAGGGCCTGGGCCAGCACGGTCGCGGTGGTGGTGCCGTCACCCGCGATGTCGTTGGTCTTGGTCGCCACCTCCTTGACGAGCTGGGCGCCCAGGTTCTCGTACGGGTCCTCGACCTCGACCTCGCGGGCGATCGTGACACCGTCGTTGGTGATGGTCGGAGCACCGAACTTCTTGTCGATGACGACGTTGCGGCCACGGGGGCCGATCGTCACCTTGACGGTGTCCGCAAGCTTGTTGACGCCGCGCTCGAGGGCGCGACGGGCGTCCTCGTCGAACTTCAGGATCTTCGCCATGAGTTGCGTATGTCCTCTCAAACGAACCGCGCCCCGACCCCGGTTTCAGACGCGGGCACCGGGGCACGGCTCATAGGCAAAACTTCGGTGATTACTTCTCGACGATCGCGAGGACGTCGCGAGCCGAGAGGACGAGGTACTCCTCGCCGCTGTACTTCACCTCGGTGCCGCCGTACTTGCTGTAGAGCACGACGTCACCGACGGAGACGTCGAGCGGAAGGCGCTTGCCGTCCTCGAAGCGGCCCGGGCCCACGGCCAGGACGACGCCCTCCTGGGGCTTTTCCTTGGCGGTGTCCGGAATGACCAGGCCTGAGGCCGTGGTCTGTTCGGCGTCGAGCGGCTGGACCACAATGCGGTCCTCGAGCGGCTTGATGGCAACCTTGGAGCTGGTGGTCGTCACGATCCGACCTCCCCCTTCGGAGATCTCACGGGGTCAACTGTCTGAGGTGGCGACCAGGTGGATCCGTCGTCGCGGGTGCCGGACCTGCCCGTCGCTGTATCTCTTGGCACTCATCGGTCCCGAGTGCCAGCCTCGACATTATGACGCGGTTAGCACTCAGTCAACTAGAGTGCCAAGCGACGTGGTGGCGGGCCCCCGCTCGCCACCTCATCACCGCCTTACGGCCGCCACGCTCCAGGGCCGCGGGCACTCCGCGCGGCCCCACCCCGCTCCAGAGCCCCAGGCCGTCTGCGCAGCCCCTCCCCCCGGGCGCCGTCACACATAGTCCTCCAGCCGCCCGATCGTGAACCCCTGGGCCTGGATCGCCCGCACCAGCCCCGTGATCATGTCGGTCATCGACTGCCCCTCAAGCTGCTCCGGCCCCCGGAAGTGCGCGAGGATGATGTCCCCCGGCAGCAGATGGTCGCCGGAGCGGTAGGCCAGCCCGTGGGTCTCCATCTCGGCGCGCCACAGCACCACGGTCTGCGCGCCGCAGAAGCCCGCCGCCCGCAGCGTCGTCTCGTCGTACTCCCCGAAAGGGGGACGGAAGAGGCGCGGCTGTTGACCGAAGCGGTTCCACAGGATGTCCCGCTGACCGCAGATCTCCCGCACCTGGTCGTCGTAGGCCATACCGGCCAGGCTGGGGTGGGTGAGGGTGTGGTTCTCCATGGGATTGCCGAGCCGGCGTAGCTGGTCGAAGTAGTCGTAGTGGTCCCCGATCACGTTGTCGGTAAGGAACGCGGTGAACGGCAGCCCGAGCTCGCGGGCCTGCTCCACGAAGCGCGGATCCTTCTCGATCCCGTCGTCGATCGTCACGAAGACCACCCGCTGGTCGGTCGGCACCTGCCGCACGATCGGCGGCAGCCCCCACGCTTGCGGCCCCGACCGGCCGAGCGCGGGCTTGACGGCGGGCGGGGCCGGAGGCCGCTCCAGCGGCCGGTCCAGCCCCCAGCGGCGGTAGGCGTCGGAGGCGCCCACCAGGGCCGAGCGCGGCAGCGCGGAGCCCGTGCCGGACGGCCCCGCGGCCGGGGGCGCGGCGGACGCCGAGGCGTCACCGGAGCGCGGCGGCACGTCCGGGAACGCGCCGTCCCGGGCCTCACCCTCGTACCCCTCGTACCCCGGCCCGGACGACGCCGGAGGCCGCCGCTCCGGCTCCCGTCCGGACGGCGGCTGCGAGGGCGACGGCGGGTCGTCCAGCCGGGAGGCGAGGGAGGCCGGCGGCATGGGAGCGCCGTGACGGGAGCCGGTGTGCGGCTCGGTGGCGGCGCCGAGGGATCCGCAGGCCGTGAGCACGGCTGCCGCGCCGACGAGAACCAGACAGCGAGGAAAACCAGTCTTGATCATCATCACATAAGTGATCTTCGGTCCAGGGGCGTGCATCTGCGCGCCCTACGCGGGCGAATGCGCTCGCGGGAGCGGGGAGAATGGGCCATGTGGACGTTGACGCCTTCGACTCACTGCTCGGCGACGAGGGGCAGGCGCTGCTCTCCGGGCTCCGCGACTACGACCCGGCGAAGGAGCTCGCCACCGCGACGCGGCTGCGCCGGGACCACCCCCCGGCGCTGGTCTCGGCGGCCCTGACCCAGGCCACGCTGCGGCAGCGGGCGGTGGCCAAATTCGGCCCCGAGGACGCGCACCGCATGTACTTCACGCCGAACGGCGTCGAGCAGTCCACCCGCACCTCCGTCGCCGCGTACCGCGCCGCCCGCTTCGCGGAGTTCGGCGTCCGCCGCATGGCCGATCTGTGCTGCGGCATCGGCGGCGACGCGATCGCGCTCGCCCGCACCGGGATCTCCGTACTCGCCGTCGACCGCGACCCGCTGACCTGCGCCGTCGCCCGCGCCAACGCCCAGGCGCTCGGCCTGGCCGAACTCATCGAGATCCGCTGCGCCGATGTCGCCGACATCGACACCCGGCCCTTCGACGCGGTCTTCGTCGACCCGGCCCGGCGCGGCGGCCGGGGCCGCGTCTTCGACCCCGAGGCGTACTCCCCGCCCCTCTCCTGGGCCATCGAGGCCGCCCGCACCACCCCGCGCGCCGCCCTCAAGATCGCCCCCGGCGTGCCGCACGAGGCGGTCCCCGAGGACGCGGAGGCCGAGTGGATCTCGGACCACGGCCAGGTGAAGGAGGCCGTCCTGTGGTTCGGCACCGCCCGCCCCGGGCTGCGCCGCGCCACCCTTCTGCCGAGCGCCCACTCCCTCGTCGGCACCCCGCACCTTCCCGCCCCCGAGCCCGGCCCGGTCGGCCGCTGGCTCTACGAGCCGGACGGGGCCGTCATCCGCGCCCATCTCGTCGCCGATGTCGCGGCCCGCGTCGGCGGCCGGCTGATCGACCCGACCATCGCCTACATCACGACGGACGAGCTGCGCCCGACGCCGTTCGCCACCGCGTACGAGATCACGGATGTGCTGCCGTTCAACCTGAAGAGGCTCAAGGCGCTGCTGCGGGAGCGGGAGGTCGGCATCGCCACCATCAAGAAGCGCGGTTCGGCGGTCGAGCCGGAGCAGCTCCGCAAGAAGCTCCGGCTCGAGGGCGGGAACGCCTGCACCATCGTGCTGACGCGCTCGAAGGGCTCCCCCACGATGCTCCTGGGGCACCCGGCCTAACACGGCCACGACCGCCGAGAAAGATCGAGGCCGGACGGAAGTTGCGGAATTTCCCTAAACCCGGCTCCAGTTCATGAGGCCGCTCGCGACCGGAGAGTTAGGGTCAACGCGTCGACGCGACAGCGTGTTCGGTCCCGACGAAAGAGCGTGTGAGTATGACGGCATCCGCCACCGAGAGCGGCGCCAAGCGAACGTTCACCGTGCGCGCCGGAGAAGCGAACGGTGACCGCATGCGGCTGAGCGTCTACGACATGCTCATCGGTCCGATCTATACACCGCGCGCCTTTTTCTACCGGGAGACGCTCGACGGCGAGGCGCTCCGCGCCTCCCTCGCCAGGACATTGCGCAACTTCCCGATCCTTTCCGGCCGCATGAAGAGGGATCCCGACGGCGGCCTCAGTGTGCTCTGCGACGACGGCGGTGTGCGCTTCGTCGAGGCATACGCATCCGAGCCCATGCCGGACTACGGGCCTCGCCATACGGCGAAAAAGGGGCTGGAGCGCCATCTCAGTCACGCCATGCCGTTCTGGGTAGTTGACCACGATACGCCGCTTTTCACGGTGAAACTCACCCATATGAAGGGCGGGGGCTCCATCCTGGGCCTCACGATGAACCACGCCGTGGCCGACGGGTCCAGCTATATGAGCTTCCTGGAGAGCTGGGTGAACGAGCACCGGGGCCTCGGATACGCCAAACCCAACCACGACCGCGGCGTCATCGACACGCTCGGCGCGTCGGCCACAGGTGACACCCGTACGGGCGGCGCCCATCTCACGGTCACCGGGCGAGCCCAGAAGGCCGCCTTCATCGGCCGCGCCCTGATGGGCAGCCTCGGCAACGTGACGACGGTGACCACCCGCTTCACGGCCGCCGAACTGGCCACGATGAAGGACACCGCGATGGCCGACCTCGCGGGCACGGAGCGGTGGGTGTCGACCAATGACGCGCTGACCGCCCATCTGTGGAAAGTGCTCGGCGAATTGCGTGACCGCCCCGACGCGAGCGAGGAAAGGCTCGGCCTCATCGCCGACTTCCGTTCGTTCGCCGGCGAATCCATACCGGATGACTACTGGGGCAACGCCGTCACCAACACCCGGCCCGGAATGACCGCGGCCGAACTGCGCGCCCGCCCTCTCGGCGAGGTCGCCGCGGCGGTCCGCGCGGGCCATGCCATGAACACGGAGGAGAGGATCCGCGAGGAAACGGCGTTCCTCTGCGCCGAACGCGATGCGGGACGCTTCAAGCGCCTCATGAACACCATGGGCCTGGACGCGTTCGACAGCACCATCGCGATCAACAACTGGTCGAGACTCCCCTTCTACCGCATCGATTTCGGCCAGGGCGCCCCGTTCTGGTACGACTTCACCTCGATCCCCATTGCCTGGACCGTGCACATAGCGCCGACCCCGGCCGACCAGAACGGCGCCCGCGATGTGCATATGGCACTGCCCCGCACCCAGGCCCGGGCCCTTCAGGAGCCGTCCTGGGCGAGCCGGTTCCACCGTTACGCGGAGTCCGGCGAGACATTTCCGCTGACTTTCATGGACGCCAAAGCCAAGCGGTAAGGAAAGCCAAGCGGTGAGGAAAGCGGCACGGAAGGTCGCGCGACCATAAAACGCCGGGGCTAACCCTCGTCGTCCTCCTCCTTGCCCGCGAGTTCGAACCAGACCCCCTTCGCGTACGTGCCGACCGTGTCCCCCTCCGCCGTCCCCCACGCGTCGGCCAGGGCCGCCACCAGTCCGAGGCCGCGGCCGTGGAGACGATCGCCCTCGGGGAGGCGTGCGGCGGTGGGGAGTTCGGCGGAGGCGTCGTAGACCAGGACGCGGAAGCGGGGCGGCTCGATCACCACGCGCAGCATGAGGGAGTCGCCCTCGGCGTGCAGAAACGCGTTGGTGGCCAGCTCCGAGGTGCACAGCGTCGCCGTGTCGACCAGTTCCTCCTGCCCCACGGAGTTCAGGACGCAGGCCACGAAGTCCCGGCAGACCTTGGGGGAGGTCGCGTGGCGGCTGCTCTGGAGGGTGTAGACGTACGGGTCCCTGGAGGGAACCGGCGGGCGGTGTGGGGGACGGTCGTCGGACTCGTGATCGGAATCCATGGGGCAACTCCCTGTGAGGGGGCCGACAGCGCGCGTACCGTTACGGCGATCAACGCGCAGTAGCGGCAACGACACCTACGGTAGAGGTTTTCACCTAACTAGTGCCACCGAGTCGTCGAAATTAGTGAGTAGATAGACCCATTCGTGGCCACGCGCCACACTGGGTGACGACCCACGAGGAAGGCAGGCATGGCTTCGAGGACCACCATCACGGCACGTCAGCGCCGACTTGGCACGGAGCTTCGGAGGATGCGCGAGCACGCGGGTCTTACCATCCAGGAAGCGGCCGACCGACTGGGCACCAACCGCTCGCATGTCACCAACATGGAGCTGGCCCGGTTCGGCGTCAGCGAAGAGCGCGTACGCACACTCGCCGCCAACTACGCCTGCCCGGAGGAGGCGTACGTGGATGCGCTGGTCGCGATGGCGACCGAGCGCAAGCGTGGCTGGTGGGAGGAGTACCGGGGGACACTCGGCGCCGCCGGTCTCGATCTGGCAGAACTGGAGTACTTCGCCACGAGCCTGCGCGTCGTGGAGCTGATGCACATCCCTGGACTCCTGCAGACCGAGGACTACGCCCGGTCGGTACTGAGCACGGCCGTCCCCGGCTGGTCTGCCACAGAGCTCCGCCGAAGACTCTCCCACCGTATGAAGCGCCGGGACATCCTGGACCGGGACGAGCCTCCATCCTGCACATTCATCATCCACGAGACCGCGCTCCGCGTACGGTTCGGCGATCGGCGCGTGCTGTGCGCGCAGCTCGACAGCCTGCTGGAGTCCTCGGACCGCCCGAACGTCTCCGTTCGGGTCGTCCCGATCGCGGCCGGAGGATTCCACGTCGCCGGTATCTCCGTTACCTACGCCACGGGTCCGGTGCCGCAGTTGGATACCGTTCAACTCGACGTCGCGCAGGACGCGGCGTTCCTCGACGGGGAGTCCCAGCTTCTGAACTACCGGGCGGTCATGGACCGGACCGAAGAGCTGGCGTTGTCAGAGAAGGAGTCACGTGACTTCATCCGCGAGACCGTTCAACACATGTGAGGGCGAAAGAATGTCCGAGGCCAACTGGCGCAAGTCGTCGTACTCCGGCGCGGGGGACGGAAACTCCTGCATAGAACTCGCCCTCATAGGCACGACCGTCGCCCTCCGCGAGAGCGACGACCCCCGCACCGTCCTCGCCACGACCCCCGTGAAGCTGGGAGCCCTGCTCCGGTCCATCAAGGCGGGCGAGCTCGATCACCTCGCGGCGGCACCGAAGGCGTAAAGGACCTACGTCCAGGGGACCAGGTGCTGCCCCCACCATGAGCGGAGGCCGGTGCCGGGGCCGCGGCGTTACGGTCGGCGGTATGGAACCGACCCGCACCGACCTCGATCTTGACGCCTATCTGGCCCGTATCGGCTGGACGGGCGACCGGCGCCCCGCGCCCACCGCGGAGACGCTGCGGGCGGTGCATCGGGCACACCTCATGACCATCCCGTTCGAGAACCTCGAGCCCCTCCTCGGCTCGGCCCCCTCCCTCGCCCTCCCCGACCTCGAGGCCAAGCTGGTCCGCAGTCGGCGCGGCGGTTACTGCTACGAGCACAACACGCTGCTGACCGCCGCCCTCACCGCCCTCGGCTTCGGCGTCACCGGCCTCTCCGGCCGCGTCCGGGTCGGAGCGGCCCCCGGGGCGGTCCGTCCGCGCACCCACATGCTGCTGCTGGTCGAGATCCCGGGCGAGGAGCGGCGTTATGTGGCCGATGTGGGCTTCGGCAGCATCGGCAGCCTCCTGGAGGCCGTGCCGCTCGTGGCCGGCACCGAGTTCCACGACGGCCCCCGCCGCCATCGCTACGTCCGCGAGCCGCACCCCGGGGGGCTGGAGGACCTGTGGGTGTTCCAGGCGTTCCTCGACGGCTCCTGGCAGGACCAGTACGCCTTCACCCGGGAGCCCTGCCACCCGTCCGACTACGTGGTGATCAACTGGTACGTCGCCACCAGCCCGCGTTCGCCCTTCCAGCACAGCCTCTACGTCCAGCGCACCACCCTGGGCCGCCATCTCTCCCTGTCCGGGCGGACCCTGGTCGAGACCGGTTCCGACGGCACCCGTAAGGAGCGCCAACTCGCCGACAGCGACGAGGTGCTGGGCGTTCTCGCCGCCGACTTTTGCATCGAATTGCCCCCGGACACGGTCCTGCCGGACTGACCCCTCCGCCCACCGCGCCCACGACTCCCCCACCACGCCGGGCCGTCCAGCCCCTTCGACCGAGGAGAAACAGCAAGTTGCCGACTGTTGATTCGGTTGTTGGCCGTGGTTGGCCGGGGTGTCGCTCGATGGGGTGAACGGGACCGCTTGTGGGGGTGTTGGGGGCGTGGGGAATGCATGATCGGTGATGGCGAGTTCGTTCGAGACGGCCGAGGGGGGTGGCTGGTGGCGCGCAAGCGGGGGAGGGAGCGTGAGCTGCGTGTGATCGCTGCCCCGTTCACGGTGGCCGCTCCGTGCGGGGGGCGGATCCGGGACCGGCTGAAGGATCTGACGGCGGCGGATGTGAAGGTCCTGACGCTGGTCGGCGAGCATCTGGGCCACCACCAGCGGGCCGATCTCGCCGCACGCGCCCGGACGGGGAACGTTCCGGCGCGGCAGACCGGGCGGGCGGAGCGGAAGAAGCAGCTGACGGCGGTGTCCTCGTCGCGGTGGGCGGGCGCGATGACCCGGGTATCGGAAGACCAGTACCAGCTGTCGATGCGCTGCCTGATCGATGAACGGGCCGGTCTGCGCTGCCGCATCCGGAAGATCGAGCAGCGGCTGGCGGTGGCGTGCGGGCACAGGCAGGGCCGGGTGCGCGGGTATGCCGACCGGGCTGAGCGCTGGCAGAAACAGCGACACCTGAGCAAGCTCCAAGCCCGGCTGGCGGTGGTGGAGCAGCAGATCGACCAGGGGCGACCGTCGGTCACGGTGGGCGGGCGCCGGCTGGCCAGGACCCGTCACCGCCTCGCGGAGACCGGCCTGACCGAGGCCGACTGGCGGAAGCGGTGGGATGCTGCCCGCCTGTTCCTGACCGCCGACGGCGAGTCCGGGGCCCCGCACGGCAACTACACCATCACCGTCGACCCCGCAGATGGCTCGCTCACGCTGGTGCTGCCAGAACCCTTGCGGTATCTGTCCAACGCCCCGCGCGGCCGCTACCGGCTCTCGTGCACGGTCACCTTCCATCACCGCCGCCCGGAGTGGCTGGACCGGGTCAGCGCCCACCGGGCCGTGCGCTACGACATCGTCTATGACCCCGCCCGCGACCGCTGGTACCTGGACGCCTCCTGGTCCACCAGCACCACCCCACCCCCCAGCCCGGAAGAGATCCCGGCGCCCGGCGCGAGGCTGCTCGCCGTCGACCTCAACGCCGACCACCTCGCCACCATCGTCCTCGACCCACACGGCAACCCCATCGGCGAACCCCACACGATCCCGCTAAAGCCAACCGGCCCCACCACCACACAGGACGGACACCTGCGAGCGGCCATCACCCGCCTCATCGCCCTCGCCCACGAGCACGACTGCGCCGCCATCGTGATCGAGAACCTGGGCTTCTCCGACGCCCGCACCACCGGCCGGGAGACCATGGGACGCGGCCGCCGGGGCAAGGCCTTCCGCCGCACCGTGGCCCAGATCCCCACCGCACGCTTCCGCGAACGACTGCGCTCCATGGCCTGTCACCAGGGCCTGGCCGTCATCGCCGTCGACCCCGCATACACCTCGATCTGGGGCGAGAGGTACTGGAAGAACCCACTCCAGCAGCAGACCAAGACCACCGTCACCCGGCACCACAGTGCCGCTGTGGCGATCGGACGGCGTGGCCTGGGACACAGGATCCGGCGTCGGCCAGGTGTGACCGCACCCGACCAGAGGATCGGGCGGCGGAGAGCTACCGGCCAGACCGCATCCCTGCCCAGGCCACGCGGGACCACGAGCCCACCCAGGACAGCGGGCACGCCCCACCAGGGCGGCAAGACCCGACCGCGCCGAAGTGACCAACTCGTGCCGCTCCCCGACCTCGAAGACCGTTCGCGAGGTCACCAGGCCCCAAACAGCCTGGTCTGTGATGAGTTGGCGGACACCGGCCAACTTCCATAGGAGCGGTGGCTCTCCACACCGGCCCCGGTCATGGCACGATCATCCCGCGAATGGGCCGATGGGAGGATGCAGAGACGGATGGAACATGAGTAAAGACAAACTGTCCGTATCGGACCAGGATCTGTCGGATCTCATCAAAGACCTTGAGGGAATGCTCAGTTACCTTGAGGAACAGATCGAGCGTCTCGGCCACCTGAAGCAGTCGGTCGACCCGGACGACCACAAGGGGCCCGCCGCCGCCGCGTACAAGAAGCTGGAGCGCGACGCCTATATGGACGCCGTGCGGATCAGGCAGCTACTGACCCGCATCGAGGAGGCGGCCAAGCAGCGCGGGGAGAGCCCGAACGAGCGGTACGAGGAGCTGCGGCACCGCTTTCAGTCACTGCAGAAGCCGTCGTCGCAGAAGCCGTCGTCGTAGGGGGAGCCGGGACCGCGCGTGTCCGGACCACACGTGCCCGGATCGCGGGTGTCCGGACCGTAGGCAGCCCGGCCGTGGGTATCCGGAACGCCGGTGTCGGGGCGGAGTTCGCGGCTGACCAGGCGGTAGTAGTCGATCGCCTTGGCCATGCCGAGCGCCCCGGCGACCGCGAAGACGATGCCGATACCGGCGACGGTGCCGAAGCTCTCCGTACCGATGTCCGCGAAGACGGCGAACCCGCCCAGTGCCAGCCCGAGGCAGGTCAGCACGATGGACGGACCCAGCCAGAGGAGCGCGCCGCCGGAGACGCGCCAGTGCGGCAGCGTCTGGGGATCACGCTCCAGCTCCGCCCAGTCGCGGAGGCACGCGCCAACGAAGACGTCGCGCCGGATGCCCGAGGCCACGCCGAGGCTGGAGGGGACCGTGGCGCCCAGGGCGAGACCCAGGAAGATCACGCCCAGCACGTGCTCGATGATCTCGCCCTTCACCAGGAACTGGAACCCCGAGACCGCGAGGCTCCACCCCAGCGCGAAGACGAGCGTGGACAGCCACAGCAGCAGCGCCCGATGCGGCGCCAGATACCACCGCGCCAGCGCCCCCATCGCCCGCGCCCGCTCGTCGAGCAACCCGGCGCGGTCCTTCCACGGCCGCTCGTCCGGGCCGGGCGGCGGTGGCGGAAGCTCGATGGGCGGCGTCATGACGTCCTTCCTCATGGCACTCATGGCACTGCTGGCACGCACGTCACTCGTGGCACTCACAGCACAGCGGGATACGCCGACGCAGTCTCTCAGCTCACGTGGTCACTCCTCATGCGAAGTCCCCGCCTGCGAAGCCCCCGCTTGACCTTCTCACTGATGTGAGGGTTTCACGATGCCCATCAAGCGAACCGAACCGAACCGCCGCACCGCACCTATGAGGTGAGCTCTGATGGACAACCAGCTCTTCGACTACAGCCCCATCGTCGAGCGCGAACCGATCCACTGGCCGGACGGCGCCCGCGTGGCCTTCTACGTCGGGCTGAACGTCGAGCACTACCAGGTCGACCGCCCCTCGACCAGTATCTTCGCCGACACCAGGGCGCTGGCGCCCGACCCGCTCAACTACGGGTGGCGGGACTACGGGCCCCGGGTGGGCATCTGGCGGCTGATCGAGAGCCTGGACCGGCACCAGGTGCGGGCGAGCGTGATGCTCAACTCCGACGTCGCCGAGCGCTACCCCCAGATCATCCGGGCCGGCCGCGAGCGGAACTGGGTGTGGGCGGCGCACGGCAAGAACAACTCGATCCTCCAGGCGGACATGTCCCCCGAGGAGGAGCGCGCCTACCTCACCGAGGTGATCGACACCATCGAGAAGGCCACCGGCAGCAGGCCGCGCGGCTGGCTGGGACCGGCGCTGACCGAGACCTTCCGGACCCCGGAACTCCTGGCCGAGCTGGGGCTGAGGTACGTGCTCGACTGGGCCAACGACGACCAGCCGTACCGGCTGAACGTGCCGGGCATGCTGAGCGTGCCGTATTCGATCGAGGTCAACGACGTCCAGATGTTCGTGGGCAAGAGCCTCAGCGGGCCGGATTTCGTCCGGATCGTCAAAGACCAGCTGGACCAGCTCTACGCCGACGCGGCCACCAGCGGCCGGGTGATGTCCCTGGTGCTGCATCCGTTCGTGATCAACCAGCCGTTCCGGCACAAGTACGTGGACCAGGCGCTGGAGTACGTCGTGAACCACCCCGGGGTGTGGGTGACGACCAGCGACGAGATCGCCGAGCACTACGCCGGTACGGCGTGACGGCGTGACGGCGTGACGGCGTGACGGCGAGGCTTTGGCGGACGCCGAGATTCTGGCTCTAGCGGGCGAGCAGCTCCCGCAGGTGCTTGGCGATGTCGGCGGGTGCCTCCTCGGCCATGAAGTGGCCGTAGCCGACGGTGTGGTGCTCCAGGTCGTCGGCCCAGGCGCGCCACACCGCCGCCGCGTCATAGCCGAGGGCGGCGCCCCAGTCCTGCTGGAGCACGGTGACCGGCATCGTCAGCCGGCGCCCGGCGTCCCGGTCGGCCCGGTCGTGGTCGACGTCGACACCGGCGGAGGCGCGGTAGTCGGCCACGATCGAGGGCACCGCGGCGCGGCAGGCGTCCAGATAAGCGGTGCGGACCTCGGCGGGGATGGCCCCCGGGTCGCCCGCCCACAGGTCCAGGAAGTGGCCGAAGAAGTCGTCGGGACAGGCGGCGATCATCCGCTCGGGCAGCCCCGGGGGCTGGGCCATCAGATAGAGGTGGAAGCCGACCGCGGCGGTGGTGCCGCACATCACGTCCCACATGTCGAGGGTCGGCAGCACGTCCAGGCAGGCGAGATGGGTGATCGCCGCGGGGTGATCGAGGCCCGCCCGGAAGGCGACCAGGGCGCCACGGTCATGCCCGGCCAGGGCAAAGCGGTCATGGCCGAGGGCGCGGGCCAGGGCGACGATGTCGGCGGCCATGGTGCGCTTGGCGTAGGCGGCGCCGTCGGCTTCAGCGTCGGCATCGGCATCGGCATCGGCAGTGGCGTCGGTGTCGGCGGCCGGTTTGTCGCTGGCGCCGTAACCGCGCAGGTCGGGGCAGATCACGGTGTGGTCGGCCGCGAGGTCGGCGGCGACATGCCGCCACATCAGGTGGGTCTGCGGGAAGCCGTGCAGCAGCACGAGGGGACTGCCCGACCCCGCGACGGCCGCGTTCAGGGACACGCCGTCGGCGACGGGGACGCGCCGGTAGTCGAAGCCGGGGATGAGAAGGCCCATGTTTCCGCCCTTGCTGTGGATGGTCCAGGTGACCAGGTGTGACCAGTTGCCTGTCAGCCTGCCGGGTGCGGATGAGCATCCGATCAGCGCGCTACGGTGACCGCATGCGGGTCGGGTTCGGAGTGCTGGGGCCGGTGGTGGCCTGGGACGCCGACGAGTGCGCCATCGCGTTGAAGGGGCCACGGCACCGCGCGGTGCTGGCCCGGCTGATCGTCGCCCGCCGTCGCGTCGTACCCGTATCCCGGCTGGTCGACGACCTGTGGACGGAGCCGCCCCCGGGGGCGGTCGGCGCGGTGCGTACGTTCGTGGCCGCGCTGCGCCGCGCGCTGGAGCCACAGCGCCCGCCCCGCACCCCGGCCCGGCTGCTGGTCACCGAGGGGCCCGGATACGCGCTGCGCGCCGATGCGGACGCGGTGGACGCCTGGCGCTTCGAACAGGACGTGTCCGCCGCCGCGACCCTGCGGCCGGACGGCGCGCTGCCCCGGCTGGAGGCGGCGCTGAGCCGGTGGCGCGGCCCCGCGTACGCGGAGTTCGCCGACGAGGACTGGGCCCGGGGCGAACGCTCCCGGCTGGCGGAGCTGCGGCTGCACGCCGTCGAACGGCAGGCGGAGGCCCGGCTGGCGCTGGGCCGAGCCGCCGAGGCGGTCCCGGACCTGGAGGCGCATCTGGCCGAGCACCCCTGGCGTGAGGGCGCGTGGCGGGCGCTGGCCCTCGCGCTGTACCGCACCGGCCGCCAGGGCGACGCGCTGGCGGTCCTGCGGCGGGCCCGGACGCTGCTCGTCGAGCAACTGGGCGTGGACCCGGGCCCGGAACTGCGCCGCCTGGAGACGGACATCCTCGACCAGGCACCCCACCTCGACCCCGCCACGGCCCGGGGCGGGACGGCCGCCCAGGTATGGGCGGAAGCGGCCGCCGCCTACGACCGCACGGTGGCCTCCGGCGCGCGGGCCCGTCTGGAGTCCACGGTCGGCCTGCTCCGCGACCTCTCGATGGCGGGGGGCGGCGGCCTGCGGACGGCCCGACAGCAACGCGTGGCCGCCGTCGCGGCGGCGGAGGAACTGGGCGACCCGGAACTGACCGCCCGGGTCATCGGCGCCTACGACGTCCCGGCAATCTGGACCCGCCTGGACGACCCGGAACAGGCGGCGTCGATCGTAGCCGCAGCCGAACACACCTTGGCCGCGCTCGCGGCCGGTCCCGGGGTGCCAGACGAAGGGGCTCCTGGCGTCGAGCCGCCTGGCTATGGGGGGCCCGGTCGTGGGGCGCCTGACCATGGGGGGCCTGGCCACGGGGCGCCCGGTCGTGGAGCGCCTGACCATGGTGGGCCTGACCACGGGGCGCCCGGTCGTGGAGCAATCGGCCCAGGGGCGCCCGGCCCCAAGGCAACCGGCCAGGAGTCCTCAGACCACGAGGCGCCCGCTCACGGGGCCCCCGGCCACGGGGCGCCCAGCCATGAGACAACCGTGCACGGGACGCCCGATCACGAGGCAACCGGCCCCGGCGCGCCCGACCACGAAGCACCGGGGCGCGCGGTGACCGGGCACGAGGGCCGCGGTCACGAGGCGCCGGGCAACGAGGTCCCCAGCCATGGGGCAACCGATCACGAGGGCCCTGCTCACGAGGCCCCCAGCCACGGGGCAACCGGCCGCGACACGCTTGGCCACGGCGTGCCGGAGCGCGCGGCGACCGGGCACGAGTTGCCCAGCCGCCGGGCCTTCGGCCACGAGACCGTCGGGCTCGGGAGCACCGCCCCTGGGGGAAACCTCGGCGCGACCGCCCACAGCACGCTCGGGCACGGCCCTACGGGCGACGCGGTCCCGCGTCATGAGGCGGTGCGGGCCCGGCTGTTGGCCACGATTGCCGTCGAGTCGCGTGGCGGTCGTTCCGAACGTGGCCGCCAAGCGGCCCGGCAGGCCGAGGAGATCGCCCGGCGGCTGGACGATCCCGCGCTGCTGGCGTTCGCCCTCAACGGTGTCTTCATGCAGACCTTCGACCACGCGGGGCTGGCCCCCCGCCGGGACGCGACCGGAGCCGAGCTGATCGCCCTGTCGGCCCGGCACGGCCTGGTCACCTTCGAGGTGCTCGGCCATCTCATCCGGCTCCAGGCCCGCAGCGCGCTCGCGGACTTCGCGTCGGCCGACCGGCACGCGGCCGCCGCCGACCATCTGGGCGAGCGCCATGAGCGGCCGCTGGTAAGCGTGTTCACCGAGTGGTACCGGGCACTACGGCTGGCCGCGACGGGGCAGGCGACCGAGGCCGAGGCGGCCTACCGGGACGCGGCCACACGGCTGGACGGCGCCGGGATGCCCGGTCTGGAGCACGGTCTGCTGCCGCTCGCGCTGCTCTGCCTGCGCGTGGAACAGGGGCGGCCCGCCCCGACCGACGCGGACCTCGACTGGGGGCCGTACGCGCCCTGGGCCCGCCCGCTGGTGCTACTGGCCCGGGACCACCGCGCCGAGGCCGCGGCGGCGCTGCGCGCGGTCCCGGAGCCGCCCCGCGATCTGCTGCTGGAGGCCCTGTGGTGTCTCACCGGCCGGGCGGCCATCGCCGTCGGCGACCGGGAGACAATGGCGCGCGCCCGCGCCGCCCTTGCCCCGGCGGCGGCGGAACTGGCCGGGGCGGGCAGCGGACTGCTCACCCTGGGCCCGGTCTCCCGGCACCTCGCCGATCTCGCCCATGCCCTCCGGTGAGGGCGTGACCGGGGGCGGTACGGTCGGGACGGCACTACGGCCGGGGGCGGAGTGCGGCAGGGGACGGCACCGCCAGGGCACACGGTACGGCCGGGGCGGCTCGGCCCGGGATGGCAGACGGCACGGCCCGCGACGGCACTACGGCCAGGGCGTGGGGTACGCCGGGGGCACGGGGTACGACCGGGGACGGCACCGCCAGGGGCCGTACAGCCGGGGCGCGCGGTACGGCCGAAGGCCGCACAGCCAGGGATCGGGGCACGGCCGGGGCCGCCGCACAGCCAAGGCGCAGGGCACAAACCGGGGCCGCCGTACAGCCAGAGCGCTCGGTACAGCCGAAGGCGCGCCACACAACCGAGGCGCGCCGTATGGCTCAGCTCTCGTCCGTGAGCGCTTCGAAGCGCCAGCGGTGCACCGCGCGTCGGGCCAAGTCCTCCCCCGGTTCGGGGAGTTCCGGCAGGCCCGGGGTGTCGTAGGCACCGTCCCACCAGGTGATGACGAGGACGCGGTCCTCGGGCGCGCGGAAGGTCTCGCGGCGCAGCGGGGCCGGGTCGAGGGGCTGGCGGGCGGCCCACGCCAGCAGCTCCTCGCCCTTCCCCGCCACGGCTCGGGCTTCCCACATCAGCGCGACGGTCATGCGTACAGGTTCTTCCGGCTCAGCTCGTGCACATGGTCGTGGGAGTGGGCGTGGGAGTGCGCGTTCGGGTCCGGGACATGCGGATCGGTCACCGGAAGCGAGGAGTCCGCCGACAGGTCCCAGGCCGAGGCGGACCGTCCCCGCGCCACCATCTCCGCGCCCAGCGCCGCGACCATCGCCCCGTTGTCCGTGCACAGCTTCGGCCGCGGCACCCGCAGGGTGAGGCCCGCGTCCTCGCAGCGGCGTGCGGCCATGGCCCGCAGCCGGGAGTTGGCGGCGACGCCGCCGCCGATCATCAGATGCTCCACGCCCTCGTCCTTGCAGGCGCGGACGGCCTTACGGGTCAGCACGTCCACGACCGCCTCCTGGAAGGAGGCCGAGACATCGGCGACCGGGACCTCCTCGCCCGCCGCCCGCTTCGCCTCGATCCAGCGGGCGACCGCGGTCTTCAGCCCCGAGAAGGAGAAGTCATACGCGGCATCCCGCGGACCGGTCAGCCCGCGCGGGAAGGCGATCGCGTCCGGGTCGCCCTCGCGGGCGATGCGGTCGATGACGGGGCCGCCGGGGAAGCCCAGGTTCAGCACCCGGGCGATCTTGTCGAACGCCTCGCCCGCCGCGTCGTCGATGGTCGAGCCGAGCGGGCGGACGTCGGAGGTGATGTCGGGCGCGAGGAGCAGCGAGGAGTGGCCGCCGCTCACCAGCAGCGCCATCGTCGGCTCGGGCAGCGGCCCGTGCTCCAACTGGTCGACGCAGATGTGGGAGGCGAGGTGGTTGACGCCGTAGAGCGGCTTGCCGAGGGCGTAGGCGTACGCCTTGGCGGCCGAGACGCCGACCAGCAGCGCGCCCGCGAGCCCGGGGCCCGCGGTGACGGCGATGCCGTCGAGGTCGGAGGCGGCGACCCCGGCCTCCTTCAGCGCACGCTGGATCGTGGGGACCATCGCCTCCAGATGGGCGCGGCTGGCGACCTCGGGGACGACACCGCCGAAGCGGGCGTGCTCGTCCACGCTGGAGGCGACGGCGTCGGCGAGGAGGGTGTGGCCGCGGACGATGCCGACGCCGGTCTCGTCGCAGGAGGTCTCGATGCCGAGGACGAGGGGTTCGTCAGCCATGGGTCTCGGTTCCTTGTACTGAGGTCGAGGGGTTCGCGGTGTTCGCGGAATTCGCTGTGTTCGCTGTGTTCGCTGTGGACGCGCTGGTCTCGGTGGACGCGCCGGCGTCAACGGGCGCGCCGGTCTCGGTGGGCACACCAGCCTCGGGGGACACACCACTCTCGGGGGACACACCAACCTCGCCGTCCGCGGCAGTCGCGATGCCCGCCGTCGTCACACCCGGCGCCGCCGGGTCGGACAGCCGCATGACCAGGGCGTCCACATTGCCGGGCTGGTAGTAGCCCCTGCGTATGCCGATGGGCTCGAAGCCGAAGCGCTCGTACAGCCGCTGCGCGCGGGCGTTGTCGACCCGCACCTCCAGCAGCACCTCACGGCATTCGAAGGCGGTGGCGGCCGTAAGGAGGTCGGTGAGGAGGCGGGCGCCGAGGCCGGTGCCCCAGTGGTCGCGGGCGGAGGCGATGGTCTGGACGTCGCCGGTGCGGTCGAAGACGGCGAGCCCGGCGTATCCGACCAGCCGGGGCCCGCTCTCCGCCACCACATAGTGCCGGGTGGCGTCCCGGCCCCGGGCATGGGCGAGCTCGGACCAGAACATCCCCCGCGACCAGGCGTCCTCGGGGAACAGCTCCTCTTCGAGCTCCATCACCCGGTCCAGGTCCCACCAGCGCATCTCGCGCAGCGTCACGGTCGCGCCGCTCACTTCGGGGTGACCACCTTGTAGTTGGCGGGCACCTTGGCGTCGGGCCGGCGCAGATACAGGGGCCGGGGCGGCGGCAGCTCCTCGCCGCGCGCCAGCTTCTCGGCGGCGAGCGAGGCGAGCGCCCCGGCCGACTGGTACTCCGGCATCCCGGGCGGTACGTCGGCGAAGGCCGCCGGGTAGAGCAGCGCGCCCGCGCCGACCGCGGGCAGCCCGGCGACCCGCTCGGCGAGATCGGCCGGGTGGTCGACGGCGGGCTCGGTGACGCGGGTCCGGGCGTCGTCGTAGCGCGCCCAGTAGACCTCCTTGCGCCGCGCGTCCGTGGCCACGACGAAGGGGCCGTCCAGACCGGCCCGCCCGGCGGCGTACGCGATCCCGTCCAGGGTGCACAGCCCGTGGACGGGGACGCCGAGGGCCGACCCGAAGGTGGCCGCGGTCACCAGGCCCACGCGCAGTCCGGTGTACGGGCCGGGGCCCGCCCCGACGACGATCTCCGTCACCGCGGCCAGTTCGGTGCCCGCCTCTTTCAGCGTCCGGTGCACGGCGGGCAGCAGCAGCTCGCCGTGGCGCCGGGCGTCCACGTCCGAGGACTCGGCGATCACTGCGGAGCCGTCGTGCAGGGCGACGGTCACGGCGGGGGTGGCGGTATCAAGAGCGAGCAACAGCACGAGAACAGCCTACGGCGCGCCGGAAGGTCGTTCTTTCGTACCGACCTTTCGTACCGACGGTGGAACAGCTCGGTCACCGGTCGGCCGGAGCGCGGCGGGGCGGCGGGCGCCGGTGCTACCGTCACCGTAAGTGTGTACGGGCCGTCAGCACGTACTGACCGCAGGAGAGGGTTGCCGCCGTGCCAAGGAGCAGTACCGGGCCTGCTGTGGCCGTACTCACCGCCGCCGCGCTGGGCGTCGTCGGGTTCCTCGGCTACCAGGCCGCCGCGACCGCACCCGACCATCCCACCCAGGCCCGGCCCGGGTCGCACTCCGCCGAGTCCAAGAAGAAGGACAAGGACGGGGCGGGGTCGAAGCAGAAGTCCACCGCCCTTCCGGCCGGCTCCGGCACCGGCGTACGGGTCGTCTACGCACTGGGCGACAAGCGGGTCTGGCTGGTCGGTGCCGACGGTAAGGCCACCGACACCTTCCAGGTGGGCCCGAGCCCGGCCAGCCCCGACCCGGGGACCTATTCCGTGACCTCGCGCAACAAGGGCGGGGTCGGATCGGACGGAGTACAGGTCGAGCACGTCGTCGTCTTCCACTCGGAAGGGGGGGTCGTGTTCGGTTTCAGTGCGGCGGTGGACGGGTCGATGCCGGACCCGAACGCGCGCAAGCGGACCGGGGCCGTCCGGGAGAGCCGGGCGGACAGTGCGGCGATGTGGGACTTCGCCCAGGTGGACACGAAGGTCGTCGTCATCCCGTAGTCCGGTACCCGGTAGTCCCGTAGCCCGTAGTCCGTAGTCCGTAGCGGAGATGACGCAGCCGCGACGGGCGCTACGCCGCGTCGCGCCCCTCGTCGTCCGCCTCGAGCTCGGACTCGGACTCGACTGACGCGGGCGTCTGGGCGGACGCGGGAGTCTCCTCCTCGGCCGGCCGCGGGGGCGTCGAGACCGCGCTCGCCGCCGCACACGCCGCCAGGAGCTCCGACATCGACGGTGACCGGTCGTCGCGCGCGCCGGTCCCGGCCACAGGGTCGTGGGCCGACATGGATGCCTCCTGAGGGTGCTGGGGCAGTCGAGCGGAGTTAGGCAGACCTAACCCACGCTTTCTCCCCCCATGTGACCACGGGCGATGCCCGGAATGCAACAGCATGCCGACGGCTTGTCGGAAACTACCCGGCATCTGCACGCGAGCTCTACCCGGCGGCCCTGCCAGGCCGGGCCGCCCGCGGCGCTACCCCGCTGCGCTACCCGGCGAGCGACGCCAGGTCCTCCCCCGCCCAGCGGGGGCCGACGCCCGTCACCACCACGTCCCGTACGTCGTCCACATCGGCGGCCATCGCGTCCGTGACCGCCATGTCGCTGCCCACCGTCCGCTGGATCACCACATGCAGCCGGTCCTCCGCCAGCCCCTCGACCTTCCCCTCGCCCCACTCCACGGCCACCACCGAATCCGGCAGGGAGACGTCGAGGTCCAGGTCCTCCATCTCGTCGAGGCCGCCGTTCAGCCGGTACGCGTCGACATGGACCAACGGCGGGCCATCGCCCAGCGAGGGGTGCACCCGGGCGATCACGAAGGTGGGGGAGGTGACGGCACCACGGACGCCGAGGCCCTCGCCCAGGCCCCGCGTCAGGGTCGTCTTGCCCGCGCCGAGTTCACCGGTGAGCAGGACCAGATCCCCGGGGCGCAGCAGCTTGGCGAGTCTGCGGCCCAGGTCCCGCATCTGGTCGGGAGAAGTGACGGTGATGCGCGTGCCTACGTCCATACCCGCCGATGGTACGGGCCCGAAAAGCCCAGCGCGGACCGGTACGAACGCCCTGGCCGGGCGGTCGGACAGCCGGGCTGACGGCCACGCGGAGACCGTCGGTCGGGACAGGCACCCGGGCCCACCGGGTACGGGCACCCGGCCGCCGGATACGGGCCACCGGACCGCCGAGGCCAGACGCTGGGCCGCCAGGAACGGGCACCGAGCCGCCAGGAACGGCCACCGGACCGACGCGGACACGCACGCACCGAGCACCGGCGACAGCCACGGGCCCACCGGAAACGGCTGCCGGGCCACCGGAGACGAGCATCGGCCGACCAGGGACGAGCACCTAGCCGCCAGGCACGAGCACCACTCCGCCAAAACACGCGCACCGCCCCGCCAGTCGGGCCCCCGCCCCTCAGCCCGACACGCCCCACTTCGCCCGGTCGCCCGCCCCGTCCACGGCCCGCGAGAGCAGCTCGGTCAGGTGGCCGTTGACCACCTCGGGATGCTCGAGGATCACCAGATGCCCGGCCTCTTCGAGGATCACCAGCTCGGCCCCGGGAAGCAGCTCCGCGATCGCCTCGCTGTGTTCCATCGGGGTGATCAGGTCCTTGTCGCCCGCGAGCACCAGCACCGGCCGCCCGTCGAAGTGCGGCAGCGCGGCCGCCTTGTCGTGGGCGATGAACGCCGGGTAGAACTCCGCGACCACATCGATCGGCGTCGCCTCGATCAGCCGCTCGGCGAACCGCGCGACCCCCGGGTCCACGTCCTTCGAGCCGAACGAATAGCGCTTGATCAGCCCCGCGAAGAGATCGGCGGTCGCCCGCCTCCCCCGCTCGACCAGGTCGGCCTGCCAGCCCAGCGCCTTGAGCAGCCCCGGCAGCACCCGCCGCACCGCGTTCACCCCGACCACCGGGAGGCCGAAGCTGACCTCGCCCAGCCGCCCCGCCGAGGTGCCGATGAAGGCCGCGCCGATCACGCGCTCGCGCACCAGGTCGGGGTACTGCGCGGCGAGCGCCATCATCGTCATCCCGCCCATGGAGTGGCCGACCAGCACCAGCGGGCCCTCGGGCGCGGCCGCGTCTATGACCGCTTTCAGATCGCGGCCGAGCTGGTCGATGCTGATCGCCTCGCCGTCCGCCTGGGCGCAGCCGCGCGCCGAGCGGCCGTGGCAGCGCTGGTCCCAGTAGACGGTGCGGACCACCTCGCGCAGCGCGGAGCGCTGGAAGTGCCAGGAGTCCTGGCCGAGGCAGTAGCCATGGCTGAAGACCATGGTGACGGGGGTGGGGGTGCGGCGCCCGAACCGCCGCTTGCGCCGCGGCGAGGGCGCGGCGGCGTTCTCCCGCACCTCTTCGACCTCGTAGTAGAGCTCGGTGCCGTCGTCGGCGATCGCCCTGCCCGGAGTGCCGCGCAGCGTGCCGTACGGGCCCTCGGCGTCCAGTGCGAGCCGGGCCTTGCGTCGTACGCCGCGGCCGACCGTCAGCCGCTCTAGCGCGACGCCCGCGGCCGCCCCCGCCGCGAGCACGCCGATCGTGGCTCCCGCGAATCCGGCGCCCCGGCGCCAGCTCACGGCTGTGGCCCCCGCCGCGACTCTCGTCGCCATCTCTGCCGTACTGCCGGCCGTGCTCTCGTCGCCCATGGTCAGTTCCCTGTGCCCCCGTCCTCACCTACATAAACGCGGGGGATCCGGGCCGAGATTCGCGTCACGATCTCATAGGCGATCGAGCCCACCGCACGTGCCCAGTCCTCGGCGGTCGGCTCGCCCCGGTCACCCGGACCGAACAGCACCGCCTCGTCCCCCGGGGCGGCGGTGTCCCCGCCCAAGTCCACCACGAACTGGTCCATGGCGACCGTACCCGCGATGGTCCGCCACTTTCCCGCGACCAGCACCGGGCCGGTGCCCGAGGCATGGCGCGGAATGCCGTCCCCGTACCCGACGGGCACCAGCGCGAGGGTCGTCTCGCCGGGGGTCACATAGCGGTGCCCGTAGGAGACGCCGTGCCCGCCCGGCACCCGCTTGACGGAGGCGAGCGCGGCGGAGAGCGTCATCACCGGCCGCAGGCCGAAGTCGGCGGCCGTGCCGAGTTCGGGGCTCGGGGAGATGCCATAGGTGGCGATGCCGGTCCGGACGAGGTCGAAGTGGGACTCGGGCACGGTCAGGGTCGCCGGGGAGTTGGCCAGATGGCGCACCTCCGGCCGCAGCCCCGCCTGCTCGGCGTGCGCCACCATTTCGCGGAAGACCGACAGCTGGGCGCCGATGGACGGATGGCCCGGCTCGTCCGCGCAGGCGAAGTGGGACCACAGCCCCGTCACCCGAATGGCCCCTTCGGCCTCGGCCGCGCGGGCCTCGTCGACCAGGGCGGGCCAGTCGGCGGGCTGGCAGCCGCTACGGCCGAGCCCGGTGTCCGCCTTGAGGTGGAGCCGCGCCGTACGGCCGCACGCGCGCGCTGCCGCGACGGCCTCGCGCAGCGCCCACAGCCCGCTGGCCGAAACGTCGATATCCGCCTCGATCGCCTGCCGCCAAGGCCCGCCGGGCGTCCACAGCCAGCACATCAGCCGGCCCGTGTCCCCCGCCGCCCGCAGCCCGAGCGCCTCCTCGGGCGTGGCCGCGCCCAGCCAGCTCGCGCCCGCCTTACGGGCGGCGCGCGCACACGGGATCATGCCGTGGCCATAGGCGTCCGACTTGACCACGGTCATCAGCTCGGCCGTGGGCGCCGCGTCGCGCAGCACCCTTACGTTGGCCCGTAGGGCGGCCAGATCGACCACGGCACGGGCGCGCATCGGTGTCTCGTCCATCTCCGTCAGTCTCTCAGGCCGATCAGCCCACCGGAGTGTGTGCTTCCACGCACGGAGTGCCCTCTGTTCGGGAGACTAAGAGCATGAGGATTGCCTACAGCGTGGAGACCGTAAGGGCCGCCGAGCGCGAACTGATGGCGCGGCTGCCCGAAGGAGCGCTTATGCAGCGCGCGGCGGCGGGGCTCGCGGCCGCGTGCGCCGATCTGCTGGGCCGGGTGTACGGCTCCCGGGTGGCCCTGCTCGTCGGCAGCGGCGACAACGGCGGTGACGCGCTCTACGCGGGCGCCCGGCTGGCCCGGCGCGGCGCCGGGGTCACGGCGGTGCTGCTCAACCCCGAACGGGCGCACGGGGGCGGCCTTGCCGCCTTGCGGGCGGCGGGCGGGCGGGTGGTGACCGCCGGTGGCGGGGCGGCGGGCGGCAGCGCGGCAGCGGACGGCGCGGCAAGCGGCGGCGCGGCGACAGGCAGTGGCCCGGCAGCGGGCGGGAACGCGGCGGCGGACGGCCGCGCCGAAGCGGCCGTCGCGCGCGCCGATCTCGTCATCGACGGAATCGTCGGCATCGGCGGCAAGGGCGGGCTGCGGCCCGACGCGGAGCGGCTGGTCCGGGCGGTGCGCGGCATCGCCGTCGCCGTGGACCTGCCCAGCGGGGTCGACGCCGACACCGGCGAGGTACGCGGCTCCGCCGTGCGCGCGAACGCCACGATCACCTTCGGCGCGTACAAGCCGGGGCTGCTCATCGACCCCGCCCACACTCACGCGGGCGCCCTGCGGCTGATCGACATCGGCCTGGACGCCCATCTTCCGGCCGACCCCGACGTGGAGGCGCTGCAGCACGAGGACGTGGCGGCGCTGCTGCCCCGGCCCACGCCCGAGAGCGACAAGTACCGGCGCGGCGTGGTGGGCGTCGTCGCGGGCTCCGCCCGCTACCCGGGCGCGGCCGTCCTGGCCGTCTCGGGCGCGCTGCGGGGCGGCGGGGGGGCGGTGCGCTACGTCGGCCCCGCCGCCGACGACGTCATCTCGCGCTTCCCCGAAACCCTCGTCCACACCGGGCCCCCGGCCAAGGCGGGCCGCGTCCAGTCATGGGTCGTCGGCCCCGGCCTCGGCGACGGCGCGGCGGCCAAGCACTCCCTGGACGACGTCCTCGCCTCCGACGTCCCGGTCCTGGTCGACGCCGATGGGCTCCACCTGCTGCCCACCGGCAGCGACCTGCGCAAACGCGAGGCGGCCACCGTCCTCACCCCGCATGCGGGCGAGGCCGCGGCGCTGCTCGGCGTGAGCCGCGAGGAGGTCGAGTCGGGCCGCCTCGCCGCCGTGCGGGCCCTGTCCGAACGCTACGGCGCGACCGTCCTCCTGAAGGGGTCCACCACACTGATCGCCGCCGAGCACCAGCCGGTACGCGTCAACCCCACCGGCACCGGCTGGCTGGCCACGGCGGGCAGCGGCGATGTGCTCTCCGGCCTGATCGGCTCCCTGCTCGCCACGGGCCTCCCCGCCCGCGATGCCGCCTCCGTCGGCGCCTACCTCCACGGCCTCGCCGCCCGCCGCGCCACGACCCCGCATGGCGCCCCTATCGCCGCGTACGACGTCTCGACGGCGCTGACGGACACGTGGCGGGACGTGCTGGCCTGAGTGCGGGTGCGTGGGTGGTGCGCCTGCCGTTCGTGGTGGGTGCCGGGGGCGGGGCCTCCGGTGCGGTGCCCTGGACCGCATATTTACGGCGCCGGTGCCCGGAGGTGTGGAGTGGGCCGGAGATTGGCGCCACAAATATGCGTAAGCGTCCAGGACACCACCCCTGCGACCCCACCCCCTCCCGTCGTCCCGCGACCACCCGCCGGTGGCCCCGGCCAGGTCCCCGGTCGCCCGGTGGCGGGTACCGGGCGGGGTGGGTACGACCCCGTCCCTCCCGCCTCGTCTGCGGCTACCCGCCGGTCGGCCCGGCCCGATCCATCACTCGGTCGCCGTCCTCTTCGTGGGCAGGCAGCCGTCCGCCACTGCCCCGTGAGGACGGGCGGCGGACGTTCGGGCTGATGGAGCTCGCCGTACGGGCCCCGTGGCGCCGTCTGGGGGTGGCACGCCGGATGCATGAAGCGGTGCTCACCGACACCACGGTGGAGCGCGTGCACGACCGGGCCATGATCATCTCGGTGCCAATCACGGTTCGATTGATCCTCGAGGCCGAAACGCCCTCTAACCGGCTGGGTGCGTGCAGTAGGACGTCCTGGTGTCCCCCACCCCGACGAGCACGGCATGGGTGACGAGTTCGGCGAAGTCCGGCCCCAGCTCGGCATGGCGAAACAACGCCCGGAAGACGATGGGCGCAGCGAACAGGTCCAGCAGGAGGTCAATATCGAGCTGCTTTACCTCGCCCCGTTCCTGCGCTCTGCGCAGGGAGACCACGCAGGCATTCCTGCGGGGTTCCCAGACGATGGCGAGGAATTCCTCGTGCAGCTGGGGATCGTTGGCGAGGTCGGCCAGCAGTGCGGGGATCACGCGGCTGAGGGCGGGATCGGCCATGCCGACGCGCAGCGCCTCCAGGTGCCCGATGATGTCGCAGTGCAGGCAGCCGGTGTCGATCTCCACGACGCCGACCCGTTCGTGCGCCATGGCCGCGACGACCAGGTGCTGCTGGCTCTTCCAGCGGCGGCGGATGGCCGGCTTGGTGGTGCCCGCGCGGGCGGCGACGGCCTCCATGGTCAGCGCCGAGTAGCCGACCTCCCGCACCAGTTCGGACACCGCGGCCAGCACGGCACGGTCGATGCGCTCGTCGCGTCGGCGTGCCATCGCACCTCCCTGCTGCCGCCGTGATCCGCCCACCTTACCGAGGAAGCAGCACCACCTTGCCGAACGGCGTTCCGCGTTCCAGCAGCTCCAGGGCGTGCTCGGCGTCGGTGAGCGCAAGACGCTGATGGAGCACGGGCGAGAGCAGGCCCTCGGTCCACAGCTCCGTGATCTCCTGCCAGGAGCGGCCCAACTCCTGCGGTGTCACCGAGTTCAGACTGAACGCCAGCAGCGTCGGCGACTTGTGGAAATCGCTCAGCAGCGTGGAGAGAAGGTCTTCGCCCGGAGCACCACCGGCGCCGCCACACATCACATAGCGTCCGTTGTCGCGCAGTAGTTTCAGGTACCGGCCCATGTCCGGGCCCGCGACCGTGTCCACGATCACGTCGTAGGTCTGGTCGGGGGCGGCGGAGGCAGTCCGGTCCACGATCCGCGCGGCGCCCAACTCCAGCAGACGCTCGCCACGGGCCGCTGAGGAAGTGACCGCGGTGACCTCGGTTCCACGAGCGGATGCGATCTGTGTTGCCAGCGAACCGATTCCGCCGCCCGCACCGCGGACGAGAACGTGTTCACCTGCCGCCGTCCCCGCTCGGTGCAGCGCGATCTCGGCGACGAGCGCGTTCACGCCCAGCGCGACCGCCTCGGCGGAGTCGGCCTCCTGCGGCACCGGCAGGACCCGGTCTGCGTCGACGACGACTCGCTCGGCGTAACCGCCGAGGGCGGGTATGGCCAGTACCCGCCGACCGACCAGATCGCCGGGCGCACCCGGTCCGGCCGCCTGTACTCGGCCGACGACTTCCACCCCTGGCACGGAGCCCGGGCCGGGAATGCCCCGGTACTCGCCTCGGCTGAGCATGACGTCGACATAGCCCGCGCCGATCACGTCGGCCTCGACGAGTACCTGGCCGGGCCCGGGTGCCGGCTGTGGCACGTCGATCAGGCCAAGCGCCCCGGACGGCTGCACGACCGCTGCTCGCATAGTGACCACCTCTCAATACGTTCCGATCCGCATCGGAACGATACGCCGGGTGTGGGCACCTGTTCAAGGCATTCACGCCGTCGAGGCGCCGAATACCGCCGGGCCACTCGGCCGGCATCCACGCCCCTTGGTGGTCGCCGACGAGGCGGGAGGGACGGGGTCGTACCCACCCCGCCCGGCACCCGCCACCGGGCGGTCCGGAACCTGGCCGGGGCCGGTGCCACCGGCGGGGAGCCGCGAGTGAGACGGGAGGGGGTGGGGTCGCAGGGGTGGTGTCCTGGACGCTTTCGCATATTTGTGGCGCCAATCCCCGGCCCACTCCACACCTCCGGGCACCGGCGCCGTAAATATGCGGTCCAGGGCACCGCACCGGAGGCCCCGCCCCCGGCACCCACCACACAACCGACCGCGCACCCCAGCAACCACCACGCACCCGCACCCGCAAGCCGCACCCACGCACCCGCACCCGCAAGCCGCACCCAGCGGACCCCGCGGACCCCGCGGACCCCTCACCCCTCCGCGATCACCACCGCCGACGCGACCCCCGCGTCATGGCTCAGGGAGACATGCAGCCCCCGCACCCCCAGCCGCTCCGCGCACACGGCGACCGTGCCGCGGACGGAGAGGCGGGGGCGGCCGCTGGGTTCGGTGAGGATCTCGGCGTCCGTCCAGCGGAGACCGCCGGGGGCGCCCAGGGACTTGGCCAGGGCCTCCTTGGCCGCGAAGCGGGCTGCCAGGGAGGCCATGCCACGGCGTTCCCCGCTCGGCAGCCACAGCTCGCGCTCGACGAAGAGGCGGTCCGCCATCCCGGGCGTGCGCTCCAGCGCTTCCGCGAAACGGTCGATACCGGCCACGTCGATGCCCACGCCGACGATCACGCCGTCATCCGTCGGGTCACTCCACGGTCACCGACTTGGCGAGGTTCCTCGGCTGGTCGACCTCGTTGCCGCGCGCCGTGGCCAGCTCGCATGCGAAGACCTGCAGCGGCACGGTCGCGACCAGGGGCTGCAGCAACGTAGGCGTGGCGGGGATCTCGATCAGGTGGTCGGCATACGGGGCCACCGTCTCGTCCCCGCGCTCGGCGATGACGATCGTGCGGGCGCCGCGCGCCCGGATCTCCTGGATGTTGGAGACGATCTTGTCGTGGAGGACCGACCGCCCACGCGGCGATGGGACGACTACCACGACCGGTACGTCCTGCTCGATCAGCGCGATCGGCCCGTGCTTCAGCTCACCCGCCGCGAAGCCCTCGGCGTGCATGTACGCGAGCTCCTTGAGCTTGAGCGCGCCCTCCAGGGCGACCGGGTAGCCCACGTGGCGGCCCAGGAACAGCACGGTGTTCTTCTTCGCCAGGGTCCGGGCCAGCTCGCGCACCGGCTCCATGGTCTCCAGGACCTGGTCCACCTGGGTCGCGATCTCCGACAGTTCGCGGATCACGGAAAGGATCTCGTCGCCCCACTTGGTGCCGCGCACCTGGCCCAGGTAGAGCGCCACCAGGTAGCAGGCCACGAGCTGGGTGAGGAACGCCTTGGTGGAGGCGACGGCGACCTCGGGCCCGGCGTGGGTGTAGAGCACGGCGTCCGACTCGCGCGGGATGGTGGAGCCGTTCGTATTGCAGATGGCCAGCACCTTCGCGCCCTGCTCCCGCGCGTGCCGCAGCGCCATCAGGGTGTCCATGGTCTCGCCGGACTGGGAGATGGCGATCACCAGCGTCCGCTGGTCCAGGATCGGATCGCGGTAGCGGAACTCGCTGGCCAGCTCCGTCTCGCAGGGGATCCGGGTCCAGTGCTCGATGGCGTACTTGGCGATCATGCCGGCGTGGTAGGCGGTGCCGCACGCCACGATCACGACCTTGCTGACCTCGCGCAGCACCGAGGCCGGGATGCGCACCTCGTCCAGGCAGAGGTTCCCGGCCAGGTCGATCCGGCCGAGCAGGGTGTCCGCGACGGCCTTCGGCTGCTCGGCGATCTCCTTGAGCATGAAGTAGTCGTAGCCGCCCTTCTCGGCGGCGGAGGCGTCCCAGTCCACGTGGTACGGGCGGACCTCGGCCGGCGCCCCGTCGAAGTCGGTGACGACCACACCCTCCCGGCGGGCCTCCACGACCTGGTCCTGGCCCAGCTCGATGGCCTCGCGGGTGTGCGCGATGAAGGCTGCCACGTCGGAGGCGAGGAACGCCTCGTCCTCCCCGACGCCGACGACCAGCGGCGAGTTGCGGCGCGCCCCGACCACCACATCGGGCGCGTCCGCGTGCACCGCGACCAGGGTGAAGGCGCCCTCCAGGCGGCGGCAGACCTGCCGCATCGCCTCGGCGAGGTCGCTACAGGACGAGAACGACTCGGCGAGCAGATGCGCCACGACCTCGGTGTCGGTCTCGGAGGCCAGGTCGTGGCCGCGCTCGGCCAGCTCCGCGCGGAGCGCGGCGAAGTTCTCGATGATGCCGTTGTGGACGACCGAGACCCGGCCCGCGTTGTCCAGGTGCGGATGGGCGTTGGCGTCGGTCGGGCCGCCGTGGGTGGCCCACCGGGTGTGGCCGATGCCGGTACTGCCGGTGGGCAGCGGGCGGTCGGCCAGCTCCTTCTCCAGGTTGGCCAACTTGCCCGCCTTCTTGGCGGCCGCCAGCCCACCATCGGCCAGCACGGCGACGCCCGCCGAGTCATAGCCGCGGTACTCCAGCCGCTTGAGTCCGGCGAGGACGACATCGAGGGCCGACTGCCCTCCCACATAACCAACGATTCCGCACATGGACGCAGCGTACGACCCCCGGCCCCGGGCCAGGGTGACCGACCCCACGCCGGGGCACCGCTCACTCGGCCGGTCCCTGGCATGACAATGAGGGGGTGATCACGTCAAGCGCGCGCGCGGCGCGCACCGTGCGCGGCCCGCAGCGGCGGAGCGGCGAGGCGACCCCGTATGTGGATCTGTCCCGCGCCGAGTGGAGCGCGCTGCGGGACAAGACCCCGCTGCCGCTGACCGCCGAGGAGGTGGAGAAGCTGCGGGGACTCGGCGACGTCATCGACCTCGAAGAGGTGCGGGACGTCTATCTGCCGCTGTCCCGGCTGCTCAACCTCTATGTGGCCGCCACCGGCAATCTGCGCGGCGCGCTCAACACCTTCCTCGGCGACACCAAGCGGGGCAACGGCGCCCAGCCCGGTACGCCCTTCGTCATCGGCGTGGCGGGCAGCGTCGCGGTCGGCAAGTCGACCACCGCCCGGCTGCTCCAGGCGCTGCTGGCCCGCTGGCCCGAGCATCCGCGGGTGGAGCTGATCACCACCGACGGCTTTCTGTACCCCAACGCCGAGCTGCGGCGCCGCGGGCTGATGTCCCGTAAAGGGTTCCCCGAGAGTTACGACCGCAGGGCGCTGACCCGCTTCGTCGCCGATGTGAAGGCGGGCCGGGCGGAGGTGTCGGCGCCGGTCTACTCACACCTGATCTACGACATCGTGCCGGACGAGCGGCAGACCGTGCACCGCCCCGACATCCTGATCGTCGAGGGGCTCAATGTGCTGCAGCCCGCGCTGCCGGGGAACGACGGGCTGACCCGGGTGGGGCTCGCGGACTTCTTCGACTTCAGCGTGTACGTGGACGCCCGGACCGAGGACATCGAGCGCTGGTACCTGGGACGCTTCAGGAAGCTGCGCGAGACGGCCTTCCAGGACCCCTCCTCGTACTTCCGCAAGTACACCCAGGTCTCCGAGGAGGAGGCGCTGGACTACGGCCGGATGATCTGGCGGACCATCAACAAGCCCAATCTGAAGCAGAATGTCCAGCCCACGCGGGGCCGGGCGACGCTGGTGCTGCGCAAGGGGCCGGACCACAAGGTCCAGCGGCTGTCCCTGCGCAAGCTGTGAGGAGCGTACGTACACCATGCTGCACTTGCGGTTGATCGTCCCCGCTGAGCGCACCGAGGCGGTGGTGCGCGCCGTCGAGAGGACGGTCGGCACCACCCATCTGGTGGTGCTGCCGGGCGCCGCCCGCGACCCCGCGGGGGACGTCGTCATGTGCGACGTGGCGCGCGAGGCCGGGGACGGTCTGCTGAGCGAGCTACGCGAGCTGGGGCTGGACGAGACCGGGTCGATCGCGGTGGAGAACATCGACCTGTCGCTGTCCAAGCGCGCCGACAAGGCGGAGGAGGAGGCGCCCGGCGAGGGAGCGGACGCGGTCCTGTGGGAGCACCTGGCCGACGCCACCCATGAGGAGTCCACCCTCTCGGTCACCTACCTCGCCTTTCTCGTCATCGCGACGATGATCGCGGCATGCGGTGTGGTGCTGGACAACGCGATCCTGATCGTCGGCGCGATGGCGGTCGGCCCGGAGTTCGGGCCGCTGGCGGGGCTGTGCACCGCGCTGGTGCGGCGCGCGCCGCGGCTGGCCGCCCGCTCGGCGATCGCGCTGCTGGTCGGGTTCGCCGCGGCGATGGCGCTGACCACCGGCTTCGGCATCGTGATGGACGCATTGGGTCTCTTCAGCAAGGAGATGCTGGACACCGCCCGGCCGAACACGGACTTCATCTGGAAGCCGGACATGTTCTCGTTCGTGGTCGCCGTGCTCGCGGGAATCGCCGGAACGCTCTCGCTGACCTCGGCGAAGTCCGGCGCGCTGGTGGGTGTGGCGATCTCGGTGACGACGGTGCCGGCGGCGGCCAATGCGGCGGTGGCACTCGGGTATGGGGAGATCGAGCAGATGTGGGGCTCTACGGAGCAGTTGCTGCTGAATCTGGTGGGGATCGTGGTGGCGGGGACGCTGACGTTGGGCGTGCAGAAGGTTTTGTGGGGGCGGCGGGGGTAGCCTCCCCCACCCCGCCCCGCCAGCGATATGCGGCTCCGACATTCGAGGAGCGGGGCCCAGGGGCGGAACCCCGGCAGGAGCCGGGCCCCAGGACCCCACCCGGCGGAACCGCATATCGAGGCTGCGGGAAGGGGCGGGGAGGGGAAAGATCCGCTAGCCCAGGGCCGACTTCACCGCGTCCGCCAGGCGTCCGGCGACCGAGCGGGCCTGTTCGATGTCGGCGGCCTCGACCATGACCCGCACCAGCGGCTCCGTGCCCGACGGGCGGAGGAGTACTCGGCCGGTCTCGCCCAGCTCGCGCTCCGCCTCGGCGACGGCCGCGGCCAGGTCGGCGCTGGAGGCGACGCGGGACTTGTCCACGTCGGGGACGTTGACCAGCACCTGGGGCAGTCGCTCCATGACGGCGGCGAGGTCGGCCAGGCTGCGGCCGGTCGCGGCGACGCGGGCCGCCAGCAGCAGTCCGGTGAGCGTGCCGTCACCGGTGGTGGCGTGGTCGAGGACGATCACATGGCCGGACTGCTCGCCGCCGAGCGCGTAGCCGCGGGTCTTCATCTCCTCCAGGACATAGCGGTCCCCGACCGCCGTCTGGACCAGCTCGACGCCCTCGCGCTTCATGGCCAGCTTGAAGCCGAGGTTGGACATCACGGTGCCGACCACCGCGTCCCCCCGCAGCTCGCCAGCCTCGCGCAGGGCCAGGGCCAGGACGGCGAGGATCTGGTCGCCGTCGACCTCGCGGCCACTCCCGTCCACCGCGAGACAGCGGTCGGCGTCCCCGTCGTGGGCGATGCCGAGGTCCGCGCGGTGCTCCACGACGGCGGCCTGGAGCCGGGCGAGGTGGGTGGAGCCGTAGCCGTCGTTGATGTTGAGGCCGTCCGGGTCGGTGCCGATCGTGATGACCTCGGCCCCGGCGCGTGCGAACGCCTCCGGGGAGACCCGGGCGGCGGCGCCGTGCGCGCCGTCGATGACGACCTTGAGGCCGTCGAGCCGGTTGGGGAGGGCGCCGACCAGATGGGCCACGTAGGCGTCGAAGCCCTCCTCGTAGGGCCGGAGCCGGCCCACCCCTGCGCCCGTCGGCCGGTCCCACGGCTCACCGGAGGCATGCGAGCGGTAGGTGGTCTCGATACGGTCTTCCAGCTCGTCGGCCAGCTTGTGGCCGCCGCGGGCGAAGAACTTGATCCCGTTGTCGGGCATCGGGTTGTGGCTCGCGGAGAGCATCACCCCGAGGTCCGCGTCCAGCGCCCCGGTCAGATGCGCGACGGCCGGCGTGGGCAGCACGCCGACCCGCAGGACGTCCACTCCGGCGCTGGCCAGCCCCGCCACCACGGCCGCCTCCAGGAACTCCCCGGACGCTCGCGGATCCCGCCCGACCACCGCCACCGGCCGGTGGCCCTCGAAGGTTCCCGCCTCGGCGAGCACATGCGCCGCCGCTACCGAGAGGCCGAGCGCCATCTCAGCCGTCAGATCGACGTTGGCGACGCCGCGCACACCATCCGTACCGAAGAGTCGTCCCACTGGTGTCCTCCGAAGTTACGAGCTGGGGGGCAGAAGCTTGCTTGTAGGTATACGCCCCCTGGTGGCGATAGCCGAACGCCCCGGGGCACAGGTGGTGCCGCCGGGGCGTTCGGGTGAAGCAGCGGTGCCGCGATGGGCGTCAGCGCTTGCTGTACTGAGGCGCCTTGCGGGCCTTCTTCAGACCGGCCTTCTTACGCTCGGTGGCGCGGTCGTCACGGGTCAGGAAGCCGGCCTTCTTGAGGGGGGCGCGGTTGTTGTCCACGTCCGCCTCGTTCAGCGCGCGGGCGATGCCCAGACGGAGCGCACCGGCCTGGCCGGACACGCCGCCGCCCGCGATGCGGGCGATCACGTCGTAGCGGTCGTCCAGCTCGAGCACCTTGAAGGGCTCGTTGACTTCCTGCTGGTGAACCTTGTTGGGGAAGTACTCCTCGAGAGTACGACCGTTGATCTTCCACTGCCCGCTGCCCGGCACGATGCGGACGCGCGCCACGGCGTTCTTGCGACGCCCGGTGCCGGCGGCCGGCTGCGGGTCACCGAAGCGGGAAGCGAGCGACTCGGAGGTGTACTCCGACTCGACCGTCTCAACGCTCTCGGTGGTGTACTCCTCGACCTCGATGGGGGTCTCGGCGGTGGTCTCGGCCACGATGCTCCTCAGATTCTCTTCGTCGTAAGGGGTGGCCGGGACTACTGCGCGACCTGGGTGATCTCGAACGGGACCGGCTGCTGAGCGGCGTGCGGGTGCTGGTCACCCGAGTACACCTTCAGCTTCGAGAGCATCTGACGGCCCAGGGTGTTCTTCGGGAGCATGCCCTTGATGGCCTTCTCGACGGCCTTCTCCGGGTTCTTCTCCAGCAGCTCGTCGTAGCGGATGGAGCGCAGACCACCCGGGTAGCCGGAGTGGCGGTACGCCATCTTCTGGGTCCGCTTGTTGCCGGAGAGGTGCACCTTGTCGGCGTTGATGATGATGACGAAGTCACCAGTGTCGACATGCGGCGCGTACACCGGCTTGTGCTTGCCCCGCAAGAGGGTGGCGGCCTGAGTGGCCAGACGGCCGAGAACAACGTCGGTGGCGTCGATGACGTGCCACTGACGCTGGACGTCGCCGGGCTTGGGGCTGAACGTACGCACGGTCGTAGCCTTCGCTTCTTCAGTGAGTGGGGTCTCCCCGGATCCGCTAGGACCGAGGGGACGGGTCCGGACAAGGCCACCCGGACGATCACGACAGCCTTGGCCGCACCTCGGTGACGCATCCGAGTGCCTGCCGCTGGTCATCGGCCCGGTGGACCGGCGTAACGGCCTCTCACGTGAGAACGAGCAAGCCAATACGCATAACGAACTGGCAGAATACCGGCCCGCCCCACCGCGGGTCAAAACGCCCCCGCGCTTGCGGGGATCCGTCAACCGCATGCGATCGCGGCCCGCACCCCTGGAGCGCCGACCGAGCCCGCACGCCTCACAGGAGCTCCGTCCACCGCCGGGAGGCGCCTGCCCGCAGGGACACCACGGCCATCCTGGCCGAACGCGGACATCACAACATCACAACACCCCCGCGAGTCAAAACGCCCGCGCGCGGCGGATGGGCCCCCCGACGCGGGCCGGTCGCGGGCCGCGCCCGGCGTCCCACCGGTGGGTCCAAAGCGTCACCCGGCCGGTCTAAGATGCGCGCCATGAGCTTTGGGCAAGGGGGGCCTTACGGGCCCGGGGGATCTCAGCCGCCTCAGCCGTCGACACCGGACTGGTCGGCGCTCGCCGACCAGTCCGCCGCGCGCAACCGGCGCCGCAAGCTGCTCTTCATCGGCGGCGGGGCGCTGGCCACCGCCGCCGTCGCCGCGATCGTCGCCACCGCCGTGGTCAGCAGCGGCCACAAGGACAAGGGCGGCGGCGACTCGGCCGGCGGGCTGCCCACCCCCCAGGACCTCCCCAGCGAGTCGGCGGCGCCCGAGCCCACCTTCTCCGATGTCGCCCCGCCCGCGCCGCCGAAGCCGCTGGACATCATCTCCAGTGCGCGGCGGGACAAGGCGCCGCTGTCCGCGGCCACCCTCTTCCCGGAGAAGCGCGCCGCGAAGGACGACCGCTCGTACACCAAGGCGGCGTCCGCCTCCACGACGAGCTGCGCCGCCGGCACCCAGGGGGCGCTCGGCTCGGTGCTGACGAACAACGGCTGCCGCAAGCTGCTGCGGGCCACCTTCTCCCGGGACGGGGTCGCGGTGACGGTCGGCGTCGCGGTCTTCGACGGCACGGCGGCGGCCGAGAAGGCCAAGGACCAGTACAAGCCCAATATCGCCTCGCTGACCGGCGGGGGCGTGCCGGCCTTCTGCCGCCGGACCGCCTGTCAGAGCTCGGCGAACGCGATCGGGCGGTACGCCTACTTCACGATCTCCGGCTATACGTCGGGCAAGGCGGTCACGGCGTCGGACACCGCCACCCTCCAGGCCGGGCGCGATGTGGCCGACTACACCTTCCGCCGCATCCTGGCCCGCGGCAGCGCCCAGGCGTCGGCGGAGGCGGCCGCCACCACCGCCAACTGAGCCGCCGCCGGCTGAGCCCCCGGTCCCCCCACCGGGGGGATCGGGGATCCGCTACGACGCTGCGCCCCGCGCGGCCTTCTCCACCTTCGCCACCTGGGCGTCCACCAGCGCGGCCGGGACCTCGGACTTCGTGGGGTCCGAGATGTTCGTCCCGAAGAACACCATCAGCTGCGGCCCGGACCGCACCACCGTGAACTTGATGACGGCCTTGTTCTCGCTCGCGTCATGCAGGCCGAAGGCCAGCGCCTCGTCCCCCGCCTTCGGCGCTTCGAGCTGTGCCACCTTCTTGACGTCCGACTTCTCCCCGGAGCCGTCCTTCGCCGCGAACCCGCCCTGGCAGGCGGTCGCCGCCTCGCGCAGGTCCTTGATCGTCTGCTCGGCGTCGCCCGGTCCGTAGGAGGAGACCCGGATCAGGCCGATGCCGCCGATCTTCGCCTTGGTGAGGTCGGTGGCGTAGGAGCGGTGGACGCTGGCCTTGGGCGCCGGGTCGTACTGGGACCCCATCAGCGCGGCCAGCGGCTGGCACTCGGCCTTCCCCGACTTGGCCGACCCGCCCTCGCTGATCTCCTTGTCGGTCATCTTCTGGATTTCGAACCCCTTGAGCTCACCGCTCGCCAGGGTGGCCCGCTCCAGGGCGGACGCGGACAGCGACTTCGCGGCCGGGGCGGTGCTCGCGGGCTTGTCGTCCTGCTTGGCGCCGTCGGACTTGCCGTCGCCGGAGTCGCTGCCGCATCCGGTCATCAGCCCCAGCGCCGCCACCGCCGCGATGGCCGCGCCCATGGTCCGCTTCGCACCGGACTCGTTCATTTCTCTGTCCACCCCTGGTCGATATCGGGCCCGTACGGCCACCGCACGGACACCCCGCAGACTCCCAGAACACCGGGAGGGTTGTACTCCCTTTCCCGAATGTGGTGGATCCCATATCACCATGCGCATAAGCAACCTTCGCGGCCCAGACCAGTCTTACGGACCGATCGGTCCTTTCTGGCTCCATACCGGCATCACGCCGACCCCAAATCAGCCCAATGCGGCCCGGTTCGGAACCAAAACACAGCACGGCCTCGGAGGGGAGGGCACGCCGCGGCGGATCAGCTACGCCGGGCGTACATCACCGTGAAGATTTCTTTCCTGCTCCACAACGCCTATGGCATCGGTGGCACCATCCGGTCGACCTTCAATGTGGCCGGGGCGCTCGCCGCCCACCACACCGTGGAGATCGTCTCCCTGATCCGCACCATCGACGCCCCGAACCTCCCCCTCCACCCCGCCGTACGGCTCAGACCCCTGATCGACCTGCGCCCCCACGACGACGGAGCCCGGGCCAACGACCTCGGCCATCCGCTGCTGTCGCGGCCCAGCGCCCATGTCCCGGACGCCGAGGCCAGGGGCACCACCAACTTCAACGCCCTCACCGATGAACGCGTCGCCGGCCATCTCGACCGCACCGACGCCGATGTCGTCATCGCCACCCGCCCCGGCCTGGTCATCTACCTCGCCACGCTCGGCCGCACCGGCCGCTTTCTGCGGATCGGCCAGGAGCACCGCCTCTACGGCACCCACCGCGCCGAGATCCGCGCCGCCTGCGACGCCGCCATACCCCATCTCGACGCGTACACCTCCGTCTCCGAGGCGGACGCGGCCACCCACCGGGCCCACCTCCCCGGCGTCACCACCCGGCTCACCGCCCTGCCCAACGGGGTGCCCGCCACCGGGATCGAGCCCTCCGACGGCCGCGCCAAACTGGTCGTGGCCGCGGGCCGGCTTATCCCGGTCAAGCGCTACGACCTGCTGGTGGCCGCCTGGGAGACGGTCGCCGCCAAACATCCCGACTGGCGGTTGCGCATCTACGGCCGCGGCCCCCAACTCCCCGCGCTGCGCCGCCAGATCGACAAGCTCGGGCTGGCCGGTCACATCACCCTGATGGGCGCCCACTCCCCCATCGAGACCGAGTGGGCCAAGGGCGCGATCGCCGCCGTCACCTCCCGCGAGGAGTCCTTCGGCATGACGATCGTCGAGGCGATGCACTGCGGGGTGCCCGTGGTCGCCACCGACTGCCCGCACGGGCCGGGCGAGATCATCACCGACGGCCGGGACGGGCTGCTGGTGCCGCCCGGCGACGCCGACGGGATCGCCAAGGGGCTGCTGACCCTGATCGAGGACGGCGAACTGCGCCGCTCGATGGGCGAGGCGGCCCGTATCGCGGCGCGGCGGTACGCCCCCGAGCGCGTGGCGGCCTCCTACGAGCGGCTCATCGAGGAACTCCGCACCGCCCGCGGCACCGAGGCCCCGGCCGGGCGGCGCCGTACGGTCACGCCCCTGCGCGGCCGGGCGGCCGGGACGCCGCTGACCGTCACCCTCAAGGGCGCGGTCAAGCAGCTCGTCCGCAGGCCGCTGCGGCCCGTCGCGTCCTGCCGGGTCACCGCCGAGGGCAATCTGTCGGTGCTGCTGGAGCCCGCCGAGGTGCGCGGCGGCGAGCTCGAACTGACCGTCACCCGCCGGAAGAGCGACGAGGCGCCGCTCCGCGTTCCGCTTCTGCCCCCGGCGGGCATCGCGCCGTCCGCGCCCTGGACGGCCACGCTCGACCGGGCGACGCTCGATCTCGCCGAGGGCCGCTGGGATCTGCATGTGGTCCGCCGCTCCGACGGCGTCCGCCGCCGGGTCGGCTGCCGCTTCGCCGAGGGGCGCGGGCTGTTGGACCTGGAGCCGCTGCCCGGCTCCCCCGTCGCCTGGTGGATCCCCTACGCCACCGTCGACGGCTTTCTCGCGCTGCGCGCCTGGCGGCGCCCGGTCCATGCCGAGGCCCGGGTGATCCGCATGGACGCCGAGGGGCTCGCCGTCGAAGGCACCCTGTACGGGGCGCGCTTCGGGCCCGGCGCCGCCCCGACCGCGGTGGCCACTCCGTCCCGCGGCCCGGCCCGCTCGTTCCTCACCGGCGCCACGGCGCTGGACGGCGGCCGGTTCCGCTTCACCGTCCCGTACGAGCGGATCCAGCAGGCCCGTACGGGCGACGAGGGGGCCGCCGCCTGGACCCTGACGCTCCATAAGTCCGCCGGGTCCGAGACCCCGATCCCGATCGGCCGCATCGTGGGCGACATTGTGGACCGCGATAAAACGGACCTCTTCCCGGTCACCCACGGTGTCCGACCCCACCTCACCCGCACCGGCGACCTCAGCATCATCTCCCCCATCACAGACAATTGAGAGACGTGAGTCATAGGTGCGGTGTTTGCCGCGGAGATCATCGGTAACACTCGGTGATACCAGCCTCGAGCGAGGAAAACTCTGCGGAAGGCACAGCGATGTCAACTGTCACGCTCATCATCCTGGTGGCGGCCCTGGCCGCCATGGCCGGCCTTGTGATCGCCCCCTCGGTCCGGCAGGGCCGCAAGGGCGAACTGCCGGTCCGAAGCCTGCCCTCGGAAGCCAGGGAGCAGTACACGGCGCGGTGGGCGGGAGTGCAGGAGCGATTCGTGGACTCTCCCGGGTGGGCGCTGCGCGAAGCCGACCGGCTGCTGGGCGCCTTGGCCGTCGACCGCGGCTATCCGGCCGAGTCCGACGACAAGCGGATGGACGCGCTGTCCATCCGTCACCCCGAGGAGATCGACGGCTACCGCCGACTGCACGCCATGGCGGCACAGGTACACGATGGCGAGGCCGCCCAGACCGCCGAAGCCGCCACCGAGCGGATGCGGGAGGCGCTGGTCGCGGCGCGGCCCCTGTTCGAGCAACTCGTGCGCGCACAGCCGCACGACGAGCGCCCGCTCCCGCCCCCGGTCCCCCGTCAGCGGGATCTTCAGCAGGGCCGTATCCCGCGGCAGCGCCTCGGCCCGGCCGCCGATCACTGACCGGTGAGCCGCACCGCCAGCGCGAGGGTGTCATCCGGATGCAGGATCACCGTGTGCATATCCTCCGCGATGGCGCCGGGGACCTCCTCGATCGGGCTCTGCAGATGCTTGTGCGCGGCCTCGATCAGGCGCCTCTCGCCCTCGATCGGGTCCCGGCGGCTCTCGGTGAGCCCGTCGGTGTAGAGCAGGAGGAGGTCCCCGGGGGCCAGCCGCTCGGTCAGCGGGGTCTCGCTCCCGGGCAGCGGAAAGCCGACCCCGCGCCCCCGGGCCTCCAGATACCGGGCCGTTCCGTCGCGGCGCAGCAACAGCGCGGGCGGATGGCTCCCGTTGGCCAGCCACAGCTCACCGGTGACCGGATCGATCCGGGCGAGCAGCACGGTGGCCATCACGGCCCGGTCGAAGGGGTGCAGGATCTCGTCGGTGCGGGCCACGATCGACTGGAGGCGGTGGCCCTCCAGGGCCAGGGTGCGCACCGCGTGGGTGACGTTGAGCGCGCTGCGCGTACTGGTCACCCCATGGCCCAGCGCGTCCACGATGGTGATGTGGACGGTGCCGTCGGGCAGCACGAACCAGTCGTACAGATCCCCGCCGGTCGGCGCGTCGGTGCCGGCCGGCTCGTAGTGCACGGCGAGTTCGAGACCGTCGGCCTCGATGAGCGGCGGGCGCAGCGCGTCCTCCAGCTCCCGCAGGGTCTGGCCGTGCGCGGTGCGCAACTGCTTGTCCCGCTCGTCGAGCTGGACGTAGAGCGCGAGCACCCCGCTGTTGGTCTCCTCGAGTTCGTCCTTGAGGCGGCGGTGCTCGGCGGTGAGCGCGTCGGCGGCGGCCAGAACGGCGCGCAACTCCTCCGCGGCGAGGGCCTCGTCGCCGGGGGCCTCCTCGGCGTCGTCCACCGGCGGGCCCGCCGGGAGGCGCCAGACCACCTCGTCCTCGGTCACCGCGTCGGGGGCCATCGGCAGCTCCGCCGCCGCCGGCCCCGTATCGCCCGGCGTCCGCAGCACCACCGTGAGCAGCCCGGCGCCCGGGTCGTACGCCCACTTGAGGCCGGTCTCCCGCCCGGCGCGCAGCGCCGCCCCGGCGGCCTCGGCGGCGGACAGCACAAGGCGCCCCCGGACCTCCGGGTCCAGGGCGTGCTCCCGGGCCAGCGCCCGAACGGCCCGGCTGAGCCCGGCCGTCGTGGCGCAGGTGAGGTTCCTCGTCGTCATGGAAGCCTTAAGGGTGACCTGGCCGCGAGCACCGTGGCGTCGTCGCGGACGCGGCGATGGCCATGGGCGAGTGCGGCGGACAGCAGGGACGGCGGAAGACGGAGCACGGAAGGGGGCGGGTCCAGCGCCCAGCGGGCGTCTATACCGTCGCTGTGCAGCACCGCCGTGGCGCCCTGGGACAGCGGGAAGCCGTGGACGCGCGGGGTGGGCATGCCCCAGCCGACGATCCCGGGCTGTCCGGTCAGCCGGTGCTCGACCCCGCCCGGGGTCAGGGCGAGGGCGCGGATGTTGCCGATACCGCAGTAGTCGGCGCGATCGGCGTGCAGCCGCAGCAGCCCCACGGCGGCCCCGCGAGTGTGCCGCAGGGCCCGGTTCATCCGGGTGAGCACGTCCGGCAGCGGCCGGTCGGGGTCGGTGTGGAAGGTCCGCAGCGCCGCCTGGGCCGCCTCCTCGGCGGCCCGGCCATGGCCGAGGCCGTCGAGGACGACCGCGGTGCGGGCGGCGTCCGTGTCGACGATCCCGCGGGCATCGCCACAGCCCTCCTCCCCTTCGGCGGGCAGACAGATCGCGCCCACCCCCTGCCACTCCGGCCGCTGCTCGCCCGGCGCGGTGAGGCGGGCGCAGGCCCAGGTGCCCGCGCCGGTGCCGTCGGTGCTGCGCATGGTGAAGTGGGTCGCCATCCTTTTGACGGCGCCGAGCCCGACCCCCAGCGTGCCGGAGGTGGTGTAGCCGTCGGCCAGACAGCGCTCGGGGTCGTGCATACCGGGGCCGCGGTCGGCGGCGAGGATCTCCACCCCGTGGCCCAGCGGCAGCGGCTGGACGTAGAGCGTGCCGTCGCTGGCGTGCTTGTCCAGGTTGGTCGCCAGCTCCGAGGCGATCACCGCCGCCTGATCGGGCAGTGCCCCCGGCAGCTCGCAGTCCCGGGCCACCGCACGCGCCGTCTCGGCGGCCAGATGCACGGCGCTGTGGTGGTCGACGCGCACCTGGGCGGTGGGCACCGTGAACGGACGGGTCACCGGACCGCCCAGCGGGTGACGACCACGACGGTGCCCTCGCCCGGGCCGGTGCGCACCGTGAACTCGTCCATCAGCCGCCGGGCGCCGCCCAGCCCGTGGCCCAGGCCCGAGCCGGTGGTGAAGCCGTCGGTGAGCGCCGCCTCCAGGTCCGCGATGCCCGGCCCCTCGTCCTTGACGGTCAGCCGCAGCCCCCGCCGCCCGGAGGGCTCGCGCGGATAGTCGAGGGTGACGGTGCCGCCGCCCCCGTGGACATAGGCGTTACGGGCGAGCTCGCTGGCGGCCGTGACCACACGGGTCTGGTCCACCAGGCCGAAGCCCACATCGATGGTGGCCGCGCGCACCGCGTGGCGGACCGTCAGCAGGTCCTCCTCCGTGCGCACCGGATACGTGGCCGGCGCGGGCGGGCGCCGGCTCTCCGCCCGCGCGGGCCGCTTGGGTCCGTGGGAGGCGAGGGTGAATTCACCGGGCAGTGCCACGTCGGGCCCCTTCCGGGGGCTGCGGGGCCTGACGCCACCCCAGCGCGGCCAGCCCCTGCTCCGGATTGAGTGCGGTCTCCACACCGACCAGTTCGATCCCCAGCTCGACCAGGGTGATCGCCACTGGCGGTCGCATCCCGGCCACGATCACCCGGGCCCCCAGCAGCCGGGCCACCGTGGTCAGCTCCATCAGCGTCCGGGCCACGAAGGAGTCGATGACCTCCAGCCGGGAGATGTCGATGAGCACCCCACGGGCGCCCTCGGCCGAGATCCGCTCGGTGAGCTCCTCGGTGAAGGCGATGGCGGCCCGGTCGTCGAGCTCATTGAGCAGGCCGGTGACCAGGACATCTCCCAGTCGCAGAATCGGAACGCCGGGCGAGCGATGACCGTTCACCGACCATCTCCTTCGTCACCGTCGGGACCGGGCCCGTCGATCAGCTTGATCGCGGCGGCCAGCGCGTCGGCCAGCGTCGCCCGCGTGAGGATGGTGGACAGATCGATGCCGAGCTGGGCGATGGTCTGGGCGATCGAGGGGCGGACCCCGCTGATCACGCAGTCCGCGCCCATGAGCCGCACCGCGTTGACGGTCTGCATCAGATGCTGGGCGACGGCGGTGTCCACCGTCGGCACACCCGTGATGTCGATGATCGCGACCAGCGCCTCATGGTCCTGGATGGCCTGGAGCAGATTCTCCATCACCACCTGGGTCCGGGCGGTGTCCAGCGTGCCGATCAGCGGCACCGCAAGCACCTGCCGCCACAGCCGCACCACCGGTGTCGACTGCTCCATCAACTGCTGGCTCTGCCGGCGGATGATCTCCTCCCGGCCCTCCACATACGTCTCGAAGGACAGCGCCCCGGCCACATCCAGCAGCCGGTTCATGAAGACGGCCGAGGCGAACAGCTCCTCGGCGTCCCGAGTGTCCCGCTGCACCGCCTTGAGCAGCGCCTCCTTGAGCGCCAGCACCGCGAGCGAGGTCGCCGTCGGCGTGGCCCCCGCCCGCGCCCGGCGCATCGACAGCCCCACCACGGCCTCGTGCAGCCCCGGGGTGGAGGTCACCACCCGGTCCACCGGCACTCCGCTCTGCAGGCCGGGAACCAGCGCCTCGATCAAGGCGTCGGCCTCCTCGCGGAGTTCGGCCTCGCCGATGTCGGTGTCAAGCAGGGCCTGCTCCATCTGCAGCTCGACCCAGCGATCGGCGATTTCCTCGTCGCGCTCCTGAAGAGCCCTGGTCAGGCGCTCTCGCACAGCGGCCTCGCTGGTACTCACGCGGATCCCTTCGCGGTCGGCGACCGTGGTCGGTTGGCAAATTTTATCGATCTTCCGGAGGCCCCGGAAGTCGCATCATGCCGATCGCCCCGCCGCCTTGACTCACTCGCCCAGTCGTCGGCACACGAAGCGCGTGGCGAGTACCCAATGATCGGCCGCCCACACCCGCCGTTTTCAGCAGCAGCCGGAACCGATCGCCGTCGCGCCCGGCAGGGAGCGCTTGTTGCGGGACTCCCGGTTACGGGCGGCGAGTTGGTCATCGGCCGGATAGCCGACCTCCTCCAGGGTCAGGCCATGAGGACGGACGACATGGACGGCGGAGTCGCGCACCCCCGCGGCGAGCACCTTGGCCGGCCAGTCCGGGGGACGGTGGCCGTCGCCGACGAAGAGCAGGGCGCCCACCAGCGAGCGCACCATGTTGTGGCAGAAGGCGTCCGCCCGCACCGTCGCCGTGATGACCCCGTCCGTACCGCGCACCCAGTCCAGCCGCTGGAGGGTGCGGATGGTGGTGGCGCCGTCGCGCTTCTTGCAGTACGCGGCGAAGTCGTGCTCGCCCAGGAGCCGTTCACCGGCCGCGTTCATGGCGGCCACGTCCAACGGCCAGTCATGCCACAGCACATGGCCGCGCAGCAGCGGATCGACCCCGCCGGGGTGGTCGGTGACCCGGTAGGCGTAGCGCCGCCAGATCGCGGAGAAGCGTGCGTTGAACCCGGACGGGGCCCGCTCGACCTTCCAGACCCGTACGTCATGGGGCAGCCGGCCGGCGAGCCGCCGCAGCAGCCTGTCCCGGTGCTCGGCCCATAGCGCCTCCGGGAGATCCACATGCGCCACCTGGCCGCGGGCATGGACCCCCGCGTCGGTGCGGCCCGCGACGGTCAGCTCAAAGGTCTCCGAGGAGCGCGTCACCGTCCGCAGCGCGCTCTCCAGCTCGCCCTGCACGGTGCGCCGCTCGCGCTGCTTGGCCCAGCCCGAGAAGTCCTTGCCGTCGTAAGCAAGATCCAGCCGGACCCGTACGAAACCGGGCGCCGCCTCGTCACTCACCCAACTGTTCCTCTCCATGCGGAACGGGCCCGCTCCCAGATTCTGGGGGCGGGCCCGTCCGTGACAACGAAAGCCGTAGCGACGCCTCAGGCGTCCTTCGGCTCCTCGGCGGCCGGAGCCTCAGTCGCCTCGGCCTCAGCGGCCGGGGCCTCGGTGGCCTCGTCCTTCTTGAGGTTCGCGGCGGCCGTGTCACCGGCAGCGTCCTTGGCGGTGCGCTTGGTGGCGGCCTCGGCCTCGCCGACGGCCTCCTGCTGCACGGTCAGCGCCTCGACCAGCTCGATGACCGCCATCGGGGCGTTGTCGCCACGACGGTTACCGATCTTGGTGATGCGGGTGTAGCCACCCGGCCGGTTCTCGTAGCGCGGCCCGATCTCGGTGAAGAGGGTGTGCACGACGCTCTTGTCGCGGATGGTCTGCAGCACCAGACGGCGGTTGTGAAGGTCGCCCTTCTTCGCCTTGGTGACCAGCTTCTCCGCGACCGGGCGCAGGCGGCGGGCCTTCGCCTCGGTGGTGGTGATCCGGCCGTGCTCGAACAGCGCGGTGGCGAGGTTCGCCAGCAGGAGCCGCTCGTGCGCAGCGCTGCCGCCCAGACGGGCGCCCTTGGTGGGCTTCGGCATTGGTGTATCTCCTAGGTGTCTGCACCGGCCGTATGAGGTACCGGTGTCAGTTACCGGCGAGCGGCCGCCCGCCGGAAATTTTCGTCGCCCGCCGCACGGACTCGATCAAGCTCAGCGAGATCAAGCCCGTCCGGCGATTGAGGACAGCGCCTCAGCCTCAGCGGCGGGACAGCGATCAGTACTGCTCGGTCTCGACGAAACCCGCATCCGCGTCGTCATCAGCGCCGAAGGCGTCAGCGGCGGCGGTCGGGTCGAATCCGGGCGGGCTGTCCTTGAGCGCCAGGCCCATACCGGCCAGCTTCGCCTTGACCTCGTCGATCGACTTGGCGCCGAAGTTCCGGATGTCGAGCAGGTCCGCCTCGGACCGCGCCACGAGCTCACCCACGGAGTGGATGCCCTCGCGCTTGAGGCAGTTGTACGAGCGGACGGTGAGCTCGAGCTCCTCGATCGGCAGCGCCAGATCGGCGGCGAGGGCGGCGTCCGTCGGGGACGGGCCCATGTCGATGCCCTCGGCGTCCACGTTCAGCTCGCGGGCCAGGCCGAACAGCTCGACCAGGGTCTTACCGGCCGACGCCATGGCGTCACGCGGCCGCATGGCCTGCTTGGTCTCGACGTCGACGATCAGCTTGTCGAAGTCGGTGCGCTGCTCGACACGGGTCGCCTCGACCTTGTAGGTGACCTTGAGCACCGGCGAGTAGATGGAGTCGACCGGGATCCGGCCGATCTCCTGGCCGACCTGCTTGTTCTGCACGGCGGAGACGTAACCGCGGCCACGCTCGACCGTGAGCTCCATCTCCAGCTTGCCCTTGCCGTTCAGCGTGGCCAGGACCAGGTCGGGGTTGTGCACCTCGACACCGGCCGGCGGGGCGATATCGGCGGCGGTGACCAGACCCGGGCCCTGCTTGCGCAGGTACATCACGACCGGCTCGTCGTGCTCCGAGGAGACGACGAGCTGCTTGATGTTGAGGATCAGGTCGGTGACGTCCTCCTTGACGCCCGGCACGGTGGTGAACTCGTGCAGGACCCCGTCGATCCGGATGCTGGTGACGGCCGCACCGGGGATCGAGGAGAGGAGCGTACGACGCAGGGAGTTTCCGAGGGTGTAGCCGAAGCCCGGCTCCAGCGGCTCGATCACGAACCGGGAGCGGAACTCGTCGACGACCTCTTCGGTCAACGAAGGACGCTGAGCGATCAGCATGGGGTTTGCCTCCAGTCTTCGGCGCCCGCTATTTGACGCCGAACCCTTCAATGGTACGGGCGGTACGCGCCAAATGGCTCCGTACCGCCCGTATCGCCTTTGTCTACTACTTGGAGTAGAGCTCGACGATCAGCTGCTCCTGCACCTGGGTGTCGATCACCTGGCGCTCGGGCATGGAGTGCACGAGGATCCGCAGCTGCGACGGAATGGCCTCCAGCCACGCCGGCACCGTGCGCTCGCCCGCCTCGGCCTGAGCCACCTGGAAGGGGGTCAGGGTCCGGGACTTCGTGCGGACCTCGATGATGTCGTTCACGGTGACGCGGGCCGACGGGATGTCGGTCTTGCGGCCGTTCACGGTGATGTGTCCGTGGCGGACCAGCTGACGGGCGTGGTCGCGGGACTTGGCGAAGCCGGCCCGGTAGACCACGTTGTCGAGGCGGGTCTCGAGGATGCGAAGCAAGTTCTCACCGGTCTTGCCGGACTTCTTGTTCGCCTCCGCGTAGTAGCCACGGAACTGCTTCTCAAGGACGCCGTAGATGCGGGTCGCCTTCTGCTTCTCACGGAGCTGCAGCAGGTACTCGCTGTCCTTGGTGCGCCCGCGACCGTGCTCACCCGGGGGGTAAGGACGGATCTCGATCGGGCACTTCGCGCTCTCGCACTTGCTCCCCTTGAGGAAGAGCTTCTGCTTCTCCCGACGGCAACGCTTGCAGTCGGCCCCGGTGTAACGCGCCATGTTTCTGTTGTCTCCTACTTCAGCCGGTCAGACGCGCCGACGCTTGGGCGGGCGGCATCCGTTGTGCGGAGTCGGAGTGACGTCCTGGATCGAACCCACCTCCAGGCCGGTGGCCTGGAGCGAGCGGATCGCGGTCTCACGGCCGGAGCCCGGACCCTTGACGAACACGTCGACCTTGCGCATGCCGTGCTCCTGCGCGCGGCGGGCGGCCGACTCGGCGGCCATCTGCGCGGCGAACGGAGTGGACTTGCGCGAGCCCTTGAAGCCGACGTGGCCGGCAGAGGCCCAAGAGATCACATTCCCGGTCGGGTCCGTGATCGAGACGATGGTGTTGTTGAACGTGCTCTTGATGTGAGCGTGCCCGTGGGCGACGTTCTTCTTCTCCTTGCGGCGCACCTTCTTGGCGCCGGCCGTCCTGCTCTTCGGAGGCATTCCTGAATTCTCCCGTGGAGGTGGTCGGTCCTACAGCTCGGACCGCTTGACAGCGTCCGGTGCGGACTACTTCTTGCCCGGCTTCTTCTTACCGGCGATGGCGCGACGCGGGCCCTTGCGGGTGCGGGCGTTGGTGCTGGTGCGCTGGCCGTGGACCGGAAGGCCGCGGCGGTGGCGCAGACCCTGGTAGCAGCCGATCTCGACCTTGCGGCGGATGTCGGCCTGGATCTCGCGACGGAGGTCACCCTCGGTCTTGATGTTGTTGTCCACGTACTCGCGGATCTTGACCAGGTCTTCTTCGCCCAGGTCACGAACGCGGGTGTCCGGGCTCACACCGGTGTTGGCGAGCGTCTGCTGGGCAAGGGTGCGACCGATGCCGAAGACGTAGGTGAGGGCGACCTCAACGCGCTTTTCGCGCGGGAGATCAACGCCTGCGAGGCGTGCCATGAATCTGGCTCCAGATGGTTGTCGGAGGTCTTCCGCAGCACCACTCCCGGCCACCGTTCGCACGGCTGCCGGGTCCCCGGCCTCCGACCGGGGGTGTCGTCCCCGCGAGGCGGGAACGGGTGACTGCGTATGTACGCAAAGTTATGACGTCGCGCGAAGATGCTGCGAGTGGTGCAGGATTCCGGCCGGTGTGCGTCAGCCCTGGCGCTGCTTGTGGCGCAGGTTGTCGCAAATGACCATGACCCGGCCGTGGCGGCGGATCACCTTGCACTTGTCGCAGATCTTCTTGACGCTCGGCTTGACCTTCATGGTGTGAGGTTCTCCGGGTCGTGAGATCTACTTGTAGCGGTAGACGATCCGTCCGCGCGTGAGGTCGTACGGAGACAGCTCCACCACGACCCGGTCATCGGGCAAAATGCGGATGTAGTGCATACGCATCTTGCCGCTGATGTGCGCGAGGACCTTGTGACCGTTCTGAAGCTCCACCTTGAACATCGCGTTCGGCAGAGACTCGATCACGGTGCCCTCGATTTCGATGGCGCCTTGCTTCTTGGCCATGTCCTGCTTTCGGGATCGGCTACCTTGATCGGCCCGCCACATGCGGGAGGGCATGCGTGAGCCGACGTGTCAGTCTACGTCAGGGCATCCCGAAACACGAATCCGGGGCATGATGCCCCGGGATCGAGATCTTTATGCCCACGGAGATCGTCAGGCCAGGGGATCGGGCGCGGTCTCCACACCCAGCTCGGCCAGCTTGGCCTTGCCGCCGTCCACGGCGGTCAGCACCAGCGGGCCCTCCTCGGTCAGCGCGACCGAGTGCTCCCAGTGGCTGGACCAGGTGCCGTCGTCCGTCTTGACGGTCCAGTCGTCGGACAGCACATGCGTCTTCGCGGTGCCCAGGCTCACCATCGGCTCGATCGCGATGCAGAAGCCGGGGCCCAGCCGCGGGCCCTTGCCGCGCTTCCGGGAGACGTAGTTCAGCAGATGCGGGTCCATGTGCATCTGGGAGCCGATGCCATGGCCGCCGTAGTCCTCGATGATCCCGTACTTGCCGGAGGCCGGGCGGGGCTGGCGGCGGATGTAGCCCTCGATCGCCTTGGAGATGTCGATCAGCCGGTGGCCCTTGCGGACCGCCGCGATCCCGGCCCACATCGACTCCTCGGTCACCCGGCTGAGCTCGTACAGCTCCGGGGCGTGACCGGTGCCCACGAAGGCGGTGAAGGCGGCGTCGCCATGCCAGCCGTCCACGATCGCGCCCGCGTCGATGGAGATGATGTCGCCGTCCTTGAGGACGGTCTCCTGGTCCGGGATGCCATGCACCACGATGTCGTTCACCGAGGTGCAGATCGTGGCGGGGAAGCCGCCGTAGCCCAGGAAGTTCGACTTGGCGCCGTGGTCGGCGATGACCTTACGGGCGACGTCGTCCAGGTCCTTGGTGGTGGCGCCGGGGACGGCAGCCGCCCGCGTCGCCTCATGGATGGCGGCGACGACCAGTCCCGCCTCACGCATCTTCGCGATCTGCTCGGGAGTCTTGATCTCCACCATCACTCAGCCTTCCGCGGTCCATCGATTCTGCTCAACAGTACGGCCGCGATGCCCCTGGCGGGGCATCGCGGCCGATCAGCTCTGTTCTCTAGGCCGCCTTGGCCGCCAGGGCGTCCATCGCCCGCTGGGTGACCTCGGACACCTTGCCGAGCGCCGAGATCGTCACGACCAGGCCCTTGGCCTTGTAGTAGTCGATGATCGGCTCGGTCTCCCGGTGGTAGACCTCGAGTCGTTTGCGGACCGTCTCCTCGCTGTCGTCCTCGCGCTGGTACAGCTCGCCGCCGCAGACGTCGCATACGCCCGGGGCCTTCGGCGGCTTGTACTCCACGTGGAACGTGTGCGAGCTGTCCTGACGGCAGGTACGGCGGCCCGCGATGCGCTTGATCACCTCGGACTCGGGGACCTCCAGGTCCAGCACCGCGTCCAGCGAGACACCGCGCTCGCCCAGGTAGGTGTCCAGGGCCTCGGCCTGGATCTGGTTCCTCGGGAACCCGTCCAGCAGGAAGCCGGGCTGTGCGTCCGACTGGTCCAGCCGGTCCTCCGCCATGCCGATGGTGACCTCGTCCGGTACCAGCTGCCCGGCCCGCATGTACTCCTGCGCCTGCTTGCCGAGGGGAGTGCCCTGGCTGATGTTCGCGCGGAACAGGTCGCCTGTGGAGATATGCGGGATCGACAGCTTCTCGGCAAGGTACGCGGCCTGCGTACCCTTGCCGGCTCCCGGAGGCCCGACGAGGACGATTCGCATCAGCGGAGGAACCCTTCGTAGTGTCGCTGCTGAAGCTGGCTCTCGATCTGCTTCACAGTCTCCAGGCCGACACCCACGATGATCAGGATGCTCGTGCCGCCGAACGGGAAGTTCTGATTGGCGTTGAGCGTCACCAGTGCCACCGTGGGCACCAGGGCGATCAAGCCCAGATAGAGCGCACCGGGCCACGTGATGCGATTCAGCACGTAGCTCAGGTACTCCGCGGTGGGACGACCAGCCCGGATACCCGGGATGAACCCACCATACTTCTTCATGTTGTCGGCAACTTCTTCGGGGTTGAAGCTGATGGCGACATAGAAGAATGCGAAGAAGACGATCAGCAGGAAGTACGTGGCGATGTAGACCGGGTGGTCGCCCTTGACGAAGTTCTGCGAGATCCAGGTCGCCCAGCCGGCCTTCGAATTGGAGAACTGGACGATCAGCGCCGGAATGTACAGCAGCGATGAGGCGAAGATCACGGGGATCACACCCGCCTGGTTCACCTTCATCGGGATGTAGGTGGACGTACCGCCGTACGAGCGACGGCCGATCATGCGCTTGGCGTATTGCACGGGGATCCGGCGCTGGGCCTGCTCGACGAAGACCACCAGGCCGACCATGGCCAGACCACAGAGGATCACCAGGCCGAACTCCAGCCAGCCACCCATGATCTTGCCCTGCTGCTTGATGCTCCACATCGCGCTCGGGAACCCGGCGGCGATCGAGACGAACATCAGGATCGACATGCCGTTGCCGATGCCGCGGTCGGTGACCAGCTCACCGAGCCACATGATCAGCGCGGTGCCGGCGGTCATCGTGATGACCATCACGGCGGTGGTGAAGATCGAGTCGTCCCGGACGATCTGGCCGCCGACGGGGCAGCTCTGGAAGAGCGAACCGCTGCGGGCGGTGGCCACCAGGCCGGTGCCCTGCAGGATCGCCAGCGCGATGGTCAGATAGCGGGTGTACTGCGTGATCTTCGACTGACCGGCCTGGCCCTCCTTCTTGAGGGCTTCGAGGCGCGGGATCACCACAGTCAGAAGCTGCAGGATGATGCTCGCCGTGATGTACGGCATGATCCCGAGCGCGAAGATGGTGATCTGGAGCAGTGCGCCACCACTGAACATGTTGACCAGGCCGAACAGCCCCTGCTGGCCCTTGGCGAGGTCCATGCACGTCTGGACATTCTTGTAGTCGATGCCCGGGATCGGGATATGTTGCCCGAGCCTGAAGAGCACGATGATGGCCAGCGTGAACAGCAGCTTCTTGCGCAGGTCGGGCGTCTTGAACGCCCGGGCGAACGCGGTGAGCACGGTGCCTCCTGCGCCCCCCGCGTGCGTGCGCGAGAGGTGACGGTCTTGAGGATCGACGGATACTTATCAGCCAGGACCCGCGCGGAGGCGTACCGCGCGGAAGGTAACAACGCACGCCACCTTACCGGCGACCTGGCCCCGCTTGGAACGACCAACCGGGGATGCCCCATATCTGGAGCATCCCCGGTCGGGTGTACACCGTGCTCAGACGAGCTCGGTGACGGTGCCACCGGCAGCGGCGATCTTCTCCTTGGCGGAGCCGGAGACGGCGTCGACCGTCACCTGGAGCGCCACGGAGACCTCACCGGAGCCCAGCACCTTGACGAGCTGGTTCTTGCGCACCGCGCCCTTGGCGACCAGATCGGCCACCGTGACCTCGCCACCCTGCGGGTAGAGCGCGGCCAGCTTGTCCAGGTTCACGACCTGGTACTCGGTGCGGAAGGGGTTCTTGAAGCCCTTGAGCTTCGGGAGCCGCATGTGGAGGGGCATCTGCCCACCCTCGAAGCGCTCCGGAACCTGGTAGCGGGCCTTGGTGCCCTTGGTGCCACGACCAGCGGTCTTACCCTTGGACGCCTCACCACGACCGACACGGGTCTTGGCGGTCTTGGCGCCCGGGGCGGGCCGGAGGTTGTGGACCTTCAGCGGGTTGTTCTCCGCCATCTCAGTCGACCTCCTCGACCGTCACGAGGTGCCGCACGGTGGTCGCCATGCCGCGGAACTCGGGGCGGTCCTCCTTGACAACCACGTCGCCGAGCTTCTTCAGCCCGAGCGAACGCAGGGTGTCGCGGTGGTTCTGCTTGCTGCCGATGTAGGACTTCGTCTGCGTGATCTTCAGGCGGGCCATGCTCACACACCCACCCCGGCACGCGCCCGCAGCAGAGCGGCGGGAGCGACATCCTCCAGCGGCAGACCACGGCGGGCGGCGATCTCCTCGGGGCGCTGAAGGCCCTGCAGAGCGGCCACCGTGGCGTGCACGATGTTGATCGGGTTCGACGAACCGAGCGACTTGCTGAGCACGTCGTGGATGCCCGCGCACTCCAGCACGGCGCGCACCGGGCCACCGGCGATCACACCGGTACCGGGGGACGCCGGCTTCAGCAGCACAACACCCGCGGCCTCCTCACCCTGGATCGGGTGCGGAATGGTGCCGGCGATCCGGGGGACCTTGAAGAAGTGCTTCTTGGCCTCCTCCACGCCCTTGGCGATCGCGGCCGGCACCTCCTTGGCCTTGCCGTAACCGACACCCACGGTGCCGTCACCGTCGCCCACCACGACCAGCGCAGTGAAGCTGAAGCGACGACCACCCTTCACAACCTTGGCGACGCGGTTGATCGCGACAACACGCTCGACGTAAGCGGTCTTCTCGGCGGCAGCGCCACCGTCCCGCCGGTCCTTCCGGTCCCGCCGCTCGCCGCCACCGGCGCCGCCACCGCGGCGCTGGGGTCCAGCCATTGGATTTACCTCTCTCGTTTCCGCTTTGCGTTGGAACCGGGGCTCAGAACTTCAGCCCGGCCTCGCGGGCGGCGTCCGCCAGAGCGGCAATCCGCCCGGCGTACTTGTTGCCACCACGGTCGAACACGACGGCCTCGATACCCGCGGCCTTCGCCCGCTCGGCCACCAGCGCGCCGACCTGCTGCGCCAGGGCGCTCTTGTCGCCCTCGGCCGCCCGGATGGCGCTGTCCAGCGTCGACGCCGAGGCCAGCGTGTGGCCCGCGATGTCGTCGATGACCTGCGCCACCATGTGACGGTTGGACCGCGTCACCACGAGGCGAGGACGGACCGGCGTGCCGGAGACCCGCTTGCGGACGCGGATGTGACGCCGCTTGACGGCAGCCGCCTTACGCGCGTTGCCCTTGGCGATCTTCACACCGTATGCCATGGCTTACTTACCAGCCTTTCCGACCTTGCGGCGGATGACCTCGCCCGCGTACTTCACGCCCTTGGCCTTGTACGGGTCGGGCTTGCGCAGCTTGCGGATGTTCGCGGCGACCTCGCCGACCTTCTGCTTGTCGATGCCCTCGACGCTCAGCTTGGTCGGGGACTCCACCTTGAAGGTGATGCCCTCGGGGGCCTCGACCAGGATCGGGTGGCTGTAGCCCAGGGCGAACTCCAGGTTGGAGCCCTTGGCCTGGACGCGGTAACCCACACCGCTGATCTCGAGCGCCTTGCTGTAGCCCTGGGTCACGCCGGTGATCATGTTCGCCACCAGCGTGCGGGACAGGCCGTGCAGGGCCTTGTTCTGACGCTCGTCGTTGGGGCGGATGACAACGAGCGTGTTGTCCTCACCCTTGGCGACATCGATCGGCGCGGCGACGGTGTGCGAGAGAGAACCCTTGGGGCCCTTCACGGCGACCGTGCGGCCATCGATGGTGACGTCCACACCAGCGGGAACCTGGATGGGCAGCTTGCCAATGCGCGACATGTGCTTCCTCCGTTCCCTGGTTACCAGACGTAGGCGAGGACTTCCCCACCCACGCCCTTCTTGCCGGCCTGCTTGTCGGTGAGGAGCCCGTGCGACGTGGAGATGATCGCCACGCCCAGGCCGCCGAGCACCTTCGGCAGGTTGGTGGACTTTGCGTAGACCCGCAGGCCCGGCTTCGAAATCCGCTTGATGCCGGCGATCGAGCGCTCGCGGTTCGGGCCGAACTTCAGCTCGAGGGTGAGGTTCTTGCCAACCTCGGCGTCCTCGACCTTCCAGCCGGTGATGTAGCCCTCCTGCTGGAGGATCTCCGCGATATGCGACTTGATCTTGCTGTGCGGCATCTCGACGGAGTCGTGGTACGCCGAGTTCGCGTTTCGCAGACGTGTCAGCATGTCTGCGATCGGATCGGTCATGGTCATGATGGCCTTCGGCCTCTCTCGCCGGGGTTTCCTGTATGCGCCATCCCTCTCACCCTCTTGACGAGGGCACGGGTGCGGCGCGGGGACCTACGGCGTAGTAAGGATTCTGGGCGGCGAGCGCCCAACCGTTCCACTCTACGGGAGTGGACGGGCGGGGCTCGCCATCCATTTGCTTACCGAGAGTCCGGTACCAGCCCAAAATTCCATCTTTCGCCCGCCAGGACGTCCGTTGAGGGCGGTGGCGGGAGACGACGGGTGGGCTGTTACCAGGAGCTCTTGGTCACGCCCGGCAGCTCGCCACGGTGAGCCATCTCACGAAGGCACACGCGGCACAGGCCGAACTTGCGGTAGACGGAGTGCGGACGTCCGCAACGCTGGCAGCGCGTGTACCCACGCACGCCGAACTTGGGCTTGCGGGCGGCCTTGGCAATGAGAGCCTTCTTCGCCACGGCTCACGCCTCCTTGAACGGGAAGCCGAGGTGACGCAGTAGGGCGCGGCCCTCGTCGTCGTTGGTCGCCGTGGTCACCACGGTGATGTCCATACCCCGGACGCGGTCGATCTTGTCCTGGTCGATCTCGTGGAACATGACCTGCTCCGTGAGACCGAAGGTGTAATTGCCCCGGCCGTCGAACTGCTTCGGCGACAGACCGCGGAAGTCGCGGATGCGCGGCAGCGCGAGCGACACCAGACGGTCCAGGAACTCCCACATGCGGTCACCGCGGAGGGTGACGTGGGCGCCGATCGGCTGGCCCTCACGCAGCTTGAACTGCGCGATGGACTTACGGGCCTTGGTGACGGCGGGCTTCTGGCCGGTGATCGTGGAGAGGTCGCGGATGGCGCCCTCGATCAGCTTGGAGTCGCGGGCGGCGTCGCCCACACCCATGTTGACCACGACCTTGGTCAGACCCGGGATCTGCATGACGTTCTCGTAGGAGAACTGCTCCTGCAGCTTGCCCTGGATCTCTTCGCGGTAGCGCGCCTTGAGGCGCGGTGCAGTGGTGGTGGCAGTCATCAGATGTCCTCACCGGTCCGCTTGGCAACGCGGATCTTGTTGCCCTCGTCGTCGAAGCGGTATCCGACGCGGGTGACGACCTTGTTGCCGTCCTTCTCCACCACGAGCTGCACGTTGCTCACGTGGATCGGGGCTTCGGTCGTCACGATGCCGCCGGTCTTCGAACCACGAGCGGTCTGTCCGGCCTTGGTGTGCTTCTTGACCCGGTTGACACCCTCGACCAGGACACGGTCCTCGCGCGGGAAGGCCGCGATGACCTTGCCCTGCTTGCCCTTGTCCTTACCGGTGATGACCTGGACCAGGTCGCCCTTCTTGATCTTCATCGGTTACAGCACCTCCGGCGCGAGCGAGATGATCTTCATGAACTTCTTCTCGCGCAGCTCACGGCCCACCGGGCCGAAGATACGGGTGCCACGGGGGTCGCCATCGTTCTTGAGGATGACGGCCGCGTTCTCGTCGAAGCGGATGTACGAACCGTCCGGGCGGCGGCGCTCCTTGACGGTGCGCACGATGACCGCCTTGACGACGTCACCCTTCTTCACGTTGCCACCGGGGATCGCGTCCTTGACGGTGGCGACGATGACGTCACCGATGCCCGCGTAGCGGCGACCGGAGCCACCGAGAACACGGATGCAAAGGATTTCCTTCGCGCCCGTGTTGTCGGCGACGCGCAGTCGCGACTCCTGCTGGATCACGTCTATCTCCTGATCGTCTGCCGGTTCCCGGCAGGGGCTGGATATATCCAGCCCCTGCCGAGCCTGGCGGAACTGTCCTGCGGACTATTGCCCGCAGGCTGCATTACTTGGAATTCCCTTACGGGAATTACCTACTTGGCCTTCTCGAGGATCTCGACGACGCGCCAGCGCTTGGTCGCGGACAGCGGCCGGGTCTCCATCAGGAGGACACGGTCGCCGACACCCGCGGCGTTCTGCTCGTCGTGCGCCTTGAGCTTGTTCGTACGGCGGATGACCTTGCCGTACAGCGCGTGCTTGACGCGGTCCTCGACGGCGACGACGACGGTCTTGTCCATCTTGTCGCTGACGACCAGACCCTCACGGGTCTTGCGGAAGCCGCGGTTCTGCGTTGCGTTCTCAGTCACATTCGTCTCGCTCATCAGGCGCTCTCCACCGTCTCGATGCCGAGCTCGCGCTCCCGCATCAGGGTGTAGATCCGGGCGATGTCCTTGCGGACGGCCTTCAGCCGGCCGTGGTTCTCAAGCTGTCCGGTCGCCGCCTGGAAGCGGAGGTTGAACAGCTCTTCCTTGGCCTCACGCAGCTTGCCAACGAGGTCCTCGTTGTTCAGCTCACGCAGCTCGGACGCCTTGGTACCGGCCGCCATCACGACTCACCTGCCTCGCGCCGCACGATCCGGCACTTCATCGGGAGCTTGTGAGCAGCGCGGGTGAGCGCCTCACGCGCAGTCTTCTCGTTCGGGAAGGACAGCTCGAACATCACCCGGCCGGGCTTGACGTTCGCGACCCACCACTCCGGCGAACCCTTACCGGAACCCATGCGGGTCTCGGCAGGCTTCTTCGTCAGCGGACGGTCCGGGTAGATGTTGATCCAGACCTTGCCGCCACGCTTGATGTGGCGGGTCATCGCGATACGAGCGGCCTCGATCTGACGGTTGGTGACGTACGCCGGGGTGACGGCCTGGATGCCGTACTCGCCGAACGCCAGCTCCGTGCCGCCCTTGGCCATGCCGGACCGCTTGGGGTGGTGCTGCTTGCGGTGCTTGACCCTGCGAGGGATCAGCATGTCGGTCAGGCCTCCGTTCCAGTGCTCTCAGCAGCCGGAGCGGCGGTGGCCTCGGCCTTGGGGGCCTCGGCGGGGGCGCTCTGCTGCTGCTGCGGCTTACGGCCACGGCCACCACGCTCGCCACCACGGCGCTGCGGGCGGTCGCTGCCGCCACCACGCGACGGGCGGTTGCCGGCGCGGGCGGCGGCGTTCTCGGCACGGACCTCGGCGATGTTCTTCACGTCGCCCTTGTAGATCCACACCTTGACGCCGATGCGGCCGAAGGTGGTCTTGGCCTCGAAGAAGCCGTAGTCGACGTTCGCGCGGAGCGTGTGCAGGGGCACGCGGCCCTCGCGGTAGAACTCCGAGCGGGACATCTCGGCGCCGCCGAGACGGCCACCACACTGGATCTTGATGCCCTTGGCACCGGCCTTCATCGAGCTCTGCATCGACTTGCGCATCGCACGACGGAAGGAGACGCGGGAGGAGAGCTGCTCGGCGACGGCCTGGGCCACCAGCTGAGCGTCGACCTCGGGGTTCTTCACCTCGAGGATGTTGAGCTGCACCTGCTTGCCGGTCAGCTTCTCCAGCTCGCCGCGGATACGGTCGGCCTCCGCGCCGCGGCGGCCGATGACGATGCCCGGCCGGGCGGTGTGGATGTCGACGCGGACGCGGTCACGGGTGCGCTCGATCTCCACCTTGGAGATGCCCGCGCGCTCCATGCCCTTCGTCATCATCCGGCGGATGGCGACGTCTTCCTTGACGTAGTCCTTGTACAGCTTGTCGGCGTACCAGCGCGACTTGAAGTCGGTGGTGATGCCGAGCCGGAACCCGTGCGGGTTAACCTTCTGGCCCATTACCGGGTTCCTTCCTTGCTGCTGACGACCACGGTGATGTGGCTGGTCCGCTTGCGGATCCGGTAGGCGCGGCCCTGGGCACGCGGACGGAACCGCTTCAGGGTCGGGCCCTCGTCGACGTACGCCTCGGAGATGACGAGGCTGTCGGCGTCGGTGTGGTCGTAGTTGTGCGCGGCGTTGGCGATGGCGCTGTCCAGCACCTTGCCGACCGGCACGCTCGCGGCCTGCGGGGCGAAACGCAGGACCGCCTGAGCCTCCGTGGCACTCATGCCACGGATGAGGTCCACCACGCGGCGGGCCTTCATGGGCGTGACGCGGATGTACCGCGCCTGGGCCCTGGCTTCCATGGTTGTCCCTTCGGTGTCTGTCATGAGTCTGTTCCGCCGATCAGCGACGACGCGACTTACGGTCGTCCTTCTCGTGGCCGCGGAAGGTGCGGGTCGGCGCGAATTCGCCGAGCTTGTGGCCGACCATCGACTCGGTGACGAACACCGGGACGTGCTTGCGGCCGTCGTGCACCGCGATCGTGTGGCCGAGCATGGCCGGGACGATCATCGAGCGGCGGGACCAGGTCTTGATGACGTTCTTGGTGCCGGCTTCGTTCTGGACATCCACCTTCTTGATCAGGTGGTCGTCGACGAAGGGCCCCTTCTTGAGACTGCGCGGCATCTAAACCCGCTCCTAGCGCTTCTTGTTCGTCTTGCGGCGGCGGACGATGTACTTGTTGCTGGCCTTCTTCGGCGAGCGCGTACGGCCCTCCTTCTGACCCCACGGCGAGACCGGGTGGCGACCACCGGAGGTCTTGCCCTCACCACCACCGTGCGGGTGGTCGACGGGGTTCATGACCACACCACGAACGGTCGGGCGGACGCCCTTCCAGCGCATGCGGCCGGCCTTGCCCCAGTTGATGTTCGACTGCTCGGCGTTGCCGACCTCGCCGACAGTGGCGCGGCAGCGGACGTCGACCAGGCGGATCTCACCGGACGGCATGCGGAGGTGGGCCATGGAGCCCTCCTTCGCCAGCAGCTGCACGGAGGCACCCGCGGAGCGGGCGAACTTCGCGCCGCCGCCGGGCCGCAGCTCGATGGCGTGGAGCGTGGTACCAACCGGGATGTTGCGCAGCGAGAGGTTGTTACCGGGCTTGATGTCGGCGCCGGGGCCGTTCTCGATCCGGTCGCCCTGCTTCAGGCCGCGCGGCGCGAGGATGTAGCGCTTCTCGCCGTCGGCGTAGTGCAGCAGCGCGATGCGCGCGGTGCGGTTGGGGTCGTATTCGATGTGCGCGACCTTCGCCGGGACGCCGTCCTTGTCGTGACGGCGGAAGTCGATCACGCGGTACGCACGCTTGTGACCGCCACCCTGGTGGCGGACCGTGATGCGGCCGGCGTTGTTACGACCACCCTTGCTGTGCAGCGGGCGGACCAGCGACTTCTCCGGCGTGTCCCGCGTGATCTCGACGAAGTCGGCGACGCTGGAGCCACGACGGCCCGGGGTCGTCGGCTTGTACTTGCGGATACCCATTTCTCAGTCCTCGGAAGATTCCGGACTTCTGGACGTTCCGATCTCCGTTAGGAGACCGGGCCGCCGAAGATGTCGATACGGTCGCCCTCGGCGAGGGTCACGATGGCGCGCTTGGTGTCCTTGCGCTTGCCGAAACCGGTCTTGGTGCGCTTGCGCTTACCCTGCCGGTTGATCGTGTTGACCCCGGTGACCTTGACCGAGAAGACCGCCTCGACGGCCTGCTTGATCTGGGTCTTGTTGGCGCCGGGCGCGACGATGAACGTGTACTTGTTCTCGTCGAGCAGCGCGTAGCTCTTCTCCGAGACCACCGGCTTGACGAGAATGTCGCGGGGGTCGGTGAAGGTCTTGCTGGTGACAGCGGTCGCCTCACTCATCAGGCGGCGCTCCCTTCGGTCTTCTCAGCGGCCTTGGGACCAGCCACGAAGGACTCGAAGGCGGCCTTGGTGAAGACCACGTCGTCGGAGACGAGCACGTCGTACGTGTTCAGCTGGCCCGGCTCCAGGATGTGCACCTGGGGCAGGTTGCGGGCGGACAGCCACGCGGCCTCGTCGCTCCGCTCGGCGACCAGGAGCAGGTTCTTGCGCTCGCTGATCTTGCCCAGCAGGGTCTTCGCGGCCTTGGTGGAGATGTCGCCGTCGACCACGCCGGTCACGACGTGGATCCGCTCGTGGCGCGCCCGGTCGGAGAGGGCACCGCGCAGCGCGGCGGCCTTCATCTTCTTCGGGGTGCGCTGGCTGTAGTCGCGCGGCACGGGACCGTGCACGACGCCACCGCCGGCGAACTGCGGCGCGCGGGTCGAGCCCTGGCGCGCGCGGCCGGTGCCCTTCTGGCGGTAGGGCTTCTTGCCACCGCCCCGGACCTCACCGCGGGTCTTGGTCTTGTGCGTGCCCTGGCGGGCAGCGGCCAGCTGGGCGACGACGACCTGGTGGATCAGCGGAACGCTGACCTGCGCGTCGAAGATCTCCGTGGGGAGCTCGACGGTCCCGGCCTTGTCGCCTGCCGGCGAAAGGATGTCAATGGTGCTCATCGGTTACCTCAGGCCCCCTTGGCCGCGGTACGGACCAGGACGAGGCCGCCGTTCGGACCAGGAACCGCTCCCTTGATCAGGAGCAGACCCTTCTCCGCGTCAACGGCGTGGACGGTCAGGTTCTGGGTGGTGACCCGCTCATTGCCCATGCGGCCGGCCATGCGCAGGCCCTTGAACACGCGGCCCGGGGTGGCGCAGCCACCGATGGAGCCAGGCGAGCGGTGCTTGCGCTGGGTGCCGTGGCCGGCGCCGAGGCCGGCGAAGCCGTGGCGCTTCATGACACCGGCGGTGCCCTTGCCCTTGCTGGTGCCGGTCACATCGACCTTGACACCGGACTCGAACGCCTCGGCGGTGACCTCCTGGCCGAGCGTGTACTCGCTGGCGTCAGCGGTACGCAGCTCCACCAGGTGGCGGCGCGGGGTGACGTCGGCCTTGGCGAAGTGGCCCTTGAGGGGCTTGTTCACCTTGCGCGGGTCGATCTCGCCGAAGGCGATCTGGACGGCGCTGTAGCCGTCCGCGTCATCGGTACGGACCTGGGTCACGACGCACGGCCCGGCCTTGACGACGGTGACCGGGACGACACGGTTGTTCTCGTCCCACACCTGCGTCATGCCGAGCTTCTCGCCCAGGACGCCCTTGATCTGCTTAGCCATCTCGCGCGTCACCTCAGAGCTTGATCTCGATGTCGACGCCCGCCGGCAGGTCGAGACGCATCAGCGAGTCGACGGTCTTCGGCGTGGGGTCGAGGATGTCGATGAGGCGCTTGTGCGTACGCATCTCGAAGTGCTCGCGCGAGTCCTTGTACTTGTGCGGCGACTTGATGACGCAGTACACGTTCTTCTCTGTGGGCAGCGGCACCGGGCCCGCGACCGACGCACCAGTGCGGGTCACCGTCTCGACGATCTTCTTCGCCGAGGAGTCGATGACCTCGTGGTCGTAGGCCTTGAGCCGGATGCGGATCTTCTGTCCCGCCATGGCTACTTCGTAGTCCTGTCTCTCGTAACGCTCTGGGACCTGGTGGCGTTCGCGTCCCTCTCCACCCCACTTCCGACCCACGCGGTCGGGCGTGTCGCAGTCCTTCTCATAAATCTCCATACGGAGATCCCTGGTGAAGGGGGTTGCTGGGGGAGAAAGTCACCCACCGGGCGCCTGGCTGGGGCCCCGCTGACGCTTCCCGGAAGATTCCCGTACTTCCGCCCCTGATCAGGGGCGACGAGTACCGTGGGACTCGCTTCCAGTCCTCCCGGCGAGAGGCGCGCAGCATCGGCACTCAACCGAGCAACCTGGTCAGTGTGCCATAGCGGGCACCGCCGACGCCAATCAGGGAGCGGGGAAGCATACCCCCTACGAGTGAGCCCGCAAACCCGCGGCCATCAGCCCCGCGGGCCCCTGGCCCGTCAATGGCGCCGAAGGCGCGAGACCGAACCCGCGCCGCGCCACCGGCAGGACGATGTGTCCGGACTGTGACCGATACCTCCCGGCCATCGGACAACCTGTCAAGATCACCGCCCGTCCTCTCACTCGGAGCAGCCGGAGACTACGCGCTGCCGAAGTGACAGGGTCACCAAATTGAACAGTCGATGGACAGTGCGGGGAACGGGCACCACCCGCAGGCAGACGCTGGCCGCGCTGGCGGCACTCACCGCGGCCGGAGCGGCCGGGGTCGCCGGTTGCGGGGGTGGAGGCTCGCGCGGCACGGCATCCGTGCCCGCCGGGCCCGCGCGGGCCGGTGCCCCGGGGGCGGCGGAGCCCTTCACCTCGACGGTGGGCGACAAGCGGGCACTGCTCCTGCAGATCATGGCGCACCCCGACGACGATCTGTACTTCATGAACCCGGACGCCGAGCATGTGCTGCGCTCCGGCGTCCCGGTGGTGAGCGTGTACGTCACGGCCGGTGAGGCCCTGGGGATCAACCACCAGGCGGGGACGCCGATCCCGCCCGCCGACAAGGCCGGCTACTCCGCCTCCCGCCATCAGGGGCTGCGGCAGGCGTACGCGCGGATGATCGGGCTGAACCAGTTCGCGCCCTGGCAGCGGTCGGTGCTGCGGCTGCCCGGCGGGGTCGCCGCGGAGACCAACACCCTCGCGAACGGTGCCCGCAGGGTCCGGCTGATCTTCCTCAACATCGCGATGCTGTCGGAGGGCGGCGTACGGATCCCCGCGCTGTGGAACACCCCGGGCACCGTGATGAGCACCCTCCTGGCCACCGGCTCCCCGGTGCCGCACCCGAGTTCGTACGGCCATCAGACGCTGGTCGACGTGCTCGCCGAGATCATGGACCGCTATCGGCCCACGCTGATCCACACGCTGGACCCGGACCCCGACTTCCAGGTGCACGACGTGCTGCACCCCAAGGACAACGATCAGCCGGAGTGCTCGGACCACCGCGACCACACCCCGGTGGCGCTGTTCACCTGGAAGGCGATCGCCCAGTGGGTGGCCGCGTCCGCCCAGCGGGACAAGCACGCCCCGCGCTTCACCACCACCGCGTTCCGCGGCTACTACAACCAGCGCTGGCCGCACAATCTGCCGCCCGCGGTGCTCGCCCGGAAGGCGCGGGTGATCAAGTCCTACGGCGGCGCCCCGGACTGGGACTGCGGCAACGCGTCCGGTTGCGGCGACTACAGCCAGGGCGGTGTGCGCCCGCTGCGGAACCGGAAGGGCTGGATCCGCTCCACCCACTACCGCTACCCCACCGCCCTGCCCGCCCCCACCACCGACGCCCAGGGCCGGCTCGTGGCGTACGGCGTGCTCGGCGCCCAGGCCGTGCGGTGGCGCGAGACGGCGCCCGGCAGCGGCCGGTTCGGGGCGCCGCTGGGGCTCGGCGGCGGACCGCTCGCCCCGGCGCTCGCCGCGGTGCGGGACAGCGCGGGGCGGCAGGTGCTGTTCGCCCTGCGGTTCGCGGCGCTGGGGGGCCAGGGCGCGGCCGACCTGCGCGAGATCGTGGTGCTGGAACAGCGCCGCCCGGACGGCCCGTTCCGCGCCTGGACCGGACTCGGCACCCCCGAGACCAGCACCGAACACGGCCGCCGGGTCGGCTGCCCGGCGGCGGTCGCCACCCCCGACGGCCGGGTCCATCTCTTCGTACGCACCGCGGACAAGGGCCTGGCCACCCGCGTACGGGACGGGAGCGGCCACTGGAGTCCCTGGCAGCGACTCGGCGGCGCCGAGGTCCAGGACGGGCTGACCGCGCTGCTGGACGCGGAGGGTCGGGTCCATGTCCTCGCCCCCGGCCGCGACACCGTCCACCACTGGGCCCAGGAGTGGGCCGGTGGCCCGGTCGCCCTGCGCCCACCGACCGGTCTGCCGCGCCCCGGCGGGGATCCGCTGGGCGCCGCGGTGGCCCCCGACGGCTCGCTCGCGCTGGTCTACCGCACTCCCGCGGCTACCGTGCCCGCCATCCACGGCGACGACACCTCGCTCACGGTGCGGCACTTCGAGGGCTACGGGGCGATCGCCGCGCGCACTGTGGCCGAACCGTCCGGCCGCCGCGAGGCGAAGACGCTGCTGCTGGTCGGCCGCGACCTGGGCGGGGAGGTCCAGGTCCAGTACGGCACCGGCCCGGACGCCAGGCCCCTGCGCTCCCCCGGCCACCTGATCCCGGTCGGCGCCCCGGCACTGCCGGCGGACGACGGCCACCAGGGCGTCTGCGTGGTGGGCATGGCCCCGGACGCCACCCCGTGGATCTGGCGCCCACGCCCCACGAAACGGGCCTGACGGCCCGGCTTACCACCGGGTGCGGCGGGGCCGGGGACACCGTCCCCGGCCCGCGCCCGGCCCACGCCCCCGTGGCGCCCTCGTGGCGGTGCGCCTGGTGCGGCGCGCTCCTGGCGGCATGCCTGGTGCGGCGCCTCCTGGCCATCTCCCCGTACGGCACCTCCCAGGCCGCCCGCCTGGCATCGCACACCCATAGCCGTCCCCTGCTGCGGCGCTCCCCTGGGCGGCATCCCCGGTGCACGTCCCCGTCCGCATCCCCGGTGACTCACTCCCCGGGCGGCGTCCCTGGTCCGCGCCCCGGTGCGGCGCCCCTGGGCAGCGCCCCTGGGCAGCGCCCCTGGGCAGCGCCCCTGGGCAGCGCCCCTGGGCAGCGCCCCTGGGCAGCGCCCCTGGGCAGCGCCCCTGGGCAGCGCCCCTGGGCAGCGCCCCTGGGCAGCGCTAGGCGGCTGCCCAGGTCCGCGTGCCCGGTGCAGCGATCCTCGGTCCGCGTCCCAGTGCGGCGCCCATGAACGGCCACCCCGATCCGCGTGCCTGGTGCGGCCTCCCCGATCCGTGTGCGGCAGACCTTCCCGCCGTACGGCATGACGGGGCCCCACTCGCCGTCTCCGGTCCGGGTGGGGCCCCGTCATGTCCGGCTCTCGGCCGGGGGCGCGTTGGTGCGCGCGCTCAGCGCCGGGCCGCGGCGGCGCGCCGTCGGGGGCGAGCGGCCTCGGGTTCCTCGGCCTCTTCGGGCTCTTCAGGCTGTTCGGACTCCTCGTACGCCTCGGCGTCGTCGGCGTCCTCCGGCTCCTCCTCGTACTCCTCGAAACCGGATTCCGGCTCGGACTCGGCGTCTTCGGGCTCCTCCTCGTACTCCTCCTCCGGCGCCTCATCCGCATCCGCATCCGCATCCGCGGCCGCGTCGTCCTCGTCCTCGTACGCGTCCTCCGCCGCGTCCGCGCGCTCTCCCCCGGCGTCGCCTTCGACTTCGCCCTCGTCGCCGGACTCGGACCGCGGCTCATCGGCTTCTCCCCCGGCCTCGTCCTCGGCCTTGTCGCGCTCTTCCTCCTCCACGGCCGTCTCGTGATCGAGCACGACCTCGCCGTCCCGGATCTCGCCGCGCCAGCCGTCCGTGGCCTCGCCGCGCATCATGATGAACTTGCGGTAGAGCTTCAGGTCGAGGCGCGCCCGTCGGCCCTGGGCCCGCCAGATGTTGCCGGTCTTCTCGAAGAGGCCCTTGGGGAAGTACTCCAGGACCAGCAGCACGCGGGTGAGGTTGTCGCCGAGCGGATGAAAGGTGACGACGCCCTTGACGGTGCCCTTCGCACCCTCGGTGGTCCAAGTGATCCGCTCATCGGGCACCTGCTCGGTGACGTTCGCCCGCCAGCTACGGGTGGACTTGGCGACCTTCACCTTCCAGTTGCTGCTGGTGTCGTCGGCCTTCTCGACGCTGACGACCCCCTTGGCGAAGGTGCTGAACTCCTGGAACTGGGTCCACTGGTCGTACGCCTCGCGGACCGGCACCCCGACGTCGATGTCCTCGACGACCGTCACGCTCTTCGACTTGCCGCCTCCGCTCTTGCCCCGGCCCTTGCCGAAGGCGCCCTTGACCTTCTCCTTCAGCGACTCCGTGAGTGAATCCTTGAGCTGGGACGAGCCGGCCTTCATCAGCGCCTGCCCAGGCGACTTGCCCTCGGCGAGGGACTGCGCGCCCTTGGCGAGGCCGGTGCCGAGGCCGGAGATCGCATGCGTCGCCCGCGCCTGGACGTAGTGGCGCAGCTCGTCCTTGAGACGGTCGGTGGCCGGGTTCGTGACGATGTCGTCCTTGAGCTTGCCCAGCGTGTCAGCCATTGCGGCCCCCCGCGGTCCTGGCGGTCTTCTTGGCCCGGGCGGCACCTGAGGCGGCGGTCTTCTTGGCCTTGCCGGAGCCGGAGGCGGCGGTCTTCTTCACCGGGCGGGCCGGGGCCTTGGCCGCCGCCTTGCGGGGAGCCTTCGGCGGCCTCGGTTTCCGCTTCGGCCCGGATTCCGCGTCAGCATCCTCCGTCTGGGCGGGTTCCTCGTCCTCGGCGCGGTCCTCGTCCCGGGCGTCCTCGTCCTCGCCCCGCTCCTCCTCGCTCTCACCGCGCAGCAACGCGGTGCGCTCATGCAGCGAATCGGCGAGGCCGCCCACCCGGTCGGACACGGCCTTGGTCGCCGCCTGCCGGGTGGCGTCGACGAGTTCCTGGCGCACCTGTCCGTTGAGGCCGCTCAGCAGCGGCATCTCGGCGAGGGACTTCTTCAGCTGCTGCGGATCCAGGGTGATCTTCTTACCGGCCAGCAACATGCCCAGCCCGAAGGCGAGTTTCGCCTTCTTGGTGCGCCCGAGGAGGTAGCCTCCCACGATCGCGACCGTGATCTTGCCATTTGTCATCATCTGTTCGCTCCCGAAGTCGAACGCGGCTTCGATGTGGACGGCCGGGTACCCACATACGAAAGAGCCCCACCCGCCAGTGGCGAATGGGGCTCTTTGCTCCGGGGAGCGTCAGGTCACTTGTTGATCTTGGTGACCTGGCCGGCGCCGACGGTCCGGCCACCCTCACGGATGGCGAACTTCAGGCCCTCCTCCATGGCGACCGGCTGGATCAGCGAGACGGACATCTCGGTGTTGTCGCCCGGCATGACCATCTCGGTGCCCTCGGGGAGGGTCACAACGCCCGTCACGTCCGTGGTACGGAAGTAGAACTGCGGACGGTAGTTGTTGAAGAACGGCGTGTGGCGGCCACCCTCGTCCTTGGACAGGATGTACGCCTGGGCCTCGAACTCGGTGTGCGGAGTGACCGAACCCGGCTTGATGATGACCTGGCCGCGCTCGACGTCCTCGCGCTTGATGCCGCGGAGCAGCAGACCGACGTTCTCACCGGCCTGGCCCTCGTCGAGCAGCTTGCGGAACATCTCGATACCGGTGACGGTGGTCGAGGTCTTCTCCTGCTTGATGCCGATGATGTCGACGTTCTCGTTGACCTTCAGCACACCGCGCTCGATACGGCCGGTGACGACCGTACCGCGACCGGTGATGGTGAAGACGTCCTCGATCGGCATCAGGAACGGCTTGTCGACGTCGCGCTCGGGCTGCGGGATCGACTCGTCGACGGCCTTCATCAGGTCGAGGACGGACTTGCCCCACTCGGCGTCACCCTCGAGCGCCTTGAGCGCCGAGACCTTGACGACCGGAACGTCGTCGCCCGGGAACTCGTACTCGGAGAGCAGCTCGCGGACCTCGAGCTCGACGAGCTCCAGGATCTCCTCGTCGTCCACCATGTCGGCCTTGTTCAGGGCGACAACGATGTACGGCACGCCGACCTGGCGGGCCAGGAGCACGTGCTCCTTGGTCTGCGGCATCGGGCCGTCGGTGGCGGCGACCACGAGGATGGCGCCGTCCATCTGCGCGGCACCGGTGATCATGTTCTTGATGTAGTCCGCGTGACCGGGGCAGTCAACGTGCGCGTAGTGACGCGACTCGGTCTGGTACTCGACGTGCGCGATGGAGATGGTGATACCGCGCTGGCGCTCCTCAGGAGCCTTGTCGATCTGGTCGAAGGCCGAGGCCTCGTTCAGGTCCGGGTACGCGTCGTGCAGCACCTTGGTGATCGCAGCGGTAAGCGTGGTCTTACCGTGGTCGATGTGACCGATGGTGCCGATGTTGACGTGCGGCTTAGTCCGCTCGAACTTCGCCTTCGCCACTGGGGTCCTCCTGTGGAGTGGTTCTGTAACGCATCCACGCTTTGCGGATGGGTTCAGGTTTTCTTACCGAACCGGCCAGGACCCCGAGGGGGATGCCCTTCGCCGTATTCGTCTGGGGGGCCGGCGCCAGGGGCCCCGTCATGGAACGCGGTGGACGCGCTCCACGACGAATGCCCCGATGCCTTGTGCTTCCAGCCTAAAGGGTGAGGAAAGCGGATGAACCCGCCTTACTCGCCCTTGGCCTTCGCGATGATCTCCTCGGCGACGTTCCGCGGAACCTCGGCGTAGGAGTCGAACTGCATGGAGTAGCTGGCGCGGCCGGACGTCTTGCTGCGCAGGTCGCCCACGTAGCCGAACATCTCCGACAGCGGAACCAGGCCGGTGACCAGCTTGGCGCCGCTCCGGTCCTCCATGGACTGGATCTGCCCGCGACGGGAGTTGATGTCGCCGATCACGTCACCCATGTAGTCCTCGGGCGTGGTGACCTCGACCTTCATCATCGGCTCGAGCAGGGCCGGGCTGGCCTTGCGGGCAGCCTCCTTGAAGGCCATCGAACCGGCGATCTTGAACGCCATCTCGGACGAGTCGACCTCGTGGTAGCCACCGTCGAGCAGGGTGACCTTCACACCGGTCAGCGGGTAGCCCGCGAGCACGCCGAACTCCATGGCCTCCTGGCAGCCCGCGTCCACGGACGGGATGTACTCCCGCGGGATGCGGCCACCGGTGACCTTGTTCTCGAACTCGTAGCCGTCGCCCTCGAGCGGCGCCAGCGCGATCTGCACCTTCGCGAACTGGCCGGAACCACCAGTCTGCTTCTTGTGCGTGTAGTCGTACCGCTCGACCGCCTTGCGCAGCGTCTCGCGGTAGGCCACCTGCGGCTTACCGACGTTGGCCTCGACCTTGAACTCGCGGCGCATACGGTCGACCAGCACGTCCAGGTGCAGCTCGCCCATGCCGGAGATGATCGTCTGGCCGGTCTCCTCGTCGGTCTTGACGCGGAAGGACGGGTCCTCCTCGGCAAGCCGCTGGATCGCGACGGCGAGCTTCTCCTGGTCGCCCTTGGACTTCGGCTCGATGGCCACCTCGATGACCGGGGCCGGGAAGTCCATGGACTCCAGGATCACCGGGTTCGACGAGTCGGAGAGGGTCTCACCGGTGGTGGTCTGCTTCAGACCCATGACGGCGACGATGTCGCCGGCACCCACCGAGTCGATCTCCTCACGCTTGTTCGCGTGCATCCGGTAGATCTTGCCGATGCGCTCCTTCTTGCCCTTCACGGAGTTCAGCACCTGGGTGCCGGCCTCCATGCGGCCGGAGTACACACGGATGAAGGTGAGCTTGCCGAGGTGCGGGTCGCTCGCGATCTTGAACGCCAGAGCCGAGAGCGGCTCCTCCTCGGACGGACGACGCTTGATGACCTCGTCCGGGTCCTTGACCGAGTGCCCTTCGATCGCCTCGATGTCGATCGGCGACGGGAGGTACCGGACCACGGCGTCGAGCAGGGGCTGCACGCCCTTGTTCTTGAACGCGGTGCCACAGAACACGGGGGTGACGGTGGTGCCGTCGCCCTTGCCGGAGGCGATGGTGATGCGGCGGATCGCCGCGTACAGCTGCTCCACGGTGGGCTCCTCGCCCTCCAGGTACAGCTCCATCATCTCTTCGTCGTTCTCGGCGACGGTCTCGAGCAGCTTGCCGCGCCACTCGTCGGCGGCCTCGGTGTGGGTGTCCGGGATGTCGACGGTGTCGTACATCTCGCCCTTGGTCGCCTCGGCGGACCAGACCAGCGCCTTCATGGTGACGAGGTCGACGACACCCTTGAAGTCGGCCTCGGTGCCGATCGGCAGCTGCATGACGATCGGCACCGCGCCCAGACGGTCCGTGATCATGTCGACGCAGCGGTGGAACTCGGCACCGGTGCGGTCGAGCTTGTTGACGAAGCAGATACGCGGAACGCCGTAGCGGTCCGCCTGACGCCACACCGTCTCGGACTGCGGCTCCACACCGGCGACGCCATCGAACACGGTCACGGCACCGTCGAGCACGCGCAGCGAACGCTCCACCTCGACGGTGAAGTCGACGTGCCCCGGGGTGTCGATGATGTTGATGGTGTGATCGACGTTCTCAAGCGGCCAGTGACAGGTCGTCGCGGCCGACGTGATCGTGATGCCGCGCTCCTGCTCCTGCTCCATCCAGTCCATGGTGGCAGCGCCGTCGTGGACTTCACCGATCTTGTAGCTCACGCCGGTGTAGAACAGAATCCGCTCGGTGGTGGTCGTCTTGCCCGCGTCGATGTGTGCCATGATCCCGATGTTGCGGACCTTGGCCAGGTCAAGTGAAGTGGTGGCCATCTGGCTCAGTCTTCTCTCGGTTCTCGATGGGGTAGCGACTACCAGCGGTAGTGCGCGAAGGCCTTGTTGGACTCGGCCATCTTGTGGGTGTCCTCACGCCGCTTGACGGAGGCGCCCAGACCATTGCTGGCGTCCAGCAGCTCGTTCATGAGCCGCTCGGTCATGGTCTTCTCGCGACGGGCGCGGGAGTAGCCCACGAGCCAGCGCAGGGCGAGGGTGGAGGAGCGGCCGGGACGGACCTCGACCGGCACCTGGTAGGTGGCGCCACCGACACGACGGGAGCGGACCTCGAGGGTCGGCTTCACGTTCTCCAGGGCGCGCTTGAGCGTGATGACCGGGTCGTTGCCGGACTTGTCGCGCAGGCCCTCCATGGCGCCGTAGACGATGCGCTCGGCGGTGGAGCGCTTGCCGTTCAGCAGCACCTTGTTGATGAGGGACGTCACAAGAGGAGAGTTGTAAACCGGGTCGATGATGACCGGGCGCTTCGGGGCGGGACCCTTACGAGGCATTCTTACTTCTCCTTCTTGGCGCCGTAGCGGCTGCGAGCCTGCTTGCGGTTCTTGACGCCCTGCGTGTCGAGGGAGCCGCGGATGATCTTGTAACGAACACCCGGCAGGTCCTTCACACGACCGCCGCGCACGAGCACGATGGAGTGCTCCTGCAGGTTGTGCCCCTCACCCGGGACGTAGGCGGTGACCTCGATCCCACTGCTCAGCCGGACACGCGCGACCTTGCGGAGCGCCGAGTTCGGCTTCTTCGGCGTCGTGGTGAACACGCGAGTGCATGTCCCACGGCGCTGCGGCGACCCCGCGAGGGCGGGGGTCTTGTTCTTCTCGACCTTGTCCTGCCGGCCCTTGCGGACCAGCTGCTGGATCGTAGGCACCGTTTCTCCGGTTTCTGTGTGCCGATCTCGATAAAGCTAACCTGGGGCTTCTCCGACCCACGCGGTCGGGTGTGTCGCGCACCGCAGCCCTCTGCGAATGTTCGGAGAGTGCGGATTGTTGGTGTCGACACCTCGGCCCCTCGCATGCTGAGGCACCTCCCCGCCGAAGGCTGGGGGCGCACACGCAAGGACCCGGGCACACCCCAGGCACAAGGTCTGAGCGTACCTACCTCATCGACTTCGGTCAAAACAAATGCAGAGCGCCCCGACACGCCGGAAATGGGCTACTCGACTTTTGCCTCCGGCCGAGCCGTCCGGAAACGCCGTAGGGCGGCCACCCCACCATGGGGGTGACCGCCCTGCGAGCGGATCGGGACTTACTGGTTGTACGGACCGTAGTCGTAGTCCTCCAGCGGAACCGCCTGGCCGGAGCCCGTGCCGAAGGGCGAGTAGTCGATGTCGTCGTAACCGACGGCCGAGTACATCGCGGCCTTCGCCTCCTCGGTCGGCTCGACCCGGATGTTGCGGTAGCGGGACAGGCCCGTACCGGCCGGGATGAGCTTACCGATGATCACGTTCTCCTTGAGGCCGATCAGGGAGTCCGACTTGGCGTTGATCGCCGCGTCGGTGAGCACCCGGGTCGTCTCCTGGAAGGACGCCGCCGACAGCCAGGACTCGGTCGCCAGCGAGGCCTTGGTGATACCCATCAGCTGCGGACGGCCGGAGGCCGGGTGGCCGCCTTCCTGGACCACACGACGGTTCTCCGACTCGAAGCGCGAGCGCTCCACGAGCTCGCCCGGCAGCAGCTCAGCGTCGCCGGACTCGATGATCGTCACCCGGCGCAGCATCTGCCGGATGATGATCTCGATGTGCTTGTCGTGGATCGACACACCCTGCGAGTTGTAGACCTTCTGGACCTCGCCCACCAGGTGCACCTGGACGGCGCGCTGGCCGAGGATGCGCAGCACGTCGTGCGGGTTGACGGCACCCACGGTCAGCGGCTGGCCGACGTCGACGCGGTCGCCCTCGCCCACCAGGAGACGGGCTCGCTTGGAGACGCCGAAGGCGGTCTCGTCGGAGCCGTCGTCCGGGGTGACGACGAGCTTCTTGGTCTTCTCGGTCTCCTCGATCCGGACGCGGCCGGCCGCCTCCGAGATCGGGGCGACACCCTTGGGCGTACGGGCCTCGAAGAGCTCGACGACACGCGGCAGACCCTGGGTGATGTCGTCACCGGCCACACCACCGGTGTGGAAGGTACGCATCGTCAGCTGGGTGCCGGGCTCACCGATGGACTGGGCGGCGATGATGCCGACCGCCTCGCCGATGTCCACCAGCTTGCCGGTCGCCAGCGAGCGGCCGTAGCACATGGCGCAGGTGCCGACGGCGGACTCGCAGGTGAGCACCGAACGGGTCTTGACCGTCTCCACACCGTGGCGGACCAGCTCGTCGATGAGCACATCGCCCAGGTCGGTGCCGGCCGGGCCCAGGACCTTGCCTTCGACGACGATGTCCTCGGCGAGGCAGCGCGCGTACACGCTGGTCTCGGCGTCCTCCGCCTTGCGCAGCACGCCGTCCGCACCCTTGGACGCGATCACGAGCTTGAGGCCGCGGTCGGTGCCGCAGTCCTCCTCGCGGATGATCACGTCCTGGGAGACGTCCACCAGACGTCGGGTCAGGTAACCCGAGTCGGCGGTACGCAGGGCGGTGTCGGCGAGACCCTTACGGGCACCGTGGGTGGAGATGAAGTACTCCAGCACGGAGAGACCCTCACGGAACGACGCCTTGATGGGCCGCGGGATGGTCTCGTTCTTCGCGTTGGACACCAGACCACGCATACCGGCGATCTGACGCATCTGCATCATGTTTCCGCGCGCGCCCGAGTCGACCATCATGAAGATCGGGTTGGTCTTCGGGAAGTTCGCGTTCATCGCCTCGGCGACCTCGTTGGTCGCCTTGGTCCAGATCGCGATCAGTTCCTGGGTGCGCTCGTCCTTGGTGATCAGACCACGCTCGTACTGCTTCTGGACCTTCTCGTCCTGCGCCTCGTAGCCCGTGATGATGGCCTTCTTGGCCTCGGGCACGACGATGTCGGAGATGGCGACGGTGACACCGGAGCGGGTGGCCCAGTGGAAACCGGCCGCCTTCAGGTTGTCCAGCGTCGCCGCGACGATGACCTTGGGGTAGCGCTCGGCGAGGTCGTTGACGATCTCGGAGAGCTGCTTCTTGCCCACCGAGTAGTCGACGAACGGGTAGTCCTCGGGCAGCAGCTCGTTGAAGAGCGCGCGGCCCAGCGTGGTGCGCAGCCGGAAGCTGTCACCGGGCTGCCAAGCGGGCTCGCCCTCCTCCGGGATCGGCGGGGTCCAGCCGCGCGGCGGGACGGTGCCGATCGGGAAGCGGATGTCGATCTTCGCCTGGAGCGAGAGCTCCCGGGCGTCGAACGCCATGGTCGCCTCGGCGGCCGAGCCGAAGAACCGGCCCTCGCCCTTGACCTCGCGCTCCTCCTCGTCGGTGGTGAGGAAGAACAGGCCCAGCACCATGTCCTGGGTCGGCATGGTCACCGGCCGGCCGTCGGCCGGCTTGAGGATGTTGTTCGAGGACAGCATCAGGATGCGGGCCTCGGCCTGCGCCTCCGCGGACAGCGGCAGGTGCACGGCCATCTGGTCACCGTCGAAGTCCGCGTTGAACGCGGTGCAGACGAGCGGGTGGATCTGAATGGCCTTGCCCTCGACCAGCTGCGGCTCGAAGGCCTGGATGCCGAGGCGGTGCAGGGTCGGCGCACGGTTCAGCAGCACCGGGTGCTCGGCGATGACCTCTTCGAGCACGTCGTACACGACCGTGCGGCCGCGCTCGACCATGCGCTTGGCCGACTTGATGTTCTGCGCGTGGTTCAGGTCCACCAGGCGCTTCATCACGAACGGCTTGAAGAGCTCCAGCGCCATGGCCTTGGGCAGACCGCACTGGTGCAGCTTGAGCTGCGGGCCGACGACGATGACCGAACGGGCCGAGTAGTCGACACGCTTACCGAGCAGGTTCTGACGGAACCGGCCCTGCTTGCCCTTCAGCATGTCGCTGAGGGACTTCAGCGGACGGTTACCGGGACCGGTCACCGGGCGGCCGCGGCGGCCGTTGTCGAACAGCGCGTCGACGGCCTCCTGCAGCATCCGCTTCTCGTTGTTCACGATGATCTCGGGGGCACCGAGGTCAAGGAGACGCTTGAGGCGGTTGTTCCGGTTGATCACACGGCGGTACAGGTCGTTCAGGTCGGAGGTCGCGAAGCGGCCACCGTCCAGCTGCACCATCGGACGCAGGTCCGGCGGGATCACCGGGACGCAGTCCAGCACCATGCCGTTGGGGCTGTTGCGGGTCTGCAGGAAGGCGGAGACGACCTTGAGGCGCTTGAGCGCACGGGTCTTCTTCTGGCCCTTGCCGGTCCGGATGATCTCGCGGAGCTTCTCGGCCTCCTCGTCGAGGTCGAAGGACTCCAGGCGCTTCTGCAGCGCCGCGGCGCCCATGCCGCCCATGAAGTACGTGCCGAAGCGGTCACGCAGCTCGCGGTAGAGCAGCTCGTCGCCCTCCAGGTCCTGGACCTTGAGGTTCTTGAAGCGGTTCCACACCTCGTCGAGACGGTCGATCTCGCGCTGGGCGCGGTCACGAAGCTGCTTCATCTCGCGCTCGGCGCCCTCGCGCACCTTACGGCGCACATCGGCCTTGGCACCCTCGGCCTCGAGCTCGGCGAGGTCCGCCTCGAGCTTCTTGGCGCGGGCCTCCAGGTCGGCGTCGCGGCGCTGCTCGATCTGCTGACGCTCGACGGAGACATGAGCCTCCAGCGAGGGCAGGTCGCGCGTGCGGCGCTCCTCGTCCACCCACGTGATCATGTAGGCGGCGAAGTAGATGACCTTCTCGAGGTCCTTCGGGGCGAGGTCGAGCAGGTAGCCCAGACGGCTGGGCACGCCCTTGAAGTACCAGATGTGGGTGACGGGAGCGGCCAGCTCAATGTGGCCCATCCGCTCACGGCGCACCTTGGCGCGGGTGACCTCGACGCCACACCGCTCACAGATGATGCCCTTGAATCGGACGCGCTTGTACTTGCCGCAGTAGCACTCCCAGTCCCGGGTCGGACCGAAGATCTTCTCGCAGAAGAGTCCGTCCTTTTCGGGCTTGAGGGTGCGGTAGTTGATGGTCTCCGGCTTCTTGACCTCACCGTGGGACCACTGACGGATGTCGTCAGCAGTGGCGAGGCCGATCCGCAGCTCGTCGAAGAAGTTGACGTCGAGCACTTGTCGTCAATCCCTCTTTCAGGGTCGTGTCTTCGGGTCTGACTGGGGGTCCGGGGAGAGGCCGGGGCTGAGCGTACGTACCGCCCCGGCCAGACCCGTCAGACCTCTTCGACGCTGCTCGGCTCGCGCCGGGACAGGTCGATACCGAGCTCCTCCGCAGCGCGGAAGACGTCCTCGTCGGTGTCGCGCATCTCGATGGACATGCCGTCGGACGACAGCACCTCCACGTTGAGGCACAGGGACTGCATCTCCTTGATGAGCACCTTGAAGGACTCGGGGATGCCGGGCTCGGGAATGTTCTCGCCCTTGACGATGGCCTCGTAGACCTTCACGCGGCCGGTCACGTCGTCGGACTTGATGGTCAGCAGCTCCTGGAGGGCGTACGCGGCGCCGTAAGCCTCCAGCGCCCACACCTCCATCTCGCCGAAGCGCTGGCCACCGAACTGAGCCTTACCACCCAGCGGCTGCTGGGTGATCATCGAGTACGGACCGGTGGAACGGGCGTGCAGCTTGTCGTCCACCAGGTGGTGCAGCTTGAGGATGTACATGTAGCCGACCGAGATCGGCTCCGGGAACGGCTCACCGGAGCGGCCGTCGAAGAGCCGGGCCTTGCCGGACGACTGGACCAGGCGGTCGCCGTCGCGGTTCGGGATCGTCGAGTCGAAGAGACCGGCGATCTCGTCCTCGCGGGCGCCGTCGAAGACCGGGGTCGCGACGTTGGTGCCGGGCTGGACCTCGTCGGCGCCGATGGCCTGGAGCCGCTGCATCCAGTCCTCGGAGCCCTCGACCTTCCAGCCGCGAGAGGCCAGCCAGCCGAGGTGGATCTCCAGGACCTGTCCCGGGTTCATTCGGGACGGGACACCCAGCGGGTTGAGGATGATGTCGACCGGGGTGCCGTCCTCCAGGAACGGCATGTCCTCGACCGGCAGGATCTTGGAGATGACGCCCTTGTTGCCGTGACGGCCGGCGAGCTTGTCACCATCGGTGATCTTGCGCTTCTGCGCCACGTAGACGCGGACCAGCTGGTTCACGCCCGGCGGCAGCTCGTCGCCCTCTTCGCGGTCGAAGACGCGGACGCCGATGACCTTGCCGATCTCACCGTGCGGCACCTTCAGCGAGGTGTCACGGACCTCACGGGCCTTCTCACCGAAGATCGCGCGCAGCAGCCGCTCCTCCGGGGTCAGCTCGGTCTCACCCTTCGGGGTGACCTTGCCGACCAGGATGTCGCCGGCGACGACCTCGGCACCGATCCGGATGATGCCGCGCTCGTCGAGGTCGGCGAGGACCTCCTCGGAGACGTTCGGGATGTCCCGGGTGATCTCCTCGGGGCCGAGCTTGGTGTCCCGGGCGTCGACCTCGTGCTCCTCGATGTGGATCGAGGAGAGGACGTCGTCCTGCACCAGACGCTGGCTGAGGATGATCGCGTCCTCGTAGTTGTGGCCCTCCCACGGCATGAACGCCACCAGGAGGTTCTTGCCGAGCGCCATCTCGCCGTCCTCGGTGGACGGGCCGTCGGCCAGCACCTGGCCGGCGATCACCCGCGCACCCTCGTCCACGACGACCTTCTGGTTGAAGGAGGTGCCCTGGTTGGAGCGGGAGAACTTGGCCACCCGGTAGGTGGTGTAGGTGCCGTCGTCGTTGGCCACCGTCACGTAGTCGGCGGAGACCTCCTGGACGACACCGTCCTTCTCGGCCTTGATGACGTCGCCGGCGTCGACCGCACAGCGGTACTCCATGCCAGTGCCGACCAGCGGGGACTCCGCCTTGATCAGCGGCACGGCCTGGCGCATCATGTTCGAGCCCATGAGCGCGCGGTTGGCGTCGTCGTGCTCGAGGAAGGGGATCATCGCGGTCGCGACCGACACCATCTGGCGCGGCGAGACGTCCATGTAGTCGACGTCGTCGCCGGGGATGTAGTCGACCTCGCCGCCACGGCGGCGGACCAGGACACGGTTCTCGGCGAAGCGCAGGTCGTCCGCCAGCGGGGCGTTGGCCTGCGCGATGACGAAGCGGTCCTCTTCATCGGCGGTCAGGTAGTCGACGTCGTCGGTGACGACACCGTCGACGACCTTGCGGTACGGGGTCTCGATGAAACCGAACGCGTTGACCCGGCCGTACGAGGCGAGCGAGCCGATCAGACCGATGTTCGGGCCTTCGGGCGTCTCGATCGGGCACATGCGGCCGTAGTGCGACGGGTGCACGTCACGGACCTCGAAGCCCGCCCGCTCACGGGAGAGACCACCGGGGCCGAGCGCGTTCAGACGGCGCTTGTGGGTCAGACCCGACAGCGGGTTCGTCTGGTCCATGAACTGCGACAGCTGGCTGGTGCCGAAGAACTCCTTGATGGAGGCGACGACCGGCCGGATGTTGATCAGGGTCTGCGGCGTGATCGCCTCGACGTCCTGAGTCGTCATGCGCTCACGCACGACGCGCTCCATACGGGCCAGACCCGTGCGGACCTGGTTCTGGATCAGCTCGCCGACGTTACGGATACGGCGGTTGCCGAAGTGGTCGATGTCGTCGGTCTCGACGACCACGGACTGGCCGTTGTCCCCGACGGTCTCGGTCTCACCGGCGTGCAGCTTCACCAGGTACTTGATCGAGGCGATGACGTCCTCGACCGTCAGGACACCCGCGTCCAGCGGAGCGGCCGAACCCAGCTTCTTGTTGACCTTGTAGCGGCCGACCTTCGCGAGGTCGTAGCGCTTCGGGTTGAAGTAGAGGTTCTCGAGCAGCGTCTGCGCGGCCTCACGCGTGGGGGGCTCGCCCGGACGCAGCTTGCGGTAGATGTCGAGCAGCGCGTCGTCCTGGCCCTGGGTGTGGTCCTTCTCCAGGGTGGCGCGCATCGACTCGTACTCGCCGAACTCCTCCAGGATCTGCTCGGTCGTCCAACCGAGAGCCTTCAGGAGAACGGTGACGGACTGCTTGCGCTTGCGGTCGATGCGCACACCGACCATGTCGCGCTTGTCGATCTCCATCTCCAGCCAGGCACCCCGGGAGGGGATGACCTTGACGGAGAAGATGTCCTTGTCGGACGTCTTGTCGATGGAGGAGTCGAAGTAGACACCCGGCGAGCGGACCAGCTGCGAGACGACGACACGCTCGGTGCCGTTGATGCAGAAGGTGCCCTTGTCGGTCATGAGCGGGAAGTCGCCCATGAAGACCGTCTGGGACTTGATCTCGCCGGTCTCGTTGTTGGTGAACTCGGCCGTGACGAAGAGCGGAGCTGCGTAGGTGAAGTCACGCTCCTTGCACTCGTCGATCGAGTTCTTCGGCGGCTCGAAACGGTGATCACGGAAAGTCAGGGACATCGACCCGGAGAAGTCCTCGATCGGGGAGATCTCCTCGAAGATCTCTTCCAGACCGGACTTGGTGGGGACGTCCTGACCGCTGTCCAGCGCAGCCTCGACGCGAGCCTTCCAGGCGGCATTGCCGAGCAGCCAATCGAAGCTCTCGGTCTGCAGCGCGAGGAGGTTCGGAACCTCGAGAGGCTCCCTGATCTTCGCAAAGGAGATGCGCAGCGGGGCGGTGCTGGCGCCATTGTTCGTATTGGCAGTCGAGGCGTTGCGCGAGGCGGCCAAGAGGGGGTCCTTCCGAGGGCTCGGACTCACTACGCGCGTACCGGTCCTACCGAGAGCCCATGGATGAAATCCCTGGTCAGGGTGTTTCCATCAGTAGTGCTCGAAGGTAGGTATGCCCCTGGTGACGGGCAGGGAGCAGCTAACAGGCAGCGCAAAGGGTCAGTGTAGCCACTTGGCACACTGATGTCCAGCGCCGAGTTCCTGAGACCGGCAGTGCCAATCTCTCCCTCCGGTGAGGGGCGCGCCCCTCGTTGTCTTCATCCGCCCTGTCGGCAGCCCGCGCGCTCGATGCGCATACCGATACTGCCCGCTTCGCCGACGATCCATGCCTCGGACTTTTGGATCGATGTGGCGTCGCGTCCTGAGAATTGCGCGCTGCGTGCCGTTCGTCAAGGCCCCCCACTCCGGCGAGATCGTCACAGGGCGTGGCGACAGGCAACGAAGATCACCCTACCTCCACAACCCCGTAAGACAATGTAGCCGTGACGGGAACGCCGAAGGGCGACCACCCGAACGGGTGATCGCCCTTGGCTGGAACCGGGCCGCGCCGCCGGACGTCCTACCGGCGTGTGGCGGCGGACCGAGAGGTCACTTGACCTCGACGGAGGCGCCGGCGCCCTTGAGGGACTCGGCGGCCTTCTCGGCGGCGTCCTTGGCGACCTTCTCGAGAACGGGCTTCGGGGCGCCGTCCACGAGGTCCTTGGCCTCCTTCAGACCCAGGGAGGTCAGCTCACGCACAACCTTGATGACCTGGATCTTCTTGTCGCCGGCGCCGGTGAGGATGACGTCGAACTCGTCCTGCTCCTCCTCGGCCGGGGCAGCGGCACCCGGGGCGCCCGGGGCGGCGGCCACGACGGCGGCCGGGGCGGCGGCGGTGACGTCGAACTTCTCCTCGAAGGCCTTCACGAACTCGGAGAGCTCGATGAGGGTCATCTCCTCGAACTGCGCGAGCAGGTCGTCCTGGCTGAGCTTCGCCATGATGGCGGTCCTTCCACTAATTCGGCAGGTGGTGCCGGATGAACATGTCGGCGGGCTTCCCGGCCCGCTGCGACCGGAGCCTGATTACTCGGACTCGGCCTCGGCGGGAGCCGGGGATTCGGCACCGCCCTGCTCGGCCTGCTTCTGCCGGAGCGCCTCGGCGGTCCGGATGAACTTGGACAGCGGGGCCTGGAAGAGCGCGGCAGCCTGGGACTGCTTGGCCTTCATCGCACCCGCCAGCTTGGCGAGCAGCACCTCACGGGACTCGAGGTCCGCGAGCTTCTTGATCTCATCGGCGGACAGCGCCTTGCCATCAAGGACACCGCCCTTGATGACGAGAGCGGGGTTCTCCTTGGCGAAGTCACGGAGACCCTTCGCCGCCTCGACCGGGTCACCGGTCACGAAGGCGACGGCCGACGAACCCGCGAACAGGTCGTCGAGCTGGTTGATCCCGGCCTCGTTGGCCGCGATCTTGGTCAGCGTGTTCTTCACCACACGGTACTGAACGTTCTCACCGAGCGAACGGCGCAGCTCCTTGAGCTGCGCAACGGTGAGACCGGTGTACGCGGTCACGAGAGCCGCGTGGGAGGTGCGGAACTTCTCCCGCATCTCGTCGACGGCTGCGACCTTGTCAGGACTCGCCATGAGCCTCGGCCTCCTTCCGGGTGATGAGGACCGCTACGGCCTGAAGGAAGGAGACTGGACAATGCGAAAACGCCCCGGCGCAGGCGCTCGGGGCGTAACTCGACCGGCACAGGCTCACGGCCCGTTCGGGAGTTCAACCACATACACCTACGCAGGTCGCCCGCAGCTAGCGGATCCTTCAGCCACCGAACCCCTCACGGGGGCACAGCGACAACCAGCGGTCTTTGGCTTCTGTAGGAGATTACGCGAACGGGCCGCGGCCAGGCAAATCGGCTCTACTGCTGGAGCATGTCCTGGAAGTCAACGGTGTCCGAGGACGTCGGCTCCTCGACCGTCACGGCGGTGCCGTAGTCCGAGTAGTAGACGGTGGAGTCGTAGGAGCCGTTGTTGCTCTGGGCCTGCTCACGCTTCTTGACCAGCAGGTTCTGGTCGTCGACCCACAGGTCGATGGTCTCGGTGTCCATGCCGGAGGTCTCCAGCTGCTTCTGCAGAGCGTCCAGGTCCGACTGGCTCAGCTCCTTGGACTGCATCTTGGCGATCTCGGAGACCTTGACCGTGCCCGTGTAGTGCGTGGCCTTGACGCCCTTCACGTTCTCCGAGCCCACGCTCTTGACCTTGCCGGTGGCGAGCAGCAGCTCGACCGAGCGCGACGGGTTGTTGTTCTGCATCTGGTCCTTCAGGAACGCGCCCGAGGGACCGGCCTTCTGGGCCAGCACGTCATAGTCGTACTTCACCCAGTGCTTGCCACTGCCGGCCTGCGCGGCGAACTCGTCGCCCATGTTCAGGAACATCGCGTCCGGGGTGTAGCGCGCGTCCATCGCCTTGCCCTCGATCGGGGAGGAGGCGATGGCGCCACCGCTCTGGGTGATGGACATGTTGGCCCGGATGCCGTTGGCCCAGTCCATGGAGCCGGACATCTGCGAGTTCTGCTCGCCCATCTTGGTGGTGCCCTCGACCTTGGCCGAGTTCTTCTGGTCAGTCCGCTGCGAGGCCAGTTTGAGCGCCGCCAGCGGGCTCATCGCGGACTGGCCGGACTTGTCGCCCGTCTTCTCGCCGGCCTTGTCGTCGTCGGACTTCTCGCTCCCGCACGCGGTGAGGCCGACCATGAGAACGACGCTTCCAGCGGCTATAGCCCAACGCGCACCGACATGAGTACCGCGCACGGCTCCCCCTTATTTTTTATTTCTCTTTTACGTCTGCAGTGACTTTAGCGGAGCGGACCGACAACGGAAGACGCCGGGCCCCCGCACCTTCGACGCGGTGCGGGGGCCCGGCGGTTGCACACCGTGGTGCGCTGGTTCAGGGGCGGCCTCAGACGGCCTCTTCCTCGACCAGCAGGTTGCGGGTGCGGTTGGCGTCCAGCGGGATGCCGGGGCCCATCGTGGTGGTCAGGGTCGCCTTCTTGATGTAGCGGCCCTTCGCGGCGGACGGCTTGAGACGGTTGATCTCCTCCAGCGCCGCGGCGTAGTTCTCCACCAGCTTGGTCTCGTCGAACGAGAGCTTGCCGATGATGAAGTGCAGGTTGGAGTGCTTGTCGACGCGGAACTCGATCTTGCCGCCCTTGATCTCCGTGACGGCCTTGGCCACGTCCGGGGTGACGGTTCCGGTCTTCGGGTTCGGCATCAGACCACGCGGACCGAGCACCCGGCCCAGGCGGCCGACCTTGCCCATGAGGTCCGGGGTGGCGACGACGGCGTCGAAGTCCAGACGCCCCTTGGACACCTCGTCGATGAGCTCGTCGGAGCCGACGATGTCGGCGCCGGCGGCCTCCGCGGCCGCAGCACGGTCACCGGTCGCGAAGACCAGGACCCGGGCGGTCTTACCGGTGCCGTGCGGCAGGTTCACGGTGCCGCGGACCATCTGGTCGGCCTTGCGCGGGTCGACGCCCAGGCGCATGGCGACCTCGACGGTCGCGTCGAACTTGGTCGCGGAGGTGTCCTTCGCGAGACGGACGGCCTCGAGCGGGGCGTAGTTGCGCTCCCGGTCGATCTTGGCCTCTGCAGCGCGGAGAGTCTTGCTGCGCTTGCTCACTGTTGCTCCTGATGTTGTGGAGTTCGTGGTCCGGGCCAGCGCTTGGCCCTGCCACACGTGGCTGCGGGGGCTTTGAGCCCTCGCCGTGGAGGTGTCAGCCCTCGACCGTGATGCCCATGGAACGGGCGGTGCCGGCGATGATCTTCTCGGCGGCGTCCAGGTCGTTGGCGTTCAGGTCGGGCATCTTGGTGGTGGCGATCTCACGCACCTGGTCGCGGCTGATCTTGGCGACCTTGGTCTTGTGCGGCTCGCCGGAGCCCTTCTCCACGCCCGCGGCCTTGAGGATCAGCTTGGCGGCCGGCGGGGTCTTGGTCACGAAGGTGAAGGAGCGGTCCTCGTAGACCGTGATCTCCACCGGCACGACCATGCCACGCTGCGACTCGGTCGCGGCGTTGTAGGCCTTGCAGAACTCCATGATGTTGACGCCGTGCTGGCCCAGCGCGGGGCCGACCGGCGGGGCCGGGTTCGCGGCGCCGGCCTGGATCTGGAGCTTGATCAGCCCCGTGACCTTCTTCTTCTTGGGAGGCATGCTCTCTCCGGGTCCTAGTGAGAGGTGGTTCGCCTCCGAACCGGATCATCCGGATGGAGGCATACCGCACAACGATAACGGGTATAGGTGTGCGCCTTAAAACCGAGCAGGTCAGACCGGCCGCGAAAGCCCGTCTGACCTGTTCGGAAGTTCTGGTGAGGAGACTCAGTTCTTCTGGATCTGGTCGAAGCTCAGCTCGACCGGGGTCTCCCGGCCGAAGATCTCCACCAGGCCCTTGACCTTCTTCGAGTCGGCGTTGATCTCGTTGATCGTCGCCTGCAGGGTCGCGAACGGGCCGTCGGTGACCGTGACCGAGTCGCCGACCTCGAAGTCCAGCACCTGGACCTCGACCTTGCGGCTCGGCGCCGGCATGCCGCTCTCCTCGGCGGCGGCCTTGGCGGCCTTCTCCTCGGCCTCGGGGGCGAGCATCTTGACGATCTCGTCCAGGGTCAGCGGGTACGGGTCGTAGGCGTTGCCCACGAAGCCGGTGACACCCGGAGTGTTGCGGACGACGCCCCACGACTCGTTCGTCAGGTCCATGCGGACGAGCACATAGCCGGGCAGCTTGTTCTGCCGGACGTTCTTGCGCTCGCCGTTCTTGATCTGGACGATCTCTTCCTCGGGGACCTCGGCCTGATAGATGAAGTCCTCGACGTTCAGCGAGACGGCACGCTGCTCCAGGTTGGCCTTCACGCGCTTCTCGTAGCCCGCGTAGGTGTGGATCACGTACCACTCACCGGGCAGTCCGCGCAGCTCCTCGCGGAGCGCCTCGACCGGGTCGACCTCGATCTCGGCCGCGCCCTCAGCTTCCGCCTCGGCCGCGTCCTCTGCCTCGTCCAGCCCGTCCGGCTCGGCCTCGGGGGCCGCATCGGCCTCGAGGGCGTCCTCGCCCTCGACATGCAACGCGTCCTCCTCGGCGGGCACGCCCGCTGAGGCGTCGGCTGCTTCAGCCTGGTCGGAGTCCGCCGCCTCAACGATGTCGAGCTCGTCCTCACGGGACTCGACGGGCTCGGCGGCGCCGTTCAGGTTCGGGTCAGACACTGTGGCTGCTTCTTCCTGGCTTCAAGGGGGTGGAACGTGCGAAAGAGGCGACGCCGGGACGGCGGCCGCCTTTCGCGTGGGTCTCAGCCAAAGACGTACTTGATGGCGTTATTGAACCCATAGTCAATCACGGTCACGATGCCGATCATGATGAGGACGAAAACGATCACCACACTGGTGTACGTCGACAGCTGACCGCGGGTGGGCCAGACGACCTTCCGCAGCTCAGCGATGATCTGGCGGTAGAAGAGCGCGAGGCGGCCGAAGGGCCCCTTCTTCGCGCGCTTGCCACCACGGCGACCCCGCTTGGTCGCCACCTCGTCCTCATCGGGACGACCGCTCTCAGGCGTCGCGGTGGAGCCAAGGGCTTCCGTCACTCGTCCTCACCTGAATCCGGGTCGTGGCCGTGCCGCGTCCGGCCCGGCCGCACAGCGGTGCTTGTCCTTGCGTACGCATGCACGCACCCTGATCACAAGTGCGTGTAGCAGGGCCGGAGGGACTTGAACCCCCAACCGCTGGTTTTGGAGACCAGTGCTCTACCAATTGAGCTACGACCCTTCGCGGCACCACCAACCTACCGCATACATCCGGCTGCACGGAGTGTGCGGTCGGATGCGGCTGTTGATCGGCCAACGACGGTTGAGTGTACGTGCTTGGCGGCCGGGCGTCGAACGAGAAGCGCGCGAAGTCTCCGCAAACCCGTGTGCCACCCATTTCGCCCGTCTGCGACGATGCATCTATGACCGCTGCTACTCCCCCCGTACAGTCCCCGACCGACCGGCGGGTATCGGCCCGGATCGGCTCGATCTCCGAGTCCGCGACCCTCGCCGTCGACGCCAAGGCCAAGGCCCTCAAGGCCGCCGGCCGTCCGGTGATCGGCTTCGGCGCCGGTGAGCCCGACTTCCCCACGCCCGACTACGTCGTCGACGCCGCGGCGGCGGCCTGCCGCGACCCGAAGTACCACCGCTACACGCCGGCCGGCGGGCTCCCCGAGCTCAAGGCCGCGATCGCCGCGAAGACGCTGCGCGACAGCGGGTACGAGGTCGAGGCGGCCCAGGTCCTGGTGACCAACGGCGGCAAGCAGGCGATCTACGAGGCGTTCGCCGCGATCCTGGACCCGGGCGACGAGGTCATCGTCCCCGCGCCCTACTGGACCACCTACCCGGAGTCGATCCGGCTGGCCGGCGGTGTCCCGGTGGAGGTCGTCGCCGACGAGACGACCGGCTACCGCGTCTCCGTCGAGCAGCTGGAGGCGGCCCGCACCGAGCACACCAAGGTGCTGCTCTTCGTCTCCCCCTCGAACCCCACCGGCGCGGTCTACAGCCGTGAGCAGATCGAGGAGGTCGGCCGCTGGGCCGCCGAGCACGGGCTGTGGGTGCTGACCGACGAGATCTACGAGCACCTGGTCTACGGCGACGCGGAGTTCCACTCGCTGCCGGTCGTGGTGCCCGAGCTGCGCGACAAGTGCATCGTGGTCAACGGTGTCGCGAAGACGTACGCGATGACCGGCTGGCGGGTGGGCTGGGTCATCGGCCCCAAGGACGTCATCAAGGCCGCGACCAACCTGCAGTCGCACGCCACCTCGAATGTGAGCAATGTCGCTCAGGTCGCCGCGCTGGCCGCCGTCTCCGGCGATCTCGACGCCGTGGCCACGATGCGCGAGGCGTTCGACCGCCGCCGCCGCACCATCGTGCGGATGCTGAACGAGATCGACGGCGTCGAGTGCCCGGAGCCGGAGGGCGCCTTCTACGTCTATCCCTCGGTCAAGGGGCTGCTCGGCAAGGAGATCCGCGGCAAGCGGCCGCGGACCAGCGTCGAACTGGCGGAGCTGATCCTGGAGGAGGCCGAGGTCGCGGTGGTGCCGGGCGAGGCTTTCGGCACCCCGGGCTATCTGCGGCTGTCGTACGCGCTGGGCGACGAGGACCTCGTCGAGGGCGTCTCCCGGCTGCAGAAGCTGCTGGGCGAGGCGAGCGCGTAAGGCGCGCGGGTCGCACGCACGTAGGGAACGGGCCGGAATCCGCGGGGGCGGATCCGGCCCTTCCTCATGTGTGCACCTCCCCGTTCGGGGAAAGCGGTACCGGCGGATCCGCTCGTGCGGCAGGATCTGCAGATGGCACGCGATGTACACCTGCTCCCCAAAGCGCATCTGCATCTTCACTTCACCGGCTCCATGCGCCCCGCGACCCTCCTGGAACTCGCCGACAAGTACGGCGTCCACCTGCCCGAGGCACTGAGCGGCGGTGAGCCGCCGAAGTTGCGGGCCACCGATGAGCGCGGCTGGTTCCGCTTCCAGCGGCTGTACGACATCGCACGATCCTGCCTGCGGGACGCCGACGACATCCGGCGGCTGGTGCGCGAGGCGGCCCAGGAGGACGTGCGGGACGGGGCCCAGTGGCTGGAGATCCAGGTCGACCCCACCTCGTACGCCCCGCGTCTGGGCGGGCTGATCCCGGCGATGGAGGTCATCCTGGACGCGGTCGAGAGCGCCTCCGCGGACACCGGGCTGGGGATCAGGGTGCTGGTCGCCGCCAACCGCATGAAGCATCCGCTGGAGGCGCGCACCCTCGCCCGGCTCGCGGTGCGCTACGCGGACCGCGGTGTGGTCGGCTTCGGCCTCTCCAACGACGAGCGGCGCGGATTCGCCCGTGACTTCGACCGGGCCTTCGCCATCGCCCGGGAGGGCGGGCTGCTGGCCGCGCCGCACGGCGGCGAGCTGTCGGGCGCCGGCAGCGTGCGGGACTGCCTGGACGACCTCGGCGCGGCCCGGGTCGGCCACGGGGTGCGCGCGGCGGAGGACCCACGGCTGCTCGCCAAGCTCGCCGAGCGCCAGGTGACCTGCGAGGTGTGTCCCTCGTCGAACGTGGCGCTCGGGGTCTACGAGAAGCCGGAGGACGTCCCGCTGCGGACGCTCTACGACGCGGGGGTGCCGATGGCGCTCGGGGCGGACGACCCACTGCTCTTCGGCTCGCGGCTGGCGGCGCAGTACGAGCTGGTGCGCGAGCACCACGGCTTCACGGACGCCGAACTGGCCGAGCTGGCGCGCCAGTCGGTGCGCGGGTCGGCCGCGCCGGAGGAGGTCCGGCAGCGGATGCTGACGGAGATCGACGACTGGCTGGCGGGCTGATCCCACATACGGTTTTCCGTATGTGGTCGTGGATCAGAGGCTCACGCCGACCGTCACCGGCTCGTTGACGAGGGTCACCCCGAACGCCCCCTCGACCCCGGCCACCACCTCGCGGGCCAGCGCCAGCAGATCCTCGGTCGTGGCCTCGCCCCGGTTGGTGAGGGCGAGCGTGTGCTTGGTGGAGATCCGGGCCGGGCCGGTGCCGTAGCCCTTGGTGAAGCCCGCCTTGTCGATCAGCCAGGCCGCTGAGGTCTTGATCAGACCGTCGCCCGCCGGGAAGGCGGGCGGCGCGGTGTCCGGGCCCAGGCGGTCGGCGACGCGGGCCAGGAAGGCGGCGTAGGCGTCCTCGGTGAGCACCGGGTTGGTGAAGAACGACCCGGCGGACCAGGAGTCGTGGTCCCCCGGGTCGAGCACCATGCCCTTGCCCGCGCGCAGTCCCAGGACGGTCTCGCGGGCGACGGCGGCCGGCACCCGGTCCCCCACCTCGACGCCGAGTACCCGCGCGGTCTCGGCGTACCGGACGGGCGCGGAGAGGCCGCCCGCGTCCTCCAGCTCGAAGCGGACCCGGAGCACCACATGGCGGTCGGGGTCGGCCTTGAAGCGGCTGTGGCGGTAGGAGAAGGCGCAGTCGGCGTTCGGGATCGTGACGACCTCGTCGGCGCGGCGGTCGTAGGCGATCACCTCGGTGATCGTGGCGGAGACCTCCTGGCCGTAGGCGCCGACGTTCTGTATCGGCGTGGCCCCCGCGGAGCCGGGGATTCCGGCGAGGCATTCGATGCCCGCGAGCCCGGCCCGGACCGTACGGGCCACGGCGTCCGACCAGTTCTCGCCCGCGGCGAGCTCCAGGCGGGTGCCGTCGAGCGTGAAGCCGCTGGTCGCGATCTGCAGGGCGGTGCCGTCGAAGCCCTTGTCGGCGATGACCAGATTGCTGCCGCCGCCGATCACCAGCAGCGGGGTTCCGGCCGCGTCGGCCGCCCGGACCGCGGCGATGACCTCGTCGTCGGTCGTGGCCGTGAGCAGCCGGTTGGCCGGTCCGCCGAGGCGGAAGGTGGTGAGGGGGGCGAGAGGGGCGTCGTGGAGTTCCTGCACGCGCTCAAGAGTACGGGGGCGCCCCCTGGGGCCCTGGGGTGGCCGCCCCCGGTGTGGGGAGTCCGGGGGCCGACGGGGCGTGCGCCCCGTAAGGGGCTCAGGCGGGCTTCACACGCTGTGGCGCGCTCTCATCCGCCGGGGGGCCGCTCCGGCGCGGTCGAGGGCTCAGACGAGCCGTACGACGGCGCGGGCCCGGCCCAGCACCTTCTGGCCGGCGCTGGTCGCCGTGATGTCGAGGCGCACCGTACGGGCCTCGTCGTCCAGTTTGGCGGTGACCTTGGCGCCGATCTCGATGAGCGCGCCCTTGTCGTCGTTGGGGACCACGACCGGCCTGGTGAAGCGGACGCCGTACTCGACCAGGGCGCCGGGGTCGCCGGCCCACTCGGTCACCACGCGGGCCGCCTGGGCCATGGTGTAGGCGCCGTGCGCGATGACGTCGGGGAGGCCGACATCCTTGGCGAACTTCTCATTCCAGTGGATCGGATTGAAGTCGCCCGACGCGCCCGCGTACCGCACGAGGTCGGCGCGGTTCACCCGGAACTCGCGCATCGGCACCTCGGTGCCGACCTCCACGGCGTCGTACGAGATCTTGGCCGTCGTCATCTGCTCTCCTCCACCTCTGCGTCGGCGGCGCGGGCCACCAGCGTCGTGAACGACGTCGCTACATGATCACCCGCCTTGTCGTGGACCTCACCGCGGACGGACAGGATGTCGTTGCCGGCCAGCGACTTGATCGAGTCGATGATCGAGGTGACCGACAGGTGGTCCCCCGCGCGGACCGGGCGGGTGTACTCGAACTGCTGATCGCCGTGGACCACCCGGCTGTAGTCCAGCCCCAGTTGCGGGTCCTCGACAACCTGCTTCCCGGCCGCCTTGAAGGTGATCGTGAAAATGAACGTCGGCGGGGCGATCACGTCGGGGTAGCCGAGGGCCCTGGCCGCCTCGGGGTCGGTGTAGACCGGATTGGTGTCACCCAGGGACTCGGCGAATTCCCGGATCTTCTCCCGGCCGACCTCGTAGGCCGCGGTGGGCGGGTAGGTCCGCCCTACGAAGGACTGGTCGAGCGCCATCGGCGCACACCTCCTGCGATTGAATTACCAACGAAACGAGGCCGCCCCCCGCGAGTGGGGGCGGCCTCGAATGAGAGCTTATTGCTATCGCGTCTCACGGTGCGCGGTGTGCGCGTTGCAACGCGGGCAGTGCTTCTTGATCTCAAGCCGATCCGGGTCGTTGCGCCGGTTCTTCTTGGTGATGTAGTTCCGCTCCTTGCACTCCACGCAGGCCAGCGTGATCTTCGGGCGGACGTCGGTGGCAGCCACGTGAGTGCTCCTTGACGAACGGATAAAGGATTAACGCAGAAAGAGTAGCCGATCGAAGGACCGACCCCGCAATCGGCTACTGTCAGTAGCGGTGACCGGACTTGAACCGGTGACACAGCGATTATGAGCCGCTTGCTCTACCGACTGAGCTACACCGCTGTGATGCGAGTGACTCCCCGCTCGACACAGCGTAGTCGAACGGGAAACCTCACACATCAGAGCCCCAATACGGAATCGAACCGTAGACCTTCTCCTTACCATGGAGACGCTCTGCCGACTGAGCTATTGGGGCGAGCGATGAAGACATTACACGGTCGGCCGCCGAAGGTGAAATCCGTATCGACCCCTCGTCACCCTGGGCTCAGGCACCACACCGGTACGACTATTCGGCTCCTCCGCGAAGCCGCCCCCACCGGGTCCTAGGCTTCGGATCGCACCCGCGTGATCTTGGCTGCGCACGCATCCGACGCGTGCCCGGCGCCTTGCTCGTCGCCTTACCCCTCGCGTGCTCGGCGCGTACCCGTGGCGCCCTGGCGACACCGCCACCGCCCTCGTCACGCAACCGTCGCGCGCCCCTGTGCGCCCCGCGTACGCCCTGCGAATCCCAGGAGTGCGATGCCCGAGAGCCAGCAGCAGCCGCAGCAGCCTCAGCAGCCGCCCAGGAACGGCGGCGCGGGCCCCGAGCCCACCGCTCTGGTGCTCGGCGGCGTCCGGCTCACCGACGGGCGCACCGTGGACGTCCGGCTCAGCGGCGGGCGGATCGAGGCCGTGGGCACGGCCGGCAGCCTCGTCCCCGGCACCCGGCTGGACCTCGGCGGCTATCTGCTGTTGCCCGCCCCCGCCGAACCCCACGCCCACTGCGACACCGCCCTTACGGCCGACATGGCGGGCCCGGTCCCGTACGTCCCCGGGGACATCCAGCGCCGCACCGTCGAGGCCGCGCTGCTCCAGCTCGGCCACGGGGCGACCGCGCTGCGCACCCATGTCCGCATCGGCGGAGTGCACGGGCTGCGCTCCCTGGAGGCGGTCCTGGAGGCCGGCCGGACCCTGCGCGGGCTCACGGAGCTGAGCGCGGTGGCGGTGCCCCGGGTGCTGACCGGCGCCGCCGGGGCGGACGGCCTGGCGATGCTGCGGGACGCGGTGGAGATGGGCGCGGCGGTCATCGGCGGCTGCCCCGACCTCGACCCGGACCCGACCGGCCACGCCGAGGCCGTCCTCGATCTCGCCGCCCGCCATGGCTGCGCCGTCGATCTGCATACGGACGGTGACGACCCGGCCCGCCTCGCCCGGCTCGCGGCGATGGCCGGGGGCTTGCGGCCGGGCGTCACCATCGGCCCCTGCGGCGGGCTGCCCCGGCTGCCCCTGGAGAGCGCGGGGAGGATCGCCGAGCGGCTGGCGGCGGCCGGGGTGACCGTCGTCTGCCTCCCCCAGGGCGACTGCGCCGGGCTGGAGCACCAGGGGATGCGGGGAGCGCGCCCCTGTGCCTGCGCGCCGGTGCGGCTGCTGCGCGCCGCGGGCGTCCGGGTGGCCGCGGGCAGCGGGGCGCTGCGGGACGCGGTCAACCCGGTGGGGCGGGGCGATCCCCTGGAGGCCGCCTTTCTGCTGGCGTCCCGGGGCGAGCTGCGGCCACAGGAGGCGTACGAGGCGGTGTGCGGGCGGGCCCGGGCCGCGATGGGGCTCGCCGAGGTGCGGGTGGAGGCCGGTTTCCCGGCGGAGCTGCTCGCGGTGCGCGGGGACGGGCTCGCGGGGGTGCTCTCGCTCGCGTACAGCAGGGTCGTGGTGCACCGGGGCCGGGTGGTGGCCCGTACCAGCGCGGTGCGGGAGTACTGCGACTCGGCGGCCGCGGTGGCGCTGGACCTGCCCCGGCAGGCGCGGTCGCAGAGCGGCGGCGAGCAACAGTAGGCCGCACGGCGTACGGTCGGGATCATGCGCATTGTCATCGCTGGTGGACATGGACAGATCGCGCTGCGGCTGGAGCAATTGCTCACCGCGCGCGGAGACGAAGTGGCGGGCATCATCCGCAAGCCGGAACAGGCGGGCGACCTGCTGACGTCGGGTACCGAACCCGTCGTCTGCGACCTCGAGTCGGCCTCGCTGGAGGACGTGGTCAAGCATCTGGAGGACGCGGACGCGGCCGTCTTCGCTGCCGGGGCGGGCCCCGGCAGCGGTGCCGCCCGTAAGGACACCGTCGACCACCGGTCCGCGGTGCTCTTCGCGGACGCGGCCGAACGGGCGGGGGCCCGGCGGTTCCTGATCGTCTCCTCGATGGGCGCGTCCCACGAGCCGCCGCCGGACACCGACCCGGTCTTCGCCGCCTATCTGCGCGCCAAGGCCGCGGCGGACGACGACATCCGCGCCCGGGACGGCCTCGACTGGACCGTGCTGCGCCCGGGCCGGCTGACGAACGACCCGGGCACGGGCCGGGTGAAACTGGCCGAACACACGGGCCGGGCCGAGGTCACCCGCGACGATGTGGCGGCGGTCCTGGCCGCCCTCCTGGACGAGCCGCGTACGGCGGGCCGCACGCTGGAGCTGATCAACGGCGACACGCCGGTGGCGGACGCGGTGGCGGCGGTCGCCGCCGAGCGGGGCTGAGGCGCGGGGGTAGCCGGGGCGGCCGGGGTGGTCGGTTCCGGCCCGATGGCTCACGGGGGGGTCGGTTCCGGCCCGATGGCTCACGGGGGGGGTCGGTTCCGGCCCGATGGCTCATGGGGTGGTCGGCTCCGGCCCGATGGCTCACGGGGTGGTCGGCTCCGGCCCGATGGCTCAGAAGTCCACCCGGGCCGGGGCGTCGGCCCGGGCCACGGACTCCTGGGCGTACTGCCGCTCGTACGCCGTCCGGATCCGTTCGATCCGCGGGTCCTGCGTCGGGGCCTCGGACGTCGGGTAGAGCAGGATCACCTCGTACGAGCGCTCCCGCTCGATCGTCCCGTTCTGGTCCCGCCACTGCCCCCGGCCGTCGTGGATCGTCAGGCCGGCGGGGAAGCGCGGAGTGATCTGCCGGTCCACGAAGGCCAGGAACTGCTTCTCGGTGACGGGCGGCCCGCCGTCGGGTCGCTCGGTGCCGAAGAAGAGCCGGGTCTCGACGTACGGCTTACCCCGGTCCACGGCGCCGGAGACCGCGGCGTCGGAGGCCGTCGCGGCGGGCGGGTCGTCCAGCGCGGCGTACGCGGCGACGGGGGTGGCGGCCGCGAGGGCGAAGGCCGCCCCGATGGCGGCGATACGGGCGCGGGGCTTCATGGCCGGCACGCGGGGCCTGATGGTCGGCATCGTCCGATGGTCCCGGCGCCCGGAACCCCGGGGAAGACCGCCTTACGGGGCACATCCGTGCGAGACGCGCGAGGCGCGGGGGCGGGGCCCGGTGCCAGGGGACACAGGGACAACGAGGGACAGCAGACGGCCGGCCCCGAGAACCCGAGACCCCGGCACAGGAATCGCGCTCAGACCCGGCGCCACGAGCACAGGGACAGAGCCAGGCCCGACCCCCAGGCATGAGCAGCGCGCTCAGACCCGCCGCCACCGGGCCATCGCGAACGAGAACACCCCGAAGAGCGCCAGTCCCAGCGCGACCGCCATCAGCAGCCAGGGCCCCGCCGCCGTCCCGGCAAAGGTCCGCAGGGTGTCGTCGATGCCCTTCGCCTTGCCCGGGTCGTAGCGCACGGCGGCCGAGAGCGCGAAGCCACCCGCCACCGCGAACACGGCCCCGCGGGCCACCCCGCCGCAGACCCCCAGCGCCTCCACGGCCCGCCGCGTCCGCCGGGACATCGCGCCCACCTTGAGGTGCTTGCGGAAGCCGCGCCGCAGCGCCCGTACGGCGATCCACACCCCGGCCGCGGCCACCGCGGTCCCGCCGGCGGCGACCAGCCACCGGCCGTACGGCAGGTCGAGCGCGCGGGCCGTCACGTCCTGGGACTGGCGGTCGCTGGAGCCGCTGCCCTGCTCGCCGGTGGCGAAGGAGAGCACGGAGTACGCCACGACGCCGTAGAAGACCGCACGGGCCGCCCCCGCCAGCCGCTTGCGTGCCGCGCCCCCGTCCGGCCCCGCGGCCCCGAAGACCGCCTCGGACAGCCGCCACAGCGCCATGCAGACCAGCCCGATGCCGACCGCCCAGACCAGCGCCGCGCCGAACGGCTGCTGGGCGAGGACCTGGAGGGCCCCGCCCCGGTCGGCCTGCTCGCCGCGGTCGCCCAAGGCGATGCGCAGCGCCAGGACGCCGATGAGCAGATAGAGCACCCCCCGGGTGGCCAGCCCCCAGCGGGCCGCCGCCTCGATGGCCCGGCTGCCCGCCTCGCGTGGGGTACGTGTGCGCGTTGCCGAACCCAGTCCGCGTGCGATCGACGATGCGTTCACCGTTTCCTCCCGGTTGTCGCACATCGTGTGCCCTGGACGTAGGTGCGGAAACGGGACTTTCTCTTGTTGGTTGAAGCGATCCGCCCTACTCTGCCGCCAGAATCTGACGAACCGTCAGATCAATCGGAGCGACAGGATCACCACGAATAGACCGGGGAGATGGCGAGATGACCGACGAGACGAACGGCACGACCGAGCTGCCTCGGGTCATCAGCGTCGATGACCATGTGATCGAGCCCGCGCACCTCTTCGAGACCTGGCTCCCGGCCAAGTACCGGGACCGCGGCCCCAAGCCCCTCACGGCCGGGATCGGCGAACTGGCCTATGTCGGCGGCAAGTACAAGTTCACCACCGACCCGGACGGCCAGCTGACCGACTGGTGGAGTTACGAGGGCGACCTCTTCCCCTACAAGCGGATCATCGCCGCCGTCGGCTTCTCCCGCGACGAGATGACCCTCGACGGCATCACCCGCGAGCAGATGCGCCGCGGCTGCTGGGACCCCAAGGACCGGCTCGCCGACATGGACCTCAACCATGTCGAGGCGTCGCTGTGCTTCCCGACCTTCCCCCGCTTCTGCGGCCAGACCTTCGCCGAAGCGAACGACAAGGAGGTCGGACTGGCGTGCGTCCGGGCGTACAACGACTGGATGGTCGAGGAGTGGTGCGGCGACAGCGGTGGACGCCTCATCCCGCTCTGCCTGATCCCCCTGTGGGACGTCGACCTCGCTGTGCGGGAGATCCGCCGTAACGCGGCCCGCGGCGTCCGCGCGGTGACCTTCAGCGAGATCCCCACCTACCTCGGGCTCCCCAGCATCCACAGCGGCTACTGGGACCCCTTCTTCGCCGAGTGCGAGGCCACGGGGACGGTCGTGTGCATGCACATCGGCTCCTCCTCCCAGATGCCTGCCGCCTCCCCCGACGCCCCGCCCGCCGTCCAGGCCGCCTTAAGCTTCAACAACGCCATGGCCTCGATGATGGACTTCCTCTTCAGCGGCGTCCTGGTCTCCTTCCCGCGCCTCAAGCTGGCCTACGCCGAGGGCCAGATGGGCTGGATCCCCTACGCCCTGGAGCGCGCCGACGACGTCTGGGAGGAGCACCGCGCCTGGGGCGGCGTCCGCGACCTCATCCCCGAGCCGCCGTCCACGTACTACTACCGGCAGATCTACTGCTGCTTCTTCCGCGACAAGCACGGGGTCGCGTCGCTCGACACGATCGGCGTGGACAACGCCACCTTCGAGACCGACTACCCCCACGTCGACTCCACCTGGCCGCACACCCGCCGCATCGCCGCCGAGCATGTCGCCGGACTCTCCCCCGAGACCACGTACAAGATCCTCCGCGGCAACGCGATCCGCATGCTGGAGCTGGACCTCGACGGGGCGCGGTAGGCGGGGGCGGGCGGCCAGGCGGCCGATCGGCCCGGCGACTAATCCATCCGTGGCTGATCCGAGCCGCGTAACGGCACTTGCGCGCCGCCTCGGGGATGTCCTCGGCGAGGCATTCCGGGCAGGTCTTGACCGGGCCCGGCTCGCCGAAGACCTCCGCGCCCCGGCGGGCCTGGGTGTACTTGTACGGCATGACGATCAGGAAGTAGATGACGGCCATGAAGATGATGAAGTAGATCAGGGCGGAGATGAACGACCCGATGTTGATGTAGGTCGCGTTGTTCCCCTCGTCTCCGAGCTGCCAGCCGAGCCCGGCCGACTTGCCGCCCTGGAGCCGGGCGATGATCGGGTTGATCACGGAGTCGGTGAACGCCTTGATCAGCGTCGAGAACGCCAGCGCTGTGACCAGGCCGATGGCGACAACAATGACATCACCGCGCATGAGGAAGTTCTTGAAGCCCCTGCCCACGATCCGCCCTCTCTGTCCTGATACGGGGGAATCACCACCCTAGGAGCGGCCCCACGGAGCCCAGGGCGCGCCACGACGGACGGCCGCCCGTACGGCGGCAGGGGCACTTAATCCACGCCATGAGGTAAGTCGTTCGCGAGGCTTGACGCCCGGCGGCGCGCCTCGGATCATCACAGTCACCGAGCACCGTGAACACACCGGTGCTTCGCTGCTCAGCCGCTCCGCCGCTCCGTTGCCGTGAACACACCGGTCACCGGAGTTTCCCCTTCCTTCTCTCCGGCCGTGACCACACCGGCCCGAGCCTGTCCGTACAGGAAAGGCATCGGTTTCATGAGATCCGTCAGATCCAGATCCCCTCATACCATGCGCACCGCCCTGGTGAGTTCCCTGGCCGCGGTCGCCGTGGCCGCCGGCCCATGGCTGACCTCCCCGGCCGACGCCACGACCGCCGATACCGGCTCGGTCAGGGCCGGCGAGACCGTCAACGTCTATCTGACCACCACCTCCGGATCCGACGGCCGCACCGTCGTGAAGGGCCTGGAGCAGCAGGCGCCCATCCGGTTCGGCTCGGGCGGGGGTGGCAGTGTCACCGTCGACGAATCCAGGACGTACCAGGAATTCTCGGGCGCCGGGGCCTCGTTCACGGACACCGCCGCATGGCTGTTCAACAGCAGCGGCGCACTCAGCCAGAGCACCCGCGACGAGGTGATGCGCAAGCTCTTCTCGCCCACGGACGGCATCGGGGTGAGCTTCCTGCGCAACCCGCTCGGCGGCTCCGACCTGGCCCGTTTCGGTTACACCTTCGACGATGTGCCGGCCGGGCAGACCGACCCCGACCTCGCCAGGTTCTCCATCAACCACGACCTGGCCGACGTCCTGCCGCTGACGAAGCAGGCCAAGCAGCTCAACCCGGCACTGAAGGTCATGGCCTCGCCCTGGACCGCCCCGGCCTGGATGAAGGACAACGACCAGCTCAACCAGGGCTGGCTGGAGGCGCAGTACTACGGCACGTACGCGAACTACTTCGTGAAGTACATCCAGGAGTACCAGAGCCGGGGTGTGCCGATCGACTACGTGACCGTGCAGAACGAGCCCACCTGCTGCGGCGGCTACCCGTCGATGCAGTGGAACGGCTCCGGGCTCAACTACTTCACCAAGAGTGAGCTGCTGCCCAAGCTGGCGACCGCGGGCCTGAAGACCAAGGTGCTCGCCCTCGACTGGAACTGGGACCAGTGGGCGGGCTACGGCGCGCCCGTCGTGGACGACGCCGCCATCCGCAACCACCCGAACTTCGGCGGCATCGCCTGGCACGGCTACGGCGGCAACGTCGGCCAGCAGACGACCGTCCACAACCAGTACCCGAACGTGGACGCCTTCGACACCGAGCACTCCGGCGGCACCTGGATCGCCAATCAGCAGCAGGAGGACATGCACAACCTGATCGACTACACCCGCAACTGGGGCAAGAGCTGGATCAAGTGGAGCCTCGCCGTCGACCAGAACAAGGGCCCGCACAACGGCGGCTGCGGCACCTGCACCGGCCTGGTCACCGTGCACAACGGCGACAGCCAGAGCGGCCGGGTCGACTACACCGTCGAGTACTACACGATGGGCCACCTCACGAAGTTCGTGAAGCCCGGAGCCCGCCGCATCGACTCCAGCGCCAGCTCCACGGTGCCGAACGTGGCCTGGAAGAACCCGGACGGCTCCAAGGCGCTGATCGCCTACAACGACACCGGCAGCCAGCAGACCCTGAAGGTCAACTGGGGCAGCCAGTCCTTCAGCTACCAGCTCCCCGCCCGGGCCTCCGCCACCTTCACCTGGGCCGGCACCCAGTCCTAGGCCCGGCGCGAGACCGCGCCCCCGCTCCACCCTGACACAGCAAACGGCCCCTGGCTGCGTTCCCGCAGTTCAGGGGCCGTTTTCCACTGTGGCGGCGCCAGGATTCGAACCTGGGTAGGCTAAGCCGACGGATTTACAGTCCGCTCCCATTGGCCACTCGGGCACACCGCCTGGGATGTGGCCAGGTGCCCCGCTCTCGCGGCGCTGCTCCCTGGCAACGACGTAAACAATACCTGATGCGCGGGGGTGCTTCGCCACCCGGTTGATCGCCTCTGGATCATGGCCGAGATCGCTAGGCTGGCTGGAGCGGTCCGCTGGGCCGTGCCACTGACGGATCTACGTACGAGGAGCCAACTCAAGATGGCCGACTCCAGTTTCGACATCGTCTCGAAGGTCGAGCGGCAGGAGGTCGACAACGCTCTGAACCAGGCGAGCCGCGAGATCTCCCAGCGCTACGACTTCAAAAACGTCGGCGCCTCGATCGAGTGGTCGGGCGAGCGGATCGAGATGCGAGCCAACTCCGAGGAGCGGGTCAAGGCGATCCTCGATGTCTTCCAGTCCAAGCTGGTCAAGCGCGGGATCTCGCTAAAGGCCCTGGACGCGGGCGAGCCCCAGGCGTCGGGCAAGGAGTACAAGATCTTCGCCTCGCTGCAGGAGGGGATCTCGCAGGACAACGCGAAGAAGGTCGCCAAGATCATCCGCGATGAGGGGCCCAAGGGCGTCAAGGCGCAGGTGCAGGGCGAAGAGCTGCGGGTGACCTCCAAGAGCCGGGATGATCTGCAGGCCGTGATCGCCCTGCTCAAGGGCAAGGACCTGGACTTCGCGGTGCAGTTCGTGAACTACCGGTAGCCGGCACTCGGACCGGTGCGGCAGGGGCGGTGCGGCGTGGCCGTGCCGCCCCTGGTGTTGTCGGCGGGCAGGTCAGCGCTGGCCGAAGGGCTGGTCGGTGGGGACGATGTCGACGCCGAGGGGGGCCAGGGAGATCGGGATGAGCTTGAAGTTGGCCAGGCCCAGGGGGATGCCGATGATCGTGAGGCAGAGGGCGACGCCGGTGAGCAGGTGGCCGAGCGCCAGCCACCAGCCCGCGAGGATGAGCCAGAGGACGTTGCCGACGCAGGAGGCGGCTCCGGCGCCGGGGCGGGGGACGGCGGTGCGGCCGAAGGGCCACAGGGCGAAGCCGGCGATGCGCCAGGAGGCGAGCGCGAGGGGGATGCCGATGATCGTGAGGCAGAGGAGAACGCCGGCGAAGACGTAGAGGATCGCCATCCAGACGCCGGCGAAGATCAGCCAGATGAGGTTCAGGAGGGTTTTCACGGTTGGTGTCCTGCCATCTGCTCGAGTCGTGCGATGCGCTCCCGCATGGGCGGGTGGGTCGAGAAGAGCTTGGCCATGCCCTCACCGGCCCGGAACGGGTTGGCGATCATCAGGTGGCTGGCGGTCTCCAGGCGGGGCTCGGGCGGCAGCGGAAGCTGCTTGGTACCGGCTTCGAGCTTGCGCAGGGCGCTGGCGAGGGCCAGGGGGTCGCCGGTGAGCTGGGCTCCGGAGGCGTCCGCCTCGTACTCGCGGGAGCGGCTCACGGCGAGCTGGATGATGGAGGCCGCGAGCGGGCCGAGAAGCATGATCAGCAGCATGCCGACAAAGCCGGGGCCCTCGTCGTCGTCGGACCGGCCCATCGGGATCAGCCACGCGAAGTTCACCAGGAACATGACGACGCTGGCGAGCGCGCCCGCGATCGAGGAGATCAGGATGTCGCGGTTGTAGACATGGCTGAGCTCATGGCCGAGGACGCCGCGCAGCTCGCGCTCGTCCAGCAGCCGCAGAATGCCGTCGGTGCAGCAGACCGCCGCGTTACGGGGGTTGCGGCCGGTCGCGAAGGCGTTGGGGGCCTCGGTCGGGGAGATGTAGAGCCGGGGCATCGGCTGGCGCGCTGCCGTGGAGAGCTCGCGCACCATGCGGTACAGCCCTGGTGCCTCGAACTCGCTGACGGGGCGGGCGCGCATCGCGCGCAGGGCCAGCTTGTCACTGTTCCAGTAGGCATATGCGTTGGTCCCGAGTGCGACGACGACCGCGATGATCAGCCCGGTGCGGCCGAAGAGGCTGCCGATGAGGATGATGATCGCGGACAGACCACCGAGGAGTACGGCGGTCTTCAGCCCGTTGTGCCGGCGGTGCACTGTGTGCCCTCCCGTTGTGCCGCAGGGGAACGCTTTGCCTGGTGTCTCCACCTTCCAGTGGACCCTCCTGAAAAAGTCAACGCCAGGCGAAGGGCACCAGTTCCCTTGTGCACACGGGTGCGGGCGCGCGGCCGGTGCCGACGGCGCGCGAGGCCGGTGCGACGGCCCGCACGGCCGGTGGCCGATGACCGAGTTGAGGCCGATGGCGGCCGTAAGTAAGGCGACCGGAGGCCCGCGGCGGACGCGGGAGCGGTTACAGCAGGGTGTCCGAGGCGAACCGCAGGACGAGCTGCGGGGCGCCGGAGAGGGCGATGCCGACGACCGCGGTGAGGCCGATGGCGGCCGTAAGGGGAACGGCGCGCGGGCGGGCGACGGCCGCCCCGGTGGCGGGTGCGGGCTCCGCCCCGGCGGCGGGCTCGGGGGCGCGGAAGAGCACCGCCGTCCACTGGAGGTAGTAGTAGAGCGCCACGACCACGTTGAGCGCCATCACCACCGCGAGCCAGCCCAGCCCCGCGTCCACGGCCGCCGAGAAGACGGTCACCTTCGCGAAGAGCCCGATGACGCCCGGGGGCAGCCCGGCCAGGCACAGCAGGAAGAAGCCCAGGGCCAGGGCGGCGGCCGGGCGGGCCGCGTACAGCCCGCGGTAGTCGGTGAGGCGGTTGGCCGGGCTCGTACGGGCCACCAGGGCGGCCACGGCGAAGGCGCCGAGGTTCACGGCCGCGTACATCAGGGCGTACGCGACGGTGGAGCCGATGGCGCGGGAGGCGTCCTTGTCGGAGTCGGCGTAACCGGCCGCGGCGATCGGGACCAGCAGATAGCCCGCCTGGGCGACGGAGGACCAGGCGAGCAGGCGTACGGCGCTGAAGGCGCGCTCCGGGCGCTGGCGCAGCGCCGCGGCGTTCCCCGCGGTCATGGTGAGGGCGGCCAGGACGGCGACGGCAGGGCCCCACACATCGGAGTACGAGGGGAAGGCGAGGACGGTCACCAGGATGAGGCCGGAGAAGCCGACCGCCTTACCGACGACCGATAGATACGCCGCGACGGGCACGGGGGCGCCGACGTAGGTGTCGGGCACCCAGAAGTGGAAGGGCACGGCGGCGGTCTTGAACGCGAAGCCCACCAGGGTGAGCACGACCCCCGCCTGGGCGAGCGTGTCGAGCCGCGGGTCGACATGGGTGAGGGCGTCGGCGATCCGGGACAGATGGAGGCTGCCGGTGGCGGCGTAGACGAAGCTGACGCCGAGCAGCATCACGGCGGTCGCGGTGACCGAGGAGAGGAAGAACTTCAGCGCGGCCTCGGAGGACAGGCGGTCGCCGCGGCGCAGGCCCACGAGGGCGAAGGCCGGGAGCGAGGCCACCTCGAGGGCGATGACCAGCGTCGCCAGATCACGGGATGCGGGCAGCAGGGCCGCCCCGGCCGCCGAGGACAGCAGCAGGAACCAGAACTCGCCCGCGGGGAGTTTGAGGTCGTCGAGGGCGCTGAAGGACAGCAGCCCGGTGAGCAGCGCCCCGCCGAGCACGAGGAACTGGATGACGAGGGCGAAGGTGTCGGCCGTATAGCTGCAGGCGTGGGCGCCGCTGGTCAGGCAGAAGGTGGAGCGGTCGCCGTCCAGCAGCGGCAGCAGGGCGAGCGCGGCCAGGGCCAGTCCCGCTATCGCTCCCCAGCCCAGCAGATGCTTCCTGCGCTCGGGCAGGAAGAGGTCCGCGACGAGGACGGCGAGGCCGGCCAGGGCCGCGATGGTGGGCGGTGCGACGGCGAGCCAGTCGACGGACTGGACGAGGCTGGTGGCCAGGCTCGTGGCGTTCGCAGTCATCGGTTGCCTCCCGCGAGGAGCTGCTGCACGGCCGGGTCGGTGAGGCCGAGGAGGGCCGCGGGCCACAGTCCGGCGAGGACGGTGAGTGCCACCAGGGGGCTCCAGGCGGCGAGTTCATGGCCGTGGACGTCGGCGAGGGCGGGCCGCGCGGGCTCGGTCCCGGTGCGGGGCTCGATCGGATGGTCGCCCATGCAGACGCGCCGTACGACGATGAGCATGTAGGCGGCGGTGAGCAGGGTGCCGAGGCCGGCGAACGCCATATAGGTGAGATACGCCGGGCGGCTGAGCCCGTCGGCGGGGTCGAAGGCCCCGAACATGGCGAGCATCTCGCCCCAGAACCCGGCGAGTCCGGGCAGCCCCAGGGAGGCCACGGCGCCGAAGGCGAGCAGTCCGCCGAGGCGCGGCGCCCTGCCGTACAGGGCGGCGCCGCTGGTGCCCGCGAGCTGGTCGAGGTCGGTGGTGCCGGAGCGGTCCTTGAGGGCGCCGACGAGGAAGAAGAGCAGCCCGGTGATCAGGCCGTGGGCGATGTTGGCGAAGAGCGCGCCGTTCACCCCGGTGGGGGTGAGGGTCGCGATGCCCAGCAGCACGAAGCCCATATGGCCGACGGAGGAGTAGGCGATCAGGCGCTTGAGGTCGCCCTTGGCGCCGGTGCGGGCCAGGGCGAGGCAGGCGAGCGATCCGTAGATGATGCCGACCACGGCGAACGCGGCGAGGTAGGGCGCGTAGGTGTGGGCCGCCCCGGGGGTCATCGGCAGCACGATGCGGACCAGCCCGTAGGTGCCCATCTTGAGCAGCACGCCCGCCAGCAGCACCGAGCCGACGGTGGGGGCGGCGGTGTGGGCGTCGGGCAGCCAGCTGTGCAGCGGCCACATGGGGGCCTTGACGGCGAGTCCGACGATGATCGCGAGGGCCGCGATGAGCTGGGTGGTGTGGGTCAGCTTCGCGCCGTTGTCAGTGGCGAGTGCCACCATGTCGAAGGTGCCGCCCTTGACCCCGATGAGGAGGAGGCCGAGCAGCATGACGACGGAGCCGAGCAGCGTGTAGAGGATGAACCGCCAGGCGGCGCGCTCTCGTTCGCCGCTGCCCCACCGGTTGATGAGGAAGTACATCGGGATGAGGACCATCTCGAACGCCAGGAAGAACAGCATCAGGTCCAGCACCGCGAAGCTGGCCAGGGTGCCGGACTCCAGGAGCAGCAGCAGCGCGACGAAGGCCCTGGGGGACGGCCCGGAGGGCCGGTTGAAGTAGGCGTAGAGCGCGCTGAGGAAGGTCAGCAGCGCGGTCAGCACGAGCAGCGGCAGCGAGACGCCGTCCACGCCGAGGTGGATGCGGATGTCCAGCGCCGGGATCCAGCTGATGTCCGTCTGGGCCTGCATCCTGGCCGGGTGGTCGTGGTCGAAACCGGCGGCCAGGGCGATGGCGGCGGCGAGCACCACTCCGGTGACGGTCACGCCGTGGCGCAGTACGGCCTGGTCCGGTCCGCGGCCGCGCAGCCCGGGCGGGGCCGGGAGCAGGGCGGCGGCGCTGCCGAGCAGGGGGAGCACGACCAGGGCGGCGAGGAGGAGTTGCTGGACGGTGTGGTTCACGGGTCAGGCTCCCGCTGCGACGAGGACGGCGGCCACGGCCAGGACGAGGGAGCCCGCGAGCAGCGCGCCGAGGTAGGTCTGCACATTGCCGGTCTGGGCGCGGCGGACGGCCGCGCCGAGCAGGCGGGGCGCACCGCCCGCGCCGCGTACGTACGTCTCGACGACCTCGCGGTCGAGGAAGCGGACGAGCCGGGCGGCGGCGGCCACGGGCCGGACGAACAGGGCGCTGTAGACGGCGTCGAGGTGGAAGCCGACGGCCGCGTGGCGGTGCAGCGGGCCCAGGAGCAGCCGCCCGGGGTCGGCGGGGTCGCTGGCGCCCGAGATGGAGCCGTAGGCCGCCTCGTGGGTGGCGATGGCCTCGGCCTCGGAGACGGCGTCGGCGGCTTCGGGGTGAGCGGCCACCGCGCCGAGCGGGACGCGGGCGGCCCGGGCCGAGCTGTGCCGCCAGGCGCCGTACATGACGAGGGCGCCGACCAGGGCCAGCCCGGTGCCGAGTACGGAGGTGGTGAGGGTCGGGGTGAGCGTCTCGCCGTCGAACCAGTCGGGCAGCGTGCCGTAGGCGAGGCCGAGGGCGGCCGTGGGGATGAACAGCACCCACAGGACGGCGTTCATGGCCACCGGCTGCTTGCCGTGGTCGGGGACGGGCTCGCCCCGGCCGCGGAAGGCGAGCAGCCACAGCCGGGCCGCGTATCCGGCGGTGAGGAGCGCGGTAAGGAGCCCGGCGAGGAGGACGGTCCAGCCGACGCCCGCCGGGACGCCGGAGGTGTGGCCGGTCGCGGCGTGCTCGGCCGTGCCGAGGACGGCCTCCTTGGAGAAGAAGCCCGCGAAGGGCGGGATCGCGGCGAGCGCGAGCAGCGCGACCGTCATCGTCCAGAAGGCGTCGGGGATGCGCTGGGCGAGGCCGCTCATCCGGGACATGGCCGCGAGGGAGTTGGTCCCGGCGGCGTGGATCACTACGCCCGCGCCGAGGAAGAGCAGCGCCTTGAACGCGCCGTGGGTGATGAGGTGGAAGACGGCGGCGCCGCGGTCGTCGACGGCCAGCGCGCCCGTCATATAGCCGAGTTGGCCGACGGTCGAGTAGGCGAGGACCCGTTTGATGTCGTCCTGGGCGAGCGCGGCGAGCGCCGAGCCGACCATCGTCACGGCCGCCATGGCGGCCAGTACGGCGAGCGCGGCGGCGGAGGAGGCGAAGACGGGCAGCAGCCGGGCCACGACAAAGACACCGGCGGCGACCATGGTGGCCGCGTGGATCAGCGCGGAGACCGGGGTGGGACCGGCCATCGCGTCCGGCAGCCAGGTGTGCAGCGGGAACTGCGCGGACTTGCCCGCGACCCCGGCCAGCAGCAGCAGCGCGATCAGGGTGGGGTGGTCCAGCGGCACCCCGGCGGTCTCGGAGGTCAGCCGGGTGTGGATCTCGCTGATGCGGAACGTGCCGGTGTCGCCCGCGAGCGCGAAGATGCCGATCAGGAACGGCACGTCGCCGAGCTTGGTGACCAGGAACGCCTTCAGGGACGCCGAGCGCGCGGCCGCGGTCTCCCAGTAGTGGCCCACCAGGAAGTACGAGCAGATGCCCATGATCTCCCAGCCGACGAGCAGCACGATCAGGTCGTCGGAGTAGACGACCAGGAGCATCGCGGCGGTGAAGAGGGAGACGAGCGCGGCGTAGGAGGGGTAGCGGGGGTCGTCCCGCAGATAGCCGGTCGAGTAGATCTGCACACAGCAGGCGACGACGGCGACGAGGACCGCGACCAGGGCGGCGAAGCCGTCGACCTGCAGGGCGAGGTCGATGGGGACCGAGCCGGTGTCGGCGAGCCGGGTCGCGGCGGTGAGCGGGGCCGTACCGCCGCCCGCTCCCCCGCCCTGCCGTACGGCGACGAGCACGGCGAGCCCGGCCGCGGCGAGGGTCGGCAGCACCGCGAGGGGGCGGACGAAACCGGGGGCGCGGCGGCCCAGCAGGAGCCCGGCGACGGCGCCGAGGAAGGGCAGCAGGGGGACGAGAACGGCGGCGGTCGTGGTCGTCACGCGGTCTGCCTCCGGGCGCGTCGTGCCTGGTCGGCGGCGTTGTCAGTGGGGGCTGCCATGCTGTCGTCCATCGGGTCCTGGCCGTCCGACGGGGGGTCGGCCAGGTCCCGGAGCTTGTCGACGTCGGCGGTGCCGCGGTTGCGGTGGACGAGGAGGACGATGGCGAGGCCGATGCCGATTTCGGCGGCGGCGATGGCGATGGTGAAGAGGGTCAGGGCCTGGCCCGCGTGCAGGGTGTCGCGGAGCCAGACGTCGAAGGCGACGAGGTTGAGGTTGACGGCGTTGAGCATCAGCTCGACCGACATCAGCACCAGGATCGCGTTGCGGCGGGCGAGGACGCCGTACAGGCCGGTGCAGAAGAGGAGGACGGCGAGCACGGCGGGGTAGGCGAGGTGCATCAGCGCTTCTCCTTGCCGCTCAGGGCGTCCCGCGGTTCGGCGGTCTTACGGGACAGGACGATCGCGCCGACGAGCGCGGCGAGGAGGAGCACGGACAGCGCCTCGAACGGCAGCACCCAGTGGCGGAAGAGGCTCTCACCGGAGACGGCGGTGGAGCCCTGGACGCCCTTGTCGAGCTCGATCCAGGTGGTCCGGAAGGCGTCCACGACCACCCACACCAGGACGCCCGCGGCGGCCACGGCCACCGCGAGCGCGGCCGGGCGATTGCCCGAATCGGCGTCCGGGGAGGGGCCGATGGGCGCCTTGGTGAGCATCAGCCCGAAGAGGAGGAGGACGACGACGGAGCCGACGTAGATCAGCACCTGCACCCAGGCGATGAACTCCGCCGTGAGCAGGAGGTACTCCACGGCGATGCCGCCGAGCGCCACCACCAGCCATAGGGCGGCGTGCACCAGTTGCTTGGTGGTGACGGTGAGGACGGCCGCGCTGAGGGTCGCGATGCCCACCAGCAGGAAGGCGATCTCGACGCCGGTCGGCGACAGGAACCCGTGGCCGGTGGCGGCCAGGTGGACCGCGGGACTCACGTGGCGGCTCCGTTTCCGTCGGATCCGTCGGTGCCGTCGCTCGCGTCGGTGCCGTCGCTCGCGTTGGGCCCGTTGGTCCCGTTGGGCCCGTTGGTCCCGTCGCCGGCGTCGGAGGCGCGCTCCGCCTCGGCCTGCGCGGCCTCGGCGGCGGCCGCGGCCTCCGCGGCGGCGAGCTTGTCGGCGGCCTTACGGGCGGCGCCGATCTCCTTGGGCTCCTCCGCACGCGGGTCGAGCGCGGGCGGCGCGGGCACCGTCCACATCCACTCGCGGAGCTTGTCCCGCTCATGGGTGAGATCGCGGATGTCCTCCTCCGCGTACTCGAACTCCGGCGACCAGAAGAGCGCGTCGAAAGGACACACCTCAATGCAGATACCGCAGTACATGCACAGGGCGAAGTCGATCGCGAACCGGTCCAGCACATTCCGGCTGCGCTCGCGCCCGCCCGGCGCGGCCGGGGGGACGGTCTCCTTGTGCGAGTCGATATAGATGCACCAGTCCGGGCATTCGCGGGCGCACAGCATGCAGACCGTGCAGTTCTCCTCGAACAGCCCGATCACCCCGCGGGTGCGGGGCGGCAGCTCGGGCTGCGCGTCCGGATACTGCGCGGTGTGCGACTTCCGGGTCATCGTGCGGAGCGTGACGGCCAGGCCCTTGGCCAGGCCGGATCCGGGGATGCCCATCAGGAGATCACCACCTTGACGACGCCGGTGAGGGCGATCTGGGCCAGTGAGAGCGGAATGAGGCAGGTCCAGGCGAACCGCTGGAGCTGGTCCTCGCGCAGCCGCGGATAGCTGACCCGCAGCCAGATCACGACGAAGGCGAGGACGGCCGTCTTCAGCAGCGTCCACAGCCAGCCGAGGCCGTCGGCGAACGGACCGTGCCAGCCACCGAGGAAGAGGACGGTGGTCAGCCCGCACAGGATGACGATGCCCGCGTACTCGGCAAGCAGGAAGAGCGCGAACCGCAGCCCCGTGTACTCGGTGTACGCACCGAAGATGATCTCGGAGTCGGCGATCGGCGCGTCGAACGGCGGGCGCTGCAGCTCGGCGAGACCGGCGGTGAAGAACACCACCCCGCCGACGATCTGCCACGGCACCCACCACCACTCGAACGCCTCGAGGATGCCGGGCAGCGAGACCGTGCCGGCCGCCATCGCCACGGAGGCGGCGGTGAGCAGCATCGGCAGTTCGTACGCCATGAGCTGGGCGGCCGTACGCAGGCCCCCGAGGAGGGAGAACTTGTTCGCCGAGGCCCAGCCCGCCATCAGCGAACCCAGCACCCCGACACCCATTACGGCGAGCACGAAGAAGATGCCCGCGTCCACGACCTGGCCCACGGCGCCCTCGGCGGGGCCGACCGGGATCGCGACGAGGACGAGCAGGTACGGCAGCAGGGCGACGGCGGGCGCGAGCTGGAAGATCCGCCGGTCGGCGCCGGTGGGTACGACGTCTTCCTTCTGCGCGAACTTCACCCCGTCCGCGACGAGCTGGGCCCACCCGTGGAACCCACCCGCGTACATCGGGCCGAGGCGGCCCTGCATATGGGCCATGACCTTGTGCTCGGTCTGCCCCACGAGCAGGGGCAGTACGAGAAAGGCGAGCAGGAGGGCGAGCAGTCGCAGCGCGACGTCGAGGACGTCGTTCACGCGGTGCCTCCTGGCTGGTCGTCGGAGTTGGTGTCGGGGGTGTCGGGGGTGTCGGAGGCGGAGTCGGGTTTCTTGCCGCCGCGTTCGTCTCCGTGTGCCTCGGCCTCCGGCGCCTCCGCTGCCTCCGGCTCGCGCGGGGATTCGGCGTCCTCGTCCCGCGCGGGGCGGGCGTGATGCCAGGGGGCGTCGGACGATCGGGTCCGCGGCGCGGGGCGCCGCGGGTGCGCCGGGGACGCGGATGCAGGCGGTTCGGCCCCGGCGGCGCCATCGGCCGCGGGCGCTTCGGGCGCCGAGGCTTCGGGCGCCGGGGCTTCGGGCGCCGAGGCTTCGGGCGCCGGGGCTTCGGGCGCCGGTGGCTCGGCGGAGGCCGAGGGCTCACCGGCTGCGGCCCGCCGACTGGCGGCCGCGTCCGAGGCCGAGGCTTCCGCCGTCGGCTCCGCACCCGCCGGGCGCTCGGCCGCCGGGGCGGGAGTCTCCCCCGCCGCCCCAGCCCCTGCCGGACGGTCCGCCGCTGGGCGCTCGGCCGCCGGGGTCTGAGAGTCGGCCGTCGACTCGGCGCTTCCCGGACGCTGGACCGCCGGGGTCTGAGCGTCCGCTGCCTCCGCGCCTGCCGGACGCTGGCTTGCCGAGCCCTCGCTCACGCCGCGCGAGCGCCGCGCCGGACGTTCGGCCGCCCGAGTCTGGGCCTCCGCCGTCGGCTCCGCGCCCGCCGGACGCTCCGCCGCCGAGGTATGAGCCTCCTCCCCCGCCTCCGCGCCCGCCGGACGCTGGCTCGCCGAGCCCTCGCTCACGCCGCGCGAGCGCCGCGCCGGACGTTCGGCCGCCGGAGTCTGGGCCTCCGCCGTCGGCTCCGCACCGGCCGGACGCTGGCTCGCGGAGCCGGCTGTCGCGGTGCGGGTGCGGCGGGCGGGGCGCTCGCCTGCGGCGCGGGCGCCGCCGCGGGCCGGGCGGGCCGGGGCGGGGGGTAGCTGGCCCTTGAGGGGGCCCCACTCGTTGGGGTCGGGGACGCCTGGCGGCAGCATCTGCCGTCGCTTGGGGCCGTGGCCGGTACCCGACTCCCCCGGCTCCTTCGCGCCCGGCCACGCCTTGACGACCCGGGCCGCCAGCACGAAGTCCTTGCGCAGCGGATGTCCCTCGAAGCCGTCGGGCAGCAGCAGCGGCGCGAGACCGGGGTGGCCGGTGAAGCCGATGCCGAACATCTCGTGGGTTTCGCGCTCATGCCAGGCCGCCCCGGCATAGACGCCGGTCGCGGTCGGCAGCGCGGCCGCGTCGTGCGGCACGGTGGTACGCACCAGCAGACCGCGCACCGCACGCCCGGCCACACCCGCGCCCCCGCTCCCGCCGAGGGCGACGACGTACGCGGCCACCCGGAAGCCGGTGCCCGGCTCGTCGACCGCGCTCAGCCAGTCGAAGTAGGTGCAGCCGAGGGTGTCGCGGGCCGTCTCCAGCGACGCGATCCAGGAGTCGGCGGGGACGTCGACCGTGAGCAGGTCGTACGCCTCCTCCGCCGTGGCGCCCTCGCCGAACAGCTCGGTGGCGGAACGCGGCAGCCAGCCCACGGGCGGGGCGGCCGCAGCGGGCTCCGCCACCTCCGCGGGCTCGACCGCTGCGGCGGCCTCCGGCGTCCCGGTCCGCTCCGGCGTCTCGTTCGGCTCGTTCGGCTCGGTCATGTCGTGTCTTCCCGCCCCGGAGGCGTGACCAGCCCGCTGCGCAGCGCGGCCGCGGACGGGCGGCCCGAGGCCGTGGATTCGGCACCGCGCCCCGAAGTCCCGTAGCGCTCGCCCAGCGACTCGCGCGCGATCTTCTCCTGGAGCTTGAGGATGCCCTGCAGCAGCGCCTCGGGCCGGGGCGGGCAGCCGGGGACGTAGACGTCGACGGGGATGATCTGGTCGACACCCTTCGTCACGGCGTACGAGTCCCAGTAGGGGCCGCCGCAGTTCGAGCAGGCCCCGAAGGAGATCACGTACTTCGGCTCCGGCATCTGCTCGTACAGCCGCTTGACCGCGGGCGCCATCTTGTCCGTGACCGTGCCGGAGACGACCATCAGGTCGGCCTGGCGCGGCCCCGGCGCGAAGGGGATCACGCCGAGCCGGATGAAGTCGTGGCGGGCCATCGACGCGGCGATGAATTCGATCGCGCAGCAGGCGAGCCCGAAGTTGAAGACCCACAGGCTGTAGCGGCGGCCCCAGTTCAGGACCACCTTCATCGGCTCGGGAGCCAGCCGGGCCAGCGTGCCGAGACGGCGCGGCTCCGGCAGGTCCACCGGAGCGGAGGCGGGGACCGGCGCGGGGACCGCCGCGGCGGCCGGCGTCGGTGTCGGCGTCGGGTTCGGTGTCACGTCCACTCCAGGACGCCCTTCTTCCATGCGTACAGCAGACCTACGGCGAGGAACCCGAGGAAGATGAACATCTCCACCAGCGTGGCGGCCCCGAAGCCGGGCGCCGCGAAGACTGTCGCCCACGGGAACAAGAAGATCGAGTCCACGGCGAAAATCACATACAGAAAAGCGTAGACGTAGTAACGGACCTGGGTGTGGGCCCAGCCCTCGCCCACCGGGTCCACTCCGCACTCGTAGGTCAGCAGCTTCTCCGGCGTCGGCACGACGGGCCGCAGCAGCCGCCCGGCCCCGAAGGCCACGGCGACGAAGATCACGCCGATCGCCGCCAGCAGTCCGACCACCGTATAGCCCTGGAAGTAGCCGTCCGCGAGCTGGACGCCGGCGCCACTCGTGGTGTGTACGGTCGTCGCCTCCGGCACGTCCGCCCTCGCTCCCTGGTCTCGTGGTCCCTGCCCGCTCCTCGTCGACCTCGCGTGTTCGACGATCCGTACGGACGGGAAGTCTAGGCCCTGCCGCCGCCCGTCCGAGCGGCCCGTCCGCCATGCGGTAGGGCTACCCCCATGGCGATCCCCCTGCCGGGCCGGGCAGTCTTGCCGCCATGACCTCCAGTTCCCCCGTCCACGACCCCGACGGCGGCGGCCGTGGCCGCGGCGACGAGCGGCTGCCGCGGCCGCCCGCGTTCGCCTTTCCCGCGCAGACCTGGAAGGAGATCGCCTATCTCCTGGCCAATCTGCTGGTGGGCATTGTCTGCTTCGTCTTCACGCTGGTCTGGCTGGCCGTGGGGCTGGGGCTGTCCGTCACGGTGGTGGGGCTGCCACTGCTGGCCCTGGGGCTGCGCTTCAGCCGGCTCCTCGGCCGGTTCGAGCGGAACCGCGCCAGGTCGCTGCTCTCGGTGCGCATCGATGAGCCCAGCCCCCTGCCGTACCGGCCGGACAGTGGCGTTCTCAGCCGACTGTGGACGAGTCTGCGGGATCCGGTGGGCTGGCGCGCCACGCTGTACGCCCTGATCCGGCTGCCGTGGGCGGTGGTCACCTTCGCTCTCACCCTGACCTCGCTGTTCGTCGCCTGGCCGGTGCTGCCGTGGATCGCCCGGGGGCTGACGCATGTGGACCGGGCGATGGTGCGCGGGCTGCTGTTCCCCTCCGATGAGCTGGAGCGGCGGATCGCCGAGCTGGAGTCGGACCGGGGCACGGTGGTCGACACCGCCGCCGCGGATCTGCGCCGCATCGAGCGCGATCTTCACGACGGCGCCCAGGCCCGGCTGGTCGCCCTCGCCATGGGGCTCGGTCTGGCGAAGGAGAAGCTGGAGGAGGACCCGGAAGCCGCCGCCAAGATGGTCGACGAGGCCCACGGCGAGGTGAAGCTCGCCCTCCAGGAGCTGCGCGACCTCGCCCGCGGCATCCACCCCGCGATCCTCACCGACCGCGGCCTCGGCCCCGCCCTCTCCGCCCTCTCGGCCCGCTGCACCGTCCCCGTCACGGTGAGGGTCGAGTTGCCCGCACGCCCGGCGCCCGCGATCGAGGGGATCGCCTACTTCACCGTCTCCGAACTGCTCCAGAACATCAGCAAGCACAGCGGCGCCCGCACCGCCGAGGTCGACCTGTGGCGCACCGAGGACCGGCTGCTGATCCAGGTACGGGACGACGGACACGGCGGTGCGTCCACCGACGGGGGCACGGGGCTGGCGGGGCTGACGGAGCGGCTGGGCTCGGTCGACGGGCTGTTCGCGGTGGACTCGCCGCCCGGTGGGCCGACCTCGGTGACCGCCGAGCTGCCCTGGCGCCACCGGACGGGGTCGGCGGCGGGCACGGCGGTGACACGTTCCCGGTAAGGCGCCTGACGCCGGAGGGCAGGGCCGGCCCCGGGGGCGAAGAACCTGCCCCCAAAGACAGAGTCGGCCCCCGAAGACAGAGCCGGCCCCCAGCAAGGCCCCTGGCCCCTGGCCCCTGGCCCCCGAAGGTAGGGCTAACCCCCCGGTGAAGAGGCCGATCCGCCCGATGGTCGGGCCGACCGCGCTCCGGGACTCTTGGGTGTACGCAGACGACGCGACCACCTCACCGCGGATCGCGTGACCGACCAGGCTCCCGGAGGACGGACGAGACGATGGCCACCGCATACCGACCCTACGAGCCGGGGACCGAGCCCCGTGGCCATCTGGTGCCCGCGGCACTGAAGGCGCCGTTCCAGGCCCGGGTCTGGCGTGAGTTCCTCTATCTCGTGATCAGCCTGCCGATGGCCATCCTCACCTTCGTCTACACGATCACGATGATCGCGCTCGGCGCCGGGCTGCTGATCACCTTCCTCGGCGTCCCGGTGCTCGGCGCCGCCCTCGCGGGCTGCCGGGCGCTCGGTGTCGTCGAGCGGGCCCGCGCCCGTGCGCTGCTGCGGCTGGACGTGGCCGAGCCCGAGCCCGTCCTCGGCCGGAGGGGTGGCCGCGGGGGCAAGCGCGGGCCGGTCGCCTGGGTGGGCGCGCTGCTCAGGAGCGGCACCTCCTGGCGTCATGTGATCTACGCGCTGATCCATCTGCCGTGGGCGGTCTTCTCCTTCGCTTTCGCGATCGCCTTCACCAGCTACGGCTGGGGCTTCGCGACCTATCCGCTGTGGCGCTGGGTCTTCCCCCGGTACGTGGACGAGCCGGGCCTGCAGGTCTTCGGGGACGACCACGGGCGCGCGTTCTATCTGGACACCCCGTTCGAGATCACCGCGGCCTGTGTCGTGGGTGTGCTGGTCCTGCTGCTGACCCCGTGGGTGATGCGGGCGCTGACCTCGGTCGACCGGATCTTGGTGGCCGGGCTGCTCGGTCCGTCCCGGCTGGCGAGCCGGGTCTGGGAGCTGGAGTCGGACCGGGGCACGGTGGTCGACACCGCCGCCGCGGATCTGCGCCGCATCGAGCGCGATCTTCACGACGGCGCCCAGGCCCGGCTGGTCGCCCTCGCCATGGATCTGGGCCTGGCGAAGGAGAAACTGGACGAGGACCCGGAAGCCGCCGCCAAGATGGTCGACGAGGCCCACGGCGAGGTGAAGCTCGCCCTCCAGGAGCTGCGCGACCTCGCCCGCGGCATCCACCCCGCCATCCTCACCGACCGCGGCCTCGGCCCCGCCCTCTCCGCCCTCTCGGCCCGCTGCACCGTCCCCGTCACGGTGACGGTCGACCTTCCGCAGCGGCCCGCACCCGCGATCGAGGGCATCGCCTACTTCACCGTCTCCGAACTGCTCCAGAACATCAGCAAGCACAGCGGCGCCCGCACCGCCGAGGTCGATGTCTGGCGCACCGAGGACCGGGTGATGCTGCAGATCACGGACGACGGGCAGGGCGGGGCCGGCACCTCCGCCGGTTCGGGTCTGGCCGGGCTGGCCGAGCGGATCGACGCGGTGGACGGGATCCTCGTCGTCAACTCCCCGGCAGGCGGTCCGACCACCGTGACCGCCGAGCTCCCCTGGCGCTGAGGGCGCACGACCCTGCCGGCCGACGCTGAGGGCGCACGACCCCACCGGCCGTACGCCCTCGGCGTCGGCCGGTTCTGTGCGACGCGGGCGGCCCAACCCTGGGATGCTGGTCCCCACGGAACAAGCGAAACGGGGGCCGAGTGGAACGGGGACCGAGCATCGTGCCGGACAGAGTACGGGTGGTCATCGCCGAGGATTCGGTGCTGCTCCGGGAGGGGCTGACCCGGCTGCTGACCGACCGGGGCCATGAGGTGGTCGCGGGCGTGGGGGACGCGGAAGCGCTGATCAAGTCGGTGCGGGAGCTGGCCGACGAGGGCGTGCTGCCGGATGTGGTGGTGGCCGACGTACGGATGCCGCCCACGCACACCGACGAGGGGGTGCGGGCGGCCATCCGGCTCCGCCGTGACCATCCGGGCCTGGGGGTGCTGGTCCTGTCGCAGTACGTGGAGGAGCAGTACGCCACGGAGCTGCTGGCCGGGAACAGCCGCGGCATCGGCTATCTGCTCAAGGACCGGGTGGCCGAGGTGCGCGAGTTCGTGGACGCGGTGGTGCGGGTCGCCGAGGGGGGTACGGCGCTCGACCCGGAGGTGGTAGCCCAGCTTCTGGGCCGCAGCCGCAAGCAGGATGTGCTGGCCGGGCTGACCCCGAGGGAGCGGGAGGTCCTGGGGCTGATGGCCGAGGGGCGGACCAATTCGGCCATCGCCCGGCAGCTCGTGGTGAGCGATGGCGCGGTCGAGAAGCATGTGAGCAACATCTTCTTGAAGCTGGGTCTGTCGCCGAGTGACGGGGATCACCGTCGGGTGCTCGCCGTCCTCACATATCTCAATTCCTGAAAGCAGACTTCCGCGGGCCAAAGCCGGGCCAAAGGCTGAACGGGGGATCAGCGGAAATGACAGCACGGGGGATGGGACACGTCATGCCAAACCGTGACATATATGGTTCTTCTTTGGACGTCCACCATGTGATCCGGCCAAGGAAGGCCACCCTTACCGACGTACGATGGTCATGGGACAACAACCGGTCGGCACCGACTGTCCAGGAGCGCCGCCTCAAGGGAGGTCCGAAGCAGTGACCAGCCAGGTCAGCAGCCCGGCCGAGCAGGCCGAACCAGCCGATCAGCAGGGCGGGCAGACGCCCGCCGGGGGGCAGCGAACAGCAGAGGGCGGCAAAGAGGTCCGCCGTCTGGACCGGGTGATCATCCGGTTCGCGGGTGACTCGGGCGACGGTATGCAGCTCACGGGTGACCGGTTCACCTCGGAGACGGCGTCGTTCGGAAACGACCTCTCGACCCTGCCGAACTTCCCGGCGGAGATCCGCGCGCCCGCCGGCACCCTGCCCGGAGTGTCGAGCTTCCAGCTCCACTTCGCCGATCACGACATCCTCACACCAGGTGACGCGCCGAACGTGCTGGTGGCGATGAACCCGGCCGCGCTGAAGGCCAACCTCTCCGATGTGCCGCGCGGGGCGGAAATCATCGTCAACACCGACGAGTTCACCAAGCGCCCGATGGCCAAGGTCGGCTATGACCAAAGCCCACTGGAGGACGGCTCGCTGGACGGCTATCACGTCCATCCGGTGCCGCTCACCACACTGACCATCGAGGCGCTGAAGGAATTCGGCCTGTCCCGCAAGGAGGCCGAGCGCAGCAAGAACATGTTCGCGCTCGGGCTGCTGTCGTGGATGTACCACCGGCCGACGGAGGGCACCGAGAAGTTCCTGCGGCAGAAGTTCGCGAAGAAGCCGCAGATCGCCGAGGCGAACGTGGCCGCCTTCCGGGCGGGCTGGAACTTCGGCGAGACCACCGAGGACTTCGCCGTCTCCTACGAGGTGGCCCCGGCCACCAGGGCCTTCCCGACCGGCACCTACCGGAACATCTCCGGAAACCTGGCGCTGTCGTACGGGCTGATCGCGGCCTCCCGCCAGGCGGATCTGCCGCTGTTCCTGGGGTCGTATCCGATCACCCCGGCCTCGGACATCCTGCATGAGCTGTCCAAGCACAAGAACTTCGGTGTGCGCAGCTTCCAGGCCGAGGACGAGATCGCCGGGATCGGCGCCGCGCTGGGCGCGGCCTTCGGCGGCTCCCTCGCCGTGACCACCACCTCCGGCCCGGGCGTGGCGCTGAAGTCGGAGACCATCGGGCTCGCGGTGTCGCTGGAGCTGCCGCTGCTGGTCATCGACATCCAGCGCGGCGGCCCCTCCACCGGGCTGCCCACCAAGACCGAGCAGGCCGATCTGCTGCAGGCCATGTACGGGCGCAACGGCGAGGCCCCGGTGCCGATCGTGGCCCCCAAGACCCCGGCCGACTGCTTCGACGCAGCGCTCGACGCCGCCCGGATCGCCCTGACCTACCGCACTCCGGTGTTCCTGCTGTCGGACGGCTATCTGGCCAACGGCTCGGAGCCCTGGCGGGTGCCGGATGTCGACGAGCTGCCCGACCTCCGCGTCCAGTTCGCGACCGGCACCAACCATGTGATGGCCGACGGCACCGAGGTCTTCTGGCCGTACAAGCGCGACCCCAAGACCCTGGCCCGCCCCTGGGCCGTGCCGGGAACGCCCGGTCTGGAGCACCGGATCGGCGGAATCGAGAAGCAGGACGGCTCGGGGAACATCTCCTACGACCCGGCCAACCACGAGCACATGGTCCGCATCCGCCAGGCCAAGGTGGACGGCATCACGGTGCCGGACATCGAGGTGGACGACCCGACCGGCGACGCCCGCACCCTGGTCCTGGGCTGGGGGTCGACGTACGGCCCGATCACCGCCGCGGTGCGCCGCGTCCGCGGCGCGGGCGACCGCATCGCCCAGGCCCATCTGCGCCATCTCAACCCCTTCCCCGCCAACCTCGGCAAGGTGCTGGAGGGTTACGAGAAGGTGGTGGTGCCGGAGATGAACCTGGGTCAGCTGGCGACGCTGCTGCGCGCCCGCTATCTGGTCGACGCCCGCTCCTTCACCCAGGTCCGCGGGCTGCCCTTCAAGGCCGAACAGCTCGCCACCGCCCTCAAGGAGGCCATCGATGACTGACACCCTCGCCGAGGGCGCGGCATCGGCTCGAAGCGCGCTCTCCCTGGTGCCCAAGAGCGACACCAAGCAGACGATGAAGGACTTCAAGTCCGACCAGGAGGTCCGCTGGTGCCCCGGCTGCGGTGACTACGCGGTCCTCGCCGCCGTCCAGGGCTTCATGCCCGAACTGGGCCTGGCGAAGGAGAACATCGTCTTCGTCTCCGGCATCGGCTGCTCCTCGCGCTTCCCGTACTACATGAACACCTACGGGATGCACTCCATCCACGGCCGCGCCCCGGCCATCGCCACCGGTCTGGCCGCCTCGCGGCAGGATCTGTCGGTGTGGGTCGTCACCGGTGACGGCGACGCGCTGTCGATCGGCGGCAATCACCTGATCCACGCGCTGCGCCGCAATGTGAACCTGAAGATCCTGCTCTTCAACAACCGCATCTACGGCCTGACCAAGGGGCAGTACAGCCCCACCTCCGAGGTCGGCAAGATCACCAAGTCGACCCCGATGGGCTCCCTGGACGCGCCGTTCAACCCGCTGTCGCTCGCGCTCGGCGCCGAGGCGGGCTTCGTGGCCCGCACCATCGACTCCGACCGCAAGCACCTGACCGAGGTGCTGCGGCAGGCGGCGGCCCACCCGGGCACCGCGCTGGTGGAGATCTACCAGAACTGCAACATCTTCAACGACGGCGCCTTCGAGGCCCTGAAGGACAAGGACCAGGCCCAGGAGGCCGTGATCCGGCTGGAGCACGGGCAGCCGATCCGCTTCGGCGTCGACCAGGCCAAGGGCGTCGTCCGCAACCAGAGCACCGGCGACCTCGAAGTGGTCACCGTCACCGCGGAGAACGAGCACCAGGTGCTGGTGCACAACGCCCACGCCACCTCGCCCACCACGGCGTTCGCGCTGACCCGGCTCGCCGACGCCGACACGCTCCACCACACCCCCATCGGGGTGCTGCGCGATGTGGACCGCCCGGTCTACGACACCCTGATGTCCCACCAGCTCGACAACGCCGTGGAGCTGAAGGGCAAGGGCGACCTCGGCGCGCTGCTCGCGGGCGGCGACACCTGGACCGTCGTGGGCTGACCCCCAGCGGGCCCCGCCCCGCCGACGGGCACCTTCGTACAGTCGGCGGGCACATTCGTACATACGGGCACAGGCGGGTGCCCGGCCGGAGCGTCTGACCACGCCCCGGCCGGGCACCCGCTCTGCTATCCGCATGGCCGACCCCGCCGCCCCGATCCAGCCGCCCGACCGCCCCGCCTACCGACTCAAGCGGCGGCTGCTCGGCCCGCCCCTGGTGTCCGAGCGGATCCGGCGCGAGAAGCTGGGCAACCCGGCCGCGCTGGGCGTGCTGGCCTCCGACTGCATCTCGTCGACGGCGTACGGCAGCGAGGAGATGCTGCGGGTGCTGGTGCCGGTCATCGGGGTCGCGGCGTTCACCCTGATCCTCCCGGTGACCGGGGCGATTCTGCTGGTGCTGCTGCTGGTCACGCTCTGCTACAGCGATGTGGTGACGATCTACACCCGGGCGGGCGGCTCGTATGTGGTGGCGCGGGAGAACTTCGGCCCGGACATCGCCCAGATCGCCTCCGTGGCGCTGCTGGTGGACTACATCGTCACCGTCGCGGTCCAGGTTTCGGCGGGCACCAACGCGATCATCTCGTTCGCCCATCTCGTCGGCGGCACCTGGACCGGTATCGACCACCTCCAACTGCCCCTCAGCGCCCTGGTGATCCTGATCCTCGCCTACGGCAATCTGCGCGGACTGCGCGAGGCCGGGCGGGTCTTCATGGTGCCCGCCTACCTGTTCATCGTCGCCATCGGCCTGATGCTGGTCGTCGGCGTGGTCCGCGGGCTCACCGGGCGGCTTCCGCACGCCGATGTACACGCCGCAGGCGCCGTGCCCCTCGGCACCTCGGGCAGCGGCTGGCTCTACGGCGCCTCGCTCTTCATCGTGCTGCGCTCGTTCGCCAACGGCGGCTCCTCGCTGACCGGGCTGGAGGCGATCTCCAACAGCGTCTCGGTCTTCCGTGATCCCAAGGGCCGCAACGCCCGCCGCACGCTGATCACCATGAGCTGCATTCTGGGCACGCTGGTCCTCGGGGTCTCCGCCCTCGCCCACTTCACCCACGCCATCCCGTACCGGGACGGCACCCCGACCGTCCTCGCGCAGGAGGCCCATCTGGTCTTCGGCGGCGGGGTGGTGGGCGCCCTGGGGCTGGCGTTCGTCCAACTGGCGACCGCGCTCATCCTCTACACGGGCGCCAACACGCCGTTCACCGGCTTCCCCTTCCTGGCCAGCTTCGTGGCCGAGGACCGCTTTCTGCCCCGGCAGCTCACCCGGCGCGGCCACCGGCTGGCCTTCTCCAACGGGATCATCGCGCTGGCCGTGGTGGCTTTGGCGCTGCTGGTGGTCACCAAGGCCAATGTGGACCGGCTGGTGGCGCTGTACGCGATCGGAGTGTTCACCGCCTTCACCATGGCCGGGGCCGGGCTGACCGCCTATCACCTGCGGCGCCGGGAGCCGGGCCGCGGCTGGAAGATCGCGGTCAACCTCACCACCGCGGCCGTCTCCGCCACCGTGGTGCTGATCTTCGGGATCACCAAATTCGCCGAGGGCGCCTGGCTGGTCGTGGTGGTCTTCCCCCTCGGGGTCTGGGCGCTGATCCGGATCAACCGCGAGTACCGCGCGGAGGCGGCCGCACTGGAGGCGGTGCCGCGCCCCGGGGACGACGTCCCGCACTGGCGGCGCCATGTCGTCTTCGTCCTGGCGGACAGCATCGACCTCGCGACGGTCAAGGCGCTGCGCTACGCCCATGAGCTGCGGCCCGACGAGGTCCGCGCGGTGCACTTCATGGTGGACGAGAGCCATGCCCGCCGGCTGATGGCGCGGTGGGAGGCCACGGCGGGGGTGACGGTGGCGCTGGAGGTCGTGGCGTGCCCGGACCGGCGGCTGCGCCATGCGGTGATGGAGCTGGCGGCCCGTACCACCGAGGACGGGCAGACCGCGCTGACCCTGCTGGTGCCGCGCCGCACCTATGCCTCCCCGCTGGGCAAGCTGCTGCACCGGGGCACGGCGGAGTCGCTGGCGAAGGCGCTGGAGCAGCTGCCGGGAGTCGCGGTGACGATCCTGCCGTTCGCCGTCAGCCTCGCGGCACGGGAGCGTGAGGCCCCGGAGTGACGCGGTTCCGGCCCCGGACTCCGACTCGGCCCCGGCCCGGACTCGGCCCCGGCCCCGGCCCCGGCCCCGGCCCCGGGATGAACACACTTACTTAACCGGAAGTACCTTTCTATTGGTTAGCGCTTCCCTTAAGGTGGGTGCGCCGGCCCCGAACAGGCCCGAACAGGAGAGAGTCACACCTATGAGCATTGTCGTCACCGGAGCCACCGGCCACCTCGGCCGTCTCGTCGTCGAGGGGCTGCTGGAGAAGGTTCCCGCCGACCAGATCACCGCGGTCGTGCGCGACACCGCGAAGGCCGCCGACTTCGCCGACCGCGGTGTACGGCTGCACGAGGCCGACTACAACCGGCCCGAGACGCTCGCCGGTGCCTTCGCCGCGGGCGACAAGGTGCTGCTGATCTCCGGCAGCGAGGTCGGGCAGCGCGGTCCGCAGCACCAGGCCGTCGTAGACGCCGCCAAGGAGACCGGTGTCGCGCTGCTCGCCTACACCAGCGTTCTGGGCGGCCCCGCCGCCGACTTCACCCTGGCCGACGAGCACAAGGTCACCGAGCAGGCGATCACCGACTCCGGTCTGCCGTACGCCCTGCTGCGCAACGGCTGGTACAACGAGAACTACACCGAGAACCTCGCCCCGGTTCTGGAGCACGGCGCCGTCGTGGGCGCCGCCGGCGAGGGCCGGGTCGCCTCCGCCTCGCGCGCCGACTACGCCGCGGCCGCCGTCGCCGTTCTGACCGGTGAGGGCCACGAGGGCAAGGCGTACGAGCTGTCCGGCGACACCGCCTGGAGCTTCGCCGAGTACGCCGAGGTGGTCGCCGAGCAGACCGGCAAGGAGATCGTCTACGGCGCCGTCTCCCCGGCGGAGTACCAGACCATCCTCACCGGCGCGGGCGTCCCCGAGCCGCTCGCCGCGATCCTCTCCGATGTCGAGGCGGCCATCGAGCGCGGCCGACTGGCCGCCACCCCGGGCGATCTGTCCCGGCTCATCGGCCGCCCGACCACGCCCATCGCGGACTCGGTCGCGGCCGCGCTGAAGGGCTGACCGGCCCCGTACGCACCACGGCCCGCCTGTCATCACCGGCATCCGGCCTGTCATGACCGTCATGCGATACGGGAATGACAGGCGGGCCTCACCAGCGCTACCTTCGGACCCTCGGAACGGGCCCGCCCTGGGCTCGCCATGCCGTCGGGGAGGGTGCCGTGACGCCGCAGGACCAGCAGGAGCGCGCCGATCGCGCCGGTCTCCTCTACGGCTTCGCGGCATACGCCTTCTGGGGGCTGGTGCCGCTCTTCTGGCCGCTGCTGGAGCCCGCCGGCGCGGTGGAGATCCTCGCCCACCGGATGGTGTGGTCGCTGGCGGCCGTCGGTCTGGTGCTGCTGGCGCTGCGCCGCTGGAGCTGGATACGGCCGCTGCTGCGGGAGCCCCGACGGCTGGGCATGATCGCGCTCGCCGCGACCGTGATCTCGATCAACTGGGGCCTGTACATCTGGGGCGTCAACAGCGGCCATGTGGTGGAGGCCGCGCTCGGATACTTCATCAACCCGCTGGTCAGCATCGCCTTCGGGGTGCTGCTGCTGCGTGAGCGGCTGCGGCCCGCGCAGTGGGCGGCGGTCGGCGTCGGGACGGTGGCCGTGGCCGTGCTGGCGGTGGGTTACGGCAAGCTGCCGTGGATCGCGCTCACGCTCGCCTTCAGCTTCGCGACGTACAGCCTGGCCAAGAAGCGGGTCGGGCTGGACGGGCTGGAGTCGCTGGCCGCCGAGACCGCCGTACAGTTCCTGCCCGCGCTGGGCTTCCTGGTCTGGCTCGGGGCGCGTGGCGACAGCACGTTCGCGAGCGAGGGCGCCGGACATGCGGCGCTGCTGGCGAGCTGTGGCTTCGTCACGGCGCTGCCACTCATCTGCTTCGGGGCCTCGGCCGTGCGGCTGCCGCTGTCGACGATCGGGATGCTGCAATACGTGGCGCCGACCTTCCAGTTCGCCCTCGGCATCACCGTCTTCCACGAGACGATGCCACCCGAACGGTGGGCAGGCTTCTCCCTCGTCTGGCTCGCCCTCGCGCTGCTCACCTGGGACGCGCTGCGCACCGCGCGGCGGGCGCGGCGGGAGCTGGCCAACGCCGCCGCGCGGGCGGCCGCGCTGTCGGCGACAGTGGAGGGCGGTGTCGTTCCGGAGGCGGGTGTCCTTCCGGAGGCCGGTCTCGTTCCCGAAGCCGGTCTCGTTCCCGAAGCCGGTCTCGTTCCGGAGACCGTCGTCTCGGATGTCGCCATAGTCGCCACAGCGGATGCCGCTGTATCGGACGTCGCCGTATCGGATGCCGCCGTGCCCGATGCCCGGCCCGGATCGATATCCGGCGGGTGATGTCCGGTTCCCGCCCTTGACGCGGAGTCAGCCGCACCCGGAGCATCAGCCTCGCGTCATCGCCACTTCACCGAACCGCAGGTTTCACCGCTCCATCGCCCCCACGGGCACGTGCACCACACAGCGTCACGTCATTCCGTCCTGTCCCCGTTCGGAACCGGAGCCCCCCATGTCGTCATGCGCTGAACGCCGCCCCCGAAGATCCCTGATACGCCGGACGGCCGCCATGGCCGCCGCCGGTACGGCCGTCGCCGCCCTGGTGTCGGCCGCCCCGGCCACCTCCGCCTCCGCCGCCGCATCGGCCCGGCCCGCGGCGGACGCCCGTACGGCCCTGGCGGTGCCGGACATCTCCGTGGCCAATGTGAAGGCCCATCTGACCCAACTGCAGTCGATCGCCACCGCCAACGGCGGCAACCGCGCCCATGGCCGCCCCGGCTACAAGGCGTCTCTCGACTACATCAAGGGCAAGCTGGACGCCGCCGGTTACACCACCACCGTGCAGCAGTTCACCTCCAGCGGTTCCACCGGCTACAACCTCATCGCCGACTGGCCCGGCGGCGACACCAACAACGTGGTGTTCTCCGGCGCCCATCTCGACTCGGTCACCGCGGGCCCCGGGATCAACGACAACGGCTCGGGCTCCGCCGGAACCCTGGAGACCGCGCTCACCGTCGCCCGCCAGGGGGCGAAGCCCACCAAGCATCTGCGGTTCGCCTGGTGGGGCGCCGAGGAGCTGGGGATGGTCGGCTCGCGCTACTACGTCAACAACCTGCCGTCATCCGAACGGGCGAAGATCGACGGCTATCTCAACTTCGACATGATCGGCTCGCCCAACCCCGGCTACTTCGTCTATGACGACGACCCCGGGATCGAGTCGGTGTTCAAGGCGTTCTTCTCCGCCAAGGGCGTTCCCACCGAGATCGAGACCGAGGGCGACGGGCGCTCCGACCACGCGCCGTTCAAGAACGTGGGCATCCCGGTGGGCGGTCTCTTCAGCGGCGCCGACTACATCAAGACCTCCGCCCAGGCCCAGAAGTGGGGCGGCACCTCCGGTCGGGCGTTCGACAGCTGCTACCACCGCTCCTGCGACACCACCAGCAACATCAACGACACCGCCCTGGACCGCAACAGCGACGCCATCGCCTACGCGGTCTGGACGCTCGGCGGCGCCTGATCCCGGATGACGTGCCGTGTTCGGCTCCGTCCTCGGCTCCAACCGGCTCAGGCCGTGATGTCCTTCGCGGTGAACCGGGCCCAGGCCGCCGAGCCGAACACGGCGACGTACAGCCCCTGCAGCCCCAGATTCTTGACCAGCTCATCCCAGTAGACCGGCTCGCGCAGGAGATCGGCGAAGCTGAGCCAGTAGTGCGGGAAGAGATACGGGTGGATCGCGTGCAGTTGCGGGATGCTGTCGAGGATCTGCGTGGTGACCACCAGCCCCACGGTCGTGGCCATGGCCGCGATCCCGCTGTTGGTGAGGGTCGAGATGAACAGGCCCACCGTCGCGATCCCCACCAGCGACAGGGCCACCAGGGCCGCCACGCCGAGGGCCCGGAGCAGCGCTTCCTCGAACGAGACGGTGATGCCCGAGATCAGCGTGACATCGCCGAGCGGGAACAGCAGCGCCCCCGTCACCAGGCCCGAGAGCGCCACGATCAGGGTCGCGATCAGGCAGAAGGCCATGGACGTGGTGAATTTGGCCAGCAGGAGACGGGTCCGTCCGGCGGGGGCGACCAGCAGATAGCGCAACGTTCCGGCGCCCGCCTCACCGGCGATGGCATCACCGGTGATCACGCCGATCACCATCGGCAGGAAGACGGGCAGCGTCGCCGCCAGTGACGCGAAGACCAGGAAGATCCCGTTGTTGGTGATCTGAGAGAAGAAGGCGGGGCCCTGCCCGTCTCCGCCACGGCCGCCGCCGAGGCCGCCGCCGTCGCTCGTCTCGATCTTCACGGCGACACCGATGAGGATCGGGATCAGCGCGAGCACCCCGAGCAGGGCCAGGGTCCGCCAGCGGCGGAGGGTGGTGGTCAGCTCGGAGCGGAAGAGCGCCAGGGCCCAGAGGGGGTTCGGGCGGGGCGCGTTCGGGGCCTTTCCGTCCGTCACGGTGGCCGGTACGCCGGTGTCAACCGTGTCCGGTGCGCCGAGGTCGACCGCCCCTGGTCCCTCAGCTCGCGACCGCGGCCCCAGTTCCTCAGCCCGCGACATCGAAGCCCTCCCCGGTCAGCGCGACAAAGGCGTCCTCGAGCGAGGCGCGCTCGGCCCCGAAGGCCCGGACCCGCACCCCCGCGCGGACGAGGGCGGCGTTGAGATCGGCCAGCTCCAGCGGTGCGTCATCCGCACCGGGGCCGGGCACCGGCAGCTCGCCGGAGACCCGCTCGTCCAGGATCACCAGATCCGTCACGCCGTACTCCTTCAGGATCCGGACCGCGTCCACCGGGTCCGGGGTGGTGACGACCAGCCTGCCGCGGCTGCCCGCCGCCAGCTCGGCCACCGTGCCCTGGGCGATCAGACGGCCCTGGGCCATCACGGCGGCATGCGTGCACACCTGTTCGATCTCGTCGAGGAGATGCGAGGAGAGGAAGACGGTGGTGCCTTCCTCGGCCAGTTCGCGCACCAGGGAACGGATCTCGCGCATGCCCTGCGGATCGAGGCCGTTGGTCGGCTCGTCCAGGACCAGCAGCTCACGCGGCTGGAGCAGCGCGGCGGCCAGGCCCAGGCGCTGCTTCATGCCGAGCGAGTAGGCGCGGGCCTTCTTCCCGGCCGCGGCGGCCAGCCCGACCCGGTCCAGGGCGGCCTCGACGCGGGGGACGCGGGTGCGGGGGTCGGCCGTGGGGTCCGCGGCGTCGTAGCGCAGCAGATTGTCGCGGCCGGTCAGAAAGGGGTAGAGGGCGGGGCCCTCGATGAGGGCGCCCACCCTGGGCAGCACGCTCCGGGCGGCGCGCGGCATCGGCTCGCCGAGCAGCCTGGCTCTGCCCGAGGTGGGCTCGATCAGGCCCATGAGCATGCGGATCGTCGTCGTCTTCCCCGAGCCGTTGGGCCCGAGGAAGCCGAAGACGCTGCCACGCGGCACGGACAGGTCGAGTGCGTCGACCGCGAGCTGTCCGCCCCGGTAGCGCTTGGTGAGCCCGCGGGTTTCCACCGCGGTGTCGTCCCCCTCGGTGGACCGCTGCTCCACGGGCTCCCCTTCGTTATGCGTCGTGTTCTACGCCGTGCGCGCCCAGCGCCTCACTTGGCCGCGTTGGCGGCCTTGACCAGGGCGTCCTTGTCGACCGCGCCGACGAACACCTTGCCGTCGTCGGTGAGCAGCGCGTTGACCAGACGGGTGCTGACCACCGTGCCGGAGCCGAAGTCGCCCTTGACCTCCTTGCCGAAGCCGCCGAGGAGTCCGGACGCCGCACCCGGGCCGCTGTCGCCGCCGGGGGTCGTGGACGCCGCGCCGCCGGGGGTGTCGAGCCGGGCGACCGAGTCCCAGCCCTTACCGACGACGTTCAGCCCGGACAGGGCGCCCTGGGCGTCCTTGAAGTCCTTGGTGCCGAACTCCTTGTTGCCGAAGTCCTTGGAGCCGAAGTCCTTGGCCTCGGGCCGGCCGGCCTTGGGCTCCTCGGTGACCTTGGCGCCCTTGGGCGGGGTGAAGTCGAAGGTGCCGGCCTTGGGCTTGCCGAAGTCGACCTTGGTGTAGCCGACGTCGATGGCCGCCTTGCCGCCGCTCTTCGGGGAGAGCGTGAACTTCAGCGGGACACCGTTGTCCGCGTCCACCGCGATACGGACGGATCCGATCGTGGAGTCGCTGTTCGCCTTGGGCTTGATCAGCAGGTCGTACGCGTCCCGTCCGGCGACCCGGGAGGTGCCGTCGACCGTCACATCCGTGGTGTCGTCCACGGAGGCGAGCACCGTCTTGGCGATCTCCTGGGGCGTGGCGCCCCGCAGGTCCTTCGGCAGCTCCTGCCGGTGGTCGCCCTTGGCCTTCGCCTCCTTGGGGGCGGTGGCGTGGTAGGCGGAGTTGCTCCCGCTGTCGTACGCCCAGATCTCGTCGCCGTTGTGGATCATGCTGTACTCGGCGGCGTTCTCGACGATCGACACCCGCTGCTTGTCGGGGCCGTCGGTGGCCACCCGCAGGGTGTGGGAGCCGGAGACCAGCTCCATCAGCCGGGAGTCGGGCGAGGCGGACGCCTCGCCGCCCTGCGCCCCGCCGAGGTCGGCGAGGGAGCCGCCGCCGGGGAGCGAGGGGATGCCCAGGTCGGTGGTGATCTTCACCGAACCGGACATCTGCTGGGCGTCCGATGCCGCCATCTTGCTGATCAGCTCTTGTGCCGAGATCTTCGGCAGGTCGGGGTCACCGGTGCTGGCCAGCGCCGGGACCAGCCCTATGGTCGCCGCCGCGATGCCCGCGACCGCGACCGGGGCGGCGTACCGGGCGGCCTTCTTCCCCCGGGATGGCCGCTCGTCATCCCAGAAGCCGTCGTCGGCGACCTGTGTCGGTCGGATCCGTGCCATGTGTGCTCTACCTCCGTCGTCGGCGGCGGTTCGTCAGCTTGCACTCGTCCACCCTCTCGGGCCATTGTCACCCGATCCCGCCATGTGGTGGTCTTTTCATCCCACCAAATCGTGTGACGTGGCGCGTCAGCCCGCAGGATCACCTAGGTGTACTGCTCGGGGATGACGCCGCTCCCCCGGGAGTCAGGGTCGGCTCCCCCGGAGCCGGGTGGTGGTCGGGGCGGAGCGGGCGCCGGGCGGGCGTCAGCCGACCCGATGGGCGGGGCTGGGCGGGGGCGTCAGCCGGCCGGTGGGCGGGGGCTCGGCGGGGGCCAGCCGGCCGGTGGGCGGGGCGTCAGCCGGCCCGGTGGACCACCGCGTCGCACAGCCCCTCGAGGGCCGCCTTCGCCGGGCCCTCGGGCAGCGGCGCCAGCATCGAACGGGCCTCCGCCGCATAGCGGACCGTGACCCGGCGGGCCTGCTCCAGCGCCGGATGGGCGCGCAGCCGCCGCAACACCTCGGCATGGCGCGCGTCATCGGTGAGGTCCCCCGCGAGCAGCTCGCACAGCTCGCGGTCCTCGGCCGAAGCGGTCGCCTCGGCCCGCTCCCGCACATAGAGCACGGGCAGGGTGGCCACGCCCTCGCGCAGATCGGTGCCGGGGGTCTTGCCGGACTCATGGCTGTCGCTGGCGATGTCCAGCACATCGTCGGCGAGCTGGAAGGCCATGCCGAGCCGCTCGCCGTACTGGGTGAGGATGCTGACGATGGACTCGTCGGCGCCCGACATCATCGCGCCGAACCGGCCGGAGACGGCGATCAGCGAGCCCGTCTTGCCGGCCAGCACATCCAGATAGTGCTCGACCGGGTCACGGCCGTCGCGGGGGCCCGCCGTCTCCAGGATCTGGCCGGTGACCAGCCGCTCGAACGCCTCGGCCTGGATCCGCACCGCCTCGGGGCCGAGATCGGCCAGGATGTGCGAGGCCCGGGCGAAGAGGAAGTCGCCGGTGAGGACCGCCACCGAGTTGCCCCAGCGGACGTTGGCGCTGGAGACGCCGCGCCGCACCTCCGCCTCGTCCATCACATCGTCGTGGTACAGCGTCGCCAGATGGGTGAGCTCGACGACCACGGCCGAGGGCACCACTCCGGGTGCGTGGGGATCGCCGAACTGCGCGGCCAGCAGCACCAGCAGGGGCCGGAACCGCTTCCCACCGGCCCGCACCAGATGCTGGGCGGCCTCGGTGATGAAGGGCACTTCGCTCTTGGTGGCCTCCAGCAGGCCCTCTTCGACCGCCGTCAGCCCGGCCTGGGTGTCGGCTTCCAGAGTCCGGTCCCGCACGCTCAGCCCCAAGGGCCCGACGAAGCTCACGGGGTACTCCTGTCTGCCTACGAATGGCGCGAATGTCGATGTGTCGCTGCCTCCACCAACAGGCAGCGTATCCGGTCGGGTATCGATCACTGTGGGCGCCTTCCCGCCTTGTGCGCCTCTCACCGTTCTCTCCCGAACCGGCTACTTCACATCGCAGTACCGCGATCGCAGCAGATCATTCACCCCCCGGCCCCCGACAAGTCAGCCAACCCGACCCGCTGACGGGCCGGCCGACCCGGCCTGCCGACCGGTCAACCGACCCGAGCAGGGGCCGATCAACCGGGCCGACCCACCAACCGGTCACCCGGGCCGACCCGCCGCCCGGGCAGCCGACCCGGGCACGGGCCGGGGCAGCCAACCCGACCCGCCAACCGGTCAACCAGCCCGGCACGCCAACCGGGCAGGCGACCCGTCCCGCCGACCGGTCAGCCGACCCGGCCACGGGCCGGTCAGCCAACCCAGCCCACCGACCGGTCGACTGAGCCCCGCCCGCCGACTGGTCAGCCGACCCGGCCACGGACCGGGGCAGCCAACCGGGCACGCCAACCCGGCACGCCGACCCGGCACGCCGACCAGGCAGCCGACCCGGCCACGGGCCGGTCAGCCAACCCAGCCCACCGACCGGTCGACTGAGCCCCGCCCGCCGACTGATCAGCCGAGCCGGCCCGCCAACCCGTCAACGGGCCCGGCCACAGTCCGATCAGCCGACCCGACCCCCGCCCGGTCAGCCAACGCCGCTACGGGCCGGGGCAGCCCACGAGCCGGGGACAGCCACGAGCCGGGGACGGCCATCAGTCGAGGCGGGCCATCGGCCGGGACGGGCCATCTGCCAGGGCGGGCCATCGGCCGGGACGGGCCACCGGCCGGGATGGGCCAGGAGCCAGGAGCCAGGAGCCAGGGCAGGCCATCAGCCGGGGCGGCCATCGGCCGGGGCAGGCCGATGGCCGTTGGCTCGGCAGCCGCTCATCCGCGCGCGGCGGCCACCGCCTTCGCCAGCCGTGGCGACGCGTACTCCGTGCCGCAGACGAACCGCATCACCGGACCGAAACTCGCCGCCGCGGGCAGCCCGGTGAAGTAGAGCCCCGGGACCGAGGAGCCGTACCCGGCGTCGAGCCAGGGTCCCCCGGCGCCGGTGACCAACTCGGAGCGGAGCGCGGGCCCGAGGAAGTCCAGCGCGGCGACGCTCATCCGGTAGCCCGTCGCGGCCATCACATGGTCGGCGGCCAGCTCACCGACCCGGCCGCTCCCGTGCAGGCTGAGCACCGGCCGGCCGTCGGCCCGTACGGTGACCCGGCTGATCCGCCGCCCCTGGGTGACCCGCACCCGCCCGGCGAACCGATCCCTCAGCCACCAGGCGCCCTTGGGCCCCAGCACCCTGCGGACCAGATACTCCCGGGTCGGTGCGGGCAGCCGCCGGAAGCCCACGGCGTGGTACGACAGCGCGTACAGCGACCAGGCGCGGCCGAACGGCGACTCGGGCCGCAGCCTGGGCTGGTGGTCCGGCGGGGAGCCGAAGGCGACCGCGCGCGGTCCGCGGGCCACCACCCGCACGGCGGCGCCCGCCTCGGCCAGCAGCACCGCGCTCTCCAGCGCCGACTGCCCGGCCCCGACGACCACCACCTCACGCCCCTGGAAACGCCCCAGGTCGCGGTGTTGCGAACTGTGCGAGACGGGGCCGCCGGGAGCAGGCCCGTCCGGTACGGCGGCGGCCAGCTCATGGGGAAGGTGGGCGAGCCCGCTGAGCCCGCTGGCGACGACGACGGCGCGCGCCGTGAACTGCTCCCCCGAGTCCAGCTTCAGCTCGAACCGGCCGCCCCGCCGGTCGACCGAGACCACCCGCACCCGCTCCAGCTCCGGCACCAGCCGCTCCTGGAACCACAGTCCATAGGCCGAGAAGGTCTCGACGGGGATGAGGTCCCAGTCCGACTCATAGCGCGGGCCGCCCATCGCATGGCAGAAGTCCAGCAGGGTGTGCCCCGGCTGCGGCGCGTCGATGTTCGAGGCGACCGGTGTGGACTTGAGCAGCATGCCCGCGGGCATCCGCTCGCGCCAGCTCACCATCGGATCCCCGAAGACGCGGACCGGCAGCCCGCGGGCGCGCAGATGAGCCGCGGTCGACAGACCGTACGGACCGGCCCCGATGACCACTACCGGATCGTTCATGAATCCCCCCAAGGTGTTCAGCCAAGGTGTTCAGCGTTCACTTGGCGCGCCACAGCCGGTACAGCTGGGCCGCGCCGGGCCGCAGCGAGCGGGCCAGCATGGTGAAGAACGGCTTCATGTCGTCCCGAGCGGCCCAGGCGAGCTCGGTCCCGCTCGCCCTCGCCGGGGCGTGCGGGGTGGTGTATCCACTGCGGCGATAGGCGAGCAGTGCGGGCAGGTCGATGTTCTCGACCGTGAACCGGCGGTCCGGCCGCTGCCCGGCCCCGGGGACCGCGCGCCCCGTCAGATCGAGATGCTGGGCCCGGACGACATCGATCCCCGCGGCGCTCTCGAAGAGCCGGAACTGGGCGCCCATCCGCGGATTGAAGTCCAGCAGCTTGTACCGTCCGTCGCGCCGGTCGAAGCGCCAGTCCAGGTCGACGATGCCGCTGAAGCCGATCCGCTGGACGAACTGGGCCGCCATCCGCGCCAGCTCCTCGTTCTCCACTACATAGGCGCATGCCGTCATCCCCGCGTGCGGCGGCCAGGACCGCACCTTGACCCCGGTGAACATCGCCAGCGGTGTGCTCCGGGAGTCGAAGTACCCATGCACGATCCAGTCCTCGGCGTCCTCGCGCGGCAGATACTCCTGCAGGACCACCCCGGGCCGCGGCCCCCACCGCCGCGCCAGCTCCATCAGCTCTCGCGGGCCCTCGATCCGGGTGGTGCCGCCCACCGCGGGCTTCTTCCGCCGCTCGAACGCCTCCCGGTTCTTGGCGACCACCGGAAACCGCGCGCTCGCCGCGAACGCCTTGACGTCGGCGTAGGTGTCCGGGAAGGCGCCCTCGGGCGTGGGCACCCCGTGCTTGACGCACAGCTCGTGCAGCCCCTGCTTGCTCGCCAGCCGCCTGGGCAACTCGGGCTCGGCGCGCGGGAAGAGGAAGCCGCCCTCCCCGGCGAGCCGATCCGCGTGCTCGGCGATCAGCACCGCCGCTTCCTCGTCCGTGGGCAGCAGAACCGTCGGCCGGCCGATCGCCCGGCCTATCCGCAGCAGCCCCTCCACCAGCCGCTCCGGCCGCTCGCTGCCGGTGGTCGGCCAGACGAAGGCCCTCGCCAGATAGCGTGAGAGCGCCGCCGGGGTCCAGCGGTCCTCGGTGACCGCGTACATGGGGACGCCGAGACGCCCCAGGGACCGGATGGCGCCGACGCCACCGTGATGCAGTGGATAGTGGCCGATCTTCACGACCAGAGCGGGTACGGAACGGTCCACCGCGAATGGCACGGCACTGCTCGCCACGAGCCCCCCTCGGTCACCGCAGCGCAGTGGCCCCCCCACTGTGCGTGACCCCGAAGAAGGACGCTACTTCGGAATCGCCGCCTCCAGCAAGGATTTTCCGGACATTGCCATCTCTTTAGGGAGTAGCCGACACGGTGCCACCTTCCTTTCTTCCCCGCACTCCCCTCGCCTTAGGGTGTGCTGCACCCCCAGCAGTGACCAGGAGAAGGCGAGGCAGCCCCGATGCCGCAGCGATCCCCGCTGGACCTGCCCGAAGGCGACCCCTTCGGCCCGCACAACCTCCCCTATGGCGTCTTCACCACGCCGCACGCTCCTCATCTGCGGAAAATCGGGGTGCGCTACGGAAACCATGTGCTGGACGCCGGCGCCGCCGCGGCCGCGGCCGCCTCTCCGCACGCCGAACAGCTCGGCGCCGACACCCTCAACCCGCTGATGGCCGCGGGCCGCCCGGTCTGGCAGGCCGTCCGCGCCGAGGTGCTCGACTGGCTCACCGACCCGGCGCACCGGTCGACCATCGAGCCGCTGATGCACCCCCTCCCCACCGTCGCGCTCCATCTCCCCTTCGAGGTGGCCGACTACGCCGACTTCTATGCGAGCGAGCACCACGCGACCAACGCGGGCAGGGTCTTCCGCCCCGACGGCGACGCGCTCACCCCCAACTGGAAGCACATGCCGATCGGCTACCACGGCCGGGCCGGCACCATCCTCGTCTCGGGCACGCCCATCGTCCGCCCGCAGGGCCAGCATCTGCCCCCGGCCGATACCTCCGCACCACACGCTTCCTCCCCCACTCCGGTCTTCGGCCCCTCCCTGCGCCTCGACTTCGAAGCGGAGGTGGCCTTCGTCGTCGGCGCCCCTTCCACTGTTAATACACCGGTGCCCCTCTCCGGGTTCCACGACCACGTCTTCGGCGTCTGTCTGCTCAACGACTGGTCCGCACGCGACATCCAGGCATGGGAGTACCGCCCGCTCGGCCCCTTCCTCGGCAAGTCCTTCGCCACCTCCCTCGCCGCGTGGGTCACCCCGCTGGAAGCCCTCACCGCCGCCCGTACCAGCCCGCCCGTCCGCGACGTCCCGCTCCTCCCCTACCTGGACGACAGCGCGGCCGAGCCCGGCGGGCTCGATCTGCGCCTCGAGGTCGCCCTCAACGGCCACACGGTCTCCCGCCCGCCCTTCTCCGCCATGTACTGGACCGCGGCCCAGCAGCTCGCGCATCTGACGGTGAACGGCGCCTCGCTGCGCACCGGCGACGTCTTCGCCTCCGGCACGGTCAGCGGCCCCCGCCCGGACGAGCTCGGCTGTCTCCTCGAACTCACCTGGGGAGGCCGCCGGCCCCTGCGTCTCCCCGACTCCACCCGGACGTTCCTGGAGGACGGTGACGAGGTGACCATCACGGCCTGGGCACCGGGCCCGCAGGGGGTCCGTATCGGCCTGGGCGAGGTGACCGGCCAGGTCGTCCCGGCCACGCCCTGACACGGCTGCTAATTTGTCGTGCTCCCGCCCTGACGATCGAGGAGAGACACGTGAACAAGGCAGTGGGCATCGCCGGCACGGTGGCGGCGGCCGCCCTGCTACTGACCGCATGTGGCAGTGACGGAGGCGACGACAAGAAGGACACCTCCAAGGACCCCTCCTCCGCGTCGAGCGCCCCGGCGGAGGGGGGCGCGGACGCGAAGGTCTCCGGCACCTATGTGGCGAAGTCCGGTGACGAGGCCGTCATCCTGTCCATCAGCGGCAAGCAGGCCGTCCTGATGGCCGGCAAGCACATCTGCAACGGCGAATACGCCGACATGGGCGGGAAGATGCTCATGCTCAAGTGCGCCGACGGCAACACCGAGCGCAGCGCGGGCAAGGTCGCCCTGGGCGCGGACGGCAAGACCCTCACGGTCGACTGGGACGCGCTCGCCAAGAACGACACCTTCGTCAAGGCGACCTCGCCCAGCGACCTTCCCTCGGGCCTGCCGACGTCGCTCCCCTCCGGCATCCCGACCGATCTGCCGAGCGGCATCCCGACCGACCTCCCGACCGGCTGAAGCACGGCTCAGGACTTCGTCCGGCGCCCCGGGCCCCCGGCGCACCACCGCGCCGGGGGCCCGCCGCGCACAGTGGCGGATCTTGCCGCCCCTGCGACGAAACCGCAGGCGGCAGCGGTACGAAAGCCACCGTCAGGTGGCGCAACACTTCGGCAACACCATCGGCCCGGCCCCGTCGGTATGGTCCCCGTACGACCCCGCCGACCAGCAAACCCCGGAGCCGGCCGATGCCAGCCGAACGCCCCCGCGAGCACGCCCCGCCGGTCGCCGCCGCGCGCCGCCGGCGGCTCCGCGCCGACCGGGCACGGCAACTCGCCGATCTCCTCCGCCACCAGGTCCTCACCGGTGGCTTCCCCGGAGGCGTTCTCCCCCTGGAGGACGCGCTCGGCCAGGACTACGGTGCCTCCCGCAACACCGTGCGCCAGGCGCTCGACCTGCTGCGCGCCGAGCGCCTGGTGGAGCGGCAGCCCGGGGTGGGCACGGTCGTCGTCGCCGAGAAGTACCCGCACGGCCTCGACCGGCTGATGGGCCTGGCCGAGACCCTTCATGAACACGGCCGGGTCACCAATGAGGTGCGCACCGTCGGCCCCGTCCCCGCGCCCGCCTGCGTCGCCGACCGGCTGCGCGTCCCCGCCCGTACCGATGTCCTCTACGTCGAGCGGCTGCGCAGGCTCGGCGGACTCCCGCTCTCCCTCGACCTCACCTACCTCCCGATGGACATCGGCGCCGACCTGATCGGCGCCGACCTGGAGAACACCGATGTCTTCCGGCTGGTCGAGAAGATCACCGGACAGGCCCTGGGCACCGCCGAGATCACCATCGAGGCCGTCAACGCCGACGCCCACTCGGCCGCCGTTCTGCAGGCCCCGCGCGGTGCGGCGGTCCTGATGCTGGAGCGGCTCACCCATCTGTGCGATGGACGCCCGGTGGACCTGGAGTTCATCCGGTTCCGCGGCGACCGGATCACCATGAGCGGCCAGTTGCGCCGCGCCGCCTGAGCCCTCCCCTACCACCTCCCCCGCGACGACCGTTCCCCCGCAACCACCTTTCGCCCCTTCACGCCCTTTCTGGAGACAGCCATGCCTCTGGCGCCCCAACGTGCCGATGTGCCCGTGACGATCGACGAGTCCAAGTGCATCGACGGCTGCACCCTGTGCGTGGACATGTGCCCCCTCGACTCCCTCGCGATCCACCCCGACAGCGGTAAGGCGTACATGCACGTCGACGAGTGCTGGTACTGCGGCCCGTGCGCCGCCCGCTGTCCCACCGGCGCGGTCACGGTCAACATGCCCTATCTCCTGAGGTGAAAGGCCCCTCGATGCAGCGCACGACCCTTCCGTCGGCCCTCGCCGCCGGCGCCCTGCTGCTGTCCCTCACGGGCTGCGGCGGGAACGCGGAAGCGGGCGGCAAGACCGTGACCGTCACCGTCGGCTACCAGTCCAAGACCATCAACACCGTGACCGCGGGCACCCTGCTGCGCTCGCTCGGCTCCTTCGAACGCGAGCTGCGCGCCCTCGGCCGCCGCGACGGCCATACGTACAAGGTGAAGTGGGAGGACTACGCCACCGGAGCGCCCATCACCGCCCAGATGATCGCCGGTAAGGTCGACATCGGCTCGATGGGCGACTTCCCGCTCCTGATCAATTCCGGGCGCGGCACCCAGCTGAACGCACCGACCCGGCTCGTCTCCGTCACCGGCTACAACCTGCGCGGCGGCCTCAATACGGTCCTCACCGCACCCGGCTCCAAGCTGCGCGCCCTGTCCGGGCTGCGCGGCAAGAACGTCTCCACCAGCGTCGGCTCCGCCGCGGACGGCACGCTCGTACGGGCTCTCCAACAGGCGGGCATCGACCCCGAGGACGGTATCCACAAGCTCAACCAGCAGCCCGCCGTGGGGGCCTCGGCCCTCGAAGCGGGCAGCGCGGACGCCCTCTCGCAGTTCGTGGCCTGGCCGGGGCTGCTCGCCTTCCAGGGCAAGGCCAAGGCGCTGTACGACGGCGCCCGGCTGAACCTCCCCACCTTCCACGGGGTCACCACGCGCAAGGCGTTCGCCGAGCAGCGCCCGGCCGTCGTCCAGGCGTTCCTCGCCGCCCAGATCGACGCCACCCGCTATCTGCGCGCACACCCTCTCGACGCCACCCGTAAGGTCGCCACCGCGACCGGGCTGCCGCCCGAAGTGGTCTATCTCTACAACGGCACCGGGGGCATCGCGACCTTCGACCCCACCCTCAAGCCACGGCTGACCGCGGCGCTCGAGAAGGACGTCCCGGTGCTGCGCGCCGCCAAACTGGTGGGCCCAGTCGATGTGCCGTCCTTTGTCGACGACCGCTATCTCAAACGGGCGTACGGAAGCGCCGGCGCCTATGCGAAGGCGCTGCGCGCCACCCCGCCCGCCTCGCCGAACCAGCTCTGGCTCAAGGGCGAGGTCCGGCTCCGCACCTTCGCGACCCCCGCCGAACTGCTGCGCTTCGCCGGAAGCCACCGCGACCGCGTCCGGGCCGCCTACGTGCCCGACGCGACCACCGGCACCCGGTGGTTCGCGGACCGGGCGATCTGGGTCCGCAACGGCCGCGATCTGCGGGCCTTCGTCACCCCGGACAACGCCCGTACCTGGGTCGCCGCCCACCCCGGCGCCCGCACGATCAGCTACCCCGCGGCACTGGCGGCAGCCCGATGAGCGCGCCCGCCTCGCCCGTGAGGACCCGCCCGGCCCCGGGAGCCCCCGGAGCCCGGGCCGCCACCGCGCCCCGGCCGCTGCGGCGCCGTCCCTGGGTCCGCTATGCCCTGCGCACCGGTTCGTTGCTGGCCGCCCTCGGCCTGTGGCAGCTGCTCACCACCCTCGACATCAATCTGTGGCTGCGTTTCGCACAGTTCCCCTCCGCCACCGATGTGGTCCGGGAGTTCGCCGACCGTCTCGGCACCGGCGCCTACTGGCAGGACCTCACCGACTCCCTCACCCGCATCCTCACCGGTTTCGCACTCGCCGCCGTCCTGGGCGTGGCGGTCGGCACCGCCATCGCCCGCTCCCCTCTCGTCTCCGATCTGCTCGGCCCCGTCCTCGAGGTGTGCCGTCCGATCCCGGCCATCGCGCTGGTGCCCGTGGCGATCCTGATGTTCCCCAGCAATGAGCAGGGGATCGTCTTCATCACCTTCACCGCCGCCTTCTTCCCGGTCATGGTGAGCACCCGGCACGCGGTCCGCGCGCTGGCCCCCGTATGGGAGGAGGCGGTGCTGACCATGGGCGGCGGGCGCGGGCGCGTTCTGGTCTCCGTCGTCCTGCCGGGGGCGCTGCCCGGCATCCTCGGCGGGCTCTCCGTCGGCATCGGCGTCTCATGGATCTGTGTGATCTCCGCCGAGATGATCTCCGGCGCCTACGGGGTCGGCTACCGCACCTGGCAGGACTACACGATCGTCGACTACCCGGGCGTCTTCGTCGGCATGACCACGATCGGCGTGCTCGGCTGGCTCACCTCCACGGCGGTCGAGCTGGCCGGGCGGCGGCTGACCCGATGGCTGCCCCGTACGGAGACCACCGGCCGGCCGGCGCCCTCGCGCAAGGAGGCAGCCGCCCCGTGAGCACATCCGACGTCACCACCACCCCGGCCCCGCCGACCGCCGAGGCCGCCCCACCGGGTGTACGGCTGCGCCTGGAGGACGCCGCCCTCGGCCGCCCCGGCGCACCCGTCCTCCAGGGTCTCGATCTGGAGGTCGCGCCCGGTGACATCCTTACGGTCGTCGGCCCGTCCGGATGCGGCAAATCCACCCTGCTGCGCACGCTCACCGGGCTGCTGCCGGCGCTCGGCGGGCGGGTCACCCAGGACGGCACGCCAATCACCCGGCCGGATGCCGACCGGGCGCTGATCTTCCAGGAGGACGCGCTGCTGCCCTGGCGCACCCTGCGCGCCAACGTCGAACTCCCGCTCGCCATAAGGGGCGTACCGCGCACGGCGCGCCGCGAACGGGCCGCGGGCTGGCTGGAGCGCGTCGGGCTCGCCGAGCACACCGGGCGGCTTCCGCACCGGGTCTCGGGCGGCCAGCGGCAGCGGGCCCAGCTCGCCCGGGCGCTCGTCGGCGCGCCACGCGCCGTCCTCATGGACGAGCCGTTCGGCGCCCTCGACGCACAGACCCGCGCCGGGATGCAGCGGCTGCTGGTCGAGGTGCTGGAGGGCACCCGCGCCACCGTCGTCTTCGTCACCCACGACGTGGACGAGGCGCTGTTCCTCGGCGACCGGGTGGCGCTGCTGGGCGGCGCGGAGGGCGGCGGCCGGGTGCTGGACATCCCGCATCCGCGCGAGCGCGCCGCCCATGACGCGGCGGCGACCGTCGCACTGCGGCGTCAGGTCCTCGAATCCCTCGGCATGTGACTCGAATCCCTCGGTATGCGAAAGGCCCAACTCCGTGAACACAAGGGAGCACAGGGAAGACAGGGAGCACAGGGAGACCGCCGCGCCCATGGAGATCCCCGCCCTCGACGCGGCCGAGGAGCTGTCCTGCGACGTCCTCGTCATCGGCGGCGGCACGGCCGGCACCATGGCGGCGCTCACCGCCGCCGAGCACGGCTCCTCCGTCCTCCTCCTCGAAAAGGCGCATGTCCGCCACTCGGGCGCGCTCGCCATGGGCATGGACGGCGTCAACAACGCCGTCATCCCCGGCCGGGCCGAACCCGATGACTACGTCGCCGAGATCACCCGCGCCAACGACGGCATCGTCGACCAGTCCACCGTCCGCCAGACCGCGACCCGCGGCTTCGCCATGGTCCAGCGGCTGGAGCGGTACGGCGTGAAGTTCGAGAAGGACGAGCACGGCCAGTACGCGGTCCGCCAGGTGCACCGCTCCGGCTCGTACGTCCTGCCGATGCCCGAGGGCAAGGACGTCAAGAAGGTCCTGTACCGGCAGTTGCGGCGGCGTGAGATGCGCGAGCGGATCCGCATCGAGAACCGGGTGATGCCGGTCCGGGTCCTCACCGCCGGCGGCCGGGCCGTCGGCGCCGCCGGATTCCACACCCGCACCGGCCGCTTCGTGACCGTACGCGCCGGTGCGGTGATCCTGGCCACCGGCGCCTGCGGCCGGCTCGGCCTGCCCGCGAGCGGCTATCTCTACGGGACGTACGAGAACCCCACCAACGCGGGCGACGGCTACGCCATGGCGTATCACGCCGGGGCCGAGCTGACCGGGATCGAATGCTTCCAGATCAATCCGCTGATCAAGGACTACAACGGCCCGGCCTGCGCCTATGTCGCCAATCCCTTCGGCGGCTACCAGGTCAACCGGCACGGTGAGCGGTTCGTCGACTCCGACTACTGGTCGGGGCAGATGATGTCGGAGTTCGCGGCGGAGGTGGCGAGCGAGCGCGGCCCGGTCTACCTCAAGCTCAGCCATCTGCCGGAGGAGTCGGTGGCCGCGCTGGAGTCCATCCTGCACTCCACCGAACGCCCCACCCGCGCCACCTTCCACGCGGGGCGCGGCCATGACTACCGCACTCATGACGTGGAGATGCACATCTCCGAGATCGGGCTGTGCGGCGGCCACTCGGCCTCGGGGGTACGGGTCGACGCTCACGCCCGGACCACCGTCCCGGGACTGTACGCGGCCGGTGACCTGGCCTGCGTACCGCACAACTACATGATCGGTGCCTTTGTCTTCGGCGACCTGGCGGGCGCGGACGCCGCCCGATACAAGGCGTACCAGGGCGAACTGCCCCCGGACCAGCTCGCCGACGCGCATGAGCTGATCTACGCCCCGCTGCGGAACCCCGAGGGGCCGCCGCAGCCGCAGGTCGAGTACAAGCTCCGGCGCCTGGTCAACGACTATGTGGCCCCGCCCAAGAGCGGCGCCAGGCTGTCGCTCGCGATCGAGGCGTTCGAGCGGATGCGCGGGGACATCGCCACGATGGGCGCCGGTACGCCCCATGAGCTGATGCGCTGCGCCGAGGTGACCTTCATCCGCGACTGCGCGGAGATGGCCGCGCGTTCCTCGCTGGCCAGGACGGAGAGCCGGTGGGGGCTCTATCACGAGCGCACGGACCATCCGCTGCGCGACGACGAGGGCTGGCTGCACCATCTGGATCTGCGCAAGTCGGCGGCGGGGGCGATGGAGTTCACCGCGCGTCCGGTCGAGCCGTATCTCGTCCCGGTGGCGGAGTACGCGCCCACGGGTGGGCCGTCCCGCCCGCTCGGCGAAGTGCGGCCGGAGCAGGTGGCCACGGCGGGGCCGCGCGAAAGCGCTCCGCGGGCGGGGGCGGGACGGTTGGATGAAGACCGTAAGGAGGGCACGGACGCCCCGGCCGCCCGCTCGGCCGTCTCCGCCGCCTCCCCGCGCATCCTCGAACTGCTCGCCCTCGCCGAGGAGCAGCCGGAACTCCCCGCTCTCCAGCCCTATCTGGCCGACCCCGACCCCGCGGTGCGCCGGGCCGCCGTCGCCACCCTGACCGAGACCGCACCACCGGGCACGGGCCCGGCCCTCGCGGCGGCCCTGGCCGATACGGACGGCGGCGTACGCGCCGATGCCGCGGCCTCGCTGCGGGAGCTGGTCGAGGTACTGCCCCCGGACGCCGCTTTGCGTGAACCCCTGGTCCACGGGCTGGATGTGGCCGATCCGGTGGTACGGGCGGCGGCGCTGGACGTCCTGCGCGCGCTGGGCCTCGGCGACTCGGAACTGTTCGCCCGGGCGCTGACGGACGCGGCGATCGGGGTCCGTATCCAGGCCGTACGGGGGCTGGTGTCGGTGGACGCGCTCACCGCGCTGGAGCCGGGAGCCGCGGACGCGTCGCGAGAGGTGCGGGTGGCGACGGCGGGGGCGCTGGGCACCCTGGCCCCCGGCGGCCGGGCGGCGGACGCCCGGCGGCTGCTCACGCCGCTGCTGCGGGACCCGGACGCCCTCGTACGGGCCGCCGCCCTGGAGGCCCTGGCCTCGGCGGGGTGTCCCGCGCCGCTGGACGCCGAGGCGGTGGCGGCGCTGGGCGACTCCGCTTGGCAGGTGCGCAAGGGGGCGGCGACGGCGCTGTCCGCTGCCGCACCGCAGCTTGGCGTCCCGGCGCTGGCGCGGGCCTTGGCCGACGCGCATGCCGATGTGCGGAAGGCGGCGGTGCTGGCGTTGCTGCCGCTGGCGGAGCGGGAGGTGGGGGCGGCGCGGGAAGCGCTGTCCTCGGTTCGGTCCGACCCGGACGCGGATGTCCGCGCGTACGCGGCCAAGGCGACGGCTTAGCGTCGGCGCCTGCGACGGGCTCGCCCCCACCCCGCCCCTTCCCGAACCAGGGGGCTGCGCCCCCAGCCCCCGCCGGGGCTCCGCCCCGGACCCCGCTCCTCAATCGCCGGAGGGGCTGGAATTGTGTCCCTGCCAGGGCGGGGTCCAGGGGCGCCGCCCCTGGGTTCGGGAAGGGGCAGGGTGGGGAATTGCTCCGGCCGGGCGCGGGCACCGTCGTGGTGTCCGCGCCCGGCCGGGGTTCGGGGCGCTGAGTGCCCTGGGTCGGGGTGAGGGAGGGCTATCGGACGAAGACCCCCGCCTGGCTCGCCAGATCCAGGAAGTACTGCGGGGCGACGCCCAGGACCAGCGTGACCGCCACGCCGATCGCGATGGCCGACGAGGTCAGCGGGCTGGGCACGGCCACGGACGGGCCGTCCGTGCGCGGCTCGCTGAAGAACATCAGCACGATCACCCGGATGTAGAAGAACGCGGCGATCGCCGAGGAGATCACACCAACCACGACCAGCGCGCCCGCCCCACCGTCGGCCGCCGCCTTGAAGACCGCGAACTTCCCGGCGAAGCCGCTGGTCAGCGGGATACCGGCGAAGGCCAGCAGGAAGACCGCGAAGACCGCGGCCACCAGGGGCGAACGGCGGCCGAGCCCGGCCCACTTGGACAGGTGGGTGGCCTCGCCGCCCGCGTCCCGCACCAGCGTGACCACCGCGAAGGCGCCGAGGGTCACGAAGGAGTACGCGGCGAGGTAGAAGAGGACGGAGGAGACGCCGTCGGGCGTGGTGGCGATGACACCGGCCAGGATGAACCCGGCGTGGGCGATCGACGAGTACGCCAGCAGCCGCTTCACATCGGTCTGGGTGACGGCCACGATCGCACCGCCCAGCATGGTGACGATGGCGACGCCCCACATCACCGGCCGCCAGTCCCAGCGCAGCCCCGGCAGCACGACATACAGCAGCCGCAGCAGCGCGCCGAAGGCCGCGACCTTGGTGGCCGCCGCCATGAAGCCGGTCACCGGGGTCGGGGCGCCCTGGTAGACGTCGGGAGTCCACATGTGGAACGGCACGGCGCCGATCTTGAACAGCAGCCCCATCAGCACCATCGCCCCGCCGATCAGCAGCAGCGCGTCATTGCCCATGGTCCCGGCGAGGGCCGGGGTGACGTTCCTGACCTGGCCGTCGACGACGTCCGCGATCCCGGAGTAGGTGACCGTGCCCGCGTAGCCGTACAGCAGGGCGATGCCGAAGAGCAGGAACGCCGAGGAGAAGGCGCCCAGCAGGAAGTACTTGACGGCGGCTTCCTGCGACAGCGCGCGATGCCGCCGGGCGAGGGCGCACAGCACGTACAGCGGCAGGGAGAAGACCTCCAGCGCCACGAAGAGCGTCAGCAGATCGTTGGCGGACGGGAAGACCAGCATGCCGCCGACCGCGAAGAGGACCAGCGGAAAGACCTCGGTGGTGGTGAAGCCCGCCTTGACGGCGGCCTTTTCCGCGTCGCCGCCGGGCACGGCGGCGGCCTGCGCCGCGAAGGAGTCGACGCGGTTGCCGTGCACCAGCGGATCCAGCCGCCGCTCGGCGAAGGTGAACACCGCCACCAGCGCCACCAGGAGAATGGTCCCCTGCAGGAAGAGCGCCGGTCCGTCGACCGCGATCGCGCCCATGGCCGCGACGTGGGCCTTGCTGGTGCCGTAGTCCCCGGCGGCGAGGCCGATGACGGCGGCGAAGGCTGCGGCGAGGGCGACGACGGAGACGAACACCTGCGCGACGTACCGCTGGCGGCGCGGCAGGAGCGCCTCGATCAGGACGCCGACGATCGCGGCACCGAGCACGATCAGCGTGGGCGACAGCTGGCCGTACTCGATATCGGGCGACGGGATCTTGTCGGGCGCCGCCGCCGCTGTTGTCCACAGGCTGTGGACAGTGGCCGCGTGGGTCACTTGGCACCTCCGGAAGCACCGTCGTGGGAAGCACCGTCGGACTTCGGGCTGTAGTTGAACCAGCCCGCGTCGGTGACGGGGTGATCGGGCCTGGGATCCTTCTTGTCCACCACGGACATCGTGTGGTCGACCGCCGGGTTGACGATGTCGGCCAGCGGCTTCGGATAGACGCCGAGGAAGACCAGCAGCGCGATGAGCGGGGCCACGACGACCAGCTCACGCACCCGCAGATCGGGCATGGAGCGCACCTCGGCCTTCACCGGACCGGTCATGGTGCGTTGGTAGAGGATCAGGACGTAGAGCGCCGCCAGCACTATTCCGACGGTCGCGATCACGCCGAACACCGGGTAGCGGCTGAACGTGCCGACCAGGACCAGGAATTCGCTGATGAACGGCGCAAGTCCGGGCAGCGAGAGGGTGGCGAGCCCGCCGATCAGGAAGGTGCCGGCGAGCACCGGGGCGACCTTCTGCACACCGCCGTAGTCCTCGATGAGCCGCGAACCGCGCCGGGTGATCAGGAATCCGGCCACCAGCATCAGCGCGGCCGTGGAGACGCCGTGGTTGACCATGTAGAGCGTGGCGCCGCCCTGGCCCTGGGTGGTCATCGCGAAGATGCCCAGGATGATGAAGCCGAAGTGGGAGATCGAGGCATAGGCGATCAGCCGCTTGATGTCCCGCTGGCCGATCGCCAGCAGCGCCCCGTAGATGATGCTGATGAGCGCCAGGATCATGATCGCCGGGGTGGCCCACTTGCTGGCCTCCGGGAAGAGCTGGAGGCAGAAGCGGAGCATCGCGAAGGTGCCGACCTTGTCGACGACCGCGGTGATCAGCACGGCGACCGGGGCGGTGGCCTCCCCCATCGCGTTGGGCAGCCAAGTGTGCAGCGGCCACAGCGGCGCCTTCACCGCGAAGGCGAAGAAGAAGCCGAGGAACAGCAGCCGCTCGGTGCTGGACGCCATGTCCAGATGGCCGCCCGCCCGCGCCTGGACGATCTCCTGCAGCGAGAAGGTGCCGGTGCCGAGCTGATCGGCGGTGACCGCATACAGACCGACCACCGCGGCCAGCATGATCAGCCCGCCCGCCAGGTTGTAGAGCAGGAACTTCACCGCGGCGTACGAGCGCTGAGTGGCCGTCTCCTCCTCGGAGCGGCCCCCGGCCCGGTCCCCGAAGCCCCCGATGAGGAAGTACATCGGGATCAGCATGGCCTCGAAGAAGATGTAGAAGAGGAAGACATCGGTGGCCTCGAAGGAGATCACCACCATCGCCTCGACCATCAGGATCAGCGCGAAGAAGCCCTGGGTCGGCCGCCAGCGGCTGTTGGGCCGGGCGCCTTCCAGCGGATCGGCGTCATGCCAGCCCGCCAGGATGATGAAGGGGATGAGCACCGCGGTGAGCGCGATCAGCGCGACCGCGATCCCGTCCACGCCCAGTTCGTAGCGGACGCCGAAGTCCTTGATCCAGGCATGGGATTCGGTGAGCTGGAAGTGGGCGCCGCCGGGATCGAAGCGGACCAGCACGACCGCGGCGAGGGCGAGCGTGAGCAGGGAGAAGCCCAGCGCCACCCACTTGGCGGCGGCGCGCTGGGCGGCGGGCACGGCGGCGGTGACGACCGCGCCGAGCGCGGGCACCACGGCCGTGGCCGTCAGCAGGGGAAATGACATGACTCAGACCGCCCTCATCAGCAGGGTCGCGGCGATGAGCACCGCCGTACCGCCGAACATCGAGACCGCGTACGTTCGGGCGTAGCCGTTCTGCAGCTTCCGCAGCCGGCCGGAGAGTCCGCCGACTCCGGCCGCGGTGCCGTTGACCACCCCGTCGACCAGCTTGTGGTCGACATAGACCAGACCGCGGGTCAGGTACTGGCCGGGTTTGACGAGCGCGACATGGTTGAAGTCGTCCTGCAGCAGATCGCGCCGGGCGGCGCGGGTGAGCAGGGAGCCGCGGGGGGCGGTGCGCGGCACCGACCGGCGTCCGTACTGCGCCCAGGCGAGCGCGACACCGATCAGCAGCACCACCATCGTCCCGCCGGTGACCGCCGCGGCGCTGAGCGGGGAGTCGCCGTGGCTGTGGCCGGTGACCGGCTCCAGCCACTTCAGGAACGAGTCGTTGAGGCTGAACAGCCCGCCCGCGAAGACCGATCCCACGGCCAGGACCATCATGGGGATGGTCATGGACGAGGGCGACTCGTGCGGATGCGGCTCCTGGCCGGCCTCGTCGGGCACCCAGCGCTTCTCGCCGAAGAAGGTCAGCAGCATCACCCGCGTCATGTAGTACGCGGTGATGGCCGCGCCCAGCAGGGCCGCGCCGCCGAGGATCCAGCCCTCGGTGCCGCCCTTGGCGAAGGCCGCCTCGATGATCTTGTCCTTGGACCAGAAGCCGGAGAGCCCCGGGAAGCCGATGATCGCGAGATAGCCGAGCCCGAAGGTGACGAAGGTGATCGGCATGTACTTGCGCAGGCCGCCGTACTTGCGCATGTCGACCTCGTCGTTCATGGCGTGCATGACCGATCCGGCCCCGAGGAAGAGCCCCGCCTTGAAGAAGCCGTGGGTCACCAGGTGCATGATCGCGAAGACATAGCCGATCGGGCCGAGCCCGGCGGCCAGGATCATGTAGCCGATCTGCGACATGGTGGACCCGGCCAGGGCCTTCTTGATGTCGTCCTTGGCGCAACCGACGATCGCACCGAAGAGGAGCGTGACCGCGCCGACCGTGACCACCGCGGTCTGGGCGTCCGGGGCGTTGTCGAAGATTGCGCCGGAGCGGGTGATCAGATACACGCCCGCGGTCACCATCGTCGCCGCGTGGATCAGGGCCGAGACCGGAGTCGGGCCCTCCATCGCGTCCCCGAGCCAGGACTGCAGCGGCACCTGGGCCGACTTACCGCAGGCGGCGAGCAGCAGCATCAGCCCGATCGCGGTGAGCTTGCCCTCGCTCGCGTGGTCCGCGTTCGTCAGCACCGGGGCGAAGGTGAAGGTCCCGAAGGTCGTGAACATCAGCATGATCGCGATCGACAGGCCCACATCGCCGACGCGGTTGACGATGAACGCCTTCTTCGCCGCCGTCGCCGCGCTGGGCTTGTGCTGCCAGAAGCCGATCAGCAGGTACGAGGCGAGGCCGACGCCCTCCCAGCCGACGTACAGCAGCAGGTAGTTGTCGGCGAGGACGAGCAGCAGCATGGCCGCGAGGAAGAGGTTGAGATAGCCGAAGAAGCGGCGGCGGCGCTCGTCGTGCTCCATATAGCCGATCGAATAGATGTGGATCAGCGTGCCCACACCGGTGATCAGCAGGACGAAGGTCATGGACAGCTGGTCGAGCTGGAAGGCGACGTCCGCCCGGAAGCCGCCCACCGGGATCCAGCTGAAGACCTTGCTGTGCAGGGCCCGGTCGTGCTCGCCGCGGCCGAGCATCTCGGCGAAGAGCACGGCGCCGATCACGAATGAGGCGGCGGCGAGCACCGTGCCGATGTAGTGGCCCTTGCCGTCCAGCCGCCGCCCCCCGCACAGCAGCAGGGCAGCGCCGAGAAGCGGCGCCGCGACAAGCAATCCGATGAGGTTCTCCACTTGAACGCGACCCCTTCTAGAGCTTCATCAGGCTGGCGTCGTCGACCGAGGCCGAGTGGCGGGAGCGGAAGACGGACACGATGATCGCGAGACCGACCACGACCTCCGCCGCGGCCACGACCATCGTGAAGAACGCGATGATCTGGCCGTCGAGATTGCCGTGCAGCCGGGAGAAGGTGACGAACGCCAGGTTGCACGCGTTCAGCATCAGCTCGACGCACATGAAGAGGACGATCGCGTTCCGCCTGATCACGACACCGGCCGCACCAATGGTGAACAACAGGGCGGCCAGGTAGAGGTAGTTGACCGGATTCACTTGGCGACTCCCCTCGAGTTCGCGCTGGCCGCGTTCTCACCGTTCTGGCCGTTCTCGCCGTTCTCCGGCTCGGCGGCGTCCTCGGCCTTCTTGCCGGTGTCCTTGGCCTTACGGCCCAGCCAGCGCTGCGAGCGCTGCTCCAGCGCCGCCAGCTCGGCCAGCGCCTCGCTGGAGACGTCCCGGATCTGACCGCGGCCGCGCAGCGTCGCGTTGACGGTGAGCTCGGACGGGGTGCCGTCGGGCAGCAGACCGGGGATGTCCACCGCGTTGTGCCGCGCGTACACGCCGGGGGCGGGCAGCGGCGGCACGTTCCGCCCGATGCGCACCCGCGCCTCGGACTGCTCGCGCTGGGTGCGGGCCCGCTCGGTGCGCTCGCGGTGGGTCAGCACCATCGCGCCGACCGCCGCGGTGATCAGCAGCGCGCCGGTGATCTCGAAGGCGAAGACGTACTTGGTGAAGATCAGTGCCGCCAGGCCCTCCACATTGCCGCCGGCGTTGGCCTGACCCAGGCCGTTCCACGTCTTCAGCGAGGCATTGCCGATCCCGGCGCACAGCAGGATGCCGAAGCCGAGCCCGCACAGGGCGGCGAGCCAGCGCTGGCCCTTCAGGGTCTCCTTGAGGGAGTCGGCCGCGGTGACACCGACCAGCATCACCACGAAGAGGAAGAGCATCATGATCGCGCCGGTGTAGACGACGATCTGGACGACGCCCAGGAAGTACGCGCCGTTGGCGAGGTAGAAGACCGCCAGGACGATCATGGTGCCCGCCAGGCAGAGGGCGCTGTGCACGGCCTTGCGCATCAGGATCGTGCACAGCGCGCCGATCACGGCGACGGTGCCGAGCACCCAGAACTGGAGGGCCTCACCCGTGGAGGTGGTGGAGGCCGCAGCGGCCAGAGTGCCGCTCATGCCTGCACCCCCTGCTGCCGGTCCTGCGACTCCTCGTCCCCCGCGGCCTGGTCGGACGGGGTCTCGCCCTTGCTGACCGCGACCTGCCGGGAGGTGCCGGGCGCGGCCTCGGTCACCAGACCCCGGTAGTAGTCCTGCTCGTCGGTGCCGGGGTAGATGGCGTGCGGGGAGTCGACCATCCCGTCCTCGAGGCCCGCGAGCAGCTCTTCCTTGGTGTAGATGAGCGAGGTGCGGCTGCGGTCGGCGAGCTCGTACTCATTGGTCATGGTCAGCGCCCGGGTGGGGCACGCCTCGACGCACAGGCCGCACAGGATGCAGCGCAGATAGTTGATCTGATAGACGCGGCCGTAGCGCTCACCCGGGGAGTAGCGCTCCTCGTCGGTGTTGTCCGCGCCCTCCACATAGATCGCGTCGGCGGGGCAGGCCCAGGCGCACAGCTCGCAGCCGATGCACTTCTCCAGCCCGTCCGGATGCCGGTTGAGCTGGTGGCGTCCGTGGAAGCGGGGCGCGGTGGGCTTCTTCTCCTCTGGGTACTGCTCGGTGAGCCGCTTCTTGAACATGGCCTTGAAGGTCACGCCGAAGCCGGCCACCGGATTCTGGAAGTCAGACACCGTCGGCCTCCTTTCCGTCACTGGCAGTGTCGGGGCCACCACTGACAATCAACTCGCGCTCGGTGCGCGGACGTCGGCGGGGCACGGGCGGCAAGGTCTGGCCGGGCAGCGGCGGCACCGGGAAACCTCCCGCCATCGGATCGAAGGCGGGCTCCGGTCCCTGTTCCGCTCCGGCCTCGGCCTCGGTCGCCGAACGGTCGCGGAAGAAGTCGACCACGAAGGACAGCAGCAGCAGCGCGATCACCGCGCTGCCCACGTACAGCACGATGTCCTGGTAGTCGTAGTTCTCGTTGCGCAGCGCCCGGACGGTGGCGACCAGCATCAGCCAGACCATCGAGATCGGGATGAGCACCTTCCAGCCCAGCTTCATGAACTGGTCGTAGCGCACGCGCGGGAGCGTGCCGCGCACCCAGATGAAGACGAACAGCGAGGTGACGACCTTGCCGACGAACCACAGCATCGGCCACCAGCCGTGGTTGGCGCCTTCCCAGAAGGTGCTGATCGGCCAGGGCGCCCGCCAGCCGCCGAGGAAGAGGGTGACGGCGACCATCGAGACGGTGACCATGTTGATGTACTCGGCGAGCATGAACATCGCGAACTTGATCGACGAGTACTCGGTGTTGAAGCCGCCGACCAGGTCGCCCTCGGACTCCGGCATGTCGAACGGCGCCCGGTTGGTCTCACCGATCATCGAGACGATGTAGATGAGGAACGAGACCGGCAGCAGCACCGCGTACCAGCGGTCGTGCTGCCCTTCGACGATCTGCGAGGTCGACATCGACCCGGAGTAGAGGAAGACCGCCGCGAAGGAGAGCCCCATCGCGATCTCGTAGCTGATCATCTGGGCGCAGGAGCGCAGGCCGCCCAGGAGCGGATACGTCGATCCGGAGGACCAGCCCGCGAGCACGATGCCGTAGATGCCGACCGAGGCGGTGGCGAGGATGTAGAGGACGGCGATCGGCAGATCGGTCAGCTGCATCGCGGTGCGATGGCCGAAGATCGAGACCTCGCCGCCCGAGGGGCCGAACGGCATCACCGCGACCGCCATGAAGGCGGGGATGGCCGCGACGATCGGCGCCAGGACGTAGACCACCTTGTCCGCGCCCTTGACGACCACGTCCTCCTTGAGCATCAGCTTCACGCCGTCCGCGAGGGACTGCAGCATGCCCCAGGGGCCGTGGCGGTTGGGCCCGATGCGCAACTGCATCCAGCCGACCACCTTGCGCTCCATGACGATGGAGATCAGCACCGTCACCATCAGGAACGCGAAGCAGAAGACGGCCTTGATCAGGACCAGCCACCACGGGTCGGTGCCGAACATCGACAGGTCCTCTGCGGCGAGATACCTCACTGGGTCACCTCCGTCGCGGGGGCAGTGATCGTGACGACATCACCGGGACGGGCTCCTAGATCGCGGTGGACACCGCCGCCGACGGAGGCCAGCGGCAGCCAGACCACCCGGTCGGGCATCGGAGTGATGCTCAGCGGCAGTTGGACCGAGCCGGCCGGGCCGCTGACGCGCAGGATCTGACCGTCCTCGACGCCCGCCTCGCCCGCCGTGGCGGCCGACAGACGGACCACGGCCGCGTGGCGGGTCCCGGCCAGCGCCGGATCGCCCTCCTGCAGCCGGCCCTGGTCGAGCAGCAGCCGATGGCCGGCGAGCACCGCCTCGCCCTCGGCCGGCCGGGGCAGCGGGCCGCCCGTCTCCAGCGAGGCGGTGGCGCGCGGGCCCTGCCAGGCGCCGAGCCGGGTCATCTCGGCGCGTACGGCCTCGACATCCGGCAGGTCCAGGGGCGCGTCCAGCGCGTCGGCCAGCATGTGCAGCACCCGGGCGTCCGAAAGCGTATGACGGCCGGTCATCTGGTCGGGTTTGAGCGCCGCCTCGAACGGCCGGGCCCGCCCCTCCCAGTTGAGGAAGGTGCCGGACTTCTCGACGACCGCCGCGACCGGCAGCACCACATCGGCCAGTTCGGTGACCTCCGAGGGCCGCTGCTCCAGGCTGACCACGAAGTCCACCGCGTCCAGGGCCTCCAGCGCCCGCGCCGGATCGGGCAGATCGGCGACCTCGACGCCCGCGATGAGCAGCGCGCCGAGCCCGCCGACCGCCGCGGCCTCGATGATCTGGCCGGTGTCCCGGCCCACCTGGTGCGGAAGGTCGCTGGTGCCCCAGACGGAGGAGACCTCCTCGCGGGCCCGCGGGTCGTGGGCCGGACGGCCGCCGGGCAGCAGCCCGGGAAGGGCGCCCGCCTCGATCGCGCCCCGCTCCCCCGCCCGGCGCGGAATCCAGGCGAGTGTGGCCCCGGTGGCGGCGGCGGCCCGTACGGCGGCGGTCAGCCCGCCGGTCACGGACGCCAGCCGCTCGCCCACGATGATCACCGCGCCCTCTTCGCGCAGCGCCTCGGCGGCCCGCTCCCCGCTCTCGTCCAGACCGGTGCGGCCCGCGATGGCGTCCAGCCACTCCGGCTCGGTGCCGGGGGCGGCCGGCAGCAGGAGGCCTCCCGCCTTCTGCAGGCCCCGGGTCGCGTGGGTGGCCAGCGAGAAGGTGCGCTGTCCGTGCTTGCGGTGCGCCTTGCGCAGCCGCAGGAAGACGCCGGGCGACTCCTCCTCGGACTCGAAGCCCACCAGCAGCACGGCCGGGGCCTTCTCCAGCGTGGCGTAGGTGAGCCCGCCGCCGTCCAGGTCACGGCCCCGGCCCGCGATATGGGTGGCCAGGAAGTCGGCCTCCTCATCGCTGTGCGTACGGGCCCGGAAGTCGATGTCGTTGGTGTCCAGGGCGAGCCGCGCGAACTTCGCGTAGGCGTACGCGTCCTCGACGGTCAGCCGGCCGCCGGTGAGCACGCCGGTGCGGCCGCGGGCCATCCCCAGCCCCTCGGCCGCCGCGTCCAGCGCCTCGGGCCAGCTCGCCGGCTCCAGCTTCCCCGTCTCGCGGTCGCGCACCAGCGGCGTGGTGAGCCGCTCGGGCAGCTGCGCGTAGCGGAAGCCGAAGCGGCCCTTGTCGCAGATCCACTCCTCGTTGACCTCGGGGTCGTCCGCCGCCAGCCGCCGCATGACCTTGCCGCGCCGGTGGTCGGTGCGGGTCGCGCAGCCGCCCGCGCAGTGCTCGCACACGCTGGGCGAGGAGACCAGGTCGAAGGGGCGGGAGCGGAAGCGGTACGCCGCCGAGGTCAGGGCGCCCACCGGGCAGATCTGGATGGTGTTGCCGGAGAAGTACGACTCGAACGGGTCGCCCTCGCCGGTGCCCACCTGCTGCAGCGCGCCCCGCTCCAGCAGCTCGATCATCGGGTCGCCCGCGACCTGGTTGGAGAAGCGGGTGCAGCGCGCGCACAGCACGCAGCGCTCGCGGTCCAGCAGCACCTGGGACGAGATCGGGACCGGCTTGGCGAAGGTGCGCTTCTGCCCCTCGAAGCGGCTGTCGGCCTGTCCGGCGCTCATCGCCTGGTTCTGCAGCGGGCATTCACCGCCCTTGTCGCAGACCGGGCAGTCCAGCGGGTGGTTGATCAGCAGCAGCTCCATCACCCCGCGCTGTGCCTTCTCGGCCACCGGCGAGGTGAGCTGCGTCTTGACGACCATCCCGTCGGTGCAGGTGATGGTGCAGGAGGCCATCGGCTTGCGCTGGCCCTCCACCTCGACGATGCACTGGCGGCAGGCGCCGGCCGGGTCGAGGAGCGGATGGTCGCAGAACCGCGGGATCTCGATGCCGAGCAGTTCGGCGGCACGGATGACCAGCGTCCCCTTGGGGACCGAGATCTCGATCCCGTCGATGGTGACGGAGACCAGATCCTCTCGCGGCACCGCCGCCTCCCCGCCCGACGAGGGTGCGTTGGTGGTCACGGTCATGCGTTCACCCCCAGGTGAGTGGAGCGCGGCTCGTCGGCCCAGACGGTCGACTTGGCCGGGTCGAACGGACAGCCTCCGCCGGTGATGTGCTGCTCGTACTCCTCGCGGAAGTACTTCAGCGAGGAGAAGATGGGGCTGGCCGCGCCGTCGCCGAGGGCGCAGAAGGACTTGCCGTTGATGTTGTCGGCGATGTCGGCCAGCTTGTCGAGGTCGTCCATGCGCCCCTTGCCGGCCTCCAGGTCGCGCAACAGCTGCACCAGCCAGTACGTGCCCTCGCGGCAGGGTGTGCACTTGCCGCAGGACTCATGCGCGTAGAACTCGGTCCAGCGGGTCACCGCCCGCACCACGCAGGTGGTCTCGTCGAAGCACTGGAGCGCCTTGGTGCCCAGCATCGACCCGGCCGCGCCCACGCCCTCGTAGTCCAGCGGGACGTCCAGGTGCTCCTCGGTGAGCAGCGGGGTGGACGAGCCGCCCGGGGTCCAGAACTTCAGCCGGTGGCCGGGGCGCATCCCGCCGCTCATGTCGAGCAACTGGCGCAGGGTGATCCCGAGCGGGCCCTCGAACTGTCCGGGGTTGGCCACATGGCCGGACAGCGAGTAGAGCGTGAAGCCCGGGGACTTCTCGCTGCCCATCGAACGGAACCATTCCTTGCCCTTGTTGAGGATCGCGGGAACAGAGGCGATGGATTCGACGTTGTTCACCACAGTGGGGCACGCGTACAGACCGGCGACCGCGGGGAAGGGGGGCCGCAGCCGGGGCTGGCCGCGGCGTCCCTCCAACGAGTCCAGCAGCGCGGTCTCCTCACCACAGATGTACGCGCCGGCGCCCGCGTGCACGGTGATGTCGAGACCGGGAAGTCCGTCCACCCCGAGCTTGTCCCGCCGCCGTTCCGCCGTACCGAGGTAGCCCGCCTCGTACGCCTCGCGAACGGCCTCGTGCAGCCGCCGCAGCACGGGGACGGTTTCGCCGCGCAGATAGATGAAGGCGTGCTCGGAGCGGATGGCATGACAGGCGATGACCATGCCCTCGATGAGCGAGTGCGGATTGGCGTAGAGAAGGGGGATGTCCTTGCAGGTGCCCGGTTCCGACTCATCGGCGTTGACGACGAGATAGTGCGGCTTGCCGTCGCCCTGCGGAATGAACTGCCACTTCATCCCGGTGGGGAAGCCGGCGCCGCCGCGTCCGCGCAGACCCGCGTCCTTCACCAGCGCGATCACCGCGTCGGGGTCCATGGCGAGGGCTTTGCGCATGCCCTCGTAGCCCTCGTGCCGCAGATAGGTGCGCAGGGCCCAGGAGTTCGGCTGGTCCCAGAAGGCGGAGAGCACGGGTGCCAGCAGCTTCTCGGGGCTGTGCCCATTGATCTCGGTTGTCACGGTCATCACTCCCCCTCCTCGGCGACCGGACCTGCGGGGTGGTGCGGATCGGAGGCGGAGGTCCGCTGCGGCGCGTCATGCGAGCTGGGATGCGTCGGCGGCGCCTCGTCCTGCGGGGCGTCCGCGGACCTCGGCGAGACGACCCGGCCGGGCGCGGCCTCCCCCTTGGCCAGCCGCAGCCCGACCAGCGAGGCGGGGCCCGCGGAGCCGCCGGCCTCGACGGCGCCCGGACGGGCGTCGGGGAAGCCGGCCAGGATCCGGGCGGTCTCCTTGTAGGTGCACAGCGGCGCGCCCCGGGTCGGCTCGACGGTCCGGCCCGCCCGCAGATCGTCGACCAGCCCCTTGGCGGACTCGACGGTCTGGTTGTCGAAGAACTCCCAGTTGACCATCACCACGGGTGCGTAGTCGCAGGCCGCGTTGCACTCGATGTGCTCCAGGGTGACCTTGCCGTCCTCGGTGGTCTCCCCGTTGCCCACGCCCAGGTGGCTCTGCAGCTCCTCGAAGATCGCGTCGCCGCCCATCACCGCGCACAGGGTGTTGGTGCACACCCCCACCTGGTAGTCGCCGGAGGGCTTGCGCCGGTACATCGTGTAGAAGGTGGCGACGGCGGTGACCTCGGCGGTGGTCAGCCCCAGCACCTCGGCGCAGAACCGCATGCCGGTGCGGGTGACATGGCCCTCCTCGGACTGCACCAGATGCAGCAGCGGCAGCAGCGCGCTGCGGCTGTCCGGGTAGCGGGCGATCACCTCCCGGGCGTCCGCCTCGAGCCGGGTGCGTACCTCGGCGGGGTAGTCGGGGGCCGGCAGCTCCGGCATCCCCAGCTGAACATCACTCACCGGTCCACTCCTCCCATCACGGGGTCGATGGACGCGACAGCCACGATCACATCGGCGACCTGACCGCCTTCGCACATCGCCGCCACGGCCTGCAGATTGGTGAAGGACGGGTCGCGGAAGTGGACGCGGAACGGGCGGGTGCCGCCGTCGCTGACCATGTGGGCGCCCAGTTCCCCCTTGGGCGACTCGATCGCCGCGTACGTCTGTCCGGGCGGCACCCGGAATCCCTCGGTCACCAGCTTGAAGTGGTGGATCAGGGCCTCCATGGAGGTGCCCATGATGTTCTTGATGTGGTCCAGGGAGTTGCCGAGGCCGTCCGGGCCGAGCGCGAGCTGCGCGGGCCAGGCGATCTTCTTGTCCGCGACCATCACCGGACCCGGCTCCAGCCGCTCCAGGCACTGCTCGACGATCCGCAGCGACTGGCGCATCTCCTCCAGCCGGATCAGGAAGCGGCCGTAGGCATCGCAGGTGTCGGCGGTCGGCACCTCGAAGTCATAGGTCTCATAGCCGCAGTACGGATCGGTCTTGCGCAGATCGTGCGGCAGCCCGGTGGCACGCAGTATCGGGCCGGTCACGCCGAGCGCCATGCACCCGGCGAGGTCGAGGTAGCCCACGTCCTGCAGCCGGGCCTTGAAGATCGGGTTCCCGGTGGCGAGCTTGTCGTACTCGGGGAGGTTCTTGCGCATCGTCTTGAGCAGGGCCCGGATCTGGTCGACCGCCCCCGGCGGCAGGTCCTGGGCGAGCCCGCCGGGCCGGATGTACGCGTGGTTCATCCGCAGGCCGGTGACCAGCTCGAAGATGTCCAGGATCAGCTCGCGGTCGCGGAAGCCGTAGATCATGATGGTGGTCGCGCCGAGCTCCATACCGCCGGTGGCGATGGCCACCAGATGCGAGGAGAGCCGGTTGAGCTCCATCAGCAGCACCCGGATGACCGTCGCCCGGTCCGGGATCTGGTCCTCGATGCCGAGCAGCTTCTCGACGCCCAGGCAGTACGCCGCCTCGTTGTAGAAGGGCGTCAGATAGTCCATGCGCGTCACGAAGGTGGTGCCCTGCGTCCAGTTCCGGAATTCGAGGTTCTTCTCGATTCCGGTGTGCAGATAACCGATTCCGCAGCGGGCCTCGGTGACCGTCTCGCCGTCGATCTCCAGGATCAGCCGGAGCACCCCATGGGTGGAGGGGTGCTGGGGACCCATGTTGACGATGATCCGCTCGTCGTCGGACTTCGCCGCGGCGGCCACGACCTCGTCCCAGTCGCCGCCGGTGACGGTGTAGACGGTGCCTTCGGTCGTCTCGCGCGCGGACGCGGAAGGCGTTGCGTGGGGGGCAGTCATCAGCTGTACGACCTCCGCTGGTCCGGAGCAGGGATCTGGGCGCCCTTGTACTCGACGGGGATGCCGCCGAGCGGGTAGTCCTTGCGTTGCGGGAAGCCCTGCCAGTCGTCGGGCATCATGATCCGCGTCAGCGCGGGATGACCGTCGAAGATCAGGCCGAAGAAGTCGTAGGTCTCGCGCTCATGCCAGTCGTTGGTCGGATAGACATCGACGATCGACGGGATGTGCGGATCGCTGTCGGGGGCGCTCACCTCCAGCCGGACCACCCGGCCATGGGTGAGCGACCGCAGATGGTAGACGGCGTGCAGCTCGCGGCCCTTGTCGCCGGGGAAGTGCACCCCGCTGACGCCGGTGCACAGCTCGAAGCGGAGCGCCGGGTCGTCGCGCAGGGTCCGGGCGACCCGCGGGAGGTGCTCGCGGGCGATGTGGAAGGTCAGCTCACCGCGGTCCACGACGGTCTTCTCGATCGCGTTCTCCGGGAGCAGCGACTGCTCCTCGAGCGCGCCCTCGAGTTCGTCGGCGACCTCGTCGAACCAGCCCCCGTACGGCCGGGTGGCCTGGCCGGGCAGCCGTACGGGGCGCACCAGCCCGCCGTAGCCGGTGGTGTCGCCGCCGTTGTTGGCGCCGAACATCCCGCGCTGGACGCGGACGGGCTCGCCCTGGTCGCCGCGGTGGCCGGGGAGGTTCTCAGCGTTGAGGTCCTTGTCCGGGTTGACCCCATTGCCCCCGGGATTGACCCCATTAGCCTCAGTCAACGCCTTTCCCCTCCGTTCGCTTCTCCGCCCACGAGGCGCAGAGGTGCGGCCTTCGTCGCCGTCTGCGGCCCGGTGGGCTCGTGTGCGTCGCTCACCGAAGAAGCCCCTTCATCTCGATCAGCGGCAACGCCTTGAGCGCCGCCTCCTCCGCCTCACGGGCCGCACGCTCGCGATTGACGCCGAGCTTCTCCTCGCGGATCTTCTGGTGCAGCTTGAGGATCGAGTCCATGAGCATCTCGGGGCGCGGCGGACAACCGGGCAGATAGATGTCGACCGGGACGATGTGATCGACGCCCTGCACGATCGCGTAGTTGTTGAACATCCCTCCGGAGGAGGCGCAGACGCCCATGGAGATGACCCACTTCGGGTTCGGCATCTGGTCGTAAACCTGGCGCAACACCGGGGCCATCTTCTGGCTGACGCGCCCGGCGACGATCATCAGATCGGCCTGGCGGGGCGAGCCGCGGAAGACCTCCATGCCGAAGCGCGCGAGGTCGTAGCGCCCGGCACCCGTGGTCATCATTTCGATGGCACAGCAGGCCAGACCGAAGGTGGCCGGGAAGACGGAGGACTTACGGGCCAGCCCGGCGGCCTGTTCCACGGTGGTGAGCAGGAACCCACTCGGGAGCTTCTCTTCGATACCCATGCGATGTTTCCCCTATCTCCTCTTGAGCCCCTTTAGTCCCACTCCAGGCCACCGCGCCGCCATACGTAGGCATAGGCCACGAAGACGGTGAGCACGAAGAGGAGCATCTCCACGAGCCCGAACAGGCCGAGGGCGTCGAAGGTGACGGCCCAGGGGTAGAGGAAGACGATCTCGATGTCGAAGACGATGAAGAGCATCGCCGTCAGGTAGTACTTGATGGGGAAGCGCCCACCGCCGGACGGATGCGGAGTCGGCTCGATGCCGCACTCATAGGCCTCGAGCTTGGCCCGGTTGTAGCGCTTGGGGCCGATGATCGCGGCCATGAGCACCGAGAAGATCGCAAAACCTGCCCCGAGGGCTCCCAGTACGAGGATGGGCGCGTATGCGTTCACCGTCCTCGCTCCCTTCAGTCGACGATGACTGTTTGGCGGACCGCACGGACATGCCGGTCGCCCCACGAAGATCGCGCACATGTGAGGCAGTTCACAAGCCCGTTTCGCCTGCATCCTATGCCCGTCGGTCTGTGATCTGCGACACGGGGTACGACAACGTCTTTGTGATCTCCACCACCTGACGAAGGATCATGAAGTCGGATGAGCGGTGATCTTGTACGTGAAGCATCCGAACGACCACGAGAAGTGACATTCGGAGACGTCATCACAGGTGAGCGCGTTGCGCTCCTACCAAGACATGGTACATACATGCAAATTTGCGATGGGCTTCGTCGCCTGATAAGCGTCCGCCATCCTCATGGGTGACTCTCATCCCGGGCGTCGACCGATCACGGGTCGATCACCGATTGATCACCGGCTCGCGCACGCGTTCACGAGCGGCTCGGAGCGAGTGAGGTATCCCACGCCCGAACCGGTTGTGGATCTAGATTTCCCGGGAACCCTTTGTACGCGGGCCGCATCGGTGGTAGATCGCCCGCAGACACCGCATGGCCGCCAAATGCCGTGCGTAGAGACATGATCGAGAAATTCGGGCATGGCTGCCGACGGGGCCACGAAGATCGTTTGGTCCGATTTTTGGGCGTGTGCACGTCAAATGTGGCGCACCCCACTTTTGTTGATCTGGGCCTTAGGGCCCTGGTAGCCAGGGACCTATGTCCCCAGTCGCACACATACCCAGCCACCGGAAGCCCCGCCGTGCCGCGTCCACGCGTGCACTCCGCGCAGGGATGACCGGTGGCTTCCTCACCCTCGCGGTGGCCGGTGCCGCCGTGCCCGCCTCCGCCACGGAGTCCAAGGCCGCCCCGGCCGAGTCCACCCTGGAAATGCCGACCGTCAGCGCCACGCTGGCGAGCACGGCCGCCCAGACCGCCGACGCCACGCAGCAGGCCGCGTCCGACTACGAGCTCCAGGCACAGCAGGAGCAGGCGGAGGCCCACGCGAAGATCGCCGCCAAGAAGGCCAAGGCGGAGGCCGACCGTAAGGCGAAGGAAGCCCGGGAGGCGGCCCGTAAGGCGGCCGCCAAGCGTGCGGCCGAGGCCAAGTCCCAGGCGGCGAAGGCATCGCGCTCCGCCGAGCGCACCACGCTGTCCACCACCAGCGTCAGCAACGCCACCGGCAACGCCGCCACGCTGATCAGCTTCCTGAAGGCGCAGCTGGGCAAGGCGTATGTGCTCGGCTCCAGCGGTCCGTCCTCCTACGACTGCTCCGGGCTGACCCAGGCCGCCTTCAAGCAGGTCGGCGTGAGCCTGCCGCGGGTCTCGCAGGACCAGTCCACCACCGGCACCCCGGTCTCGCTGGACTCCCTGCAGCCGGGCGACCTGCTCTACTGGGGCAGCGCAGGCAGCGCGTACCACGTCGGCGTCTACGTCGGTGGCGGCAACTTCATCGGCGCCCAGAACTCGAGCACCGGGATCGTCGAGCGCCCGCTGGACTACGACATGCCCACCGGGGCCGTGCGCGTCCTGTAAGGCGGCGCACGGCCTGGCGGCGCGTCCTGCAAGGGCGCACCTCCCGTCATATGGGCCTGGGGCCGCCGTTCCCACCGTGGACGGCGGCCTCACGACCCCATCGCGCGCCTACTGCGCGTAGACCTTCTCCAGGAACTCGCCGAGGAGGTCGTCACTGAGGTGGTGGGCCAGATCCGCCTCGGAGATCATTCCGACCAGCCGCTTGTTCTGGTCGATCACCGGCAGCCTGCGGATCTTGTGCTCCTCCATCTCCCGCAGGACGTCCGTGACATCGGCGTCCGCGGAAATCCAGCGCGGAGTGCCCTTGGTGAGCGCCCCGACGGGCGTCCCGGACGGGTCGGCGCCCTCCGCGATGCATCCGACGACGATGTCGCGGTCGGTCACGATGCCGCACAGCCGATCGTTGCTGTCGCTGACCGGCAGGGCCCCCACGCCGAGCTCCCGCATCAGCTGGGCGGCACGCAGCACCGTCTCGTTCTCCGGAAGCCACTGCGCGCCCGGGTGCATGATGTCCGCTGCCTTCGTCATGGTGTACCTCCTGCCAGGCCCACCGGCGGTGGAACAGGCCCTGTGAGCCCCATCGATCCGGCGTCACCGCGGCTGGCGCGCACGGCGCCCCCTGCCTTCATTGTCACCACCGCTCCACGGCGACGTCATGTCGAGCCCGGCGGCGGCCGTCGGTGCCCGGTGCCAGACTGAGTAACGAGGCAATCCCGGACAGAACGAGGCAATCGCCAGCAGAACTTCCCGCGTCTTCGCGCTCGACCGTCGAAGGAGCGCCCATGCTCACCACCGATTACGTCCCCGGCGCCCCCAACTGGCTCGATCTGGGCTCCCCCGACACCGAAGCGGCCGTGGCCTTCTACGGCTCCCTGATGGGCTGGCGCTTCGAGTCGGCCGGCCCCGAGGCAGGCGGGTACGGCTTCTTCACCCTGGGCCGCAAGACCGTCGCCGCCGTCGGGCCGCTCACCGAGGAGGGCGCACGGTCCGCCTGGACGCCGTATTTCCACACCCGTGACGCCGAGGAGACCGCGCGGACCGTCGAGCAGTCGGGCGGCACGGTGCGGCTCGCTCCGTTCGACGTCTTCGAGGAGGGGCGGATGGCCCAGTTCACCGACCCCGGCGGGGCCCGCTTCGCCATCTGGCAGCCCGGCAGGACGGCGGGGCTGGACGCGGTCAACGACCCCGGCACTTTGTGCTGGACCGAGCTGCACTCCCCCGATCCCCCCAGGGACCTGGCCTTCTACCGCAAGGTCTTCGGCTGGGACGCCGAGGAGATGTCCTTCCCCGGCGGGGCGTACACGGTGCTGATGACCACCGGCGCCGGCCGGGAGGGCTCCTTCGGCGGCGTCGCCCAGCTCCAGGAGGGGCATTCGACACCCCCGCAGTGGCTGCCGTACTTCGAGGTGGCGGACTGCGACGCGGTGGTGGCCAAGGGACAGGACCTGGGCGGTTCGGTGCTGATGCCGGCCATGTCGGCCGAGGGGATCGGCCGGATGGCCTGGCTGGCGGATGTGGTCCGGGCGCCGTTCGGCGTCATCGCGAGCGGCGGCCCGGGCGCCTGAGCGCTCCGCTGGAAGTGCCCCAATACGCCGTCGGCCGTCTGCGGCGCCGCCGTGGCTGGTCGCTCCCCGCGGCGGAGCCGCATATTGATTCAGCCCCGCGCCCCTTCCGGGCGCTGGCCGCCCTTCGGTCGAGCCGAGGTCCTTACGGGGCCGTCAGGCTCGCGGGGTCACCTTGGTGAGGCCGTTGATGATGCGGTCCATCGCGTCGCCGCCCGTCGGATCCGTCAGATTCGCCAGCAGCTTCAGGGTGAACCGCATCAGCATCGGATGCGTCAGCCCGCGCTGCGCCGCCAGCTTCATGACCTTCGGATTGCCGATCAGCTTCACGAACGCCCGGCCCAGCGTGTAATAGCCGCCGTAGGTGTCCTTGAGGACCTTCGGGTAGCGCTGGAGGGCCAGTTCGCGCTGGGGGGCGGTGGCGCGGGCATGGGCCTGGACGATCACGTCCGCGGCGATCTGTCCGGATTCCATCGCATAGGCGATGCCCTCGCCGTTGAACGGGTTGACCATGCCGCCCGCGTCACCGACGAGCAGCAGCCCGCGGGTGTAGTGCGGCTGCCGGTTGAAGGCCATCGGGAGGGCGGCGCCGCGGATCGGGCCGGTCATGTTCTCCGGGGTGTAGCCCCAGTCCTCCGGCATCGAGGCGCACCACGCCTTGAGGACCTCGCGCCAGTCGAGCTCCTTGAAGGAGGACGAGGTGTTGAGGACGCCCAGGCCCACATTGCTCGTGCCGTCGCCCATGCCGAAGATCCAGCCGTAGCCGGGCAGCAGCCGGTCCTGCGCACCGCGCCGGTCCCACAACTCCAGCCAGGACTCCAGGTAGTCGTCGTCATGGCGGGGCGAGGTGAAGTACGTCCGCACCGCCACGCCCATCGGACGGTCCTCGCGCCGGTGCAGCCCCATGGCGAGCGAGAGCCGGGTGGAGTTGCCGTCGGCGGCGACCACCAGGGGCGCGTGGAAGGTGACGGGCGTCTTCTCCTCGCCCAGCTTCGCGTGGACCCCGGTGATCCGGCCGGTGCGCTCGTCGGTGATCGGGGCGCCCACATTGCAGCGCTCGTACAGCCGGGCCCCGGCCTTCTGCGCCTGCCGCGCCAGCTGCTCGTCGAAGTCGTCGCGCTTACGGACCAGGCCGTAGTTGGGGTACGCGGCCAGATCCGGCCAGTCGAGCTGCAGCCGCACCCCGCCGGCGATGATCCGCAGGCCCCGGTTGCGCAGCCAGCCCGCCTCCTCGGAGATGTCGATGCCCATGGCCACGAGCTGCTTGGTGGCGCGCGGGGTCAGGCCGTCACCGCACACCTTCTCGCGCGGAAAGGCCGTCTTCTCCAGCAGCAGCACATCCAGCCCCGCCTTGGCGAGGTGGTACGCGGTGGTGGAGCCGGCCGGCCCGGCGCCGACGACGATCACATCGGCGCTGCGCTCCGAGATCCCAAAGGACGCGCTCTCGGTGGGTGCGGTCTCGCTCACGCGGGGTCTCCCCAAGCCTCGGTAACGGCGTGCCGGTCACGCCGGGCACTGGACACCTGCAGTCTATGGGGGGCGCAACTCCGGCACTCGCGAAGGGGCGCGAAGGGGCACAAGGAGCCGTCCCCCGCGGCCCGGCCGGTGACCGCCCGTCGCCGCCTTACGGCTCGTAGGCCGCCGTTACGGCTCGTACGGCCGCTCCTACGGCTCGTACGCCGCGTTCGTGGCCGCCTTACGGCTTGTACGCCCGGTGGAGGGCCACCACGCCGCCGGTGAGGTTGCGCCAGGCCGGCCGATCCCAGCCCGCCGCCCGCAGCCGGGCGGCGAGACGGGGCTGGTCCGGCCAGGCGCGGATGGACTCGGCGAGGTAGACATACGCGTCCGGGTTGCTGCTGACCGACGTCGCGATCGGCGGCAGCGCGCGCATCAGATACTCGCTGTAGACCGTGCGGAACGGCTCCCATGTGGGGTGGCTGAACTCGCAGATGACGACCCGTCCGCCGGGCCGGGTCACCCGCAGCATCTCGCGCAGCGCCCCCTGCGTGTCCTGGATGTTGCGCAGCCCGAAGGAGATCGTGACGGCGTCGAAGACCCCGTCCGCGAAGGGCAGCCGGGTCGCGTCGCCCGCGGTCAGCGGCAGTCGCGGATGGCGCTTCTTGCCCTCCCGGAGCATCCCGAGCGAGAAGTCGCACGGCACCACGTACGCGCCCGCCGCCAGGAAGGGCAGCGAGGACGTCCCCGTACCGGCGGCGAGGTCGAGCACCCGCTCACCGGCGCGCGCGTCCACGGCCCGGGCGACCGCCTTGCGCCACAGTCGGGCCTGCCCGAGCGACAGCACATCGTTGGTGAGGTCGTATTTGGCCGCCACGCCGTCGAACATGGCGGCGACTTCGTGCGGCTGCTTGTCCAGGGATGCTCGGCTCACGCCCCCATTGTTCACCTCCCGCGCCCCGTGCCCCCGCCCGGGGCCCGGCGTGCCTCAGCGGCGCCGGTGCACCAGCCGCCCCGCCACCACCGTGGCCAGGCACGCGCCGTCCGCGTCGAAGACGGCCAGGTCCGCGCGGCCGTCCGGGGCGAGGACGGGCGGCCGGGGCCGGTCCAGGACGGCGATGCCGCCCCGGTGGGCGGCCGCGCGCAGCTCGGCGTCGCCGAGGTGGTGCGCGAGAACGGCGGTCGCGCCCTGCCGCAACAGGGCGTGGATCCGCTCCCGCGGGCTGGGCGCGTCGGGCACCGGGCCCTCGTGGACGAGGGCCGGGCCGAGCTCCCCGGGCCACTCCCGCACCCGGGCCCGCGGATAGGCCCGCCGCAGCTCCTCCAGGGGGCCGATGGCCGCGATGCGGTCGCCGTCGACCGCGACGGCGGCCTCGTGCAGCGGCGCCGCGTCGTCGGGGGTGTACCGGACGACGGGCGCCGCGTGGAGCGTGAGCATCAGGACGCCTGGATCACCGTCAGCTCGGGGTGGGCCGTGCCACCGTCGATCGCCGTCGAGGACAGATGCGAGACGACATGGTCGTCGACCGGGTCGTTCGCCGGGTCGTCGTGCACCACCAGGTGCTCGTACGTCGTCGCGCGCTGCGCGGGGACCCGGCCGGCCGCGCGGATGAGGTGGAGCAGCTCCATCCGGTTGGAGCGGTGGCGGGCGCCCGCCGAGGAGACCACGTTCTCCTCCAGCATCACCGAGCCGAGGTCGTCCGCCCCGTAGTGCAGGGCCAGCTGGCCGGCCTCCTTGCCGACGGTCAGCCAGGAACCCTGGATATGGGCCACGTTGTCGAGGAAGAGCCGGGCGATGGCGATCATCCGCAGGTACTCGAAGACGGTCGCCTGCGTCTGGCCCTTCAGGTGGTTGTTCTCGGGCTGGTAGGTGTACGGGATGAAGGCGCGGAAGCCGCCCGTACGGTCCTGCACATCGCGGATCATGCGGATGTGCTCGATCCGCTCGGCGTTGGTCTCGCCGGTGCCCATCAGCATGGTGGAGGTGGACTCCACGCCGAGGTTGTGGGCGATCTCCATGATCTCCAGCCAGCGCTCGCCGGACTCCTTCAGCGGTGCGATGGCTTTGCGCGGCCGCTCCGGCAGCAGCTCGGCGCCCGCGCCCGCGAAGGAGTCGAGACCGGCCGCGTGGATACGGCGGATGGCCTCCTCGGCCGAGACGCCCGAGATCCGCGCCATGTGCTCGACCTCGGACGCCCCCAGCGAGTGGATCACCAGCTGCGGGAACGCCTTCTTGATGGCCGAGAAGTGCTTCTCGTAGTACTCCACGCCGTAGTCCGGGTGGTGGCCGCCCTGGAACATGATCTGCGTGCCGCCCAGCTCGACGGTCTCCGCGCAGCGCCGCAGGATGTCGTCGAGATCGCGGCTCCAGCCCTTCGCCGTGTCCTTCGGGGCGGCGTAGAAGGCGCAGAACTTGCACGCCGTGACGCAGACGTTGGTGTAGTTGATGTTCCGTTCGATGATGTACGTCGCGATGTGCTCGGTGCCTGCGTAGCGACGGCGCCGGACCGCGTCGGCGGCGGCCCCCAGCGCGTGCAGCGGAGCCGAGCGGTAAAGGTCGAGCGCCTCTTGTGGGGTGATCCGACCCCCGTCGGCGGCGCGGTCGAGGACTACCTGCACCTCTGCGTTTGCGGTCACCGGGGCGTACCTTTCGGAGGTTTATGGGTGGACCGACCCAGCGTACGCCAGCGCCTGCACGCCAGTACGAGTACGTGGCGGGCACATCAGTGCACCCCGCCCCCGCTCATTCGAGCTTGCGCAGAGTGCCCGTGGGGTCACCCGCCTGGTCATCCTTCGCCTTGTAGCTGAGCGCGCCGTCGGAGGTGAGGGTGAACTGCTCGTCCGTCGAGGCGTCGCTGCACCCCTGCTGGGGCTCGGAGCCCTTCAGACGCGCGTCGAGGTGGAGTTGTTTCGGAGCCGCCGAGACCAGCTTCCAGGTGCTGTCGCAGCGCAGCACCGACAGCTTGACCCGGCCGCTGGCGACGTCCTGCCCGGTCCGCCCCTGCCGGAAGGTGATGGTCAAAGTGCCCACCGGGATACCCGAGTCGGAGGTCAGATCGCCCTGCCAGGTGCCGAGGAACGCCTTGGGCACGGCACCCTTCCCGGAGCCGTCGTGCGCTCCGTCTCCCGGGTTCCGTCCGGTGGCGGAGGGGCGGGGGTCCGCAGCGCCCTGGTCCTTGTTGTCGCCGGAGCCGCCGGGCAGCACCTTGAAGAGCACGGCGGCGGTCGTCGCGACGGCCAGCGCGCCCGCGACGGACAGCACCAGCGTGCAGCTCAGCGCCTTGGGGCGCTTCTTACCGCCGACGGCCGCGGAGAGCGCGACACTGCGGTCGCCCGGTTTCGACGACGGCGGGGAGGGGGGCGGAGGTCCGGTCTGGTCCTTCGGGGGCAGCCCGTTGGCGTACGACGGGTCGGGCGGGCCGAAGGCGCCCAGCAGGGGTGAGGCCGGGGCCGGGGTGGGCGGCGGGGTCGGGGAGTCCGCGGCGGGCGGCTGGGTGGTGGAGGGCCCGGCGGCGGGTGGCTCCGTGGCCGACGGCTCGGCCGAGGACGACCCTATGGATGACGGCCCTATAGCGGACGGCCCTATAGCGGACGGCCCTATAGCGGACGGCCCTACGGCGGGCGGCTCGGCCACGCGCGGCGGGGCCACGGCCTCCGCCTCCAGGTCGAGCAGCTCCACCACCTGCCGGCTCACCCGCTCCACCAGCGCCCCCGGCAGCCAGCCCGGCCGTGCGAGCCCCGAGGCGCCGTCCTCCGGGGCGAGGCGCAGCACGATCCGCTCGGGGGTGGGGCGGTCGGCCGGGTTCTTGGCGAGGCACGCGGCGACCAGATCGCGCAGCTTCCCCGTCAGCTCGGGGCCGAGCCGGGGCTCGTCGTGCACCACCTTGTAGAGCAGCGCGGCCGAAGTGTCGCCCGGGAACGGCGGCTTGCCGGTCGCCGCGTACGCCAGCACCGCGCCCAGGGAGAAGACATCGGCCGCGCCCTCGACGCCCTCGCCCAGGATCTGCTCGGGCGCCATATAGCCGGGCGAGCCGATGGAGGCGCCGGTCGAGGTCAGCGACACCGTGCCCTCGGTGGCCCGGGCGATGCCGAAGTCGATCAGACGCGGACCGTCGAGCGCGAGCAGCACATTGGACGGCTTGACGTCGCGGTGGACCAGGCCGAGGGCGTGCACCGCGGCCAGTGCCTCGGCGAGCCCCGCGCCCAGGGCCCGCACCGCCGACTCGGGCAACGGCCCCTCGTCGGACACCGCCTGGTTGAGCGGAGGGCCCGCCACATAGCCGGTGGCCACCCACGGAATGCGCGCCTCCGGGTCGGCGTCCAGGACCGGCGCGGTAAAGGCGCCGCCGACCCGGCGCGCGGCGTCGACCTCACGCCGGAAGCGGGCGCGGAACTCCTCGTCCAGCGCGAAATGGGCGTGCACAACCTTCACCGCTACCGTGCGCCCGCCCGCGCTGCGCCCCACAAAGACCCGGCCCATCCCGCCCGAACCGAGCCGTCCTAGCAGCCGGTACGCGCCGATGACCTGCGGATCGTCCGCTCCCAGCGGATCCATCGCGTTGCCTCCCCCTCCGTGCGCCGGTCCAGCTTAGGGGGTGTTCCCGCCATCCACGCAGGTCGGTGCGGTCCGGAAGGTCAGGTCAGATCGAGTCAGGTCAGGTCAGGTCAGGTCAGCAGATCGACCCGGACGTCCGCCGGGTATCCGGTCGTCGGACCCGTACGGCGGGCGAACTCCGCGATGCCCTGCAACTGCTCCGCACCGAGGCTGAAGTCGAGGGTGGTGAAGTAGCGCTCCAGCACCGACGCCTCGAGCTGCTCCCAACGCGCCGCCTGCTCGGCGACCTTGCCGACCTCCTCCAGGGAGAGGTTCCGCGACTCCAGGAACGCCTGGTGCACCCCCCGCACGATCTCCGGCTCCCGCTCCAGGTACTCGCGGCGGGCCGCCCACACCGCGAAGACAAAGGGGAGCCCGGTCCACTCCTTCCACATCTGCCCCAGGTCGTGGACCTGAAGGCCCAGCCGGGGCGCGTCGTGGAGATTGGCCCGCAGCGCGGCGTCGCCGATCAGCACCGCCGCCTCGGCCTCCTGCATCATCAGGCTGAGGTCGGGCGGACAGGTGTAGTAGTCGGGAGCGAGCCCGTACCGCTCGGCGAGCAGGAGCTGAGCCAGGCGCACGGAGGTGCGCGAGGCGGAACCGAGTGCGATGCGCGCCCCGTTCAGCTGCTCCAGCGGCACCTGCGAGACGATCACGCAGGACATCACGGGCCCGTCGCAGCCCACCGCGATGTCGGGGAGCGCGACGAGATCGTCCGCATTGCGCAGATACTCCACCAGGCTGATCGGGCCGATGTCGAGATCGCCACGGACCAGCAGGTCGTTGAGGGCGTCGGGAGATGCCTTGGTGAGCTCGAAATCCAGGAGCGATCCGGTCCTGGCAAGGCCCCAGTACAACGGCATGCAATTGAGGTACTGGATGTGCCCCACTTTTGGCCGGGTGAGCCGATGGCCGACAGAGGGCCTGATGCTTTCGGAGGCGTCCTGGGTACTCCGCGAGGGGGAACTCGGTGAATTGTCCACGTCTCGGAGGCTAGCCCCGCTCACCCCCGGGAATGGCGGCGGGGTGGTCGACCGGCCTTGCGCTGACCGACCGGTAAGCGCTCGACCTGCGATCTTATCCATCCTGGAAGCCAGGGAAACCCCTCGTTTTCGTGATCTTCGGCTCTTTCCTCGTGCACACGGAGCGTGCTAGGCTCGCCGCAAGTTGCAGTTTGGTTTCCTTGCAGTACAGAGCCTGCGGAGCATGTAACCGCGGGCTTTTGTAGTTTTCAGACTTCTTGCAGGTTCTGGAGCAGGGCAACCCTTTGGCCCAAGGAGGGCTTATGGCTACCGGAACCGTCAAGTGGTTCAACGCCGAGAAGGGCTTCGGCTTCATCGCCCAAGACGGCGGCGGCCCCGATGTCTTCGTTCACTACTCCGCGATCAACGCGACCGGCTTCCGTTCTCTTGAGGAGAACCAGGCCGTGACCTTCGACGTCACTCAGGGTCCGAAGGGCCCCCAGGCGGAGAACGTCAGCCCCGTCTGATCCAACAGCACCACCTAAGGAGCCCTGCTCCCCGCCTGGCGGGGAAGCGGGGCTCCTGCCTTTCTGCCTCTTCTCCGCCTTCTCCGCCTTCTCCGCCTTCTCTGGCTTCTCTGGCTTCTCTGCCTGCGCTGCCTTTCCCGGAGGCCCGCGGGGACGGTCAGTCCTCCAACAGCCGGAAGTCGGCGAAGTCGAAGCCCGGGGAGACCACACAGCTCACCAGGACCTCCTCGTCCGCCGCCGGACGGGCCGACTGCCAGGTGCCCGGCGGGACGACGGCCTGGGGGCGCTGGCCGGAGGCGATATCGGGGCCCAGGACCAGCTCCGTGGAGGCCGCCTCCGGGCCGTCGCCCGTACCGCCCAGCCGGAGCCGCAGCGGGCCGCCGCTGTGCCACAGCCACAGCTCGGCCGAACGCACCACATGCCAGCGGGACTCCTCACCGGGACTCAGCAGGAAGTAGATCGCCGTGGCCGTCGCGCGCTCGCCCTCGTACCCCGGCGGCCGCACCGTGACGTCGCTGCGCCAGGTCTCCCGGTACCAGCCGCCCTCCGGATGGGGCTCGAGACCAAGCCATTCGGCTGTCGCGGGCCGCCGGGTCGTGGTCATGTCCCTCACCGCTTTCACAGGTCCGTCCGGGCCGTCGAGGATAGCCCGTAAGGCGCTCGCGCCGTCCTCAACTCACGGCGCTCACGCCCTCCTGAAGGGGCTCAGGCCGTCCTTAAGGTGCTCACGCCGCGTAGGGGCCCAGCGACGCACCGCTGACGCAACGCCCCGATCGGGCTACGGTTTTGACCATGGGGCGCGGGCGGCGGACGGTGACGGTGCACCATGTACGGGCCGCGCTGCGCGGTGCGCAGCGGCTCGGCCTCGACACGGTCCCCCTGCTGCAACGGGCCCGGATACCCCCGCTGTTGCTCACCGACGACCGCGCCCGCGTCTCCCCCGAGCAGTTCGCCCGGCTGGTGCGCGCCCTGCACCGGGCCACCGGGGACGAGTTCCTGGGGCTGGGGACCATCCGCAGCCGCCCCGGCACCTTCGCGATGATGTGCTACGCCTCGCTGGGCTGCCCCGACCTCGGCACGGCGGTGGAGCGCGGGGCCCGCTTCTACCAGCTCTTCCCCGGCGGACCCAATCTGGCCCTGGAGCGCGGCGCGGGCCACGGCCGGGAGGCGGTGTTGGCCCTGCGCGGCGGGCTGGGCCCGCATGCCGACGGCCTTACGGAGGCCGAGCACCACATCGTGGCCGAATGGCTCATGCTCATCTGGCACCGGCTCGCCGGCTGGCTGATCGGGCGGCGAATCCCGCTGCTGTGGGCCCAGTTCGCCTATCCCCCGCCCCCGTACGCCGACGACTACGAGCCGCTCTTCGGCTGCCCGCCCCGCTTCGGCGCACCGCGCACCGCGGCCGGATTCGACCGGCGCTGGCTGACCGCCCCCGTCGTCCAGGACGAGTCCACGCTCCAGACGCTGCTGCGGCACGCGCCCGCCGGGCTGCTCAGCCGCCGCGCCTACGGGACGACCGTCGCCGAGCAGGTGCGGCACGCGCTCACCGGGGCGCTACGGGCGCGCGGCGGCCCGGCGATGAGCCCACGCGACCGGCGCACCGCGCGGCTCCCGGAGCTTCCCGAGGTCGCCGCCCGGCTGGCGGTCAGCCCGGCGACGCTGCGGCGGCGGCTACGGGAGGAGGGCACGTCCTTCCAGGAGCTCAAGGACACCGTGCGGCGTGACGAAGCGGTCAGCAGCCTGACCGAAGGGGTCGAACCCATCGCCGACCTGGCCGCACGGCTGGGCTTCTCCGAGGACACGGCGTTCCACCGGGCGTTCCGCCGCTGGACCGGGTCAACCCCGGGCGCATACCGACATGAGACATGGAGTCAGCAAATCTGAGCGCCGCGGTCAGCCACAGACATTCCGCCCGTCCTTACGGTCCTCCCACAGCGACTCGGCACCACCAGAGCGCCCCCGCACCGTTGGGAGAGCCGTATGCGCATCCGCACCACCGTGCTCGCCACCCTCGCCGCACTGGCCCTGGCCTCGGCGCCACCCGCCGCCGCGGCCGTATCGGGCGCCCCGGCCGCCGGCACCGGCAGACCCGGTGACATCGTCACCTCCGCTCCCACCGCCTTCCGGAGCCTGCCCGGGGTGCCGACCGCGACCAGGGCATGGCACATCACCTACCGCTCGACCACCGCCACCGGCCGCCCCGACGTCGTCTCCGGCACGGTCGTCGTCCCCGACGACGGCAAACAGGGCCCCCGGCCGCTCCTCACCTGGGGCATCGGCGCCGTCGGCCTCTCCGACGACTGCGCGGTCTCCGGCCGGTTCCCGCAGGGCACCTCGATCGAGGCCCAGCTGATCGACCTCGCGCTGCGCCGCGGCTGGGCCGTCGCGGTCACCGACTACGAGGGCCTGGGCACCCCGGGCGACCACACCTATACGGCCGGCCGGTCCGAGGGCCATGCCGTCCTGGACGCGGCGCGCGCCGCCCAGCGCCTTCCGGAGGCGGGGCTCTCACCGGACGCTCCTGTCGGCATCATGGGCTACTCCCAGGGCGGCCAGGCGGCCGGCTGGGCCGCCGAACTGCACGCCTCCTACGCCCCCGAGTTGCGGCTGAAGGGCACGGTCGCCGGAGGCGTGCCCGCCGATCTCCCCACGACGCTCGACTACAACGACGGCGGAGCCGGCGCCGGGCTCGCCCTTATGGCGCTCACCGGACAGGACGCGGCGTTCCCCGCGCTGCGGCTCGACGCGTACCTCAACGACCGGGGCCGCGGCTATGTGGACTTCATGAAGCGGAACTGCGTGGCCCTCAGCACCATCGCGGGACTCTTCCAGCGCATGTCCGAGGTGACCGTAAGGGACCCGCTCGCCAGCCCGGCCTGGCAACTCGCGCTGCGGTCCTCGTACTTGGGCACCCGCTCCCCCGACCGCCCCGTCTACCTCTACCAGGGCTTGGTGGACGAGCTGATCCCGTACCGGGTCGGCGAGGCGCTGCGCACCCGCTGGTGCGCCCGGGGCGTGCCGGTGGAGTGGCAGGACTATCCGCTCGACCATGTCACCACGGCGCTGACCGGGATCCCGGCGGCCCTGGACTGGATGGCCGGGCGGCTGGCGGACGAGCCGACGCGGGGCAACTGCACCGCCTGACGCCCGCCCGAGGCCACACCGACCCGCGTCTCAGCCGATCCGCGCCTCAGCCCACCCGGGCCCCAGCCGACCCGAACGCCCCAGCCGACCCGAACGCGTCAACCGACCCGAACGCGTCAACCGACCCGCTCGGGCGACCATCCCGTCCCCTGGAGCAAATTCCCCAGCCCGGCCCAGGCGAAGTTCATCAGGGTGGCCGCGGCCTCCTTGGCCGAGTGCCCGCCCGCTCTCCCGTCCCCCGCCCAGTCCGCGAGCGATTCGGCCGCGCCCACCAGCGCGTGCGCGAGCCCGGACACCTCGGTGCCCGCGAGGGTCCGGGCGCGCGCCGCGCCGCGGGCGTGCTCCCGCGCCGCCGCCCCTATCAGCTGCGTCACGAACTCCACGATCTCCGCCCGCATCGCGGCCACTTCGCGCGCGTAGGGCTGCCCATGCGTACGGGCCTGCACATGCAACAGCGTCCAGCCGTCGGGATGTTCGGCCGCATGCGCGAAGAAGCCGCTCAGCCCGCTCCACAACTGCCGGTCGGCGGGCGCGTCCCGCTCCACGGCGGCGCGCACCGCGGTCACCAGCGCCGCGGCCTCCCGCCGTATGCACGCCGTGAACAGCTCTTCCTTGGAGTTGAGATAGAGATAGACCAGCGGTTTGGAAACCCCGGCCAGCTCGGCGATGTCGTCCATCGAGGCGTTCTGATAGCCGCTGCGCGCGAAGGCCCGTACCCCCGCGTCCAGCATCTGCTGCTCCCGCACCGCCCGTGGTACGCGCTTGCTCCCCGTCGCCCCGCCCACGCAGGCCGCCCCCTTCGATCGTGCCCCCGCACACATATCGCGGTTAAGCCTACGTGGGACCACTGTCGGCGCTCTTGCCACGGCCGCCCGTCGACATCAAAGTTTCAACTGACCACGCACTGTGCCCCGTTCAGCTCCGTACGCAGCACCGCGAAGGAGAACGAACGATGCCGAACCGCCGCAGAGCCGTCGCCGCGCTCACCGCGCTGGCCGCCGCACCGCTCCTGACATCCACCGCCGAAGCCCGCTCCCGGGAGCCCGGCTCCTCGAAGGACCGTCCCGCGGAAGCCCTTGCCGGACGCCGGACGCCCGCCCGCGCGCGCCTCATCGCCGCGGACCGCGTCGGCGAGCGCGTCCTCGACCTGACGATCGACTCCCCCGCCCTGGGCCGCGAGGGCCATGCCCGCGTCCTCCTCCCCACCGGCTACGACGGCCGGCCCCACCACCGCTGGCCCGTCCTCTACCTGCTCCACGGCTGCTGCGACCCGGGCCCCGGCTGGGAGGCGTGGACCCGCAACACCGATGTCGAGGCCATCACCGCCGGCACCCCGGCCCTGATCGTCTCCCCCGAGGGCGGCCCCGCCGGCTTCTACTCCAACTGGTGGAACGGCGGCCACTACGGCCCGCCCGCCTGGGAGACCTTCCACCTGGCCGAGTTGCGCCCCCTCCTGGAGCGCGCCCTACGGGCCAACGGCCGCCGCGCGGAAGAGGCGGGGGTGGCGGGCGGCTTCGGCGCCCT
>NZ_JAGFNO010000019.1:0-206837 GCF_017592595.1 Streptomyces sp. NEAU-YJ-81 | reverse complement strand
TCACCCAAAACCACCCGACCGCCACTGACCAGCGGGGTGTACAACGCCGTCACCGTCAGATCGAACGCCACCGACGAATGCAGCAACGCCGTACCCGACGCATCCGGATACACCTCCCGCGCCCGCTCCAAATACGCCCCCACCGACCCATGCTCGACCACCACACCCTTCGGCCGACCCGTCGAACCCGACGTGTAAATCACGTACGCGGAGGTGTTGAGATCGGTGATCGCCGGTACCGGTTCAGCCTCATAGGCGTCAGCCGCCGCGAGGGCCGCCACATCGTCGATGACCAGCACCGGCCGCGCGTCGCCCAGGATGTGCGCTATCCGCTCCGCCGGATACTCCGGATCGACCGGCACATACGCACCACCCGCCTTCAGCACACCCAGCAGCGCCACCACCAGCTCCACCGACCGGGGCAACACCACCGCCACAAACGACTCAGGCCCCACCCCCTGCCCCACCAGCCACCGCGCCACCCGGTTCGACCACGCGTCCAGCTCCCGGTACGACAAGCCACGATCCCCGGCGACAACAGCCACCGCGTCCGGCGTCCGCTCCGCCTGCTCCCCGAAGAGCACGGGCAACGACACACCCCGCACACCCCGCGACTCACCATTCCACCCGACCAGCAACCGCTCCCGCTCCACCGCATCGAGCAACTCCACATCACCGATGCGGCGGTCCGGCTGTTCCACGACCCACTCCAGCACCCGCACCAGCCGTTCCTGGTGGGCGGCGATTTCTCGTTCGTCGTAGAGGGCCGGGTCGGCGTCGAACTCCACGCGGATCCCTGTGCCGGAGCCTGCCGCGCCATAGAAGTTGATCTTCAAGTCGTTGACGGGCCCGGTGGACAGGGGGTGGGGGGTGGCCGGGCTGTCGCCGAAGAGGAGCTCGTCGACGTAGGCCACCACGTTGAGCGTCGGGCCGAGGCGGGCCTGGCGGCCGCCTGAGAGCCCGAGTTCCCTGACCAGTTCCTCGCCCCGGAACCGCTGGTGCCTGACGACATCGGCCAGCGAGCCGGACACCGACGCGACCAACTCCGTGAACGTGGTCCCCTGGGTGGCGGCCACCCGGATGGGCAGGACGTTGACCATCGCACTCGGCGTGGTCAGCGACACCCGGCCGGTGCGGCCTGCCAGAGGCATCGAGAAGGTCAGGTCCGTCCGGCCGGTCAGGCGGTGATAGAGGACGGCGGTGGCCGCGATGGCGACGGCCGGCCACTGCGCGCGGAGCCGGCCGCCCAGCGCGGTGAGCCGATCGGCCAGGGCGGTCGGCAGCGTGAGGATGCGGCGCAGACTGCTGTGGGTGCTGCCGGCGGAACGTCCCGCGAGCGCCACCGGGTCGGGCATCTCCTCGAACAGGTCCAGCCAGTAGGCCCGGTCCTGGGCATAGCGGCGCGAGCCCGGATAGCCGGCCTCCTCGGCGATCACCCGGTCGAGAGTGGCGAAGCCGGTCGCGGGGGGCTCGGTACCGGCGATCAGGGCGGTGTAGAGGGCCGCGACCCGCGCGCCGTACACGGACTGGCCGAACGCGTCGAGGACGGCGTGGTGGTAGCGGTGGAAGTAGAAGGACCGGTCGTCGGCCAGAAGCAGCAGGGCCTGATCGCTCAGGGGGCCGCGGCCGAGGTCGAAGGGCCTCCGCATCTCCGCGTTCATCCACGCGTGCGCCGCGGCCTCCGGGTCCGCCGCGTCGCGCAGGTCGCGCACGCGCAGGGACGTCGGCTCGGCGGGCGCGACGAGCTGGCACAGCCGGGTGTCGTCGGTGTGGTCGGTGTCCTCGGTGAAGTACGACCGCAGCGCCTCGGTCTCGTCGACGGCCCGCCGTACCGCCTCGTGGAGGACGTCCGGATCGATCGGACCGTCGATCTCCAGATAGGCGCCGCAGTTGTAGAGGGGACTGTCCGGCTGCAGTTGCTGGGCGACCCACATGCCCAACTGGGCGGCGCTTACGGGTCGACGGAGCGTACGGGCGGCGTCGGACATGACGGAGCGGTCCTCTCGGTTCTGCGGAGTGGCGGACTGCGCGGGGTGGGATGCGGTGGCGGATGCGGCGGGGTGTGCCCGTCAGGCGTACTGGGCCAGCTCTTTGACGAGGGCCTCGCTGAGTGCGTCGATGGTGGGGTTGTCCCACAGGAGCGTCGGGTCGAGGGAGACGTCGAAGTGGTCCTCGAGCTCTCCGGCGACGGACAGGACGTACAGCGAGTCGAGTCCGTAGTCGGAGAGCCGCACGCTGGTGTCGATGGTGTCGGCGGGCCGTTCCAGATGGGAAGCGATGCAGTTGGTCAGCCATTCCCGCAGGCTCTCGACGGTGTGCTGCTCGGCGTGGGGGTTGGACATGGGTGTCTCCTCTGCATCGGTGGTCGGGTGTCCGGGCGCGGCGGCTAGGGACGGTCGGGGAGGGGGCGTTCGGCCAGGTCGAAGGAGTGGCCGGTGTCATAGCGGCGGTCGAGCTCCGCGTACAGGCGCTCCAGGGCGGCCTGCGACGGCCGCGGTGTCCCTCGCCCAGGTGTGATGAGTGCGGCACGGGTGATGAGTGCGTGGCCGGGCGCCGCGGCGAGCAGTTCGGGGTCGCACAGCGCGGTGACGGCCGGTGCGGTGGTGAGGTCGGCGACGGTCATGCCGCTGAGCGGAGCGGCGGCAACGGCGGGCTCCGGCGGGCGGCCCGGTCGGCCGCTCGCCGCGAAGAGCGCGCTCTGCATCTCGTTCAGCAGCAGGTGGAAGGCGGGGTGTTCAACCGCCCTGATGTAGAAGCGCGACCCCATGGCCAACGAGAGGCGGTCCATCGCGCCCTGGAGCACGCGCGGTACGAGGATCCGGACCACTCGGTCGTGGGCGTCCGGCCGGGCGGGGAAGGCATCGGTGTTCCGGACGGCGAGTGTGGTCAGCGTGTCGCACAGCAGCAGGTCGGCGTAGGCTCCCGCGAGTACCGCGCGCAACTGGGGGATGTCGATGGCCGCCGCACCGTACAGGCGCCGGGCCCGCAGGTGGCACAGTGTCATGCGCAGGCCGGAGTCCAGTGTGCCGACGGCCGTCGCGCCGACCGTCACGGCGCCGCTCCCCCGCTGGGCCCCACCGCCGCACCGGGTGAGCGTGGGCGATCTGCGGTACCCGGCGCGCAGGGCGTGCATCAGCGACTCCGGGTCCACGTCGCCGCTTTCGGCGCCGTCCACGCCGACGGCGCGGAAGGGCTCACCGGCCGGTGGCTGTCCGGCTTCCCGTGCGGCGAGGATCGCCCGGAAGCCGTTGGGGTTCGTGGTGTCGTAGGGGTCGCCGAGGCGCTTCTCCACGGTGGTGGCGAGGGCGACGGAGCCGGTGGTGGTGGTCACGAGACGGCCCCCTCCTGGGAGCTGGTCGGCTCCACGTGGTCGAGGAGCGAGTGGAAGAGGGCGGAGGGGCGGGCGAGGACCGCGTCGGCGAGGTCGTCGAAGACGGTGCGGTCGGCGTCGTCGACGGGCTCCTCCAGGTCGGTGAGCGCCTTGACGAGGCAGGCGAGCAGCGCGGTCTCCGGGAGGGAGCTACGGGCGCGGGCGGCGGCGCGCAGCCACAGGTGGAGCGCCGAGGCCGCCGCGAAGCACGACTCGAACCGCTCGGCGAGCCGGAACGCGTGGCCGGGGACGGCGCGGGGCGAGAACCGGATCGCCGCCAGGTCCTGGTGGAGCCGGTCGGACACGTCCAGGAGCCGCCCGGCCACAGTGGTGAGCGCCGTGGAGGCGTGGCCGCGTACGGCCAGGTCGCGCAGCTCGCCGACCGCGGCCGGCAGGCCGGCCATGACGGAGCAGCCGCCGCTGGAGACCAGGCCGAACTCGCGGGGCCGCATCGGGCGCAGGGGGGCGTGCGGATTCGTGGCCTCGGCGAGGCCCTCCGCGTCCCACCGGCCCTTCGCGTAGCCGCGGGCGATGCGGGGGAACTGTTCGATGAGGGCGCTGCGGTTGACCAGGCTGCTGCCGTCGAAGATGCCGATGATGCGGTGGTCGCGTTCCACCTTGGCGAATCCGGTGTGCGGGTCGTCGGGGCGGAGCAGTCCGTACGGGCCGAGGAGGTGCAGGAGGCGCGCGATGAGGGTGTCCACCTCGGTGGGCACATATGCCTTCGCGACGGCGGAGATGACGCTCGTCTCGCCGGCGAGGGCGTGCGGGGAGCGCGCCGCCACCAGGCCGGTGGCGTCGGCGAGCAGCAGGCCCGCGGCGGCCTCGCCCAGCTCCCGCCGCACGTACGGGTCCCGTGCGAGCCCTCCGCCGTCCTGAGCCACGAACTCGGCGGCGAGGGCGAGCGCATGGTCTCCCGCGCCCAGTGACATCGCGATGCAGCCGGTCCGGGAGAGGTGCAGTGCCTTGACGATGATCTCGATGCCCTCACCGAGCCGCCCGATGAGCGCCTCCTCGGGCAGTGGCGCGTCGTGGAACGCGATGCCGCTGATGTCCGCGCCCCGGATGCCGTAGGTGGGCACTTTGGGCAGGTGGGTGAAGCGTTCCGGGGCGAGGCGGGACTTGTCCACGAGGAAGAGGCTGAAGCCGCGCGGCCCGCCGTTGTCGTCGGTGCGGGCGAGGACGGTGACCAGGCCGGCCCGGGTGGCGAGGTTGATCGGCCACTTCTCGCCGGACAGCAGCCGGCCGCCGCCCGGGGCGGGCCTGGCGGTCAGCTCACCGCCCATCAGATCGCTGCCGTGGTGGCGTTCGGTCAGGGCGCAGGAGACGGGTGTCCCCTCCGCTATCCGCTCTCCCAGCCGGCGGGCGGCCTCCGGCTCTCCCGCGATCCAGGTGGCGGCGGCCCCGAGATAGGTCTTCCCGTGCGAGACGGCCACGGTCAGGTCGATCCGGGACACGGCCCGCAGCAGCCCCATGACGACGTCGAAGCTCTCCAGTGCGCCGCCGTGTTCGGCCGGTACGTAGTAGCGCCGCAGTCCGAACGCGTCGAGCGCCTGGCATGCCTCGGCGGGAAACGCTTCCGTCCGGTCGAGTTCGGCGAGCGCCTCGGGTGAGAAGGGCTGCCCCGGTCCGGTGAGCTCGCCGAGCAGACGGGTGAGCCGCTCGAGGGGCGCGGCGGAGGGGTTCTGGGTCGGGGTGGCCGGGGAGGCGGTGGTCGGGGAGGCTGTGGTCGGGGAGGCGGTGGTCATACGGCGGCTTCCTGAGGCTCGGGTAAGGGGCGCAGCAGGCTCTGCTCGTAGACCGCGTAGGTGGGCCGCAGCTCGCCGGCGCGGAACAGGTCGCGCATCGCACGCCGCTGGATCTTGCCGCTGGTGGTGCGGCGTACTCCGCCGGGGCGCAGCAGCAGGACCGCGCCGACGGGGGCGCCGAATTCGCGGGCGACGGTGAGCCGCATCTCGGCGGCGAGTTCGCGCAGCCGTTCCTCGTCCTTGATGCCGCGCACCTCGTGGGTGACCACGAGTACGTCATCGCCCTGCGGGCCTTCGCCCGGCACGGCGAAGCAGGCGCCGGCGAGGTTGCCCAGTTCGGGCCACTGGGTGCGCAGTTCCTGCTCGATGTCCTGCGGATAGAGGTTGCGGCCACGCAGGTTGAGGACGTCCTTGATGCGGCCGGTGATGTGAAGTTCGCCCTGGTACAGGACTCCGAGGTCTCCGGTGCGCAGCCAGTCGGTGTCGCCGTCCGCGGTCGTGGCGTGGAACTCGGCCTCGTTGGTGGCCTCGCGGTTCCAATAGCCCTGGCCGACGATGTCACCGCGGATCCAGATCTCGCCGACGCCGCCTTCGGGCAGGACCTGCCGGGTGTCGGGTTCGACGATGCGCACCTCGGCGCCGAGCGGCGGGCCGCAGCCGACGACGGCGCGGGCGGGCTCGTCGGGGGCCGCGGGCCGGAACTCGTGGCGTTCCAGGAGCTCGGCGGAGACCTGGCGCACCCGGGGGGCGGTGCCGGCGGCCCCGGCGATGAAGAGGGTCGCCTCGGCCATGCCGTAGCAGGGGGTCAGGGCGTCGGCACGCAGGCCGTGGCCGGCGAAGCGCCGCTGGAATCGTTCGAGCACGGCGGCACGTACGGGTTCGGAGCCGTCCAGCGCGTGCCGCCAGCGGGACAGGTCCAGGCCCTCGCTCTGGGCGTCGGTAACCCGTCGGCTGCACAGGTCGTAGGCGAAGTCCGGTGCCGCGGACGCCTCGATGCCATAGCGGTCGACCATGTGCAGCCACAGGTGGGGGCGTTTGAGGAAGGTGGTGGGGCTCATCAGGACGGTGGTCGACCCGAGCAGCAGTGGCGGGAGTATCGAGCCCATCAGCCCCATGTCGTGGAAGTGCGGGATCCACCCGCCGATGGGGGTGGTGTCGTTCAGTACCAGCGAGTCGGCGAGGTTGGCGGTGTTGTGCAGCACATTGCCGTGGCTGATCATCACGCCTTTGGGGTCGCCGGTGGAGCCGGAGGTGTACTGGAGCACGGCGAGCGTGTCGTGTCCGGCGGGCGCCATCGTCCATGCGTCGGGATCGGAGGCGTCGCCGTCATCGGTGACCAGGAGGGGAAGGGTGTCGAGTCCCTCCTCGGCGGCCCACGCCTCGATGTCGGCGCGGGTGGCGGTGTCGGTGAGGATCGCCACGGCGCCCGCGTCGTCCGCGATGCGCCTGACCCGGTAGCGCTCGTGCCGGTACCGGCCGGGCAGGGACGAGGGAACCGCGACGGCGCCCGCGTACAGGCAGCCGAGGAAGGCGATGAGGAAGGCCGGCCCGGCGGGGTACAGCAGGACGACGCGGCCCCCCGGCGGGACGTGGGCGCGGAGCCGTACGGCGACGCTCCTGGCCTGTGTGTCGAGTTCCGCATAAGTGAGCCGTTGCGCTCCGTCGGTGCGCAACGGGTCCGTCACGAATACGGCCGCCGTCTTTTCCGGACGATTTTCCGCATGCTCCCGGAGCACTGCGTCAACGGTGGGGGCGGTGACAATTCCCGCCATATCCGAGGCCCTGCCCTTCGTGTCCGCGAACTGAGTTTCCAGGTGCCGATCCGGCACTGTTGTGCATTTCTACCGAGGGGCCGCAACCGGGGAAAGGCACTGACAACAAATTGCACCGTGCACCCCATCCCCTCGGCACAAAACCGACCAAAACGCCCGCATCTCACCGCGATTCTGGGGCGCACCGGCCAGTACTGGCCACGAACCGCCCCGTCGGAGCCAATTCCGCGCGCTAGAGTCGAAGCGCATTCGTTCCACATGGACGACACAGCCATCCGATACCACCGCGCTCAGTCATCGCGTAGCCGGTCATGGCGGCGGATTCTTTGATCCTGCCTTTCTTCGACTACCGCTCCAGGAATTTGGCGCACCGTGCCACGCACCAGCGGGCGCACGACTCCCGGAGGAAATTCATGACCCGTAGCACGGCATTACCGGACGGCGGCGCCTTCGCTCCCGCCTGGCACGGCAGCAGCCCTTGGGCGCAACTGCTGATCCTCACCCAGCGGTCGCTCAAGGCCCATGTCGCACACCGTCGGACCCTGATCCTCGCCATGCTGCAGCCGGTCTTCATGCTGCTGCTGCTCAGCGAGGTCTTCGGCAGCATCGTCGACCTCGACCACCTGCCCGACGGTGTCTCCTACCTGGACTATCTGCTGCCCGCGCTGCTGGTGACCACGGGCATCGGTCCCGCGATCGCCTCCGGTATCGGCTTGGTCCGGGACATGGACAACGGCGCGGTGGCACGGCTGCGCACCCTGCCCATCCACGCGCCGCTGCTGTTGTTCGCCCGCAGCTTCGCCGACCTGCTGCGCACCACCGCACAGCTGGCGATCCTGCTCGTGGTGGCCGTGGTGTTCATGGACGCCGACCCGGCCGGCGGCGTCGTGGGCCTGGTGGCCGCGCTGCTGCTGACCTGCGTGGTGGTGTGGGCGATGACCTGGCTCTTCCTGGCGCTGGCGGCCTGGCTGCGCAGTGCGGAGGCGCTGCAGAGCATGGCCTATCTGGTGACGTTCCCGCTGATGTTCGCCTCCAGCGCCTTCGTCCCGGTGGACCGTATGCCGGGCTGGCTACAGGTCCTGGCGATCCTCAACCCGCTGTCGTACGCGATGGACGCCTCGCGCGCCCTCTGCCTCGACCAGCCGCTGGGCGCCCAGGTGTGGTCCGCTCTGGGCGCGAGCGCCCTGGTCGCGCTGTTCGGGGCGAGCGCGGCGGTGTGGGCGTTCCGGCGGCCCCTGGTCTGAACTCATCCTCCCCTTCTCACCCCCTCCCCCTCATGAGACGAAACGGAGAGCCCTCATGCCCGAGCAGCGAGATGCCCTGCGGCGGCTGGACGCCGCCCCCGGGCCCGGCACCGACGCCGCGGCCTGGGCCACCGAACACCGCGAGGAGATACGGGCCCTGGTGGCCCGGCACGGTGCCCTGCTGGTCCGCGGGCTGGAGCTGGACAGCCACGACCACGCCGCCTGCGTGGTCCGCGGGATCATCGGCGAAGGCATGGCCGAGCGCGAGGGGTTCGCTCCCCGCGAGGAGTTCGGGCCGGGACTGTACTCCTCCTCGCACTGGCCGGCCGACCAGCCCATGTGCATGCACCACGAGCTGAGCTACGCGGCCGAGGCGCCCCGGCTGATGGTCTTCGCCTGTGTCACCCCGCCCGCTGTCGGCGGAGTCACGGCCGTCGCCGACGCCCGTGCGGTGCTGCGTGACCTGCCGGACGAGCTCGTCGAGCGCTTCGAACGCCACGGCTGGGTGCTGACCCGCCACTACAACCCGTTCGTCGGGATCGGATGGGAGGACGCGTTCGGCGCCAAGAACCCCGACGAGGTGGAGCGTTACTGCGCCGACCACGGCATCGAGGTGCGCTGGGACGCCGAGGGCGGCCTGCGCACCCGGCAGACCCGCCCGGCCGTCATAGCGGATCCCGGATCGGGCGAACGGTGCTGGTTCAACCAGATCGCGTTCTTGAACGAGTGGACGATGGCTCCCGAGGTGCGTGAGTTCCTCACCGCGGAGTTCGGCCCCGACGGGCTGCCGTTCAACACCTTCTACGGCGACGGCTCACCTCTGGACAGCGCCACCGTCGACCTCATCAACGCGGTCTACGAGAAGCACACGGTGCGCGAGCCCTGGCAGCGGGGCGACCTGCTGGTCATCGACAACGTCCGCATGGCGCACAGCCGCGAGCCCTACCGCGGCGACCGCGAGATCGTCGTCGGCCTCGGCGAACCGTTCCGTCCCTAGTCCCTAGTCCCAGGTCCCAGGTCCCAGGCCGACGGGCCACGGATGAGGGGGCGTACCCGGCGGACCCGGGTACGCCCCCTTCGTCACTGGTCCTGCGGCGTGGACGGGGCGCAGCCGGACCGTACCAGCGCGGCGGTCTCGGCCGGCCGGGTGCGGACGAAGTAGTGGCCGCCCTCTGCCAGTTCGTGGCGGGTGATCCGGTCGGAGATCGCCTTCCAGCCGCCGTACTCCTCGGTGAGGGCCGCCGTGGCGGCATCGTCCCGTGCGACCACCACCTCCACCGGGGCATCGAGGCGGTACGCCTCCGGGTCCTCGCCCACCGCGCGCAGATGCCGGCCGGCGGTCAGGACGTCGTGCTGGTAGGCGCGGGCCACCACATCGGCGCGCTCCGTCCCCAGCTCCTCCAGCTCCGTGTACACCTCTCCGGCCCGCAGCCGGGACAGCAGGCTCTGGTCGTCCGCCGTGGCCGCCCGGGTCATCTCGGCGGCGAGCGTCTCGGTGTCCCCCAGCAGCAGCGCACCGATGTAGACGCGTTCGACGGGCCGGCCCGCCTCCGCCAGCAGCCGCGCCGTCTCCAACGCGGCGGCCACACCGGTGGAGTGTCCCCACACCGACACCGGCGTGGGGACGTGCGCGACGATCTCGTCCCGTACCCACTGGGCCAGGACGGGGACGTCCTCCATCGGCTCACCGTCGCCGGCGAAGTCGTGGCCGGGCGGCTCCACGCCGAGCACGGCGATGCCGTCGCGCTGGAGCTCGGCGGCCAGGGGCCGGAAGTTGACGGCGTTGCCCCCCGCGAAGGGGAAGCACACGAGCGTGTGGTGCGGGTCCGGCACGGCGGACAGCGGCTGGAGCAGCCGGGTCGCCACCGGGCGGGCGAAGGCGCCTGCGCTGCGGGGTTCGAGCAGCGCGGCGCAGTCGGCGAGCACCGGGTGGGCGGCCAGGTCCTTCAGCGACAGCGCCCGGTCGAGTCGGACCAGGAGCCGCACCGCGGCCAGCGAGGTGCCGCCGAGCTCGAAGAAGTCGTCGGACCGGCCGATGCGCTCTTGCGGTACGCCGAGGACGCCGGCCCACAGCTCGGCGAGGCGCCGTTCGGCGGGGGTGGCGGGCGGGATGTGGGCGTGGCGTCCGGCCGTCTCCGCGGCGGGCCGCGCCAGCGCCTTTTTGTCGATCTTCCCGTTCTCGGTGAGCGGCAGCCGGTCCACCCGGTGGATATGGGTGGGCACCATGTAGTCGGGCAGGACGGTGGCCAGGAAGTCGCGGACGCCCTCCGCGGTCACCTCCTCCGAGCCGCTGAAGAAGGCGACGAGGACGCGCTGTTCGCTGGTGTCGCCCTCGGTGACCACCGCCGCCTCGCGGACACCCTCCATGGTCAGCAGCTTGTTCTCGATCTCACCGATCTCGATGCGGAAGCCGCGGATCTTGACCTGCGCGTCGCGGCGCCCCAGGAATTCGAGGCGGTCCTCGGGGAGCCATCGGCCGAAGTCACCGGTCCGGTACATCCGGCTGCCCGGCCGGAACGGGTCCGGGACGAACGCCTCCCGGGTGCGCTCCTCGTCGTTGATGTAGCCACGGCCCACGCACACCCCGGAGAACGCGATCTCGCCGGGCGTGCCCAGCGGCACCAGCGCCAGGTTCTCGTCGAGCACATAGGTGTTGACGTTGCGCAGCGCGCGGCCGACCGTCACGAAGTCGCGCTCCGGCACGCCGTGCAGCACCTCGTGCATCGGGTCGTCGGAGGTCTCGGTGGCGCCGTAGGCGTTGACCAGTTGGACATCGGGGTAGGCGGCGAACCAGCGCTGCACCAGTTCGTAGGTGAGCGCCTCACCCGTCACCGACACCGAGCGCAGGGCGCCGAGCGGGCGGGGGTGCTGCTCCAGGTGGGTGAGGAGCACTTCCAGATAGGACGGGACGACCTGCATCACGGTGACCCGGCCCTCGGCGATCTCCTCGACGAAGGCGGCGACGTCGAGCTGGGTGCGGGTGTCCATGATCCGTACGCTGCCGCCGGTCAGCAGCGGCGCGGCGAACTGCCACAGGGAGATGTCGAAGCACTGCGAGGCGATCTGGGTGACCACGTCCCCGCCACCGGCTGTCATCCCGGTGTCCTCGATCTTCGCGTAGAGGTGGTTGAGGAAGCCGGCGTGCTCGCACAGGGCTCCCTTGGGGCTTCCGGTGGAGCCCGAGGTGAAGTAGATGTAGGCGGCCTGTCCGGGCGTCACCGACACGCTGGGCGGCTCCGTGTGGCCGCCGCGCGCCAGGACGCGCGTCACCGACAGCCGGGTGAGGGGGGCGGCCAGCCGGGCGGAGACCGCACGCACCAGCGCCTCGCTGCCCGGCTCGGTCAGCGCGACGACGCAGGCGCTGCGCTCGACCTGGGCGACCACCCGTTCGACCGGGAAGTCCGGCCGCACGGGCAGATAGACACCGCCCGCCGTGAAGACGCCGAGGGCGGCCGCGATCCACTCCGGGGTGCGGTCCATGACGACGGCGACCACGTCCTCGGTCCCCACCCCGGCCTCGATCAGCGCATGCGCGATCCGGTTGACCCGCCGCTCCAGCTCCCGATACGTCCACCGGACCGTGCCGTGCTCGACCGCGATGGCGTCCGGGCAGCCGCGGGCCCGCTCCTGGAACAGGTCGACGAAGGTTGCGTCGGGCAGTTCGACCGTGGGGCCGGCGAGCCCGTACAGCTGCTTCTCGGCCTCCTCGGGTGACAGCAGGCTCTGCGACTCATGCCTCCCCTGCGGGTCGGCCGCGAGATGCCGCAGCGCGGCGAGGTGGTATCCGGCGAGGCGCCGTGCGTAGCCGTCGTCGATCGCGGCACGGTCGTGCAGCAGCCGCAGCGACAGGCCGTGTTCGTCGCGCGTCCAGGCCACGCGCAGCACCACACCGACGTCCGGGGCGGCGGGCGAGCTGTCGTCGTGGGCCGGCGCCTGGGCCGGCCCGTCCTCGTGCTCGGCCAGTCCGGACAGGTCCAGCACGGCCTCGGGCCGTACGTCGGCCGCGGGCTCCAGGCCCTTCAGCGCCCCGTGTGCGTGTGCCGCCAACTCCGCCCAGGTGGTGTCGGTGACGGACAGGGCCAGGGGACGCGCGGGGCCCGGCCCGTCCTGCGGCACACAGCCGGTGAGCAGGTCCCGCTCGGCGGCCACGGTCGCCAGGACACGGGCGTGACCGGCGAGCAGCAGGGCGGACAGGGGGGTGCCCAGTTCCGCGGCCGTACGTTCCAGGGCGCCCGTGAGCTCCGCGTCCAGGCGGGTGCCGTGGACCCCGGTGCCCGTGTCCGTCGCGGACGGTGGGGTCCACCGGGGAACGCGGGTGAACGCCTCGGTCTTCGCGCCGTCTCTCATCAGCCTGCGACTCCTTCATCCGGCAGCGCCGGCTCCTCCAGCTCGATCCTGATCAGGCCCGCGGCGGCGGCCGCGCGGTCTCCGGCCTGCTCCCCGTCCGTCCCGGTGGCGACCACGCAGCCCAGCCGGTCCTGGAACGAGTTCGTCACGCGCACGGTCCGTCCGGGGGCGGTGCCGACCGCGACGGCCACCACACCGGGGGCCGCCTGGGCGGCCTCGACTCCGCCGATGCCCGTGACCCGCCCCTCGCGCTCGTTGCGCAGGAAGCGGACCGCGGCGTGTCCCCGGCCCGGCCGCGTGGGCGTCCGGCTCTGTCCCGCCGCGCGGGCGATCACGGCGTCGACGAGGTCGATGCCGAGGGCGGCCCGTACGGCGACGGGAATCATGCCGCCCGCGAGCCGCGGGTTGACCTCGATGACGACGGGGCCGTCCGCGGACATCCGCAGTTCGGTGTGGGCGGCTCCCCAGCCGAGGCCGAGCGCGGCCAGCGCCCGCAGGGCGGTGCCGCCGAGCGCGGTGGCGACGGCGTCGGGCACGGGTGCGGGCACCTCGTGTCCGGTCTCCACGAAGTACGGCCGGGGACCGATGTGTTTGGCGACGACGGTGACGACGGTGTTGTCGAAGGTCTCGACCGAGAACTCCGGCCCTTCGACGGCCCCTTGGACCAGGATCCGGGCCGGCACCGGGTTGCCGCGTTCGTCGGTGGAGCGGCTCAGCAGTTCCTCCGCCCACTGCCGGGTCTCCTCGCGGTCCCGGCACAGCCGGACGCCGACCGAGCCCGATCCGAGGACCGGCTTCAGCACGACCGGGTGGCCGATCCCGTCGGCGGCGCGCACCGCGTCGGCCACCTCGCCGACGGACGCGCTGGCGGGCACCGGGACCCCGGCCGCCGCCAGCGCGACGATCTGCGTCTCCTTGTCCCGGCACCGGGCGATGGCGTCCCCGTCCGCCGCGGGCAGGCCGAGCTTCGCCGCCGCGTGGGCCGCGGTGGACACGAAGTACTCGGAGCTGGAGGCGATTCCGGCGAGCCCCCCGTCCTCTACGAGCCCGGTGCAGCAGTCCACCACCGCGGCCAGGTCACCGGTGTCCAGCAGCCTGGTGTCGATGCCGTCCTGCTCGACGTACACATAGCGGCCCGGGTCCCGGGTCAGCAGCACCGGCGTCAAGCCTCGCGCCCGCGCCGCCGCGCAGAACTCCCGCCCCGTTCCCGTGGTGTTGCTCTCCACGAACGCGAGCCAGGGCCCGCTCGTCCTTTTCTGCCCGGTCACCGTTCTCCGTCCCTTTCCGCCGTGGATCCGTGGCCCGCCAGGAGCGCGTCGACCGCGGCGTCCAGCCTCCGCGCCGCGTCCCGCGTCCGGCCGCGGTGGTCGGCGAGCCGTCGCCCATGGGCGGCGAGCCGCTCCCGCAGGACGCCCACGGCGGCGTCGGACTCGCCGGGGCCGCCACCGCGGTCGTGTGCCGCGACGACGTCACGCAGGGAGGACAGTTCGGTGGCCGTACCGGTGGGGGCCCCGTCGGGCAGGGCGATCTTGGTGAGTTCCGTTGCCCCGCTCTCGATCGCCTCGCGCACGGCGGCGCCCACGATGTGGTGGGCGGTGCGGAACGGAACCCCTTGTGCGACCAGCCTGTTGGCGATCACGGTGGCGGTCACGAAGCTCTCCGCCGTACGCCGTTCCATCCGCTCCACGGCCGGGCGGGCGCCGCTGACGAGCACCTGGGCGAGGAGGACGGAGTCCCGTACGGCGGCCAGCGCGGGCCAGGCCGGAGCCACGGCCTCGGTGCCGACCTCGATGGAGTTCGTGAACGGCGCGGACTTCATGGCGGAGGCGGAGGCCGTCCAGGCGCCGATGGCCGCGCCCGCCTTGGCCTTGACGTGTTCCAGCAGGAACGCGTTGCGCTTCTGGGGCATGGCCGAGCTGCCGCCGACGAGCCGTTCGGGGAACTCGATCAGCCCGAACTCCTGAGTGCTCCACAACTGCAGGTCGGTGGCGAGCCGGCTCAGCGTCACCCCGGCCGAGGACGCGGCGGCCAGCGCGCGCAGCAGCGTGTCCCGTGCGGCCACCGCGTCGATAGCGTGCAACGGTGGGCCGGCGAACCCCAGCAGGGAGGCCGTGCGCGCCGGTTCGATGGGCAGGTCCGTCCCGGAGACCGCCCCGGCGCCGAGGGGACAGCGGTCCAGCTCGTCCAGCGTCTGGCGCAGCGCGGTGATATCGCGATCGAGCGCGGTGGCTATCCCGCACAGGTAGTAGCCGTAACTGACCGGCATGGCCGGCTGGAAGTGGGTGTAGATGGGCATCACCACATCGCGGTGGGCGCGTGCCCGGGAGAGCAGGACCGCCTGAAGCCTCAGCACCTCGCCGAGCAGGTCAATCAGTTCGGCGCGCAGCCGCATCGCGGTGACGGTCGCCTTGATGTCGTTGCGGGAGCGTCCGGTGTGCAGCTTTCCGCCCACGTCGGCGCCGAGTTCGGCCACGAGATGGCCTTCGTACATCAAGTACAGACCGCGCGGTGCCGGCAGCCCGTGCAGACTGCCGAAGCCTTCCGCGCGCAGCCGTGTGATGCGCTCCAGGAGCGCGGCGGCCGTGTCGGCGGGCAGCAGCCCGCACTCGGTGAGCATGACCACGTGTGCCATGTCGATGGTGCTGATGGGTTCCAGTTCCCCGCGTATGGCGCCGGGATCCGGTTCCCCGTAGACGACGCGGCGGGTGCGCGGGCCGAGGATGTGGGTGAGCCGTCCGGTGGAGCTCACGACAGGGCCCGCTCGGCGAGGGGGTGCGTCACCCTGGGCACGACGCCGGGCACCTCCTCGTAGGAGCGGCGGCCCCAGACGAGTCGGGTCCAGCGGTCACCGGCCTCGGCGGGGGACGCGACGGTCACCGGCTCGGTGGGACGCTCGGCGAGCAGCTCGCCGTTCGCGGCGAGCCACGCGTCGTCGTAGACGGTGGCCTGGTAGCGGTATCCCTCGTCGGGCAGGATCACCACACAGAGCCCATCCGGGTTCTTCGCCGCCCACCATTGGGCGACCAGATGGGCGGCGCCGCTGGTGGGGCCCTGGAAGAGGGCGGATTCGGCGTGCAGGGCCCGGGTCTGGGCGTACGCCTCGGCCGCGCTGCACCAGTGGATTTCGTCGAAGAGGGTGTGGTCGAGGTTGGCGGGCCACAGGCTGTTGCCCAGGCCGCGCAGCGAGCGGGGCCCGTCGGGCTGGCCGAACAGCACACTGCGGTGGCTGTCGACGCCGATGACCTGGGTGTGCGAGCTGTATTCGCGCAGGCCGCCCCCGGTGCCACACATCGATCCGGCGGTGCCGACCGTGCCGACCAGGCAGTCGACGGTCCCGAAGGTGCGCACGAGTTGATCGGCCACCACGTGGTACGAGCGGGCGTTGTCCGGGTTGTTGTACTGCTCGGGGCAGAAGGTGGACGGCAGCGAGGCGCGGATCTCCGCCAACTTGGTCAGCCGGGCTCCCTGATACCCGCCGACCGGCGCGGGCTCCAGGCACATCTCCACCTTGGCGCCGAGGTCGGTCAGTCTGCGGTGGAGGTTGTCGTCGATCGCGGGGTCGCTCACCAGGATCAGCTCACGCTCCATCAGCGCCGCCTGCATCGCGAGGGAGAGTCCGAAGGTGCCCGAGGTGGTCTCGACGATCACGGTGTCCTCGGTCAGCTCACCGCGTTGCAGCGCGCGACGCAGGATGTACTGGGCGGGCACGAGTTTCATCAGGGTGAAGACCGCGCCGTACAGATTGGGGCCGAGCCGGATGAGGCGTGGCAGCATCTGGGCCTCGGTGATGGAGCGGTAGGTCAGTGTGGACAGCGGCATGGAGACTCCTCGGAATCCGGGGGCGGGCCGCGGATCGGGGATCCGGCGGACGCCCCGCGGCGGTCATGGGGGCATGGCCTGTCGGCCGGGGCCCGGGGGTGGGAATCAGGAGAGGACCGGCAGGTCGGACAGCCCCTCGGCGAGGGCCACATAGACGTCGTCGAGGGTCGGCTCGGACAGCGAGATCCCGGTGATAGCCACTCCCGCGTCGTCCAGGGCCCGTACGACGGCGGCCAGGGCGGCGGACTCGCGCACGGGGACGCAGACCGTGCCCGCGGGCTCACCGGGCTGCGGCTCAAGACCCGCGTGGCGCAGCGCGGCCCGTGCGGTCGGTTCGGCCGCCGGTTCGGCGAGGGTGGCGCGGACCGAGCTGACGCCGAGTTGTTCCTTGAGCTGGGCCACCGAGCCGTCGGCGATGGTCCGGCCGCGGCCCAGCACGATGACCCGGTCCGCGAGTTGTTCGGCCTCTTCGAGGTACTGCGTGGTCAGCAGGACGGTGGTGCCGCCCGCCACCGCCGACCGGACCGAATCCCACAGCCCGCTGCGGCTGACCGGGTCGAGTCCGGTGGTGGGTTCGTCGAGGAACAGCACCTGGGGGCGGCTGACGAAGCTGCTGGCGAGGTCGAGGCGGCGGCGCATGCCTCCCGAGTACGTGGCCGCCGCCCGGTCGGCCGCGCCGGTCAGGGCGAAGGTCTGCAGGAGCTCATCCGCTCTCGCCCGCGCCTCGGTGCGGCTCGCACCGAGCAAACGGGCCACCAGGATGAGGTTGTCCCGGCCGGACAGGTTCTCGTCCACCGCGGCGAGCTGTCCCGTCAGGCCGATGCGCCGACGTACCTCACGGGCCTCGCGCACCACGTCGTATCCGGCCACCCGCGCCGTGCCCCGGCTGGGCGGCAGCGCGGTGGCCAGGATGCTCACCAGCGTGCTCTTGCCCGCTCCGTTGTGGCCGAGCAGGCACAGAACCTCGCCCTCCCCGATCCGGAAGCTGACACCGTCCAGCGCCCGTGTGCTGCCGTAGGACCGGCTTAAGTCCGTCACTTCAATCATCGCGCTATTCACCGGATGTCATTCCTCGCAGGAAGCGGATCGGACAATGCATGAGAGGCTGGGAAGTTCCTACATTCGCCGCTCATTACCCTGCAAGGCCCATACAACAAGTTGCCAGACGGTGCGGGGGAGTTCACGAGAGCCGACTCGTCCTGACAGGTTCTGACCGCTGCCGGGCGATTACGCAGGCTGCGAGTCCTCATCATCGACGGGGTCCACATACGGCAGCAGACCGAGCTCCACCGCGCGGGCCCCGGCCTGAAATCGTGAATTCGCACCGAGTTCACGAGTGATTTCGGCTACGTTCCTTCGATAAGTGCGGACCGACATGCCGATTTCCCGTGCCGCGGCTTCGTCCGTACGCCCCGAACTCAGCGCCATCAGTATCCGCCGGGCCATGACGCTTCGGGTCCGGACGCTGAGGCGGCGGTGGTCCTCGAGCGCCGCGCTGCCGTTCCAGGAGATCGTGAACAGGGTGCGCAGATTGCGCAGCACGGCCGGCGCCCGCACCAGCACCGCCTCGCGCGAGAGTTTGTCCGAACCGGACCACACCACGCTCACCGAGCCGTCGGCGAGCACCATTCCGTGCAGCGGCTCCCCGATGAGTCTGACGTCGACTCCGGATGCGTACTTCTCCAGACACTTCAGGAGGTACCGCTCGTCCATCAGCCCCACCCGCCCCAGCAGACGCACGTCGACCCCCCGGGCGACGGCCCTGCCCAGCAGCGCGACAAGCCGGGCGGCCCGCTGGTCGTCGCCGCCGGTGAACACGACGGAGAGGCTCTGCTGCGCCGACTCGATGACATGCTCGGCGGCGTCCACGCTCTCCTCCGGCTCCATCTCGGTCAGGAGCCGTTCCTCGCTGCGATGGCGGTCGACGGCCGACTTGACGAGTCGGCCGGCCTCCAGGAGCATGCGCTCCATCTCTCCGCTGAAGACCGCGCCCCGCGGTCTTAACAGCGCGATATCAGGGTCTGGTTCGGGTTCCGGACCGGTGGAATTCTTAGCGATGATGAACGCGTCATTGCAAGAGCTTGGCACAGCTCCCCCTGAAGCCTGGGATTAACGTCCTAAACCCGGCGTTGTCGCCGAAAGGAAGGGTTGCGACTCACGAGTGCACCATGGGATCAAGGCAGTTCAAGGAGAACAGGCAGCTCGCTGTTCGACCACACCGTCCGCGCTCGGAACGTGGCACGCACTTTCCATGGGCACCTTGTCCCCCGCGAGCAAAGACGCGACGATCTCACCTTGACCGACCATGGCGCTGGACTATACCCATCCGCTCCCAGCGCAGAGAATGGTTGAACCCCTAAAGACAATGGGGGAAACCTCATTGTAGAGTGCGGATTCTCGCCTCCAGGCAACGGGAAACCCACACTCGGCATCACCCCTGGGGGAAACCGGAGCCACTGCCACCGGCCGACGGGCTCCGGCGGCCCACTGCGGGGAACCGCCGGAACCCACTATTCCGATTCAGGACAACTGGCCGTCGTAGTCAGGCAGCTTGAACGTGCGCTCGGCGTGTCCCCCGACGAGATCGCTCTGGTTGTTTCCAATGTTGGCGATGATGGAGTAGCCCAGGGACTCGATCTCCGCCCGCTTGGCCGTCTTGTACTCGGTCGGGTCACCGAAGATGTCACCCAGTGACCGCTGGTACAGGCCGGTGATCGGGTAGCCGACGTGCACCAGGTTGCCGCGGGTCACCTGCTCGAGGATGTCCGGGCGCGCGGTGATGAAGAAGATGCCCACTCCACGCTCGTTCGCGTAGCGGGTGAGCTCCAGGACCCGCTCGACGGCGGGAGTCGGCGGGAACAGCTGGAAGTACGTCTCCAGCGAGGTGTTGTCCACGTCGAGGACGATCGCCTGCTTCTGTCCCCCGCCGTTCTCGATGCGCTCCTGTATGTAGGGAAGAGCCTGGTCCATCACCTTGTCGACGTCGTTCTTCCACGTCTGGTAATCGACGGCCGCGGCGGCGCTGGGGGCCGCGGCCACCGTGGTACGCGCCCGATCCGCCCCGAGGGCCTGCGCGTCCACCGTCCCCGCCAGCCCGAGCACCGCCGCCGTGGCGACAACCGCTCCCACCCGTGCCTTGCGTAAAACCGCTCTCATGGTCGCTTCCTCCGTTGCCTCAGCCGTGGCCGGCGGCCACGATCGGCTCGAAGCTAAGGCCGCCACCGATGCTTCGGCGAGCCCCTGGCCGCAACCGGAGCGAGCCACTCTGACCGCATACACCGGCCGTGGACGCAACCGCGTGCTTCTCGCCGGACCGGCCGAAATCATGGCAAGTAGCTGCCATCGGGCATGAGCCGTGGAGGTGGGATTAGGGTGGAAGTGTCATCGCGCGGATGTCCGTCACAGGCCGATGAACGGATCGAAGCAATGCCCAGAGCCACCAAGACACCACCTCCCACCAGCGCAGACTCCCGGGCACCGGCTCGGGCCGCGAGGAGAGGATCCCACGGGCCGCGCGCCGCGGCCGACCGCGCCTGCGCGCGTCATTCGGTGACCGTCCACTTCGGGGGGCGGCGGGTGGAGCTTCCGTCGGAGGAACAGCTCTGCTTTCTCGCGGGCGTCGGCCTTCTCGCCGCGGTCGAGATCATCGAATGGCCGGTCGCGGCGGCCATAGCGATCGGGCACGGGCTCGCCCACAGCCAGCACGGCAAGGCGCTGCGCGAGTTCGGAGAGGCCCTGGAAGAGGCATGACAGAGTACCCGCCGGACTACCCCGGGATGATCGTTCCGGTCGGGCAGGTGGAGCCCGTACCGCGCCGTATCCGCGGCTACGTCGGCGGTCGCCTCGTCTTCGACACCGTGCGGGCGCGCTATGTGTGGCTCTGGCCGGGCTATCCGCAGTACTGCGTTCCTCGCGACGACATCGGCGAGGGGGCGCTGGTCGACGAGGGCCGGAGCCTGACGCTGAAGGTCGGCGGAGCGCGCCGCCAGACCCTCCAACTGGGCTCGCTCACCCGCCCGGACGCGGCATGGGAGTGGGCCGAGGATGCGCCCTCCGGCATCGTCGGCCATGTCACCTTCCGGTGGGAGGCCATCGACGCCTGGTTCGAGGAGGACGAGCAGGTGTTCGTCCACCCCAGGAGCCCCTACACCCGCGTCGACGCACTCCGGTCGGGCCGCGGCGTCCGCGTCGAGCTGGACGGCACCGTGCTCGCCGACGCCCCGAACTCGGTGATGGTGCTGGAGACGGGGCTTCCGACGCGCTACTACCTGGACCGGGTGTATCTCGACTGGACGCGCATGGAGCCCACCGACACCGTCACCAGCTGTCCGTACAAAGGGACGACGAGCGGCTACTGGGCTGTCCGGACCGACACGGCCACCTACCCGGACCTCGCCTGGGCCTACGACTTCCCGACCCGGCAGGTGTCTCCCATCGCGGGGCTGGTCGCCTTCTACAACGAAAAGGTCGACCTCTACCTGGACGGACGGCCGCTCCCCCGCCCCGCCCCGGTCAACAGGGCGATCTGGGAGAAGGAACAGCGATAGGCGGCAACACCCCGATGACACGGTGGTTCCGTCCCCACGGCCGTGGGGACGGAACCACCGTGTCATCGGGGAGCGTCATTTGACGCCGATATGCGCTCCGGGACCGAGCGGCAGGTCCAGGCCGTAGAAGATGCCGAGGATCGCCAGCCACACCATCAGGAACGGCACCACGAAGATGGCGAGCCGGGAGATGAGCGTCCCCAGGCGGGCTTCCGGTTCGTATTCACGGACCATCGCCAGGATGAGGAGGAGATACGGGTTCATCGGGGTGATGGCGCCGGTCGCCGAGTCACCGATACGGAAGGCCGCCTGGCTGAGCGCCGGACTCATGCCCATCAGCATGAACGCCGGGATGAACACGGGACCGACCAGGGACCACAGGGCGGATCCGGAGAGGATCACCAGGTTGAGGCAGGAGGCCAGCAGGACGAACGCGATGATCGCCCAAAAGCCGGTCACACCGATGGCGTTGAACAGCGCGGCGGCCTTCACCGCCAGCAGCACCCCGAGGTTGGACCAGGTGAAGAGCGCGATGACCTGGGCCGCGAAGAACATCATCACGATGTAGCCGGACATGTTCTTCACCGAGTCCGTCATCGTGGTGACCACGTCCTCGGTGCCGGTGAGCTTCTTGACCGTGAAGCCGTAGGTGAGCCCGGCGAGCAGGAAGGCACCGAAGAGGACCGGGACGACACCGCTGAGCACGGGCGAGGGCACGAAGGCGCCGCCCTCTCCGCGCAGCGGGGCGCCCGGTGGCAGCCAGAGCGCGAGGACCGCCGCCAGGTACAGGCCGACGACCGCGCAGGTGTACGCGAGCCCCTTGCGCTGCACCGGGGTGAGCGTCAGGTCCTCCCGCGAGGTCTCGCCACTCTCGGCCGCCTGGTAGGGGGCAAGGCGTGGTTCGAGGACGCGGCTGATGAGGAATCCGCCGAGCAGCCCCAGGACGACACTGCTGGCGGCGGTGAAGAAGTAGTTGATGAGCACATGGATATGCAGGCCCTCGGCGGCCGGGAGCACCGAGGCCGCCTGCTGGGTGATGCCCACGTACAGGGCGTCGAGCGAGCCGATGGTGAATCCGGCCGCGTAGCCCGCGGTGACACAGGCGAAGCCGCCGATGAGGCCCGCCACGGGATGGCGTCCGGCGCTCTTGAACACCAGGGCCGCCAGCGGGGGCAGCACGATGGCGCCGACGTCGCTCATCATGTGCGCCTGGCTGGCGATGACCGCCACCGCGTACGGCAGCACGGCGCGGGGCACCCGGGCCAGCGAGGCCCGCATCGCGGTCTCCAGCAGGCCGGTCTTCTCCGCGAGTCCGACCACCATCATCAGCACCAGGACGGCGCCGATCGGCGGGAACGTGGCGAAGTTGGGGATCAGGTTCTCCAGCAGCCAGCGCAGCCCCTCACCGGTGAGCAGCCCGCCGATGTCCCTGGTGTCATCGGTGCCGGGGACGGTGACGGAGACGCCGATGAGGGCGAGGACGGTGGAGAGGACGGCCAGCAGCACGAAGAGCCCGGCGAACAGGACGATGGGGTTGGGCAGGGCGTTGCCGGCCCGTTCGATGAAGGAGAGGACACGGTCGAGGCCGCCGCGCCGCTCCTTGTCCGGGGAGGTGCCCTCGGGGGCGGGCAGTCCGGTCACCGCCGGCATCAGGGCCGCCTTCCGGCTGGCGTGGCCGACGGCAGGAGGCCCTTGGTGTCCTTGCGGACATGGCCGTCCTGCACGACGCACACGACGTTGGCGGGATCGCCGAGCACACCGATGTCCGCGAGCGGGTCTCCCTCGCAGACGATGAGGTCGGTGACGCGGCCGGGGGCCAGCGTGCCGAGGCGGTCGGCGACGCCGAGGAGTTCGGCGGCGGTCCGGGTGCCGGCCACGATGGCGTCCATCGGGTCCATGCCCAGGTCGACGAGGTAGCTGAGCTCCATCAGGTTCTGTCCGTGCGGGCAGACGGCGGCGTCGGTGCCGAGCGCGATCCGGGTCCCCTGCTCGATGGCGCGGGAGATGTTCTCCTTGGTGATGCCGGACCAGCGCACCTTCTTCTCGTAGTGATAGGGCTCCATGGTGGCCTTGTCGATGCCCGCGTAGACGGTGGAGAGGGTCGGGACGACGAAGACGCCGCGCTCCCCCGCCATCTCCCGGGCCCGGTCGTCCAGGCCGTAGCCGTGCTCGATGCTGGTGACCCCGCCGCGGATGGCGTTGAGGATACCCGCGTTCCCCTGGGCGTGCGCGGCCACCGGCTTGCCGCCGTGGCGCCGGCACTCGTCGACCACGGCGCGGATCTCCTCCTCCAGGAGCCCCTCGTCGTCCGGCTGGTCATACGGGCTTCCCATGCCACCGGTGGCGCAGATCTTGACCAGGTCGGCGCCAGCGCGCAGCACCTTGCGCACGGCCAGGCGCGCCTCGTCCTCGGTATCGGCCAGCTCGGACATCTCACCGCCGCTGAGGTCGGTGCCGTCGGGCAGGCGCACATCGGCGTGGCCACCGGTGTGGCTGATGATCCGTACGGCGGTGTGCACCCGGGGGCCCGTGATCCGCCCGGTCTCGACGGCGGTGCGGTACCCGGTGGCCAGGCCGCCCAGGTCCCGGACGGTGGTGACGCCCGCGTCGAGGGTCTGCCGCAGCCGGGTGGCGGTGTCGTAGGTCACCAGGACCGGGTCGAGTTCACCGCGGCGGGCGGGCGGTGTCGCATGGGCGTAGGCGAGGTGGGTGTGGCAGTCGAAGAAACCCGGCAGCACGGTGCGGCCGCCCGCGTCGATGACACGACCGGTGAAAGCGTCGCCGGAGGCCGGGGGCGCGGTCGCCGCCGGGCCCGCGTAGGTGATCGTTCCTTCGGCGTCGGCGATGACGACGGCGTCCGCGATCGGGGTCGCCCCAGTGCCGTCGATCAACGTGGCGTTCTCCACGCGCAGAGCGGTCCTGGTGGTCTCGGACGTGGTGGCATCCGTCATGAGCGAGATCTCACTCCTCGTTGGGGGAACTGGTGGGGAGGAGTGTCGATCCATCGCGTGTTTCGGGTGTTATCATGCAGCATTCCATCGAGATTCACATGCGATACGCAGAAAAGCGCCGCCCATGCAAACGCAGGATTACGCCGCGCATGACCTCGACGAGTTGGATCGTGGCCTCGTGCACGCGCTGCAGATCCATCCCAGAGCCCCGTGGACACTTGTCGGTGACGTCCTCGCGGTGAACCCGGTCACGGCCGCGCGACGCTGGCAGCGGCTCCAGGAGGCGGGGCTGGCCTGGGTCACCGCCTATCCCCAGCTCTCCGACTCCCGGATCGTGGTGACCGGCATCGTCGAGGTCGACACCGAGCCCGGGGTCGGGGAGGACGTGGCCGAGACCCTGGCGGCCGAACCCTCGGTGGCCAACGTCAAGCTCACGGCGGGAAGCCGGGATCTGGTGATCGCGCTGCAGGCTTCGGACCTGGGTGACCTCGCCCAGCTCAGCACGGTCCTCTTCCGGGGCGCGCCTGGGGTGCGGGCGACACGTACGCATGTGACGACGGCCCTGCCCTCCGAGGGCAGCAGGTGGCGGCTTCGCGCCCTGGACGCCGCGCAGTGTGCCCGGCTCGAGGCGGCGCTCCCGCCGATCGAGCCGCTCCCGCCGGGGGCGACCGGCTGGGACCCCCTGGATGTGCGGCTCCTGGAGCTGCTGAGCGTCGACGGCCGCATGGCGATCAGCGACCTGGCGGAGCGCGCCGGGGCGCCCTTGACCACGGTCCGCCGGAGGCTGCGGGCGCTGCTCGGCTCACGGGTGTGCCTGCGCTGCGACCTCGCCCGGCCCATGTCCGGGTGGCCGATGGCCGCGGTGTACTTCGCGTCCGTACCGGCCGAGCGGCTGGAGGAGACCAGCCGGGCGCTGGCCGGGGTGCGGGAGGTCCGGTCGTGTGCGATCACGGCGGGCCCGCACAACCTGGTGATCGACGTCTGGCTGCGCGCGGCCGGTGATGTGCACGCCTTCGAGGCGCATCTGTCGAGGCGGCTGCCGCAGCTGACCATCGACGACCGCTCGGTGGTGCTGCGCACCGTCAAGCACATGGGCCGACTGCTGGACCGAAGCGGCCACAGCGTGGGCATCGTCCCGCTGCGCCCCTTCGCCACCCCGGCTCCCGGGAGTGCCGCGGCCACCTGATGCGCGAGCGCCCGGTCCGTGTGGGCATCGGACCTGTCGGGACGGGTCGGGGCTGGTCGGGGGCACACCGGACGTGAAGGCGCTTTCCGCTGTTCGTGTGCGTGCCATCTGCCGGTACCTGCGGCCGGACACGCTGGGGCGCCATGGCACCTGTGCGCGCGACAGTCCAGGCCGTTCCGCTGGTGGCTACGGCCATCGTCATGCTCGACGCGGCCACCGACTTCTTCCCGGACGCCCCTCTGGTCGGCGTCATCACACCGGTGCGCCTTGCCGTGCTGGCGGGGCTGGTCGCGACGGCGGTGACGGCGCCGCGGCTCGCCACGTTCCGCACCCGGCTCGACCCCGCCATCGCGCTGCTCCTCCTCAGCGGCATCGCCACCACCTACGTCGGCGGGCACCCCGACGCGCCGCTGCGCGCCCTGATGACCGCCCTCGCCACCTTCTACCTGCTGGTCGGGGTGCGGCGGACGCAGCCCGAGTCCTGGCGGGCGGTCGCGCTGCTCGCGCTGGCCGCCGTGGCGGCCGCGGCCACCTCGGCGTTCGCCCAGGTGACCAACGAGGTGCCGACCGGCTTCTGCCGCACCGGTCTCTTCACCGACGTCGACTGCGACAGCGGCGGGCCCGGGTCGATGATCCGCGCCACCGGCACCTTCGCCAACCCCAACCTGCTCGCCGCGTTCCTGGTGCTGCTCACCCCGATCGCCCTGCTGGCCGCGGTGACGGTCGCCGAGCGCACGGCCCGCGTCGCGGTCGTGAGCGTGGAGCTCATCGGCTACGGCGCGGTGCTGACCACCTTCTCCCGGGCGGGCTGTGTCGCGGCGGCGGCGGGTCTGCTGGTGCTCGGCGGCACGTACTGGCTCGCCCCCCGCCTCGGCCGGTGGGGGGTGCGGACGCTGACGGTCGTGGGGCTGGCCGGGCTGGTGGCCGTGACGGTGGCGCTGTGGGTGGTGTCGCGGGCCGGGGACGCGCTCGGCGTCCGTGGCCAGGCGTGGAAGGCGGCCGTCGACCTCGCCGTGGACCAGCCGCTCGGTGTCGGGCTGGGGCGGGCCGGGGACGCGGTTTCCGCCGCCGTACCCGGCGGCAGGACCTTCGTCCACGCCCACAACATGTGGCTGAACTGGCTGGCCGAAGCGGGCGTGGCCGGTCTGCTCGGAATGGTGCTGGTGACCGTGATCGCCGTCGCCACGGCGGTCCGCGCCGCCCGGGAGAAGTCCGTGGCCGGAGTCGTCGGGCTCGCCGCCCTGACGGGGTTCTTCCTCGCGGCCACGGTGGACCACCCGGCCAACCTGGACCGGATCGCCATGCTCTTCTGGCTGGTCCTCGGCCTCGTCATGGCCGAGGTCCCGGGCCGGTGGCGGGACTCGGGGACACCCGCCCAAGCCCCCGCCCGCTCGGGCCGCCGCGCGCGGCGCCGCTAGGGTCCTTCTGACGGGCCCGCGAAGCCTGGCACGGCGCCCCCAGCTACCGCTGGGAGGTGCCCCTGCACCAGACGCCGCGGGCCCCGCGGCGGCAGCCGCTGATGTCACCGGCGCGAAGATCCACCGGACAGGGCCCAGGCGGCCACCGGCGCTCTGTCGCCTGCCGCGCCGGGAGGGGTCCGGACAGCGGACCGTTCGCCTGGTCCGGCCCGCTCGGCGGCGACGAGAGTGGGCGGGCGGTTCGTGTCAATCGGAAGGCGGCTCACAGCGATGGCGAACACGGTGCGGCGGGGCTATGTGCCCAGCCCCTTCGGGCAGTTGCACTACGCGGAGTGCGGGTCCGGCGAGGCGGTGCTGCTGCTGCATCAGACGCCGCGTTCCTGGACCGAGTACGCCGATGTGCTGCCCCTGGTGGGCCGGGCACACCGGGCCATCGCCATGGACACCGTGGGGTTCGGCGCCTCGGCCAAGCCCGAGGGGCCGCACTCGATCGAGCGGTTCGCCGACGGGGTGGAGGCGCTGGCCGACGGGCTCGGGCTGGAGGCGTTCCACCTGGTGGGCCATCACACGGGCGGTGTGGTCGCGGTGGAGGTGGCCGCCCGGCTGGGCGACCGCGTCAGCAGTCTGCTGCTCTCGGCCACGGCCTTCGTCGACGAGGCCAAACGCGAGGCGGCTCCCGGGCGCCCCCCGGTCGACCATGTCGATCCGAAGCCGGACGGCTCGCATCTGGTGGAGCTGTGGAACCGGCGCCGCGGCTTCTACCGGGCGGGCGAGGAGGCCGCGCTGACCCGCTATGTGATCGACGCGCTGACCGTGCTGGACCGGGTGGAGGAGGGACACCAGGCGGTGTACCGGTACCGGATGGAGGAGCGGCTGGCGCACATCACGGCCCCGGTACTCGCCGTGTGCGCGCCGGAGGACCACTACTCGCTGCCCGCGCTGGAGAAGTTCGCGGCGGCGCTCGGCTGCGAGACCGCGGTCCTGCCCGGCGGCCACGTACCGGCGCCCGAACAGCTGCCCGGGGAGTTCGCCGACGTCGTCACCGCATGGGTGGACCGGCCTCGGCGGTGACCCGGTCCCATGTCGTCTCCGTGACGCCACGCCGCCGCAGCGCCGCCTTGCGCACCTTGCCGGTCTCGGTGAGCGGCAGCTCGCGCAGGATGTCCACGTAGCGGGGGGCGGCGAACGGGGGCAGCTCGAGCTCGCAGTGGCGGATCAGGTCGGCCGGGTCGAGGGTGCTGCCCGCGCGGGGCAGCACGGCGACCATCACCTCGTCCTCCGCCAGCTCGGACGGCACGGGGAAGACGGCCGCGTCGGCCACCGCGGGATGGCTACGGACGACCGTCTCGACCTCGCAGGAGGAGATGTTCTCCCCGCGGCGGCGGATCACGTCCTTGATGCGGTCCACGAACCGGAACCAGCCGTCGGGCTCGCGCACCACCCGGTCCCCCGTCCGCCGCCACGCGTCCGCGGGCTCCGCCGGCTCGCCCAGGTAGCCGGTGGCGAAGGCGTACGGCCGGTGGCTGCGCACCAGGAGCTCGCCCGGGGTGCCGTCGGGGACGGGGGTGAGCAGTTCGTCCACGACGCGGGCGTCGAAGCCGTCGCGCAGGGTGCCGATGTAGCCGGGCCGCTGTTCCTCGGGCGTCGTGCCGATGACGAGGTTGGTCTCGGTGGAGCCGAATCCGTCGATCAGGGTGACGCCGAACCGCTCGCGGAACGGCTGCCAGTCGTGGGCCGGTGTCGCCGGGGAGAGTCCGCGTACGGTCCGGTGGGCACGGTCGTGCGGGCCCGGGGGCTGGGCCAGCAGCATCGGCACCATGGCGCCCAGCAGATAGACCACGGTGGCCCCGGCCCCGGCCGCCTCGGTCCAGTACCGGGAGGCCGAGAAGCGGGGGGCGAGGGTGTACGCCGCCCCCACGGTCATCGCCTGTGCCAGCGCGTTCAGGGCGTTGGTGTGGAACAGCGGGAGGCAGGTGTAGAGGACGTCGTCCGCGGTGAGGCGCAGCGCGCCGGAGACGTTGCGCCCCCACCAGACGAACTGGGCGTGGGGGCAGCGGACCCCGCGGGAGGTTCCGGTGGTCCCGGAGGTGAAGAGGACGCACGCGGTGTCGCCCGGGCGGACGGGGGCTGCCGGCAGGGCGGGGCCGTGGCCCGGCCGGGGCACGTCGTCCGCTCCCGCGAGCCACAGCGTCCCCCGGTACCCGGCCGCCCGCAGCCGCTCCGCCGTCTCGTCCTCCGCGAGCACATGGGTGGGGCGGGCCTGGTCCAGGACGTTCCGCAGCCCGCTGCCGCGCAGCCCCGTGTTCAGCGGGACCAGCTCGGCGCCGAGCCAGGCGGCGCCGAGGAACAGGTCGACGAGTTCGACCCGGTTGCCCGTCATCGCCGCGATGCGGTCGCCCGGGCGGCAGCCGCGGGCCGCGAGGGCCCCCGCCATGGTGGCGGCGGCCTCTCGCGCCTGGCGGTAGGTGCGAACGGTGTCCCCGATCCGCAGGAAGGGGCGGTCCCCGTGGTCCCGGGCCGCGGTGTGGAGCAGCCCGGGAATCGTCAGGGAGGTCACCGCAGCACCTCGCGCTCGCGCAGTTCGCGGATCCGCTCCGGTGGCAGCCCCGCGACATCGCGCAGCACGTCGTCGGTGTCGGCGCCTAGCACGGGTGCCGCCGTGCGGACGCCGCCCGGTGTGCGGGTGAGCCGGATGGGCGGCCCCTCGTGCAGGAAGGCCCCCGCCACCGGGTGTTCCGCGCGGACGTAGAAGCCCCTGGCCCGGAGCTGCGGGTCCTGTTCGACCAGGTCGCGGCCGTCCTGCACCGCGCCCGCGGGTATGCCCTGCTCCTGAAGGAGTTCGGCGGCGGCGTCGGCCGGCAGGGTCCTGGCCCAGGTGGCGAGGGCGTCGTCGACCAGGTCGGTGTGGTGTGCGCGGGCGGCCGAGGTGCGGGTGCGTTCGTCGGTGGCCAGGCCCGGGTGCCCGATCACCGTGCACAGCCGGGCCCATTCGGTGTCGTCGCGGACGCTGACGGCCAGCCAGCGGTCGGCGCCGAGGCAGCGGTACACGCCCTGCGGGCTCCATCGCGGATCGGTGTTCCCGGCGGGCTCGACGGGGTTGAGCAGGCTGGTGCCCATATGGGAGGCGATCGCCTCGAGCTGGGACAGGTCGATGTGCTGTCCGCGCCCGGTCTGCTCCCGGTGTTCCAGGGCGGCGGTGGTGGCGAGCGCGGCCTGCAGACCGGCGACGATGTCGCCGTGGCCGTAGATCACCCCGACCACGTCGTCCGGGCCCCATCCGGTCAGGCCGGTGAGCCCCGAGGAGGCCGACACGGTGTCCGCGTACGACACCCAGCCGCTGCGCGGGCCGCTGTGACCCATGCCGGACATGCTGACGTACACCAGGCGGGGATTGATCTCGCGGAGGGTGTCGTAGCCGAGGCCCAGTTTGGTCATGACGGTGGCGCTGAAGTTCTCCACCAGGACGTCGCAGGAGGCGATGAGGTCGCGCAGTATGGCGATGCCGTCCTCGGTGCGGGTGTCCAGGGCCAGGCTGCGCTTGTTGCGGTTGACCTCGTTGAAGTAGCCGTTGGTGTTCGGATCGGTGTGCGGGCCGCGGGACAGATGCATGAAGGGCGCGAACCGGGTGGGGTCGGGACGGCCCAGCGACTCGACCTTGATGACATCGGCGCCGTGGTCGGCGAGCACCTTGGTGCAGTAGGGCCCGGCGAGCACCCAGGTCAGGTCCAGGACGCGGATGCCCTGCAGGGCGGGCCGCGCGGGTTCCGCGGCCGCCGCGGGCACCCGCGGGGCCGGCCGGTGCTCCTGCAGCAGCCGCTGGTCCGCGCCCCGCTCCGGGACGTCCAGCTCCTTGATCCGGTGGCCGTCCGGGAACGCGAAGGGGAAGCCCAGGTCGGTGCGGCCACCGGCGCGGAGGAAGAAGTCACGGGCGGCGAGCTGCGGGTTGCCGGGCATCTCGTGCGGCAGGTCGACCGCCGCCCAGGGCAGCTTCCTGGACTGGGCGAGCTCGGCGAATTCGGCCTTCGGCCACCGGCCCGCGAAGTCCTGCACCACCTCGAAGACGTGCTCCTGGTACTTCTTGCGCTCCACCGGGTCCTGCCAGCGCGGCTCGGCGAGGTCGGCCTCGGCGCCCTCCTCGCGCAGCCAGACGAGGAGCGCGTCCCACATGCGGGGGCTGCCGCCGAGGCCACCGCCGAGATAGCCGTCGGCGGCCCGGAACAGTCCGTGCGGCACCAGCGGATGCACCCGGCCGGGGCGTCCCGGCACCCGGTCCTCGTGCAGATAGGCGAGGGTGCCGGCCTCCAGGGCGGCGGCCGCGCACGCCTGGGCGGACACGTCGGCGAGCTGGCCCGGCCCCGTGCGCCGCGCCCGCAGACCGAGCAGCGCGGCGATCGCGGCGTGCACACCGGCGAGCTGCTCCGCCTGGTTCTCCGGAAGGCGCAGCGGCGGGCCGTCCGGGTCGCCGACCTGCGCGAGCATGCCGCCGAGCGCGGCGACCACCAGATCGGTGCCCTGCCAGTGGCTGCGGGGGCCCACGGTCCCGAAGGGGGTGACGCGGACATGGACGAGGTGGTCCAGGCCCGCGACGGCCTCCGGCGCACCGTCCGGAGTCCCGTCGAGGAGGACGTCGGCTCCCTCCACCAGGCGCCGCAGCTCCTCCGGGGACGCGGGGGTCACGGACCGTTTACCGGCGTGCCAGTGGACAAACGCGTCGCCGTTCAGTTCCCGCCGGGTCGGATCCCCCTCCTCGGGCTCGACCAGGACGACCTCATATCCGAGGCCGACCAGGAGCCGGCCCGCGAACCGGGTGAAGGGGCTGGACAGTTCGACGACGCGTACGGCCGGGTTGCTCACATCTCCTCCGCGGGATGCTCAGGCGTGCTGCTGGTTCAGGAAGCCGGTGACCGCCGTGTAGTAATCGTGCGGCCGCTCCTCCTGAAGGTGGTGGGAGACCTGGTCCATGATGTGCAGATTGCCCTTGGGGACCATGCGGGCGAGCATCAGCGGATAGTCGGGGGTGAGGAACGCGTCGTACATGCCCCAGATGAAGAGGGTGGGGGCCTGGATGGCGCCGAGCTCCGCGGTGAGGTCCTGCCAGTCGCCGCGGGGGTTGTCGGAGGCGCCGGCGAGGGCGGTCTCCTCCGGGTCGAGGCTCTGCTCGTAGCGCAGGGTGACGGTGTCGTCGGGGATGGCGCCGCCGTCGTACCACTCCAGGCGGGCGATCAGGTCCCGCATCTTCTCCCAGGAGGGGCCGGTGCCGCCGTAGTACACGTCACGGGCGTTGCGGCCGCGCCGGCCGCCCTCGGGCAGCGGGGCCAGCGGGCCGTGGAACACGGGCATGCTGCCGGTGATCGTCAGCGACCGGACCCGCTCGGGGTACTTCGCGGCCAGGTTCAGCGCGATGGTTCCGCCCCAGGAATTGCACACGAAGTCGGCGCGCTCGATGCCCAGGGTGTCGAGCAGGGCGACCGTCTTGGCGGCGTGATAGTCCCACATGGGGCCTTCGATGACGGGCTTGGCCGACTTGCCGTACTGCAGGATGTCCACGAGGAAGCAGTGGCGGTCCTGGGCGAACAGCGGTGCCACCTGTCCGAAGTCGGACCAGCCCGTGCACCCGGGGCCACCGCCGTGGAGGAAGACCGTCGGGCTGCCGCCCGACGTGCCCAGCTCGATGTAGTGGTACGTGACGCCGTCCGCTTCCGCGTGGGCGCCCTCCGGCGGCTTCTGGATGTTCATGAGGTCCATGCCCCGATGGTGTGGTGCCGGTGATCTCCGCCCAAGCGGTCCGGTCCGCTGAGCGGGCCGGTCTCGTGGTGACCGCCTCCGGGCGGTGGCTAGCCTCCCGGTTCATCGTGGTCCGCGAAAGACGTGTCCGCGGTAGTCGTCCGCAGAAAGGCAGCATATGTCCGCGTGGGAAGTTGCCGAGGAACGGGCCAGGGCGGCGATCGGCCGCCCGGAACACCGCGACCTGGGTGTCGTACGGGCCGAGGACGCGGCGGAGTTCGCGCGCTCGGCCGGGGAGACCGGCCCGCATCTGGTCGACCCCGGCCGCCCGGACTTCACCGTCCACCCGATGTACCTGGTGAGCCTGTTGCGCGGCGCGGGAGGCGCCGGCCAGGACGAGTTCCGGCCGGACGGCATGTACCGCGACGAGGTCCCGGGCACCGACGGCCTGGATGTACGGCTCATGGCGGGCGGCCAGGAGGTCCGGTTCACCGGCGAGGTGAGGGCGGGCGACCGGATCCAGGTCCGCCGGGTCCTCACGGATGTCGAACGCAAGGGCAGCGGAACGCCGTTCCTGCTGCTGACCGTCGAGAAGACGTACACGGCGGAGCGGGGCACGCTCGTCCGGGTGCGGGAGAGGTTCATCGTCCGATGAGCGTTCACATGGGGCAGCCCGTACCACCGGTGGAGTTCACCCCGGATGCCGTCACCCTGCTGCGGTTCGGGGCGGTCACCCGCAATACCCATCGCATCCACTACGACACCGGGTTCGCGCGTTCCGAGGGGCTGGACGGGCCGGTCGTCATGGCGCAGTTGCACGGCTGTCTGATGCACCGGGCCGCCATGAGCTTCGCGGGTCCGGGCGGACAGGTCCTGGAGGTCGGATGGCAGAACCGGGCCCCGGCCCTCGCCGGGGAGCGGCTCGTGGTGAGCGGCACGGTCGGCGAGGTCGATCCGGAGACGGGGCGGGTCACCCTGGATCTGGTCGAGCACGGTGGGCAGGGTGATGTGGTGTGCTGCCGGGGCACGGCCGTGGTCCTGATGGGCTGACCGCGCCCCGCGCCGGGATGAGAGCGTCGGGATGAGAGCGCCCGGGCGAGATCATCGCTCAGGCGAGATCGAGGACCACGTTGCCGATCGCCTCCCCGGACCGCAGGCGTGCCACGGCTTCCGCCAGGCCGTCGATGCGATGGTGCTCGATGGGCAGGGTGAGCTCCCCGGAGGTGAGGTCGCCCAGCATCCGCTTGGTGTCGGCGGCGACCTCCTTCCCCCGGGACATCAGGTTCACGGGCAGCAGCGACACATCGGCGAGGAGGAAGTCCGCCAGGTCCACGGTGAACTCACGGCCCGCGGTGTAGCCGACGAGGGCGACCCGGCCGCGGGGGCGCACCAGCGGCAGGGAGTCGCGCAGGACCGGCCCGCCCACGGTGTCGATCACGACGTCCACCGGGCCTCCGACCGCGTCGGGGGACAGGTCGGCGGCGAGCACCACCTTGGCGGGGGCCGGTACATGCGGCAGCTTGGCGGGGCGGCCCACCACGCCGATCACCTCGGCTCCGGCCCGGGCCGCGACCTGCACGGTGAGCGCGCCCACCGCACCGGCCGCCCCGGTCACCAGGACCCGCTCCCCGGGCTGGACGCCCGCCACGGCATGCACCGAGGCCCACGCCGTCCCCGCCGGGGAGAAGTAACAGCAGGCCAGAGCGGGGTCCGTGCCCTCGGGTACGGCCTCCACGGCGGCGTCCGGGACCAGCGCGTGCTCGCTCCAGGCGCCGTCGCGGCGCATCCCGAGGGCCTTGCCGCGGAGGAGGACGAGGCTCCCCTCGGGGTGGACGTCGGAGGCGATGACGGTGCCGCTGCCGGCGGTGCCGGGAATCGACGGCAGGTCGGGGAGGATGCCGAACTTGCCGTCGACGACGTTCAGATCGAGGTGGCTGACGGCGGCCGACTTCATCCGCACCAGGGTGTGGCCGGGACGTGGCTCGGGTACCGGCCGCTCGACGAGCCGCGGCAGGGTGCCGAACTCCTCCAGCACCAGGGATTGTGACGTCGGGTGGCTCACGTTTTCGCTCCGTATCCACGGCCCACGGCCGCGTTCGGTGGTGGCGGACCCCGCGCACGCTAGACCGCGCCCCGCTGTCCGCGCACCGGGACGGGTCCGCTCAGCGGGACGCGCCGCCGCGGCCACCGTCCGGGCTTCCGCCGGGGAGGGAGCGGTCTGCTCAGCGGACCGGATCCCTTGGGTGGATCCACGCCGCGCCGGATGCTCGGGTCCACCGAAAACCGGCAGCAGGAGGACACGCACGATGACGGTCGAGGACTCTCCCGACACGGCCACCCCCGTCCGGAGCCGCCGCAGAAAACCCGCCGAGCCCGGTCGCCAGGACTGGTCGTCCTGGCCCCATTACGACGGTGCGGCAGCGGGCTTCCGCGGCTACTGGTATCCGGTCACCTGGTCCAGCCAGGTCACGGGGAAGCCGCTGCCCTTCACCATCTGCGGCGAGCGGATCGCGCTGATCCGCGACAACGGCACGGCGTACGCCCTGCACAACCGGTGCCCGCACCGCGGTGTGCCGCTGTCCGAGGGCAACCAGCAGTTCCCGGGCACGGTCAGCTGCCCGTATCACGGCTGGACCTTCGATCTGCCCACCGGGCGGCTGTCCGCGGTCATCACCGACGGCCCCGGGTGCCGGCTGACCGGCAAGCTGGGCGTGCGCACCTACCCGGTCGAGGAGCGCCTCGGCATGGTGTGGGTGTACATCCCGATCGCCGACGAGGAGCCGCACTCGATCGACTCCCAGCTTCCGGAGGAGCTCGTCTCCAACACGTTCGTGATGGGCGGACGGATCGAGCCGCGCGGTGGCAACTGGCGGTTCGCCTGCGAGAACGGCTTCGATGAGGGCCACGCCAAGTATCTGCACCGCACGGCCCTGTGGCGGCTGTTCAAGCCCATGCCGACCTGGAACATCACCCGGATCGTGCCGCGCGGCCGGTGGATCTTCCGGGTCCAGGACGAGGTCCACTGGGACGCCGAGTTCCCGGGGGTGGGCCGCTGGTCCAACAAGCGGTGGTGGAAGATGCAGCCGCCCAAGGAGACCTTCAACATCGGCAACACCGGCAAGGCCGACAGCGTCGATCCGACGATCGAGGCGCAGGACTTCCCCGGGTTCGCCTCCCTGTCGATGCCGGGCGTGCTGCGCATCGCCTACCCCAAGTTCATCCACTACGAGTTCTACGTCCCGGTGGACGAGGACAACCACCGCTATGTCGGTGTGATGGTCAACTTCACCGAGGGCTGGGACACCCTGCGCTTCTACGCCAAGTACCTCGGGGCGATCCGCTGGCTGTTCCACGGCCAGTTCTCCGGCCAGGACGCGTGGATGGTCGATGTCACGGACGCGCCGCCGGAGAAGCTCTACCGGCCCGATATCTCGCTCACCGCCTGGCGGAACCTGAGCGAGGAGGAGTACGGCAAGAAGCTGGCCCCGGTCGACGGCGCATCCGCACCCGAAGAGAAGGCATGACATGTTCCGTAAACTGTTCACCCTGCTGCTGGGCGCCGCGATCGCCGTCGGGATCCCGCTGGCCACAAAGCGCATCGCGCGGACCACGATGACGCAGGTCCACAGGATCAACCAGTGACCGCCGACGGCCTGGCGGGACTGGATGACCGGCGGCGCTCCTGGGCCCTCGACGCCGCCCGCCACATCAGCACCGACCGGCTCCGCGAGCTGATCACGGGCCTGGTGAACATTCCCAGCCCGACCGGTGACGAGGGCCCGCTGGCCACCCATATCGCCGGCACCCTGCGCACCGCCGGCTGCCACGCGGCCGTCCAGCCCCTCGACGACCGCCAGGCCAACGCCTGGGGGCGGCTGACCGGTGACGGCACCGGCCCCGACCTCATGCTGTACGCCCCCATCGACACGCTGACGGTGGGCGAGGAGAGCGAGGACGTGCCGTGGATCGGCCCGGAGCTGCGCGAGGACATGCGGCCCGCGGCCACGGTGTACGACGACCTGGTCACCGGGCTCGGCGCCTCCAACCCCAAGGGCCACGCGGCGTGCGTGATGATGGCCATCGAGGCGATCTCGCTGGCCGGTGTCCCGCTCACCGGTGACCTGGTCGCGGCGTTCGGCGCGGGCGGGATGCCCACCAACGCCCGGCCCGTGGGCACGCGCCTCAACACCGGCCAGGGCGCCGGGTGTTCGTTCCTGCTGGAGCAGGGCGTGTGGACCGACTACGCGGTCATCGCCAAGCCCGGCTGGACCGTCTCGTGGGACGAGGTCGGACTGGTCTGGTTCGAGGTGACGGTCGGCGGCACCCACACCTACGCGGGCTCCCGCCACCGGCTCCCGTACGACAACGCCATCGCCCGCGCCGGGGAGGTGTCCGCGTACCTGGAGAAGTGGTTCGAGGGGTACGCCGAGCGGCACACTTCGGGCACGGTGGCGCCGCAGGGCATCGTCTCCTCCATCCGCGGCGGCTGGCCGCGGATGGCGGCGGTCACCCCCGCCGTGTGCACCCTGATGGTGGACCTGCGGATCAGCCCGGACATCACACCGATGCGGGCCAAGCGCGAGTTCATGGACGCGCTCGCCGCGCTGCGGGCCGCCTCGCCCGGACTCGACGTCCGGGCGGAGATGGTGCTGGCGATCCCCGGCACCCGCACCCCGCGCGAATCGTGGATCCACCGCAGCGCCACGGCCGCCTGGGAGGCGCTGGAGGGGCGCGAGCACGAGGTGATCCCCGGGAACAGCGGCGCCACCGACGCCAACATCCTGCGCGGCCGTGGCATCCCCACGGTGCGGGTCGGCATGCCCAAGGTGGCGGAGGCGCCGTTCGAGATCGACTTCGCCCGAGGCATGAACACGGTGTCGCTGCGGGCCATGGAGAAGCTCACGCGCCATCTGATCCGCACGGCCGTGGACACCGTCACCCGGTCCCGCGACGAGCTGGAAGGAGCAGGGGCATGACCGAGATCGTCCTGGGGGTCGGAGCGTCGCACAGCACGCTGATGAACACCCACTGGGAGGAGACGTACCACAAGGACCGCGCCGAGCGGTTCCGGGACGCGCTCGGCCAGGCGCGGGACGCGCTGGCCGCGGCCCGTCCCGACACGGTGATCCTCATCGGCTCCAACCACTTCCGGGGGTTCTGGCTCGACCTGATCCCCAGCTTCACCATCGGGGTGGACGAGTGCATCGCCAGCGGCGAGTCCGGCACCCCGAAGGGCCCGCAGCCGGTGGACCGGGAGCTTGCCCTCTACCTCGCGGGTTCGCTCGTGGAGCGGTCCGGTTTCGACGTGGCGTTCTCCGCCCGGCTGCAGATCGACCACGGCCAGTCGCACGCCGTCCAGTACCTGCTCGACGGGCTCGACGTCGACCTCGTACCGCTCGTGGTGAACGTCTTCGCGCCGCCGCTGCCCACCCTGGACCGCTGCGAACAGCTGGGCCGGGCGATCCGGGAGGCGGTCCTGGCGTTCCCCGGCGACCGCCGGGTGGCGGTCATCGGCTCCGGCGGGCTGTCCCACCGGCTGCCCTGGCCGGACTGGCGCGACCCGAACGGCGAGGACGAGGAGTTCATGGTCGGGGCCTGGCTCAACGGCCGGGAGAACTGGCAGGACTACGACGTGCGCCGCCGCGAGATCATCCGGGCCGCCGAGGCGTCGCTCAACCCGGAGTTCGACGAGGAAATCCTGTCCTGGATGGAGCGGGGACAGGCGCACCGCATCACCGAGTACACCACCGCGGAACTGGAGAAGGTAGCCGGCAACGGCGCCCAGGAGCTGCGCACCTGGCTGTTGATGTCCGCGCTGCTCGATCACATCCCGGGCCGGCGCCTGGCCTATGAACCGATGCCCGAGTGGCTCACCGGCATGGGGGTCGCCGTCCTCGATCCCGCACAGGCCCCCGCACAGACCCCCGCGCAGACCAGCGAAAGGCAGTCATGAGCATCTGGAACGAGCTGTCGGGCATCGACTACCGGCACACCTACGTCGAGACCGGCGACTTCAAGACTCGCGCCCTGCAGGCCGGCCCCGAGGACGGCGAGCATGTGGTCTTCCTGCACGGGACGACCGGCCACCTGGAGGCGTTCGTACGGAACATCCCGGCGCACGCCGAGCGCTACCGCTGCCACTCCATCGACATGCTGGGCCACGGCTACACGGGCAAGCCCGACCGCCCGGCCGAGATCCCCCTGTACGTCGAGCACCTGATGGCCTACCTGGACGCCGTCGGCGCCGAGCGCGCCCATCTGGTCGGCGAGTCGCTGGGCGGCTGGGTGGGGTCGTGGGCCGCGAGCGAACACCCGGACCGGGTCGCCTCCCTCCAGCTGCTGTGCATGGGCGGCACGAAGATCAACCCGGCGATCATGGAGCGGCTGAAGACGTCCACCAGCGACGCGGCCCTCAAGGACGACATCGCCTTCACCCGGGAGCGGCTGCGGCTGCTGTGGGCCCACTGGGACGAGGACCTGGGCGAGGAGCTGACCCAGATCCGCTACGACATCTACCACCACCCCGACTTCCAGCGGAACCTGCACAATCTGCTCGCGCTCCAGGAGCCGGAGGCCCGCGAGCGCAACCTGCTGCGGCCCGACCGCATGGGCCGGATCAAGGCGCCGACCCTGGTGGTGTGGGGCAACAAGAACCCGCTCGGCGACGTGCCGGAGGCCGAGGCCATCGCGGCCGCGATCCCCGGGGCGCGGCTGGAGGTGTTCAACGAGTGCGGCCACTGGCCGCAGCACGAGAAGGCCGATCTGTACAACCCGCTCAGCCTGGAGTTCCTCGCCGCGTCCTCGGCCACCTGATCGTGAGGTTCCTGCCATGACCGTAGTCCCCATCGACCAAGCCGTCAGAGCCTGTCCCGACCCGATGAACTCCGTCCTCGGCAAGGTCCGGTCCATCCTGGAGGCGTTCACCGCCGACGACGACTCGCTCTCGCTCGCCGATCTGGTGCGCCGTTCGGGAGTGGCGAAGGCGACCGTCCACCGGCTGTCCCAGGAGCTGGTCGCATGGGGGCTGCTGGAGCGGGCGGGCTGCAACTACCGGCTCGGACTGCGCCTGTTCGAGATCGGGCAGCGGGTGCACCGGCAGCGCATCCTGCGGGAGGTGGCCCAGCCGTATATGGAGGATCTGCTGCTGGCCACGCGGGAGACCATCCACTTCGCCATCCATGACGGGCTGGACGTGGTGTACCTGGAGAAGATCCTCCCCCACCGGGGGCTGAGCGAGGAGTCGCGGGTGGCGGGGCGGCTTCCGCTGTACTGCACGGCGACCGGCAAGGCGATCCTCGCCCACTCCCCCGGCAGCCTGTTCGGCGAGGTGGTCAGGAGCGGCCTCAAGCCGTTCACCCGCCACACCATCACCTCGCCGGGCCGGCTGCGCACCCAGCTTGACCGGGTCCGCGACCAGGGCATCGCCACCGAGGCGGAGGAGGTCCGGCTCGGCTATATGAGCATGGCGGTCCCGGTCTTCGGCCGCCAGAACGCCCTCGCCGGAGCCCTGTCGATCACGGCGCCGACCTACCGGGTGGACGCGATCGCCCACGCCAGCGCGCTGCGTACGGCTGGTCTAGGCATCAGCCGCTCGCTGAGGTCGGCGCTGTGACGGCGCCCGTCGTGTCCTCCCCCGCTCTGGAAGAGGTGCTGGCGCGGGCGCGGGAGCTGATCGACCAGTGGCGGGACGAGGACTGCGGCACCCCGACGGTCAAGGACTTCTGCCGTTACGCCGCCGCCCTCAACGATGGCGAGTACATCCGCCGGGCCCGCGCCCTGGAAGCGGACGGCCGGCCCGTCGAGGCGCCCGACCTGTTCCTCGCGGCCACCATGAGCTGGGAGGACGGCCCGCCGGAGGACGAATTGCGGCCGGATGGCCTCGCCCAGCGTGAGTCGCCGTGCACCGAGGGTCTCGCGGTGCGCCAGGTGCACGGCGGCCAGTCGGTGCGCCTGGTCCGGCCCCCGGTGGCCGGAACACGGATCACGGCAGCCCGTGCGGTCGTCTCCGCGCGGCACAAGCGCGGACGGTCGGGTGAGTTCGTCCTCCTGGGCGTGCGGACCCGGTTCCTGGCCCCCGACGGAAGCGAGCTGACGTCCGTGGACGAGACGATCGTGGTGCTCGACGCCACCGGAGGTGACCGATGACGGCGCCCGCTGCCGGGACCGAGTGTCCGCCGCGCCGGTACGCCCACACCAGTGTGCAGCTCTTCCGCTTCAGCGCCGTGTCGTGGAACGCGCACCGGATCCATTACGACGCCGCGTTCGCGGCGTCGGAGGGGTTTCCCGACGCGGTCGTGCAGTCGACGCTGCACGGCGAGACGCTCAGCCGCAACGCCCTGGAGTGGGCCGGGCCGGGCGCCCGGCTGGAGTCGGTGGCGTGGCGCAACGTGGCCACGGCGGTGGCCGGTGAGCGGCTGACCTGGGCCGCGACGGTGTCCTCGGTCGAGGGCGCGCGGGTCCGTCTGGACGCGCGCATCCTCAAGGCCGACGGCTCCGAGTGCGTCACGGGGACGGTGGAGGTGACGCTCGCCGGGTGAAGGCCCGGCTCGACCGGGTGCGGGAGCGGTGGAACCCAAGGCTGACGGGGGCCTTGGGTTCCACCGCTCCCGCGTGTCCGGGCCACGGTGTCCCGGCGCGGTGTCCCGGCGCCACGGATTCCTCGCCGTGTCCCGGCCATGGTGTCCCGGCGCCAGTTCCTCGCCCTGTCCCGGCAGGCGGACCGATTCCATTGGACCGTGATCCGGACCTCCCTACGCTCCTTTTCCATGAGCGTTCTCAACGTTGAGCCGGTCGCCGCGGCGGACGCGGCGGTGGTCGAGACGGACATCCTGATCATCGGCGCCGGCCCGTCGGGCCTGTACGGCGCCTACTGCGCGGGCTTCCGCGGGCTGCGTGTCGCCGTGATGGATGTGCTGCCCCAGCGCGGCGGCCAGATCAGCGCGATGTACCCGGAGAAACCGATCTTCGACATCGCCGGATTCGCCTCGGTCCGCGGTCGCGACCTGGTCGACAACCTGGTCGCCCAGGCGGAGACACACGGCACCCGCTATCTCCTCGGCCACCGCGCGACGGAGCTGTCCTACGACGACGGCCTGCCTGTGGTCCGCAGCGACCGGGGGACGACCGTACGGGCCGGGGCGGTGGTGATCACCGGCGGCGTCGGGACCTTCACCCCCCGCCCGCTGCCGGCCGGGGAGGATTTCCTCGGCCGCGGCCAGGTGTACTTCGTACCCGACCCCACCGCCCACGCCGGCCATGACGTGGTGGTCGTCGGCGGTGGCGACAGCGCCTTCGACTGGGCGGCCCTGCTGGCCCCCATGGCGCGCTCGGTCCGGCTGGTGCACCGCACCGCCCGGTTCCGCGCCCACCGCGCGTCGGTGGAGAAGGTCCGGGCACTCGGCATCGAGATCCTCACCGACTCCGAGGTCAGCGGCCTGTACGGCGGCGCACTGCTGGAGGAGGTCGAGATCCGCCACCGCGTCACGAAGGACACCACGCGCCTCCCCGCGCAGACCGTGGTGGCGGCCCTCGGCTTCATCGCCGACCTCGGCCCGCTGCGGGACTGGGGCCTCACCCTGGAGGCACGCCGGATCGCCGTGGACACCCACATGGCCACCAACCTCCCCCGCGTCTTCGCGGCCGGCGACATCACCGACTACCCGGGCAAGGTGCGCCTGATCTCCGTCGGCTTCGGCGAGGCCGCCACGGCCGTCAACAACGCCGCCACGGTCATCGACCCGGAGGCGGCGCTGTTCCCCGGGCATTCCACCGAGAAGGAGAACTGACATGGCCTACGTCATCGGCGCGTCCTGCGTTGACATCATGGATCGGTCCTGCATGGAGGAGTGCCCGGTCGACTGCATCTACGAGGGCGAGCGCAAGCTCTACATCAACCCGGTGGAGTGCATCGACTGCGGCGCCTGCGAGGTCGCCTGCCCTGAGCAGGCGATCACCGTGGACCGGAAGGCGGATCCCGAGCACCGCGCGGACAACCGGCGGTTCTTCGAGGAGGTCCTGCCCGGCCGGGACGCCCCGCTGGGCACCCCCGGTGGCGCCGGGGCAGTCGGCCCGCTGGGCGCCGACACCGCCCTGGTGGGAGGCCGGTGAGCACACCGGACGTGGCTCTCCGTCCGGTGGCCCCCGCCGGATTCTGACCACTCACACCATTCCTACCAGGCAAAAAAATCTCTATATTGTCCATCCTCAGAACTAATGGTGTCCTTGGTCGAGGCACACCAGCGGGCGAGGAGGGCATGTCGTGACGACTGCAGCGGTACCTCGTGGCAACGGCGAGGAAGCCGGGCCGGACGGGCGGTCCCCCAGGTCCGTCCTCGGCAAGGTCGGGCTCATCCTGTCCGCCTTCGGCGACGGCGACCTCGCCCTCAGCCTCACGGAGCTGACGGCGCGCACCGGGGTCGCCAAGGCCACGGTGCACCGGCTGTGCCAGGACCTCGTCGCCTGCGAAATGCTGGAGCGGGACGGCTCGGACTACCGGCTCGGCCTGCTGCTGTACGCGATCGGCCTGCGCGCGCCCCGGCAGCGCACCCTGCGGCACGCCGCACGGCCGGCCCTGGAGAACCTCGCGCAGGCCCTCGACAGCCCGGTGAGCCTGTCCGTGCCGAACGGCAGCGACCTGCTGTGCATCGACAACGCGGGCCGCCACCGCAACCGGGCCGGAGCCTCGATCGGCGGACGGCTGCTCCAACTGCACAGCACGGCCCCGGGAAAACTCACCCTGGCCCTGCTGCCCGAGCAGTACCCGCTGGCGCGGCTGGCCCCGCATATGCGCCGGATGACCGCCCGCACCCTCACCGCCGACCGGCTCCCGGGCGAACTCGTCCGCATCCAGGAACAGGGCTACGCCACCGACTGCGAGGAACACCGGCTCGGCTATTCCGCCGTGGCCGTGCCCGTGCGCGGGCCGCGGGACGGCGCCTACCTGGGCGCGCTGTCGGTCGTCGCTCCCACGGCACGCCAGAACGTGCCCCGTACGCTCGCGGCGCTGCGGACCGCCTCGGAGACCGTCACCACCCGGCTTTCGGTGATCGAGGCATACCGCACCGAGCCGTAAGCCGTCAGTTCGTAGTCCTCGGTCCGTGGCCCTCGGTCCGTGGCCCTCAGTCGACGAGCAGCCGGGCTATCCCCCGTTCGCTGAAGACGTCCCCGGTGGCGAGGGCCACCGCACCGTGCAGGGCCGAGGCGGCGCCGAGCTGCGTGGTGGTGATGGTCAGCTTCCGCGTGGCCAGCGGCAGGGCGCGCTGGTACACCACGGCCCGCACCCCGGAGAGCAGGTCGTCGCGCAGTTCGCTGAGCGGCCCGCCGAGGACGAGGGTGCGGGGGTTGAACATGTAGACGAGCATGGCGGCGAGTTCGCCGATCTCGGTGGCCGCCTGGCGCAGGGCCCGGACGGCGGGCGGGTCGTTGTCCGCGACGCGCTCCGCGAGCTCGTGGACCCCGTGCAGCGGGTCCTCCTCGGTGGACTCGGGGATGCCCAGGTTCCGCAGTACGGCGCGGTGCGAGGCGATGGCGCGCACACAGCCGACGTTGCCGCAGGTGCACAGGGCGGTGCCGCCGCCGAGGGACCGGATGTGGCCGACATCGCCGGCCGCGCCGTCCGCGCCGCGGTAGATCCGGCCCTCCGCGGTGGCGAGCCCCGCCCCGATCCCGGTGGCGATCTTGAGGCAGAGCACCGGGGTTTCCGCCCGGGCGTGCACGGCCTCACCGAGGGCCATGAGGTTCGCGTCGTTGTCGACCTGGGCGGGGGCGCGGAACCGGGTCCGCAGCCGTTCGGCGACCGGGTAGCCGTCCCAGCCGGGCATGCCGTTGGGCCTGAGCGGGGAGCCGCGCCACGGGTCCACCGGGGCGGGCAGCCCCATCACCACCTGACGGACCCGGTCGGGATCGCACCCGGACCGCTCCAGCAGCGCGAACAGCCGGTCGCACACCAGCTCCAGGACCGTTTCCGGCCCCGCGTCGATCCGCACGAGCACCGTGTCCCGCGCGAGGATGCGTCCGCCGAGATCGGCCACCGCGATCCGCGTCTCCAGGTTGTCGACGTCGGCGACGGCGATGGTTCCCGCCCGCGGGCTCAGCGTCAGCAGCCGCGGGGGCCGCCCGCGCACCGATTCGCCGGACTCCAGCTCCTGCAGGATGTCGCGGCCGAGGAGTTGGTCCACCTGCTGGCCGACGGTGGAGCGGGCCAGACCACTGCGCCGCGCGATCTCGGCACGGTTCGTCGCCTCACCGGCCACCACGAGGTCCAGCACTCTGCGCAGTCCGACGGGGACCGCGGGCAGCAGTGCCCGGTCGGCGGAACGACCGTCATCTTCACGCATTTCCTCAACCTAGCCGTCGTGGATCACCGGCGACCAGCCTTACTTTAAGACGTTATTAGTTTGCAAGAAAAATTAACAACCGCCTCTTGTTCGAGGTAACCGAACTAAACGAAGGTGTTGGGCGAGGCGAACACGCCCCACTCAACCGTCAGAAGAGGGCCGTCCTCTAGCAACCCCAGTTCCCAAAGTCAACGGCGGTGGGCCGCTCGACGAGACGCGGCCCGCCTCCGCGGCACTCGTGCCGCGGCCGTACGCGACCCGCGTACACCGCTCTGACCTGCCCCTTTCTCAGTTGTGATCCGCGACAACGCACGTTGAGCACCGCGGAAAACACATCGGCCCGCGTTCCACTGAGCGGACTGTTCGTCTCGCCCCGGCCCCGCCGGGGCCCTTGAATACTCGCCAACCAGGCAAGACACCTACATTCCGCACAAAGTTGTCGATCACTCGCATACCTGAACGTCCCGCGCATGACCCCTTGGGAGAGGAACCCCGGCCATGGCCAAAGAGACCCATCGCATCGGCATCCTGGGCAGCGGCAACATCTTCGGCCGGTATGTGACCGGCCTCGCCCGCTACCCGGAGCTGGAGATCGTGCGAGTGGGCGACATCGATGTGGCACGAGCGAAGCAGGCGGCCGCCGACCATGCCATCCCGGCCTGGGGTGACGACTCGGAGCTGTACGCCGACGACTCGGTGGACATCGTCATCAACCTGACGCCGCCGGTCCACCACGCCCGCACCGTCATCACGGCCCTGGAAGCCGGCAAACACGTCTATGTCGAGAAGCCGTTGGCCACCACGGTCACCGACGGCGAAGCCGTCCTCGCGGCGGCCGCCCGCACCGGGCGCGTCCTCGGATCGGCGCCGGACACCTTCCTCGGCAGCGCCGCTCAGACCGCGCGCAAGGCCATCGACTCGGGCTCGATCGGCACGCCCATCGGCGCCACCGCCTTCATCGGGCACAGCAAGGCCGAGACCTGGCACCCCAACCCGGCCTTCCTGTTCCAGCCGGGAGGCGGCCCGGTGATGGACATGGGTCCGTACTACGTGGCCATCCTCGTCAACTGCCTCGGCCCCGTCTCCACCATCTCCGCGGCCGGCCGCATAGGCGTGCCCCAGCGCACGGTCACCGCACCCGAACGGACCGTCGAGACTATCGACGTCACCATCCCCACCCACACCGGCGCCGTGCTCACCTTCGCCTCCGGCGTCATCGCCACGACCCAGATGAGTTTCGACGTCTGGGACAGCGACCTGCCGTACATCGAGATCTATGGCAGCGAGGGCACCCTGTCGCTGGCCAACCCGAACCACTTCGACGGTGATGTGCGGGTCCGGCGGCACGGTGACGGCGAATGGACCGTCCTGGAACCGGCCCTGGAGCTCTTCGGTGCCGTCGGAACCCGCGAGCAGGCCCGCCGCGGGCTCGGCGTCCGCGATCTCGCCAACGCCGTCGAGGGCGGGCCGCACCGCGCCAACGCCGCCTTCGCCTTCCATGTCCTCGAGGCTCTCTGCTCATTGGAGGGCTCCGCCCAGCAGGGCCGGTCCGTGACGCTGACCAGTTCATGCGAGCGCCCTCAGGCCCTCTTCACCGTCTGACACCAGCCCGCCCCACCACACCCGAACCCCGAGAGAGGACCCGCATGACCATCCGCCACGACCGGATCGCGATCAACCCCCTGCAGTGGATCGCCACCGAAGACGGCTGGATCGACCCCGCCCTGGCACCGGCCCTGCCCGAGCGCCTCAAGGTCATCCGCGAGGCCGGTATCGCCGCCGTCCACGCGGACGTGCCCGCCGAGATGTCCGCCACCGAATACGGCCGGCTGCTCGGCGAGCACGGCCTGGCGCCCGCCCCGGGCTATATCTCGGGCCCCCTCCCCGAGGACGAGAGCAGCCTGCGCGAACTGCTCGACAAGACCGACCGCGTCAGCAGCCAGATGGCCGAACTGGGCTTGCCCACCGTCTTCGTGGCCACCGGGATGAACAAGCAGGCCCCCCGTGTGCACCGCCCGGCCGTGGGCGCCGAGGCGACTCCCGAACGGTTGGAGCGGGTGCGCGAGGTGTTCGCCCGCATGGGCGAGACCACCAAGGCCAACGGCGTCGCCGCCGCGTTCCACCCGCACATCGGCACCTGGGCGGAGACCGAGGAGGAGACCCGCTTCATCCTCGACGGCGTGGACGCGGACGTCCTCTCCTTCGGCCCGGACATCGGCCACCTCGGCTGGGCCGGTGCCGATGTCATCGGCCTCATCCGCGACTACGCCGACCGGGTCGCCGCCCTGCACATCAAGGACTTCCACGCCGACATCGCCGAACGAGGCCGCGCCGAGGCATGGACCTACCAGCAGACCGTGCTGGCCGGTCTGTGGGCCGAGCCCGGCCACGCCTCGGTCGACATCCCCGCCACCCTGGCCGCGCTGCCCGCCGCCTTCGACGGCTGGCTGGTGATCGAGGTCGACCGCGGCGCCCAGGCCACCCCCGAGGAGAGCGTCCGGCTCTGCGGCGAGTGGGCCAAGCGACAGCACTGAGCGCGGCACCCGAGAACAGAAGGACGACATGCGAAGAATGGTCATGGCAGGGGCGGCCCTCGCCCTCGTGGCCGTGCCGGCGTGCAGCGGTGGCACCGGCACCACGGCGTCCACCACCGGAGACGACACGCTGACGCTGTCCATCGGCAACGCCCACACCGGCTGGGACCTGGCGTCCGCGGCCCTGGGCGACAACATCCAGTACTACGAGCCCGTCTTCGACTCGCTGGTCCGGCTGGACTCCAAGGCCCGTCCCCGGCCGAACCTGGCGACCTCCTGGTCCTACGACAGCGCCCGCACCGTGCTGACCATGAAGCTCAGGAAGGACGTGCGGTTCACCGACGGTACGGCGCTGGACGCGACCGCGGTGCGGAAGAGCCTGCTCCACAACAAGGAAGGCACCAATGAGGCCGCCGGGAAACTGCGCGCCATCGACTCGGTGGCGGCCGTGGACCCCCGGACCGTGGCCATTCACCTGTCGGCGCCCGACCCCCAGCTCGTGGTGAACCTCGGCGACCCCTCAGGCATGATCGCCAGTCCCAAGGACCTGGCGGCGAAGGGCGGTCCGGTCGGCTCGGGCCCCTACGTCCTGGACAAGGACGCCACGACCAACGGCAGCACGTATGCCTTCACTCGCAACCCGGACTACTGGAACAGGAAGGCATACCCCTTCGACAGGATCGTCATCAAGAACATCAGCGACCCCACCGCACGCCTCAACGCCCTGCTCGGCGGGCAGGTCGACTGGGCCCGGATCACCCCGCAGACCGCTCAGCACGCCAAGAGCCGGGGCCTTGAGGTGCAGGGACACGCCGACAGCGTCGAGGGCCTGTACATCTGGGACCGCACCGGGAGGATCGTGCCGGCCCTGGGCAAGGTGAAGGTGCGCCAGGCACTGAACTACGCCTTCGACCGGGAGTCGATCGTCAAGAAGCTCAACCTCGGCTACGCCACGGCCACCTCGCAGATGGCGACCGCCGGCAGCACCTGGTACGACACATCCCTCGAGAGCAACTACGCCTACGACCCTGCCAAGGCCAGGAAGCTGCTCGCCGAGGCGGGCTATCCGGACGGTTTCACCGTCACCATGCCCGATGTCTCCTCCGTCGCGCCGGGCCAGCAGGTGGTCATGACGCAGGCCCTGGAGGACATCGGCATCAAGGTCAAGGTGGACAAGATCCCGTTCACCCGGCTGTTCACGGCCCTCCAATCCGGCCAGTACGCGATGTCGTGGTTCAAGCTGCAGTCCGGCCAGCCCTGGGACTTCATCCAGTCCGAGCTGGCCAAGGGCGCGGCCTGGAACCCCGCCAAGGACTTCGACCCCAAGCTCAACTCCATGATCGACAAGGCGCAGAAGGCCCGGGGCGCGGCGCAGTCCGCCACGTTCCGCGAGATCAACGCCTATCTGCAGGACCACGCCTTCAACGCGCCCTGGGATGTGCTGGACGCCGTCCAGGGCAACTCCAAGAAGATCAAGGTGACGCCCCGGGCGTTCGTCTCGGCGGTACCGATCTACGACATGGCCCCCGCCGGCTGACGCGACGGCGGAGCGGACCGCACACCGCCCCGCCCCGTCCGCGACAGATCCCGCATCCGCCGACGCAGAAGGAAAGAACGCGATGCTGACCTTTCTCGTGCGCCGCGTCGCGGCCGGCCTGGTGCTCCTCTATGTGCTCGCGACGACGGCGTTCGCGATGATGAGCCTCACCGGGACCGACGCCGCGCGCAACATCGCCGGCAATATGGCGACGCCCGCACAAATCGCCGCGAAGAAACACGAGTTGGGCCTGGACCGGCCGTGGATCGCCCAGTACGGACAGTGGCTGGGCCACGCGGTCCGGGGCGACTTCGGGACCTCCTGGTTCGGCGGTGACTCCGTCTCCGAAAGCCTGGTGCTCAAGGCACCGGTGTCCCTGTCCATCGTGGTCGGCGGACTCCTGCTGGCCACCGTCCTCAGTGTGGTGCTCGGCGTCGCCGCCGCCGTACGGCGCGGATGGCTCGACCGCGTGGTGCAGGCGACCGCGATCGTCGGCTACGCGGTACCGAGCTTCCTGATGGCGCTGATGCTCTCCGCCACCCTCGCCGTCCAGCTCCGCTGGCTCCCGGCGACCGGATACGTACCGCTGGCCGACTCCCCCTCCGGCTGGCTCCAGTCCATCACCCTCCCCGCCATCTCACTCGCCATCGGCGCCATCGCCGCCACCGCCCAGCAGGTCCGCGGCTCGGTCATCGACGTACTGCGCCAGGACTTCGTACGCACCCTGCGCAGCCGGGGCATGAGCGAGCGGCGGGTGCTCTTCCGGCACGTGCTCCGCAACGCGGCACCCCCGGCGCTGACCGTGCTCTCCCTGCAGTTCATCTCCCTGGTCGGCGGCGCCGTCGTCATCGAGAAGGTCTTCGGACTTCCCGGAGTGGGCTCCGCCGCGGTGACGGCGACCGTCAACGGCGACACGCCGCTGGTCATGGGCGTCGTGGTCTACCTCGTCCTCATCGTCGTGGCGGTCAACCTGCTGGTGGACCTCGCCTACGGCTGGCTCAATCCGAAGGTTCGTGTCCGATGACGCATACCGCACGCCGCGACACCCGCGGCACACCCGACTCCGCCCCGGGCACCGCCCGCCGACGCGGCCATCCGCTGAGACGTCTGCTGTACAACCGGGTGGCGGTGGTGTGCCTGGTCCTGCTGGCGCTCATCGTCGCGGCCAGTGTGTTCGCGCCCCTGCTCACCTCGGCCAGTCCCAGCCGCTCCACCCTGGACGACGCCTTCGCCCCGCCCGGCGGCGGTCACCTCCTCGGCGCCGACAGCGTCGGACGGGATGTGCTCGCACGGCTGCTCTACGGCGGCCGGGTCAGCCTGCTCGGCGGGTTCATCGCCGTGGCGGTCGCCCTGCTGATCGGTGTTCCGGCCGGGCTGCTCGCCGGCTACTACCGGGGCCGGCTCGACGCCGTCATGAGCTGGGTGGCGAGTCTCGTCATGGCCGCGCCCGCCATCATGGTGCTGCTGGTCTCCATCGCCGCGATCGGCCCCGACACCAACGCGACGATGGCGGTGCTCGGCCTCATCCTCGCCCCCGGTGTCTTCCGCCTCGTCCGGGCCTCCGTCACCTCGGTGCGCGAGGAGCTGTACGTCGACGCCGCCCGCGTCAGCGGACTCGGCGACGCCCGTATCGTGCGGCGGCACATCCTGCCGGTGGTGCAGGCACCCACCATCATCCAGTCGGCGCAGATGTTCGGCGTGGCCGTCGTCATCCAGGCGGGCATCGAATTCCTCGGCCTCGGCTCGGCCGGGCAGGCAAGCTGGGGCGCGATGCTCAACGAGGCGTTCGCCAATCTGTACACCAAGCCCACCTTGCTGGTGGCCCCGGGCCTGGCGATCGTGATCACCGTGGCGACGCTCGGCCTGCTCGCCAACGCCCTGCGCGACGCGCTCCTGGACACGCCCGGCCCGGCGGCCCGGCGGCGCCCGCGCCCCGCGGCGACCCCGGCGAGCACACCCGGTCCGGCCGACGACGACAGCCTCCTCGCTGTCGAGGACCTGCGGGTCACCTACGCCACTCGCGACGGCGAACGCACCGTGGTGGACGGGGTGTCCCTCACCGTGCGCCGCGGTGAAGTGGTCGGTCTGGTCGGCGAGTCGGGCTCCGGCAAGAGTCAGACGGCGTTCGCCATCCTTGGGCTGCTGCCCCCGGAAGGCCGGAGCGCGGCCGGCCGGCTCAGCTTCGACGGCCGCGATCTGCGGGGGCTCGGCCGCAAGGAGCGGAACGCGCTGCGCGGCCGCCGCATCGCCTACGTCCCCCAGGAGCCGATGTCCAACCTCGACCCGGCCTTCCGCATCGGCACCCAGCTCACCGACCCGATGCGGGCGCATCTGAAGCTGACCGCGCGGGAGGCGCGGGAGAAGGCCCTGGCGCTGCTGGAACGGGTCGGCATCGCCGAGCCGGAGCGCGTCTACCACGCCTATCCGCACCAGATCTCCGGCGGCATGGCCCAGCGGGTCCTCATCGCGGGCGCCGTCTCCTGCGACCCCGAGCTGCTGATCGCGGACGAGCCCACCACGGCGCTGGATGTCACCGTCCAGGCCGAAGTCCTGGATCTGCTGCGGGAGTTGCAGCGGGAGCGGGAGATGGGGCTCATCCTGGTGACGCACAACTTCGGGGTGGTCGCGGACATCTGCGACCGCGTGGTCGTCATGCGCACCGGCCAGGTCGTCGAAACCGCCCCGGCCGAGAAGCTGTTCGCCGAGCCGCGGCACGAGTACACCCGCATGCTGCTGGACTCGACGCTGGAGGACGCCCCGCCCCGCGCCCCCCTGCGAACTCCCGCGACGGGCGGCCCCCTCCAGGAGACGGTATGAGTACGACAGCGACACATACACCGGCACCGATGCCCGGCAACATGCTCGAAGTCGACGGCGTGGTGGTGGAGTACGCCGCCAAGAGCCGGCGCGGGCAGCCGTTCCGGGCCCTGCACGGCGTCTCCCTGGACATCCGGCCCGGCGAGACGGTCGGGCTGGTCGGCGAATCCGGCTCGGGCAAGACGACGCTCGGGCGTGCGGTGCTCGGACTCGCCCCGGTGGCCGAGGGCGAGATCCGCTATGCGGGCCGGGTGATCTCACGGCTGAGCGCGCGCGAGCGGCGTGCGCTCAGCGCCGAGATCCAGGTGGTCTTCCAGGACCCCTACACCTCACTGAACCCGGCGATGACCGTGGGCGACATCCTCGCCGAGCCCCTGCTGGTCTCGGGCACCTCCCGCGCCGCGGCCGAGGAGCGGGTCCGCGGACTGCTCGACCAGGTGCAGTTGCCGGCCGACGCCGCGCACCGGCTGCCACGGGAGTTCTCCGGCGGGCAGCGCCAGCGCGTCGCGATCGCCCGGGCCCTGTGCCGCGACCCGCGGCTGATCGTGTGCGACGAACCGGTCAGCGCGCTGGACCTGTCCACCCAGGCGCGGGTCCTGGAACTGTTCGTGGAGATCCAGGAGCGCACGGGTGTCGCCTATCTGTTCATCACCCACGATCTGTCGGTGGTGCGGTGTGTCAGTCATCGCGTGGCCGTGATGTACGGCGGCCGGATCGTGGAAACGGGGGAGGCCACTGCCGTGACCAGCGGCCCGCGGGACCCCTATACGCGGCGGCTCATGCTCGCCGCCCCCGTACCGGACCCGGCACGCCAGCGGGAACGCCGGGAGCAGCGCCGGAATCTCAAGTCCGTGGGGGCGGAATGACGACCGTGACGGACGCCTACGGATTCACGGCCTACGGCGGCCCGGACGTGGAGCGCTTCCTGGACCTTCCGCTCCCCTCCCCCGGGCCGGGGGAACTGCTGATCGAGGTCCACGCCGCAGGCGTCAATCCGGTCGACTGGAAGGTGCGCGAGGGAATGCACCGGTCGTTCCTTCCGCTCGGCCTCCCGGCGGTGTTCGGGCGTGAGGCGGCCGGGGTGGTGGTGGGCCTCGGCCCGGGAGTGGCGGGATTCGCCGTCGGGGACGCGGTGTTCGGCAGCAGTGCGCGCGGCTGCGGCGGCTACGCGACCCATGCCGTGCTGACCGCCGACTTCACGATCCCGAAACCGGAGGGGCTGTCCTTCACCGATGCGGCGGCCCTCCCCGTGGCGGCGGGGACCGCGTACGACTCCGTGCGCGGGCTCGACATGACCGCCGGGGAGACCCTGCTGATCCTTGGCGTCGGTGGCGGGGTGGGAGTGGCGGCGGCCCAACTCGCCGCGTCGGAGGGGGTGTCGGTGGTCGGAACCGCGTCCCGCGCGAAGCGGGAGTTCGTGGCGTCCCTGGGCGCCACACCCGTTCCGTACGACAGCGATGACACCGCGGACCGGCTGACCGCCGCGCTTCCGAACGGGGCCGACGCCGTACTGGATCTGGTGGGCGGCGACGCCCTGGACACGGTCTCGGCCCTGATGTCCCCTGACTGCCGTGTCCTTACCGTCGCCGGTCCGGACACCGCGGCCCGCTTCGGCGCCCGGTCGCTGTCCCGCGGCAACCGGGCGCAGACCCTCGGCGAGCTCGCCCGGCGGGTCCAGGACGGTCGGCTCCATCCCCACGTCCGGGAGATCTTCCCCTTCGCCGAGGCCCCGTCCGCCCTCCGGGCGGTCGAGACCGGCCACCCCTGGGGAAAGGTGGTGCTGGAGATGCGGACCGGGCCTCGATGACGTTCTCACCCAGCGCGCTGAAATGCGTCGCCGCGGCTCATAGACGTTCTGGCGGGATCCGCTGGGGCCGACACGGTGCCAGGTCTGTGCCGGGTGGGTGACGGGTGGGGTACGGCTGTGCCACGTGATCGGTAACCGGCTGTCATGTCACGCCGGTTACCGCTTAGCATCACGGCGGACGCATCGTGAGCTGGTGATTTCAAGGGGGGCTTGTGGTCGTGATCAGGGAAGCGGTGCGCTTCGGCTGCGCCGTCGCGGTGTGTGGCTTAGCGTTTGGGGGCTGTACCTCCGGTGGCGGCGGCGAGCCGTCCGTGTCGACGCCCGCGAAGAAGGCCGGTGCCGCGATGGCCGCCGGCCCGTCGGCGACCGCCGTCGTGGACATCGATCCCGCCACATTGCCGACGACCGGGGCCCAGGCCGCCGCTCTGATCCGGGACGTCATCGCGGAACCCTCCGCCTTCGGCCCTGGCGCCGTCCGCCGAACCCCGTACGAGGGCGACCCGCGGCGCTGGCCGGTCCTCGGTGACGACTGTGTCTGGCACCAGCAGGTGCTCCCGAAGGACGTCCTCGCGACCCTGACCCGCTCCTACGAAATACCGGCGAGCGGCGCCAAGGGCCCGCTCCGGCTGAGCGCCGTCGTCACGGTGCACCGCAATGCCGAGCAGGCGGACTGGGAGAACGCCGAGGTCCTGGAGGAGATGATGCGCTGCCCAGCGCAGCGGCTGCGCTCGGACGAGGTGATCACGTCGCTGAACGATGTCCCGAGCTCCTTGGGCGACTCCGGGAACGAGTACGCCGATGACGTTCTCACCGAGCTCGGCAGCTACACGAGCGCCGAAGTCGGCGGCCCCCACCCGTACCTCTGGGGGCAGACCCGTATCGGTCAGTTCACCCTCGCCGTCTCCGCCAAGGGCTCCAAGGGCTGGTCCCGGGCAGACCTGTTCGAGCGGCTGCGGGATCCGCACGCCGGCATGCGCGCCCGTCTCAAAGCCTCGATCGAGCGGGACACGCCGAAGCCTGGCGGCAGCACGAAGGGCGACGGCTGATGACCGACAAGCTCACCCCCTCCGACCCGGCCCGCATCGGCGGGCACCGGCTGCTCGCCCGGCTCGGCGCCGGGGGCATGGGGGTCGTCTATCTCGGCCGTGCCGAGTCGGGGGAGCTGGCCGCCGTCAAGGTGATCCTGCCCGAGTACGCCGACCAGCCCGAGTTCCGCGCGCGCTTCCGCCGTGAGGTCGCTGCCGCCCGGCGCGTGGACAGTCCCTGGGCCGTGCCGGTCACCGGCGCCGATCCGGACGCGCCCGCGCCCTGGCTCGCCACCGTCTTCGTCGCCGGCCCCTCGCTCGCCGAGGCCGTCGCCACCTGCGGTCCGCTGCCGCCGCGCGGTGTGCGGATCCTCGGCCGGATGCTGGCCCGCGCCCTGACCGCCGTACACGACGCGGGACTTGTGCACCGCGACGTCAAGCCCGGCAATGTGCTGATCGCCGTCGACGGCCCCCGCCTCATCGACTTCGGCATCGCCCGAGCCACCGAGGAGACCGCGCTCACCTCGGCCGATATGGTCATCGGCACACCCGGCTTCCTCGCCCCGGAGCAGGCCCGGGCGCAGCCCGCCTCGCCCGCCAGTGATGTCTTCGCCCTCGGTTGTCTCCTCTCCTACGCCGCCACCGGCCGCCCGCCCTTCGGCACCGGTGCCGTGGACGCCCTCCTTTACCGCACCGTGCACGACGAGCCCCACCTCGACGGTGTCCCCGACGACACGCGCGACCTCCTGGAGCGCTGTCTCGCCAAGGATCCGGCCGCCCGGCCCACCGCCCGCGAGGTGGACGAGACGCTGGTCGAGGACACGCCCCAGGACAGCGTCGACTGGCTGCCCGACGCCGTCGTACGGCTCATCGCGGACCGCTCCGCCGCGATGCTCGCCCTCCCGGACATCGAGGCCACGGCCCTCGACGCGGGGGCGGACGGGCAGCCGGCACAAGGTCCGGCGGACACACCGGTGACGCCGAGCCCCTCCGGCCGCCGCCGCTTCCTGCTGCTCGGCGGCGCGGCCCTGATCGCGGCCGGTGGCGGTGCCGCCCTCTGGGCCGCCCGGCGCGACGACGACACCGCGCCGAGCGCCTCGTCCCGTGCCAACCGCTGGATTCTCGGTGTCCAGGCCGACCTGACGGGCCCGCAGAAAACCGTCGGGCAGGCCCAGGAACGTGGCATACGGCTGGCCGTCGAGCAGTTCAACTCCCGCGAGGACACACCCTTCACCCTCACCCTCAAGACAGCCGACGACCGGGGCGACGCGACGCGCGCCGCCAAGGTGGCCCGCGCCCTCACCGCCGACCGCGACCTGCTCGCCGTGATCGGCTCGACCGGCGACGAGACCACCGGGGCGAGCCTCGACAGCTACGACGAACAGCTGGTCCCCCAGCTCACGGCCTCCTCCGCGCAGTCCGTGTACGGCGTCTCCGAGCCTCGCCACTTCCTTCAGGCCGTCCCCGGCTACACGAGCCTGCCCGCCACGGCCGCCCTCTCCCTGCGGGCCCAGGGCGCCCGGCGCGTGGCCGTGCTGATCGACCGCGACGGCGGCATCCCGGCCTGGCAGCTCGGCCGCACGATGTTCCAGAACCTCGGTGTCCTCAAGATCGCCGGCCAACCGCGCGTCGTACCGCGGCTGGCCGAGGACCTCGCCGCGGTGGCCGCCGAGATGGTCGCGCACAAGCCGGACGGCTTCGTCTACATGGGCACCCCCGCCCGCGCGGCGGCCGTGGCACGGGCCCTCGCGGGGACGGACTTCAACGGCCCGCGCGTGCTCGGCTATCCGGCCGCCGGCCCGGAGTTCCTGACCGCCGCGGGCACCACCGCCGACGGCTGGCAGATCTTCGCCCCGTACATCGACCCGTCGGCCGCCCCCGTCCGCGCCTTCGCCACCGCCTACCGGAAGCGCTACGGCTCCGCACCCCCGTACTGGGCGGCCGAGGCGTACGACGTGGCCCGAATGGTCATCACCCGCCTCACCGGGGCCGGCCGCAGGCCCTCCAGGAACAAGCTGTACGACCTGCTGGCGAAGGGCACGTACAAGGGACTCGTCCGGACGTACGCGTTCGACGAGGAGAACCGGTCGTGGCTCAAGGGGGACGAGGTCTTCCGCTATGAGGTGAAGGGCGGCCGGTACTCCTACGCGGGCAAGGTCGACTTCTGATGCGGTCCCTGACCGCCGACGACCCCGAGGACATCGGCGGGCACCGGCTGCTGGCCCGGCTCGGCGCGGGCGGCATGGGCGTCGTCTACCTCGCCCGTACGGCGGGCGGGGCGCTCGTCGCGCTCAAGACGATCCGCGCCGAACACGCGGCGGACCCGGCCTTCCGCGCCCGGTTCCGGCGCGAGGTGACGGCCGTCCGCGGCCTGACCGGGCACGGGCTGGTGCCGGTCGTGGCCGCCGACACGGAGGCCCGGGAGCCCTGGCTGGCCACGGAGTTCATCCCCGGACCCTCGCTGGCCGAGGCGGTCGACGGCTTCGGCGCGCTGCCCGTCGCCGCCGTACGGACCCTGGGATTCCGGCTGGCCGATGCGCTGGCCGCCGTACACGCGGCGGGAGTGGTGCACCGCGATGTGAAACCGGGCAATGTCCTGCTCGCCCTGGACGGCCCCCGCCTCATCGACTTCGGCATCGCCCACGCCACGGGCGCCACCGCGCTCACCGCACCCGACGCCGTCGTCGGCACGCCCGGCTTCCTCGCGCCGGAACAGGCACAGGCCCGCGCCGGGGAGGTCGGCCCGCCCAGCGACGTCTTCGCGCTGGGCTGCGTCCTTGCCTACACGGCCACGGGCCGGCGCCCGTTCGGCACCGGATACGCGGCGGGCGTCCTCTTCCGCACGGTGCACGAGGAGCCGGACCTGGCAGAGGTCCCCGGCGAGCTACGGGCCCTGATCGGGGCTTGCCTGGCCAAGGACCCGGCCAAGCGGCCGACGGCCGCCCAGGTCGCCGCGGCGCTCCGTGACCCGCGGATCTCACTCGCGCGGGAAAGCCCCGAGGCCGAAGAGCGGCACTGGCTGCCGCCCGCGGTCCTGCGCATGGTCGCCGAACGCTCCGCACGAGCGCTGGACATGCCCACTCCCAAGCGCCCCACACGGCAAGGGACCGGCGACGACCCGGCCGCCGACCCGTCGCCATCGCGCCCGCGGGACACCCGCCCGCCGACCCGGCGGCGCGTGCTGCTGATGGGGAGCGCGGCGGCGTCCGTGGTCGCCGTCGGCGGCGGGGCCACCGCCTATCTGGCGGCCGGGCGAGGGGGCACCGGCGGCTCGGGCCGCGCCCTTCCCGTGCACACCCTCGGCTTCCAGGCCGACCTCAGCGGCCCGGACAAGGCGGACGGCGTGGCGCAGGAGCGCGGAGCGCGGCTCGCCGTGGAGCGGCACAACGCGCGCGCCGGCATCACGTTCCGCCTCGCCCTCGACACCTTCGACGACCGCGGCGAGAAGACCCGCGCCCGGCAGGCGGCCCGGCAATTCACCGAAGCCAGGGTGAGCGCGGTCCTCGGCCCCGGCACGGCCCCCGCGGCGCAGGCCGCCGGCTCGCTCTACCAGGACGCCCGCACGGCCATGGTGCTGATCTCCGTCGACGAGGACAGTCTCGCGCAGTCGAATCTGCGCAACCTGCGCGTCACCCGGGCGCCCGAGTCCTTCCTGGCCTTGCCGCTGGCCTCGTATCTGAACTCCGTACGACCGGTCGACCGCACCGCCGTCATCGACGACCGGGCGGCGGGCCAGGCGGGATCGGCTCTCACCAACTGGCTCTCGCGGACGCCGCCCCATCAGGGCACGACCAGCGTCCACCCCGTGGCGGCCGACAGCGACGACTTCGCGCCCGCCGTCCGCGCCGCCCTCGCCGCCAAGGCGCAGGCCGTCGTCTTCACCGGCATATCGCCCGAGCGCGCCGCACGCTGCGCCCGCGCACTCGCCGACGCGGGCTTCACCGGACCGCGCCTGGGCACCTGGCACACCATGCGCCCGGGCTTCCTCCAGCAGGCCGGAGCCGCGGGCCAGGACTGGCTTTTCGGCGCCCCCTTCACCGACCCCGGCAGCGTGTCCCGCACCTTCGGGACCGCCTACCGCGCAAGGTACGGCACGGCCCCCGGACGCTGGTCCCCGGAGGCGTACGACGCCGTGGGGCTGGTCGCACGCGCCCTGGAAAAGCTGGGCGGAACGCGCGACATCGAACCCGGGGCCGTGGCCCAGCGCCTGCTCAACGTCACCTACCGGGGACTCGCCAAAACCCTCCGCTTCACCACCGACGGCACCCAAGCCGTGGATCGGGGCGCGGGGTACTTCCTGTTCCAGGCGAAGGGGAACACCTTCCGCTTCCTGGGACGCAACGACCAGGTCAAATGAGCTGGTTGATCATTTCGTCACCGGGCGTGAACGGTGAACGTCCACGTTCCGGAGCCGACCCGGTACGAGACCGCTTCGCCGGTCGCCCGGATCTTCCGCACGTCGGTCGGGGCCTGGACCCGGTCATCCTTGTGCGTCAGGGGCACCCGTACCACCGCGCGGCTGTTGGCCGGGATGGTGACGGTCAGTCGCAGGGTGTCCCCTGTCTTCTTCCACCCGGCGGCGACGCGACCACGCACGGTCTCCTGTGAGGCGGACACCTGGTCGAGGGAGCCGGGGATCCGTGGCTCGACAGCGATCGTACGGTACCCGGGCTCGGTGGGCCGGATCCCCGACAGAACGGTGTACAGCGAGGCGTTGATACCGGCGAACATCGCGTGATCGTGGGTTTCCATCGAAGAGCGGTAGAGCCACTGTTCCCAGGTGGTGGTGGCCCCCTTGGCGAGCTGGAAGCCGAAGCCGGGATACGTGCGTTGGTGAAGCATGGTCATCGCCAAGTCGATCCTCCCGATAGGGGCCAGCGCGTCGACCAGGTAGCGGGTGCCGAAGATGCCGGTGTCCAGGTGCCGGGCGTCGTGCTCGACGATGGTCCGGGCGAGCTGGTCGCCGACATCGGCGACCTTGTCGGCGGGCACCAGCCCGAACGCCAGCGGGAGGATGCTGGTCACCTGGCGTCCGCTGCCGTACGTGTCACCGGCTTCGTTGAGGAAGTGCGCGTTGAACGCGTTCTTGATGCGGCCTGCCAGGGACTCGAAGTGGCGCGCGTCCCGCCGGTGCCCGAGGACTCCCGCGGCCTTCGCCGCGGCCCGAGCCTGCTGGTAGGAGAGGGCGGTGTTGACCAGGGAGACCTCGCTGGTGCAGTCCCCGGCGGTGGGGCTGCCCATGCCGTCGTTGGCCTGCGGCCCGTGATCGGGCGGGCACCAGTCGCCGAAGCCCTTGTCCGCGGGCCAGATGAGGCCGGGGACCTCGGTGGCATTGCGGTCCACGAACCGCTTCATGTCCGGATAGGCCGTCTCCAGCACGTCCCGGTCGCGGTACTGCTCGTACAGCGTCCAGGCCAAGGTGACCTGACCACCTGCCATGTCGGGGTACTGCGCCTTGACGTCGTCGGAAGGCAGCGCGGTGCCCGGCGGCAGGTCCTGAAGATACTTCGCGTAGAAGCCACCCATGCCGAATTCGCGCGTCGCCGCGTCCCGGTATGCCTGGACGTCCATCGCCGGAGGGGTGCGCTCGTCGCGCACCGGCGTATCGGTGGGCGTGCTCATGGAGTTGTTGAGAATGCTCCAGCGGTTGTTCTTCCAGATGCGGTTGAGATCCTCGCTGGAGGAGGTGAAGGCGCCGGTGGAAGCCACATCCGCGTGGACGACGCGTGCGCGCACGTCCCCGAAGTCCGCCGTCCCGGGAGATCCGGCGACCTCCAGGTAGCGGAAGCCGTGATAGGTGAAGCGCGGTTCATAGGTCTCGCGGCGGCCCGTCCCCGCGAGGGTGAAGGTGTCGGTCGCCGCGGCATCCCGATTGGTGGCGGTGTCCAGCGAGCCATCGGCATTGAGCTCCTCGGCCGTACGCATGGTGATGCGCGTACCGCTCTCGCCCTTGGCGCTCAGGCGCGCCCAGCCGGCGATGTTCTGGCCGAAGTCGTAGACGTAGATGCCCGGTCGGATCTCGGTCACCTTCCTCGGCCTCAGGGTGTTCACCACTCGGACGGGCGGCATGGTGTTGGACCGCAGTGCGCCCTGCGGCGCATCGACCATCGACACGCTGTCCCAGGAACGGTCGTCGAAGCCCGGCTCGTCCCAGCCGTCCTGTTCCTTCCGGGCGTCGTAGGACTCACCGTCGTACAGGTCGTCCGCGGTGATCGGCCCGATGGACCACGTCCAGGACGGGTCGGTGGTGAGGCGACGCCGAGTACCGTCGGTGAAGGTGACGTCGAGCAGCATGACCGCCTGCCGCCGGCCGTTCCAACGGAAGCCGTACCGGCTGAAGTTCTCCCCGTAGCCGTGGCCCAGCCACAGCCCCACGGTGTTGCCGCCCTTGCGCAGCGCGTTGGTCACGTCGTACGTGTCGTACAGCACCCGCCGGTCATAGGGCGTGTTCGCCGGGGCGAGGACGCGGTCGCCGACCTTCGCACCGTTGAGCCGCAGCTCGTGGAAGCCGAGACCGGCCACGTAGGCACGCGCGCCGGCCACCTTCTTGTCCAGGGAGAACTCCTTGCGCAGCAGGGGAGCCCCGGCCTTCGGATCAGACGGGCCGATCCATCGCGCACCCGCCCAGTCCTCGGGGGCGCGCAGCGCCGTCTGCCACGAGGAGGGGGCACTCCACGTCGACGCCCTGCCCTGGCCGTCCCAGACGCGAACCTTCCAGTAGTAGCGGGTGCGGGGCGCGAGCCGCCGACCGCCGTAGGGCACCCCCACGGACTCGTCGGAGTGTCGTCTGCCGCTGTCCCAGACGTTGCCGTGGTTGTGCGCCAACTGCCCGGCGGACGTGGAGACCAGGATCCGGTAGGCCGACTGCACGACGTTGCGCGACTCGGTGTCCAGCTTCCATCCCAGCAGAGGGCGAGCGGCGTCGACTCCGAGCGGATCAGCCCGGCCATCGACGGTGGCGCCACGGACATGGAGTCCGCTGTCCACGGCGGCAGCCGGGTTGCCGGTGACCAGCGCCGTGGCCAGGAGCGCGGCGGCGCCAAGGAGTGCGAGGACGCCTTGGGCCGGTGCGGAACTGCTGCGTCGGAGCACGTCGAGCACCTCTCGCCATGGGCATCGCCCGATTGCCACCACCAGGGAGTAAAACGATTCAAGACGCCATTGGTTATAGCAGCGCCGACAAGGCGCGGCTAGTGGCCCACCGCGCGCCCGACTCCGGACGAGGCGGACGAGGCGGTGGCGGTGGCGATGGCGATGGCGATGGCGATGTGGCGACGGAGAATCCGTAAGGATCCCATCGTCGGCTCCTTGCTCACCCTTGGGTGTGTTCGGGCGGGTTGATCCGCGACGCGTCGATCGCGGAGGCGCTGGTGCCCCACTTCTTGAGGATCCGGGCGTACATGCCGTTCTCGATCAACTCGTTGACGGCGGCCTGGAAGGCGCGGGTGAGCGGAGAGCCCTTCTTGAAGGCGAAACCGACGTCGAGGCGGTGGTACTCGCCGAGAAAGGAGGTATGGGCGGCGGACTGGGCGGCTTGGTAGCGCAGTCCGTTGATGGTGGACATGACGACGTCGATGCGGCCTTGCTGCAGGGCCGTGAGGACGGCTCCGTTTTCCGCGTAGACCTTCACGTCGTACGGCTTCTTCCCGGCCTTGGCGCACACCCCCTTCTGCCGGGTGAGGGTCGCCTCGAAGGTGGTGCCGGCCCCGGTGCCGATGGTCAGCCCGCACAGCTCGGTCAGATCGGTGACCTTCCGGCTGAGCGCCGTGCCGCCCTTCTTGACCGCGAAGCCCTGGCCGTCGTTGATATAGGTGACGAAGTCGATGGTCTTCAGACGCTCGGCGGTCACGCCGAAGTTGCCGGTGCCCACGTCGAACTTGCCGCTGCCGAGGGCGGGCAGGATCGTCTCGAAGGAGGCGTCCTGGCGTTCCAGCCTGACGCCGAGCACCTTGGCCACCGCGTCGGCGATGTCGATGTCCTGGCCCGCGGGCTTCTTGTCCGGGCCGTTCGGGTAGTACGCGCCCGGCGGGAACCCGATCGAGCTGCCTATCCTCAGGGTGCCGGACCTGGCGACGTCGGCGGGCAGCAGGGCGGCGACGGAGTCCACCTTCCGTACGGCGGCGACCGGGTCGTCGGTGGGCGCGGGAGAGGCCTGGGCTCCCGCCGGCGTTGTGCCGTCCGTGCCACCGGAGCCACCGCAGGCGGTCAGCGCCAGGAGTGACAGCAGCGTCAGCGCGGCGATGCGCGGCCGGGTTCTGGTCCCGGGGTTGTTCACAGCTGGGGGCCTTTCCGTTCTGCGCCGTGGTGACGGCGATGGGAATACATGTGTGGCTGTGCGACGGAGGTCATCCGCGCACGGCGGCCAGGCTCTGCGCGCCACGCGCCGCACGCTCGGCATCACGCTTGGCGACCTCCTCACGGACGACCGGGATCACGTGCCGGCCGAAATCGATGGCGTCGCCCAGGAGGTCGTAGCCGCGGGCGGAGAGGATGTCGACGCCGAGGTCGTAGTAGTCGAGGAGGGCCTGGGCGACCGTCTCGGGGGTGCCGACCAGGGCGTTGGAGTTGCCCGCCCCACCGGTCGCCGCGGCGGTCGGGGTCCACAGCGCGCGGTCGTAGCGCTCCCCCGCCTCGGCGATGGCGATCAGCCGCTGTGAGCCGGAGTTCTGCGGGTGTGCTTGCCCGGTGTGGCGCCTGGTGACCGACTCGCCGCTCGCCTTGCGGGTCTCGATCGCGCCCACCGTGCGGCGGGCCTTCTCCCAGGCCAGTTCCTCGGTCGGGGCGATGATGGGACGGAACGCCACCTGGATGCGCGGGACGTCGGTACGGCCCGCGGCCTTCGCGGCGGCCTTCACCGCCTCGATCTGCTCGGCGGTCTTCTCCAGGGGCTCGCCCCACAGGCAGTAGATGTCGGCCTCGGCGCCTCCCGCGGCGTACGCGGCGGGGGACGATCCGCCGAACGAGATGTCCGGGCGGGGCTGTTGGGCCGGGAACACGTCACTGACGAAGTCATGGAAGCGGTAGTGCTCGCCCTCGTGGTCGAAGGGCTCGTGAGTGGTCCAGATCTTCCTGACGATCTGGATGTACTCGCGGGTGCGGGCGTAGCGCTGGTCCTTGGTGAGCGTGTCGCCCTCACGGCCCTGCTCGTGGTCGTTGCCGCCGGTGATGAAGTGCACGGTCAGCCGCCCCTCGCTGATCTGGTCGAGAGTGGCGAAGGTCTTGGCCGCGAAGGTCGGATACGAAACGTTGGGCCGGTGGGCGAGCAGGATCTGGAGCCTGTCCAGCCTGCTCGCGATATACGCGGCGGCCGGCGCGGGGTCGGGCGATCCGGATCCGTAGGCGAACAGCACCCGGTCCCAGCCATGGTCCTCGTGGGCCCTGGCAAGCCGGAGCGTGTACTCCTTGTCGAATGCGCCGGCGGAGCGCGCGGTGGTCTCGGAACCGTCATGGGTCGCGGCGATGCCGAGGAATTCCACGGGCATGGGAATGGCCTTTCGGGAGGACAGGGGGGAGCACGCGGACAGGCCGGAACGGCCTTCGCATGGCCGTACGTGACGGCAGCGGGGAAATGCCACTGGCTGGAGCAGGCGTGACGACGCCGGGGCGTCGGGAGAAGGGGTGGCGGCAGCGTGTGTCCGGGCGCTCGCAGGGCCGTGTCCGTACGCGGGTCAGCGCCCGCGTACGGCGGTGATACGACGAGAGAGCTCGGCCCGCGACGGGGTCACCGAGGGAGGGAAGGGCCGGTCAGACAGCCCGCTGCCGAGTCAGGCGCAACAAGCGGCCGACCACACCCGGCCGAAGTCGATGTGGCCACGGGTGACCAGGCGCTGCTCGGTATTCATGGGAGCAATTAGGCAGTACACAACGCTTCTCGTCAACCACCGCCCGCATACCGGACCGGCGTTGACCGGCTCCCACGTGTTCACCGGTTCCCACGTGTTCTTGACAGATGCATGCGCTGGGTACTTACGATCGATGACGGACGGGCCCGCCGCGCGCGGAGCCCCGTCCGGCCGCGTTGAGGGACGCGGTGAGCGTGATGACGCCGAGCCCGGCCGCACCGTACCCGCGTACCGCCTTCTCGGGTGCCCGTGTGCGCGTGCCACCGGGCTGTCGCCGACGCCCGTGCCCCCTCACCCGGAGAGCCTCCCGATGGCCACGCCTTCCCGTACCACCGCTCCCGACGCGGTGCCCGTTCCCGTCGACAAACGCCCCGAGACGGGCGCCCCCGGTCCCGGCGACCTGCCGCGGATCGTGCCGCGCCGACGCATCGGCCGCTGGCTGACCGCCACCGCCGCGCTGCTGGTCTTCGCGATGGTGGTCAACTCCGTTGTGCGCAATGACGCTTTCCAGTGGGACGTGGTGGGCCGGTACTTCACCACCAGCGCCGTGCTCGACGGACTGCTGCTGACCCTGTGGCTGACCGGCGCGGTGATGGTGCTCGGTTTCCTGCTCGGCATCCCGCTGGCGGTGATGCGGCTGTCCACCAACCCCGTGCTGTCCACCCTGAGTTGGGGCTATGTGTGGATCTTCCGCTCCACGCCGCTGCTGGTGCAGCTGCTGTTCTGGTTCAACATCGGCGCTCTGTACCCGACACTCGGCCTCGGCGTCCCCTTCGGCCCGCAGTTCGTCACCGTCAAGACGGTCAACCTGCTCGGCCCCACCCTCACCGCCGTCATCGGGCTGACCCTGCACGAGGCCGCCTACGCCACCGAGGTGATACGCGGCGGCATCCTGTCCGTGGACTCCGGCCAGACCGAGGCCGCCCAGGCACTCGGGCTCAGCAAACGGCGCACACTGCGCCGGATCGTCATTCCGCAGGCGATGCGTTCCATCGTGCCGACCGCCGGAAACATGCTGATCGGCACGCTCAAGGGCACCAGCATCGTCAGCGTGCTGGCCGTGCACGACCTGCTGTACTCGGTGCAGCTGGTCTACAACCAGACCTACCAGGTCATCCCGCTGCTCATGGTGGCCACCCTCTGGTACATCGCGGTCACCACCGTGCTGAGCGCGGGACAGTTCTACGTCGAGCGGTACTACGCGCGGGGGGCCGCGCGGGCACTGCCGCCCACCCCGCTGCAACGGCTGCGCGCCCGTGCGGCCGCCGTCCCGCGCGCCCGGTCGCGCGCGACGACAGCCAAGACCGGCGTCTGACGCCGTGGGCCCGTCCGGCCACGAGGGCTGGACGGGCCCATGCGGCACCCCACCGCGTCGCCCGGTTCAGGACCGGTGCCTTCCGGCACCAGGGGTGTGGCGTCGAGACGGTGGAACGCGCGGTTGAAGTAGACGAGGCTCTGCCCGCCCGAGTGGGTGCGGATCCGCTCGATGTCGACGAAGAGCACGCTGTGGGAGCCCATCGGGACGGCATGCGTGATCGTGCCGATGGCTCTCACCCGGGCGTCCCGGATCACGTCGAGCTCCGGGAAGCGGCAAGCGGTCGTCAGGCGACGATCAGCGGGCGCAGGGTGCGGTGGGCGATCTCCAGGCCGGTCTTGACCTTCTCCTCGGTGCCGCCCCACACCGGGTCCTCGTGCTCGACCGAGAGGGTCCCGGTGAATCCGTGCTCGTAGAGGGCGTCCACGACGGCGCTCCAGTCGACCTGGCCCCGGCCGGGCACGCGGTAGCGCCACCAGCCGGTGTCCCACGGGTCCTCCCGCTGGACCGCCTTGCCGAAGAACCCGTAGCGGTCCACCTTTCCGGGGAGGATCTGGAGGTCCTTGGCCTGGGCGTGCACGATCCGGTCCGCGTAGGGTGCGATGGTCCGCACCGGATCGACACCGATCCACGTCAGATGCGACGGATCCCAGTTCAGATACAGCCCGAGGGAGAACATCCACTCCCACAGCTCGGGCGAATAGGCGAGGTTGCCCGGATAGCCGTCCGGGTGCCAGCCCTCCATCACACAGTTCTCGATGATGAGGCGGACGTCCCTCTCCCCCGCGTACTCGACGAGTTCGGGGAAGACCTGCTCGGCCTCTTCCAGATTGGGCGCCACCGGCCGGGTCCAGTCGCGGCCCACGAAGGTGCCCACGTACGGGACGTCGAGGGCCGCCGCGGTGTCGATGACCGCCTTGAGATGGGCGTGGATCTCCGCGCGGCGCGCAGGGTCGGGGTGGAGGTTGTTCTCGTAGTACGCCAGGGCCGAGAGGTCGAGGCGGTGGCGCTCGAACAGGCCCCGGATCTCGTCGGCCTCGCGTTCGCCGAAACCGGCCACGGGCAGGTGGGCGGCCTCGAAGTCCCGGCCTCCGGTGCGTGGCCAGGCCGCGACCTCCAGGGCCTGGTATCCCGCCTCGCTCGCCCATGCGGCGATCTCGGCGAGGGAGAGCTGGGGCAGACAGGCGGTGAGCATGCCGAGTTTCATGCGGTGGCCTCCAGGGCTATGGCTGTGGGGTCGACATCGGTCCAGGTCAATGACGCGGAGGAGGTCAGCACGGCCTCGACGATCCGTGCCGAGCGGACACCGTCCGCTCCGGTGGGCAATCCCTCGGGCGCATCCCCGCGGATCGCCGCATAGGCGTCGGCGACAAAGGAGTTGAAGCATTCGGCGTAGCCCTGGGCGTGGCCGGCGGGAAGCCGTGAGAGCCGTCGCTGCTCGGCCGATCCCTGGTCCGGGTCCCGGAACAGCACCCGCGCTCCGTCCGGCGCGCCGAGCCATACGGTCTCGGGATTCTCCTGGTCGAAGACCGCGCTGCCGAGCGCGCCGTCCAGCTCGAACCACAGCCGGTTCTTGCGGCCGGCCGACACCTGGGAAACCGTGAGCGTGGCCAGGGCGCCGCCGTCGGTGCGCAGCAGTACGGTCGCCACATCCTCGGTACGCACCCGCACCCGTGGGCCCCCACCCCTGGTCGCGAAGCTCGCGCCCGTGCCGGCGGGCCGGGTGGGAACGGTGGTGCCGAGCCTCGCGGTGAGTTCGGTGAAGCGGACTCCGGCGACCCACTCCACGAGGTCGCACCAATGGGATCCGATGTCCGCGAACGCCCGGGACGGGCCGCCGTCGGCCGGATCGACCCGCCAGGACATGGCCTCCTCGGACAGCATCCAGTCCTGCAGATAGCTGCCGTGGAGCAGCTGCCAGGCACCGAATTCGCCACGCAGCCGCCGGTCCCTGAGCTCCCGGACGAGCGGGTGATAGCGGTAGACGAAGGGGACCGCGAGCACCAGCCCCGTCTCCTGCGCCAGGCTCGTCAGCCGCTGCGCGTCGGCGGCCGAGGTGGCGAGCGGCTTCTCGCAGATCACATGCTTGCCCGCGCGCAGCGCCGCCTCGGCCTGGCCGATATGCAGTGCGTTCGGGGTGCACACATGGACGACCGATACGCTGTCGTCGGCGAGCACCGCCTCGAAGCCGGGGTAGCGGCCGGGCACGTTCCACTCCTCGGCGACTCGCGCACTGCGCTCGGGAGTCGAGGCCACCACTCCGGCGAGCTCTCCGCCGCTCGCACGGATCGCGGCCGCGTGCACGGCACCGATCATCCCGGCACCTGAAACCACCGCTCGAAGCGGACCATTCATCTGATGCACCTCCGTCGTCCAACCGCCGATCGCGGTCCGACGCCGCGCTGTGCATCACCTTGGTTTAGTTCTGGCAGCAAGCACAAGACAGCATATTTAATTTTTTTCAAGACCTAAAAATGGCCAAATTTTCTGCGCACGCACCGCTGGAAACACCTGAAGAACAAGGCGTGAGGGGAGAATCGTTGACGGACCCAAGGGAGCAACATTACGGTCACTCGAATGCATAAAGACGACGGCTGGGCGGAGGAATCAGGTGCCCCCGCATCGGTCCCCCTCGCGCTGCGCCGGGTGCTGGGGCTTGTGATCTCCGGGGATGCGACCAACCGCGCGGAACTCGCGCGGCGCAGCGGCCTGGCCCGGTCGACCGTGGGCCAGCAGGTGGAGAATCTCGTCGGCAACGGCATCCTGCAGGAGGTCGAGTCCAGACGGTCCGTCCGCGGACGACCGCCCCGGGTGCTGACGATCAGCCCACAGGCCGGCACCGTCGTCGCCGTGGACGTCGACACCACCGCCTCCCACCTGGCCATCGCCGATCTCAGCAGGCGGCTGATCGCACAGGACACGGTCGCCGTCCGGATCGACGCGGGCCCGCGGATCGTGCTGGACGCGGTCTCCGAACTGCTGCGAGGGCTGCTGGCGGAGTACGACCGCGAGCCCGGCCGGGTGCGTGAGGTGGTCGTCGGCCTGCCCGGTCCGGTGGACTTCCAGCAGGGTTGCGCGGTACAGCCGACCGGCATGCCCGGCTGGGACGGCTACCCCGTCGCCGAGCACCTCCGGGAACGCTTCCGCGCCCCGGTCGTGGTGGACAACGACGTCAATCTGATGGCCCTGGGCGAGGCCGAACAGGGCGGGGCGGAGACTCCCCTGCTCTGCATCAAGATCGCAAGCGGTATCGGGGCGGGCCTCGTCACCGCGGGCGGCGATGTGTACCGCGGCGCCGACGGAGCCGCCGGCGACATCGGCCACACCCGGGCCGTCAGCGGGGGCAACGTCCTGTGTGTCTGCGGCAACGTCGGCTGCGTCGGGGCGATCGCCTCGCACCGCGCCGTCCTGCGCGGCCTCGGCATCCCCGAGTCGACCGACGACGACCCTCTGCACGGCACCCGGGTGCTCGCCCAGCGCGTCGCCGACAGCGACCCGGCCGCACTGCATGCCGTACGCCAGGCGGCCACGGAGGTCGGGGAGGTGGTCGCCGTACTGGTCCACCTGTTCAATCCGCGCAGCATCATCCTGGCCGGTCCGCTGAGCGAACTCCGCGACGACCTCGTCTCCGCCGTACGAGCCGCCGTGTACCAGCGCGCCCTCCCCCTGGCCACCCGCAAGCTGACCATCACCGCGACACAGCTCAAGGGCCGCTCCGGGCTCCACGGTGGGATCGCCCTCGCCACGCGGGACGTCTTCGGACCGGCGGGCGTCGCACGGCTGCTGGCCGACGAGCCCGGAGCGGGGGGATAGGCGGGCCGGCGGGAAGCCCGCCGACCCCGCCGAGGCCGTCGCCGGCCGGGCGTCAGACCACCGGGGCCGGGTAGGTCGGGTACTCCACCCCGGAGACGTACTGGACGACGCGGATGACCTGGCAGGAGTAGCCGAACTCGTTGTCGTACCAGAGGTAGAGGATCGCGTTGTCGCCCTCGACCTTGGTGGCACCGGCGTCGACGATCGAGGCGTGGCGCGAGCCGATGAAGTCGTTGGAGACCGCGTCGGGAGCGCTGGTGAAGTCGATCTGGCGCTTGAGCGGCGAGGTCAGGGACACATCGCGCAGATAGTCCAGGACCTCCTCGCGGCTGGTCTCGCGCGCGAGTTGCAGGTTGAGGATGGCGATCGAGACGTCCGGCACCGGGACGCGGATCGAGCTGCCGGTGATCTTCGCCTCGAGATCGGGCAGAGCCTTCGCGACGGCGGAGGCGGCACCGGTCTCGGTGATGACCATGTTGAGCGGCGCCGAGCGGCCACGGCGGTCGGACTTGTGGTAATTGTCCAGCAGGTTCTGGTCGTTGGTGAACGAGTGGACGGTCTCCACGTGGCCGCGCAGGACGCCGTACTCGTCCGCCATCGCCTTCAGCGGCGGGACGATCGCGTTGGTGGTGCAGGACGCGCAGGAGAGGATCTGCTCGTCCGGCTTGATCGTGTCGTGGTTGACGCCATGGACGACGTTGGGCACATCGCCCTTGCCCGGCGCGGTCAGCACCACCTTGTCGATACCGGGGCGCAGATGCTTCGACAGCCCTTCGCGATCGCGCCACTTGCCGGTGTTGTCGATGAGGATGGCGTCCTTGATGCCGTACGCCGTGTAGTCCACCGACGTCGGGTCGTCGGCGTAGATCACCTTGATCTCGTTGCCATTGGCGATGATCGTGCTGTTCGCCTCGTCAACGGTGATCGTGCCCTGGAACTGGCCGTGGATGGAGTCGCGGCGCAGCAGCGAGGCGCGCTTGACGAGATCCTCACCGGCCCGGCCGCCGCTCCCGCGGACGACGATGGCGCGCAGCCGCAGGCCGTTGCCGGACCCGGCCTTCTCGATGAGCAGGCGGGCGACGAGGCGGCCGATGCGGCCGAACCCGTAGAGGACGACATCGCGCCCCTCACGGCACTCGATCTTGTTGGCACCCGTGGCACCGGCGACGGCCTCGGCGGTGAACTCCTCCACCGACAGACCGCGGTCATCGGCCCGGTGCGTCTCGGCGAGCATGCCGATGTCGATCTGGGAGGGCCCGAGGTCGAGCGCGGTGAGCGCCTGCAGGAAGGGCAGGGTGTCGGTGACCGAGAGTTCCGCACCGGCGATCTGGCGGGCGAATCGGTGGGTCTTGAGGATGCTGACGACCGACTTGTTCACCAAGGAGCGGCTGTGCAGCAGGACCGTGACGTCCCGCTCCCGATGCAGCTTCCCGATGACGGGGATCATCGACTCCGCGATCTCCTCGCGGTGCTTCCAGTTGGTGAACGAGTCCTCGTTGAGAGTCACAAATCCATCTTTCGAGCTAGGTGGCGCTCATATGGTAACCCCCCAGGTCACGGAGGTACCCGGCACCCCCGACGGCGACCAGGGAGGAGCCCGCAGAGGAACGGCCGCGAGTGACGGTGCCTCAGCTCACCGGGCCCGGACTCTTTCGTATACGGCCGGTGTTTCGCTTATGAATTGCGACGTGGATATCGGCTGTAAAATGGGAATTTAGTGGGCGACGCTTTTCGGCCAGCGGCCATCGCGAAACTTACCATTAACAGGAATTTACCAGTGAGAAATACCACTCCCCCAGGGAACAGCGCCCGGTAGCGGTCCGCCTCCGGAGAGGTAGATGGTTTTCACAGGCAACCATCTCTGCTGAGTGAAAGGGATGATCACTGTGTGCGGCATCACCGGCTGGGTTTCCTACCGCCGCGATCTGACCTCCCATCGCCAGGTCCTCGACGCCATGACGGAGACGATGGCCTGCCGAGGCCCGGACGCGGCCGGAGCGTGGGTGACCGGCAAGGCTGCGCTCGGCCACCGCAGGCTGGCCGTCATCGACCTGCCCGGCGGGGCACAGCCCATGACCGTCGACACCGCCGACGGTCCCGTGAGCATGGTCTACTCCGGTGAGGCGTACAACTTCACCGAGCTGCGCGACGAACTGCGCCGCAGGGGCCATGGCTTCACCACCGACTCCGACACCGAGGTCGTCCTGCGCGGCTACGTGGAGTGGGGCGAATCCCTCACCGAGAAGCTGAACGGCATGTACGCCTTCGCCATCTGGGACTCCCGCACCGAGAAACTGGTGATGGTCCGGGACCGGATGGGCATCAAGCCGTTCTACTACTACGAGACCGACGACGGCGTCCTCTTCGGATCCGAGCCCAAGGCCATCCTCGCCAACCCGCTCGCCGCCCCCGAGGTCGGCGTCGACGGGCTGCGGGAGATCTTCTCGTTCGCCAAGACACCGGGGCATGCGATCTGGAAGGGCATGAAGGAGCTGCGCCCCGGCCACATCGCCGTCGTCGACCGCAATGGACTTCGCGAGCAGGCGTACTGGCGCCTGGAGGTCTCCGAGCACACCGATGACCAGGACGCGACCGTCGCCCATGTGCGGGAGCTGCTGGAGGACATCATCGCCCGGCAGCTCGTCGCCGACGTGCCCCGCTGCACCTTGCTCTCCGGGGGGCTCGACTCCTCGGCGATGACCTCGCTGGCCGCCCGCAAGCTCGGCGAACACGGCGAGACCGTCCGCAGCTTCGCCGTGGACTTCCCCGGGCAGGCGGAGAACTTCCGCGCGATCGACGTGGCGCCCAGCGTGGACACCCCGTATGTGCACGCCGTGGCCGAGCATGTGAAATGCGACCACCGGGACATCATGCTCGACGGCTCCGCCCTGTCCGATCCTGCCGTGCGGCAGGCGGCCATCGCGGCCAGGGATCTGCCCACCGGGCTCGGCGACCGGGACAACTCGCTCTACCTGCTGTTCAAGGCCGTTCGTGAACAGTCGACCGTGGCCCTGTCGGGCGAGTCGGCGGACGAGGTCTTCGGCGGCTACCCGTGGTTCCACGACGAGCGGCGCGAGGCCGACACCTTCCCGTGGCTCGCCGGAGGACTGACGCTCGGCGACACCAAGAGCCTGCTGTCCCAGGACCTCACCGAGAAGCTCGACCTGGACACCTACCTCCGTGACCACTACCTCAGCGCCCTGGACGAAGTCCCCCTCAAGGACGGTGAGACCGGCCTGGAGAAGCGCATGCGCCAGGTCTGCTACCTGCATCTCACCCGCATGGTCAACACCCTGCTCGACCGCAAGGACCGGATGAGCATGGCCGTCGGCCTGGAGGTCAGGGTGCCGTTCTGCGACCACCGCCTGGTCTCCTACGTCTTCAACACCCCCTGGTCGCTGAAGACATTCGACGGGCGGGAGAAGAGCATCCTGCGCGAGGCCACCCGCGATGTGCTGCCCGAGTCCGTGGCCAACCGCAAGAAGAGCGGTTACCCCGGCAGCTTCGACCCCGCCTATCTCTCCGCCATCAAGCAGCAGGCGGGCGACCTCATCACCTCGGGGCACCAGGCCCTCGAACTGTGCCGGGCCGAGACGCTGAAGGAGGCGATCGCCGCACCGGCGGAGGACATCACCACCCAGCAGCGCGCCATCATCGAACGCGCCCTCGACCTGGCGACGTGGATGGACCTGCGCAAGCCCACCATCACGCTCGACTGACACCCGCGGTTCGACCGCACCGGGAGAGACGGACGGGGACCTGGCCCACCAGGTCCCCGTCCGTCGTCCCGGTGGCCTCGCATCAGACGCCCTTGCGCGCCGGAGGTTCCGTGGCCCCGGACGGCGCGGCCGTGAGATAGCGGGTGAGCATCGCGACGAGTTCGTTCTCCAGCCGGGTGGTGTCGATCGACTCGGGCGCCGCGATGAGCACATGGACGACGAGCTCGATCGTGGACACGGTGAGCCGGGCGGCGACGTAGGTGTCCTCGACCCGGACCTCGGGATGGCGCTCGAGCAAGTCCTGGGTGTAGGCGACCCGCTCCCGCTCCTGGCGGGCGACCTTCTCGAACAACTCCGGGGAGCGGGGGGCCTGTTCGCCCATGACGCGGAGCAGCTGAGGGTCGTCGAGGTGGTTCTCGATCACGGTGCGCGCGAAACCACGGAGGATCTCCTCGAGGGAATCGGGCTCCTCCTCGTCCTGGCGGTCGCGGATGGCGGCCGCCCCGGCATCGAGGTGACGGGTCACCAGCTCGGCCAGGATCGCATCCTTGTTCGGGTAGTACTGGTACAGCGAGCCGATCGAGATCCGTGCGTGCTCGGCGATGCGGTTGGTGGTCCCGGCGGCGTAGCCGTATTCGGCGAAAACGTGAGCAGCCGCCGTGAGGATGCGCTGCCGGGTGAGCTCGGCGCGGGCCTGGCGTGGCTGTTTACGTGGCTGAAGTCCGCGACGGCCTGTCGTCATGACACCTCCTGGACGGCGCCTGGAAAGCGAGTGGCGCAAGACCTGAGTAATTACTCACAATGGTGCCATGAACTGCGGCGGAGCGGTGAACCACCGTCGTCGGCAGGGAGCGGGAGGCGACCGGCACGGCCCTCGCGCGCCCGCCGCTCCACCCCTCCCGGAAGGAGTCATCGTGACGCAGACCAGCACCCGCCCCCGGCGGGTGTCGCCGGCCGAGGTCCACGCCCTGCTCGGGGAGCCCGAAGCCATGGTCAAGGGCAAGAAGCTGGACCATATCGACGAGCACTTCCGCTTCTTCATCGCGCATTCCCCCTTCCTGACCCTGGCCACGGCGGACGCGGCGGGGCGCGCCGACTGCTCGCCCCGTGGCGACTACCCGGGCTTCGTGAAGGTCCTCGACGGCCATACGCTCGCGATTCCCGACCGCCCCGGCAACAAGATCGCCGACTCCTTCCGCAATCTCGCCGAGAACGACGGGGTCGGGCTGCTCTTCCTCATCCCCGGGCTGCGGGAGACCTTGCGGGTCAACGGCCGCGCCTACCCCACCGACGACCCCGATGTGCTCGCCCGGATGCAGACCGAAGCCAAGGATCCGGTGCTGGCGATCGTCGTCGAGGTGGCGGAGGCGTACTTCCACTGTGGTCGCGCGCTCATCCGCTCCCGGCTGTGGGACCCCGCGAGCCAGGCCCTGGCCGACGAGATGCCGTCGGCCGGTGAGGTCGCCGCCGCCCAATTCGGGGTGGACATCGATCCGATGGCGCTCACACACGCTCTCGAAGAGGGCTACCGGAAACTCTACTGACCACGGCACAAGGTGAATCACGATGCAACAGACCATCGTCGGCGCCATCGAGCAGGTCGCCGAAGACGTCGTATCCCTCGTCCTGCGAGGCGCCACCGGTCCGCTGGCGCCCTGGGAGCCGGGGGCCCATATCGACCTGGCCCTGCCGAACTGGCTGACCCGGCAGTATTCGCTGTGCGGCGACCCGGCGGACCGGGAGTCGTATCGCGTCGCGGTGCGGCACGACCGCCTCAGCCGGGGCGGTTCGGAGTACATCCACCGGTTTCTGCGCCAGGGCCGCGGTCTCGACGTGTCGCTGCCGCGGAACCATTTCCCGCTCCTCCCCGCGCCGGAGTATCTCTTCCTCGCCGGCGGGATCGGCATCACCCCGATCCTGCCGATGCTGCGGGCGGCGGTCGCCTCGGGCGTCCCGGCGTCGCTCGTGTACGTGGGACAGTCGGTCGCGTCCATGCCCTTCGCCGATGAACTGCGCTCCTCCTACGGCGATCGGGTACGGATCGTCGCCACCCGAGAGCGGGGCAGGCCGGACTTCGCCGCACTGGGAGCCGCGCTGAGCCCCGGCGCCGTGGTCTATGCCTGCGGCCCCGGACCGATGCTCGCCGCGGCCGAGGCCGCGTTCCCGGCCGGACGGCTGCACGCGGAGCGGTTCCGCCCGGTGCCCAGGTCGTTCGCCCCCAACACGGCGTTCGAGGCGGTGTGCGCGCGGTCGGGGCAGACGGTTCAGGTGCCGCCCGACGAGTCGCTGCTGGACGCCCTGACCCACGCCGGATATCCCGTGGCGTCCGGATGCCGCGAAGGGGTCTGCGGCAGTTGCGAACTCGCCGTCGTCGACGGCGAGCCCGAGCACCGCGACGACATCGGCGCCCCCGCGGGCCGGATGTACGCCTGTGTGTCCCGCGCCCTGTCCCCGCGGCTCGTCGTGGACCTGTGACCCCACGGCGAGCGGACTCGAACGGAAGGCGAGGAAAGACGTGCTGCCCAAGGTGCGCACACCCGAATCACGGCGAATGATCACGCTGGAGGTACGCGGGAACACCAAGCTGACACCCGGATTCTCGACCATCACGCTCGGCGGCCCGGAGCTGGAGCATCTGAAGCCCACCGGCTTCGACCAGACCGTGCGGCTGTTCTTTCCCCGCGAGGGGCAGGACAGGCTGAGAATGCCGAAGCTCTCCAGCGAGGCGTGGATGGCGGAGATTCTCCTGCTGCCGAAGTCACGCAGGCCCTGGGTACGCAATTTCACCATCCGCCGCGCCCGGCCCGAACTCGGCGAAGTGGACATCGAGTTCGCCCTGCACGGCGACACCCCGGCCTCCGCATGGGCCCGGCGCGCCCGGCCCGGAGATCCGGCGGGCATCTTCGACATGGGCGTGACCTACCTGCCGCCCGCTCATGCCGAATGGCAGCTGCTCGCCGGGGACGAGAGTGCCGTGCCGGCGATCCTCGCCATCCTCGAGCACGCTCCGGCGTCACTGGCCGCGGAGGTCTTCCTGGAGGTGTCGGGGACCGCCGACATCCGCGCGGACATCACCACTCCCGAAGGCGTACGGGTGCGGTGGCTGGCCCGGAACGGCTCGGACGCGCTGCCCGGCAGACTGGCCCTCGACGCGGTCAGGAAGTCGTCGCTGCGGCCGGGCCGGTTCTACACCTGGGTCGCCGGGGAGGCCGGGCTGGCCACCGGGGTGCGCCGCCATCTGGTGCGGGAACGCGGCGTACCGAAGCCGGACATCGCGTTCTTCGGGTACTGGCGGCACGGCCGCTCGAGCCCCGGCTGACCCCTGCCGCTCCGCCGGTGTGGTGTGCTCACACCGGTGGTTGCGGGTCGTACTGGATGCCACGTCGCACCTGACGTGCGCGCTCCGGCGAGGCCAGCCGGGCGACCAGGTGGAGAGCCATGTCGATACCGGCCGAGACCCCCGCGGAGGTGATCACGTCACCGTCGTCGACGAACCGCTCATCGGGCCGTACGTCGATCGTCGGGTCGAGCTCCGCGAGCAGGTCCAGCGACCCCCAATGCGTGGTCGCGGGCCGCCCGGCCAGCAGCCCGGCCGCCGCGTAGACCAGCGACCCCGTGCACACGCTGGTCATCAGGGGAACCGATCGCCGCTGGGACCGGACCCACTCCAGGTGCTGGTCATCCTCGAGCTGGGGCCGGGTCCCCCGGCCGCCGGGGTGCAGCAGCACATCCAGTGCGGGCAGGTCGGCCATCGCCTGATGTGCCTCGACGGTGAGCCCCTTCGCGCAGGTCACGGGGTTGCCGTCGGCGGAGAGGCAGAACACCTGCCACCCGTCCTCGGCGAAGGTGTGCGTCCAGTACGACAGCACCTCCCATGGACCGATGGCGTCGAGCTCTTCCACATCCGGGAACAGCAGGATCCCGATCTTCCGCGTATCCGCATGGGCCATACCGTGATCCAACCAGACCCGCCCCCGCTCGGCCATGGGATCTCCCACGAGGCCGCCGATCGCCGTCGGCGGCCTCGCGCTGCCGTGGTGCGGTCACGGTCGGCCGGTCAGTACGGCAGCGGCCGGTTCTCACGCGCCCAGACCTGTTCCGCTTCGCTGCGCGGGGGCGGAGGCGCCATCCCGTCGATCATCCAGAGATCCCGGGGTGTCTCGTCGATGTGGAACTCGCAGTACAGCCCGCGGTCCCGGGTGTGAGGGGCCAGCACGCGGTCCAGCCCCTCGACGGACCTCTTCCTCGTCTCGGGGTCCGACAAATGGCGGGCGATGTGCTCGACCACGACCCGGACGGTGCGGTACGACGGCTCGCCGCCGACCAGGAACGAGGACTCCGGGATGTCATGGAAGAGGGTGACGACGTAGAACTTCGGCAGACCGACCTGGGTGTAGTAGTCCGTGACGTCCGCGGCGAATTTCCGCTTCTGCTCGGCGGAATAGGCGTCGACCGGATGGTAGATGTGCCACAGGGGCATGGCTCTCTCTCCTTCGAAGGCAATGATGGTGGCAATGGGCGACGGTGGTGACCGGTGGATGTCGCCGTGGCCGGTCAGTGACCGAGGTGAACGGTGAGGCCCTCCACCGGTCCGGCGAGTGCCGCCTTCATCTGCCGGGTCACCGCGTCGACGAGCACCTCGCTGGCGCCGTCCTCGATGCCGTCCAGAACCGTCCCGGCCACTTCGGCGGGTGAGAGCTTCTGGCCCGGAATTCCGGCGACCATGTCGGTGTCGGCGAAACCGAGGTGCACGCCGACGACCTGGGTCCCCTGCGGCGCCAGCTCGACTCGGAGGGAGTTCGTCATCGACCACAGCGCGGCCTTCGAGGCGCCGTAGGCGGCCGCGCCGGCGCCCCAGGACAGCACGGAGTGCATGTCGACCAGCGCGCCACCGCCGTTCGCCCGCAGGACCGGGGCGAAGCCACGTGCCACCCGCAGAGCCCCGAAGACGTTCGTTTCGAACGTGGCCACCACATCGGTCATGTCCGCCGTCAGCAGCGGCGAGGGCAGCAGCACTCCCGCGTTGTTGATGACGATGTTCACATCCGCGGCCCGGTCGGCGAGGGCCGCGACCGCGTCCGCGTCGGTGACGTCCAGGGAAACGGCCTCGACCCGCGGGTCCTCGCTGGGGCTGGGCTTCCGCGCGGTCGCGTAGACCTTCGCCGCTCCACGCTCGAGCAATGCCTCCACGAATGCCTTGCCGATGCCACGTTGACCTCCGGTCACCAGCACCACGGAACCATCGATCGCAACCATGTCGGACCCTCCTTGTCTCAGAGCGCGCTCGAACCGGCAGGGGCGGCGGACCGTGGCCGCCGTCCCTGTGGCGCGCTAAAATAGATTACTAGCATCATCTATAACGGGTCGCAAATATCATCGGTGCGGTACCGGCATCCCGTACCCGAGTCCGGCAACCTACGCAGAAGGAAGTAGCGACCATGCCCCGAGCATCCCGAGCCGAGGCCGAGCGCCACCGCGAGCAGGTCATCGCGGCCACCGCGAAGCTGGTGCGCACCCACGGCGCCGACAAGGTGAGCGTTCCCCAGGCGATGGCGGCGGCGGGTCTGACCCACGGCGGGTTCTACCGCCACTTCGCCTCGAAGGACGATCTGATCGCCCAGGCGTGCTCGGCAGCGTTCGCCGAACGCCTCGCGGCCATGAATGACCTCGCCGAGGGCGAGGACGCGGGCGCTGACACGGGCCAGGGCACGGACGAGGGCACGGGCGAGGACCGCGGCCGGGGCGCCCGGGCAGCCTTCCTGGCGACCTATCTGTCGACCCTGCACCGCGACAACCCCGCGCTGGGATGCGCCGCCGCGGCGCTGGCGGTGGACGCCGCGCGCGCGGAGCCCGGCGACCCGCTGCGGCGTGCCTACGCCGATGGCATGCGCAACCTGGTCGACGGAATGGAGCGACTCACGAGAAAGTCCGGCGACACCTCGCCGGACGAAGGGACGATTCTGGTCGAACTGTCCACCATGATCGGGGCATTGGTCCTGTCACGGGCCTGCGCGGGCGACGACCTGTCGGACCGCATCCTGACCGCGGTACGCGACCACGTCCTCGGCGACGATGAGTACTCCCCCGGCGGGAAGGGCACTTCGGAGACCGCCGGGTGAAACGCGCGCTCGCGTCACGGGGGCGGGCCTCCGTGACGCGAGCGCGCGCCGACTACCGCCCGAGCGCCGAGGACAGCCGCGCCGCGAGGGGCTCGCCGTCGAGGAAGTCCAGCAGCTCGCCGAGGGTCGGTCCGGTGGCGGGGCCGTGCCGGGTGACCGCGAAGGCGGCCGCGGCGTTGGCGCCTCGTACGGCGGTGCTCGGGTCAAGCCCGTGGCCGAGGAGGGCCAGGAACGCTCCCGTATGGGCGTCGCCCGCGCCGTTGCTGTCGACCGCGGTCACCCGGCGGCCGGGGATGTGCAGGGCCTCTCCGCCGGGCGGGACCAGCCAGCAGCCGGCCGCGTCGGCCCGCAGAAGCACACCGGTGCGCGGGCCCAGCCGGGCGGCGAGCGCCGCCGCGGCCTCCTGGGCGTCGTCCCGGCCGGTCAGCAGCCGCCCCTCACGCTGGTTGCAGCTGACCCAGTCGCAGCGCCCCAGAACGGGTGCCAGCACCTCGTCCGGGATCTGGTCGGCCAGGGGACCCGGATCGAGGAAGACCCGGATGTGTTCCGGCAGCCGCGCGACGAGCGAGGCCAGAACCGGGCCGTTGACCGGGTAGGCGAGCCCGTAGCCGGAGATCTGCACCATGTCGCCGGGGCGCAGCGTGGCGAGCACGGACGTCGCGTGGGCCTCGGTCAGCCGGGCCTCGGCTCCGAGGCTGGTGGCGAAGGTGCGCTCGCCGCCGCCGTCGACGAAGGCGACGCAGAACCCGGTGTCCTCCTCCGCGACCGGAGCCAGCACCATCTCGATGCCTTCCCGGGCGAGGTCGGCCCGCACCCGGTCGCCGAACGGCCCGGTGCCGTGGGCGCCCGCGTACACAGCCGGCAGGCCCAGCCGGCGGGCGGCGGTGAGGACGTTGAATCCGCCGCCCGTGGTGAGGGTGGTGTCCGTGGAGACGATGTCGCCGCCGCGTTCGGGCAGTGCGGGCACCCGCATCACGAGGTCGACGATGGCGTTGCCGAGCAGGACCAGTCGGCCGCCCGTGACCTCGCCGGGAGCGCCGCCGAGGACGACGTCGTAGCCGCTCATGAGACCTCCCGCGCGGCCGGGGCGGGCAGCACCTGCTGCTGGGAACGCTGCCCGGACGCCTCCTCGCGGACGGTGCCGTCGAACCTGCGCAGCACGGTGTAGATGGCGGCGGCGAGCAGCAGGGTCACCACCCACCCCAGCCCGTTGGACCCGATCCAGCTATGGGACAGCGGCCCGGAGAACCACACGTCGGTCGCGCTGGTGCTCGCCTCGGTGAACAGCAGGCCCACCACGATGGCCGCCGCCCAGGCGATCATCGCGGCCCAGGCGATACCGCCCCGGAACCAGTAGCGGCTGGACCGGCCGACGTCCATCAGCGCCGCGCCGTCATAGGACCGGCGGAGTATCAGGTCGACCGCGAAGACGCCCACCCAGGCGTTGATGGGGACGGCGAGGAGCGTGAGGAAGGTGATGAACGGGCCGTAGAAGTCCTTGGCGATCAGGATGAAGTAGATCCCGCCCGCGAAGGTGACGACCACGTCCAGGCCGACGGCGAGGGTGCGCCGGACCCGTATGCCCAGGGTGATCATGGTGAGTCCGGCCGAGTAGACGGACAGGTGGTTGGAGAGCAGCAGTCCGCCGAACGCGGCGATCAGATACGGGATGGACATCCACGACGGCAGCATCGTGTTGATCGCCGAGACGGGGTCGGAGGCGGAGGCGAGATTCGGTTCTCCCGCCGCGAGGAGTGAACCCAGCGAGATCAGCACGACCAGCGGGATACCGGCGCCGAAGGCGGAAGCGGCCACCAGCCTGCCACCCGGAATCCGCCGGGGCAGGTAACGGGCGTAGTCGGCGCCCGTGTTGGCCCAGCCGATCCCGGTACCGGCGGCGATCATGCCGACGCCCACGACCATCGAACTCACCGACCCGACCGGGGCGTGGAAGACCTTGTCCCAGTCCACGGTGGTCGCGAGGAAGATGATCACGACCAGGTTGAGCAGACCGAAGATATAGCTGGCCCACCTGTTGATCCACATGATGGTGGCGTGGCCCAGGCCGCTGATCAGCAGCGTGCAGCCGATGAAGACCAGCAGACACACCACGGTGAGGACGGTGTTCCGCCGGATGCCGAAGGCGGCGTCGAGCAGCGCCAGCAGGGCGAAGGCGGCCGTGGTGGTGTTGATGGTCTCCCAGCCGAGCCTGCTCATCCAGGTGACCAGCGTGGGGCCGGCGTTGCCGCGGACCCCGAACACCGCGCGGGAGAGGGTGAGGGCGGGCGCTCCGCCCCGCTTCCCCGCGATGCTGAGGGCGCCTACCAGGGCGAAGGAGCCGAAGGCCCCGAGAATGGCCACGACGGCCGCCTGCCATATGTTCAGGCCGCGGAAGCTGACCAGGGCCGCGCCGAGCGGCAGACCGAGGATGCTGATGTTCGCGGCGAACCAGGTCCAGAACATCTGGCTCGCGTGGCCGTGGCGCTCGGCGTCCGGAACCGGCTCGATGCCTCGGGTCTCCACGGAGCCGACGCGGTCGTTCTCTGAAGCCGCCATGGTGGTACCTGTCTTTCTGTCCGGGGGCGCTCCGGTGCGGATGTGAGGGCGGGCGTGGGGGTCACTCGGCCGTGCCGGCGCGCAGCGCGAGCAGGGCCGTGGCCAGCGGTTCCAGATCGAGACCGTTGACCGAGCGCAGAGTGGCGAGGGCTTCGTCGGGCAGGCCCGAGGCCCCGCTGACGGCACCGGCTATGGCACCGGCTATGGCGCCGATGGTGTCGCAGTCACCGCCGAGGTTGGCCGCCAGCAGACAGGCCCGCCACGGCTCACCCTCGGCGAGGGCCAGTACGGCGAAGGCGGCCGGGACCGACTCCTGGCTGGCGACGCTGGTGCCGACCAGGTCGCAGACGCGGTCCAGGGCCTGCCGCTCGGGCAGACCGCGGACCAGGTCCACGGCCCAGCCGATGCGGGCGGCGATATCGGCGCCGGCGACCCAGTGGCCGCGCTCGGCCCCTGCCGCGGCCGCCGTGACCGCCGCGCCGACGGCGTCCTCCAGATCGCCGCCGTCGATGCCACGGCTCACCGCGGCGGCCACGGCGGCGGCGGAGGCGATGCCGATGGAGGTGTCATGGGTGACCTGGCACGCCTCCGCGACCCGGTCGAGGAAGGGCGCCAGCGGGGTATCGGGGAAGGCGACGCCGACGGGGGTGATCCGCATCGCCGCACCGTTGGTGGCACCGGACTTGCCTGCCTCCTCCGGCGGTACGCCGCGGGACACGGCCTCCAGGGCCGCCTTGGTGGAGGGGCCGAGCAGGTCGAAGGAGCCCTTGGCCTTCATGGCGCGCTCCCACTCCAGGAGCTCGTGCGCGAGCCGCAGCGGTTCGATCCGCCCGCCGGACCCGGTCAGCAGCCGGCCGACGATGACGGCCTGATCGGTGTCGTCCGTGACCGAACCGGCGGGCATTCCGGCGCTCACCGGGTTGTCTTCGGGTCCGGGCTCGAAACCGGTGACGGTGCCGAACCGGGCGACGATGGACGGCCGGGACATGATCTGGGTGGGCATACCGAGGGCGTCGCCCATCGCCAGGCCGTAGAGGGCGCCGAGCGCGCGGTCGTGCTGGTGGTTCATTCGGGATTCCTGTCGGTGCGCGGAGGCGTTACGTCGGGGAGGGCGGGCGCCGCGTGCGATCCCATCAGGGGCCTCGTGGAGAGCCTCATTGGGGACCTCATTGGCGGCCTCATTGGGGCTGCTCGCCGAAGCCGAGGTGCAGTTGGAAGCGGGCGGGGTCCAGCAGGCTGGTCACCTGCTCGACGATCTGGCCATCGGCTCCGCGGCTGACCCGGCGGGTGTTGAGCCACACCTCGCCCTCCCGGCGGCGGAGCAGTGTCGCCTCGTCGGTGGCCAGTTGCCGTACGGAGGCCCACTCGTCCCCGTGGGTGGCGCGGATACCGACCGCGGCGAGGGTCTTGGTCAGCGAGCCGTCGAGGAGCCCGCCGAGCGGGACGTCGGCCAGGGCCGGGGCCATCGGAACCCTGCTGCGCTCCAGCGCGACCGCGGTGCCCTCCGGCAGCACGCGCAACCGGTCCAGCGCCATGAACTCGACGCCCTCGATGCCCAGTTCCCCGGCCAGCCGGGCATCGCGCACCGCTTCGAGGCGGAGGACCTCGGTGGTGACGCGGGCGCCCTGGTCGGCCAGCGCCCTGGTCCAGCCCAGGCGGTTGTCCAGCAGGCCGCCGTCGAAGGTGACGAACGAGCCGACGCCCGCGTGGGTGGAGATCAGCCCTTGCTTGCTGAGCTCGTCCAGCGCCTGGCGAACGGTGGCCCTGCTGACCGCGAAGCGCCGGGTGAGCGCGTGCTCGCCGGGCAGCCTGCTGCCCGGCTCCAGGGCGCCGCTGTGGATCTCACGGGCCAGAACGCGGGCGATGCGCTGATGCTTGAGGACCTGTTTAGGCATGTCCGGTAGTTAGCCATACATGTCCAGTCCTGTCTAGAGTCGCAAGACATACATCCTGCCGACGGTCGTCCGCCACGAGGCGGGCCGTGTGATCAGCGATGGGCAGGCGGAGTGCTCATCACCCCGCGGCAGGCTCCTGGGCCTGCCGCTTGCGGGCACGGTAGGCGGCCGCCTTGAGCTTGTTGCCACAGGACTCCATGCCGCACCACTGCCGGCGCCCGCCGCGCGACCGGTCGATGTAGACACGGGTGCATTCGGGGTTGCCGCACTCCTTGAGGAGCGGCACATCCGGACCGCTGAGAAGCTCGACGGCATGCCGCGCCACCGTGGAGAGCGCCTCTTGCGATGTCGCGTCCGTCCGCCGCCCGCTCGCGGTGAGTTGCGGCGCCGCGGGGGGCTTGCGGGCCGTGTCGTTCACCACGGCGAGTGCCTCGCCGTCGTAGGGATCCCCCGCGACGCGGGCGGTGACCAGCTCGTAGACGGCCTCCCGTAGGGCCACCGCGCGCTCGACGTCGGCATGCTGACTGGCGGAGACGGTATCGACGATTCCGGACTCCAGGTACCAGGCGTCCAGCCGGTCCGGTGACACGAACATCTCGAACCGCACCGAGCGGCGAGCGCGCAACGTCGCGGCGAAGTCGAGAGCGGGGTTCCCGCACAGAAAGACATGCTCCAGATTCACGTCACCATCCTGACAGGTGACTTTCATCTTTCGCAAGGCTGGCCACCGGCGCCAGGCGGCGAGCCGCACCAAGGGTGGGTCGGGCCGGTCAGGCCGCCTCGTGCAGGATGTCCGCCAGTTCGCCGGGCCGGTCGAACATCGGCCAGTGCCAGCCGAGCAGCTCCCGGTACGCCGAACTCTCGGTCGCCATGTGCCGGAAGGCCGGAACGGTGGCGATCCGCGCCCGGACCTGCTCCACCGGGAAGCCGCACAGCACATGCAGCCGCGGCAGCTTCTCCCACGCCTCGGTCAGCCGGACCGGGGTGGTGGCGGTGGCCCACGGCTGCGGCACCGACAGCCGCACCAGCCGTTCGAGCGTGCCGTCCGGCAGCCCGGGCACCCCGGACGCCAGTTGCTGCCACGGCGGTGGCGGCAGCTGCCGGCCGTGTCCCTCCTCGCGGACCAGCTCGGCGTTGCGCCTCTGCTCCTCCGGCGGGGCGAACTCCGCGTGGCACATCCCGTCCGGCAGCGGACCGCTGTCGACGAAGACCATCCGCTTGATCCGGTCCGGCATCCGGTCCGCCACGCTCGGGACCACCACCGCACCGGCATAGCTGTGCCCGACCAGGACCACGTCGTACAGGTCCTGGTAGCGGATCAGGTTGAGCACATCGGTGATGTGCGTCTCCACATCGGTGTCGGGCCGGGCCAGATGCGCCCGCTCGCCCATCCCGGTCAGGCTGAGCGGATGGACGTCGTGTCCACGGCCGCGCAGGTCGGCCGCCACGGCGCGCCAGGCCCAGGCCCCGAGCCAGAACCCGGGAAGAAGTACATAGGCTGCCATGGCCCGCACGCTAGGCGGGATAACGGACAGGAGCCGCCCGGTATCCACGCCATACTTCCGGGCATGACCCGACCGACCGCCCGCGTGCTCGCCCTGCTGGAAATCCTGCAGGCCGGTGGCACCCGCACCGTCGCCGACCTGGCCGACCGGCTCGGCGTGGACGAGCGCACCGTACGGCGCTACATCGGCCACCTGATCGACCTGGACGTCCCGGTCCGTTCGGTGCGCGGCCGCTACGGCGGCTACCGGCTCGCCCCCGGCTACCGGATGCCCCCGCTGATGCTCACCGACGAGGAGGCGCTGGCGGTGCTGCTCGGCCTGGTCGCCGGGCGCCGGGCCGGGCTGGTGACCACGTCCGTCGCGGCGGCGGAGAGCGCCGCCGCCAAGGTGCGCCGGGTGCTGCCCGAGGCGCTCGGCCGTCGGCTGGACGCGCTGCTGACCACCGCCGACTTCACCGCCCCCGCCCGTCCCGTGGTCATCCCGGAGACGAGCGTGCTGCTGATGCTCGCGGAGGCCGCGCGGGACCGCCGGCCGGTCGCCGTCAGCTACACCGCCTGGAAGGGGCGGCGCAGCGAACGCACCGTGCACCCGTACGGGATCGTCGCGCACTCCGGGCGCTGGTATGTGACAGGGGCGGACTCGGCCAGCGGCGAGGTACGCACGTTCCGGCTGGACCGGATCGAAACCGCGACGGTGCTGCCCGGGTCGTTCGAGGTGCCCGTGGGGTTCGATCCGGCCGCCCGGGTGCTGTCGGGGCTCGCCGGGGTGCCCTACCTGCACGAGGTGTCACTGCGGGTCCAGGGCACGGTCGAGCAGGTCCGCCACCGGCTCCCGCCCGGGCTCGCCACGGTGCGGGAGCTTCCGGCCGACCCGGCGCAGGGTGGCGCCGGTGATACGGCGGAGGAGGCGGATCGTACGTCGGAGGCGACCAGCGATGCGGCGGGGGCGACCGGATCCCCGGCTGCCTCCGGGGAGGGGGAAGACAGCGGATGGGTGCGGGTCCAATGGCGGGCCGAGCGGCTGGAGTGGGTGCCCTCCGTGCTCGCCTGGCTGGACCTTCCGTTCGTGATCGAGTACCCGGACGCCCTGCGCGACCATGTGCGCGCCCTGGCCCGCCGACTCGCCACCTGCGCCGACGCGGCCGCCGGTCCCGCCGAGGGTGCGGAGTCGGACCGTCCGGCGGCCACTCCCCCGCCGCCGCCCTCCCCCGCGGAGTAGCACCGGCCCGTCCCTGCAGGGCACGGCCCTCCAGGACCGCGCGGCTCTCCAGGACCGTGCGGGCCGATGGGCCGGGGCCGAGCCGGTGCGACGCTCAGCCGCGGGGCCACCGTACGGCGGTGTCGGCCACGGCGGAACGCGCCCGACGCAGCGCCTCGGTGTGCCCGAACAGACCGGGCAGACCGCCGGTGTGCAGGAAGACCGTGCGCTGCCCGGGGCGCACCTGCCCGTCGTGGACGGCCGCGATGAGACCGGCCAGGGCACGGCCGGTGTAGACGGGGTCGAGGACGATGCCTTCGGTGCGGGCCGCGGTGGTGATGGCGTCCATGACCGGTTCGGTGAGCGCGGAGTAGCCGGGACCGACCTGATCCAGGCGCAGCCGCAGGGACGTGGCCGCGGGCTGTCCGGCCAGCCCGTCGACCAGGTGGCCGACGGTGTGCTCGGGATCGGCGATGGCTCCGCAGTGCACCCCCAGCACCCGCTCGGCTCCGAGGGCGTGGACGAGACCGGCCATGGTGCCGCCCGATCCGACCGCCACGACCGCCGTGGCCAGGTCGGGGGCCTGTTCCAGGAGTTCCGTCCCCGCCTCGGCATAACCCCGGGCACCCAGCACACTGGATCCGCCGAAGGGGATCACGGCAGGGCGGGCGCCCCGCTCGCGCAGGTCCGCGGCCACGTCCTCCACGGCCGCCGCGAGTTCGGCCTCGCTCACCTCCCCCGCCCATACGACGCGGGCGCCGAAGAGACCGTCGAGCACGATGTTGCCGGTCATCCCCTCGCTCGGCGCACCGGCGAGGACAAGGACCACGTCCATGCCCAGCCGTGCCCCGGCCGCGGCCGTCAGGCGGGCGTGGTTGCTCTGCGCGGCCCCGCTGGTCACCAGCGTGGTGGCGCCCTCGGCGCGGGCGGCCCCGGCCGTCCACTCCAGCTTGCGGACCTTGTTGCCCCCGCCGCCCAGCCCGATCAGATCGTCACGCTTGACCCATAGATCACCGGGCTCCAGTCCGATCGCACGGGCCAGCCGCGGCGCGGCCTCCAGCGGTGTGGGCCGGCTCATCAGCTCGACCCGCGTGGTTTCCTGACGCCACGTGGTTTCCTGACGCTCTTCTGACACGATCGCCGCCTTCGCTCGCTGCGCTGAGGGATATCCGGGTGGGAGAAACGGCCGTTGGACGGACGCGGGAACACAATCGCCGACGCGCGGCCGGTGCGACACATCACCTACCGGGTTCGGCGTGAAGAGGTTGCGACAAGGCGGCCTTGGCCTGCCTGGTCTCGTCGTCGGCGAGAACTTCCCACCAGTCGTTCGCCAGGGCTTCCATGGTCTGTTCCGCCACGTCGGCCGCGGTGATCTTCGGCGCGTCCACCCAGGAGCTGAGGTCCGTGTCCACGAAACTGGAGTGGACCCCCACCACGAGCGTGCGCTGTTCCTGAAGTCCCTTGCGCAGCGCGTCCGTCAACGACCACTGCGCCGCCTTGGAGGCCGCGTATCCGGGGAAGCCGGGCTGCCCGACCCAGGACGCCAGCCCACCGCCGTTGCGGGCGAGGATCGGGGCGAACGCCCGGGAAACGGCCCAGGTGCCGAAGTAGTTGACCTCCATCGCCTGATGGGCGGCCTCGAAGTCGCCCTCCAGGAGTCCCGTGCCGGAGCCTCCGACGCCCGCGTTGTTGATCACGATGCTGACATCGTCCGCGATGGCAGCGGCCTCGGCGATCTGCTGCGGCTTGGTGACGTCCAGACGCAGCGGAGTGAGGTCCTGGTCGACCACGCGGGCCGGATCGCGGACACCGGCGTAGACCTTCGCGGCGCCGTGCTCAAGCAGCGCCCGGGCGAACGCGCGGCCGATACCGCGATTGGCTCCCGTGACCAGGGCGACTGATCCTTTGATGTCCATCGCGTTCTCTCTTTCCTCGGGCTATGCATATAGAACCTGGACCGCGCCGGCTCGCTCACGGCCCCGCTACTGAAGCGCGGCCAGTACAAGGCGCGATTCCCATTGCGTCACCTACTTGACCGGTGACGCATGCGGCTGCGACCATCGTTGGACCATCGAAACGACAAGGAACGATGCGATGTCGGATAAGCGGGAAGTGCCGGATGCCGCGGAGACGGCGCGCCGTGCCCGGTTCAGCAAGCTGCCGGAGCGGATCCGTCTGGAGGACACTGTGGAGGAGAGGGCGGCCATAGCGCCGGACCCCGCGAAGGACACGTACAACCCCGACGAGTGGCTCGTTCGCTACTGTCTGTGAGCCCAGCCGCTCGCGCGAGGAAGGATTCCCGTGCTGACAGCGAGAGTTTTGAGGGCGACCGCAGTGGCCGTGGCCATCGTGGCCATCGCGCTCGGCTGCTTCGTCCAGGTCTTCTGATCCGCGTTTCGTTCCCATCCGCCGGGTAGCACCTCACCTCGGCGAGACGCCCGATCAGCCGGGCAGGCCCCCGTCGCGCGCCTCCGGGGCGTGCGCGGGACGCTGCCGGTCGAGTTCGACGTACCGGGCACGCATCGCGTCGCTGGCGGCCGGCCCCGCGGTGAAGACGAAGGTCTCGCCGTCGTCGAGGCTTCGGCCGGTGCGCGCGTCCACCACGACGGGCTCCACCTCCTCGCCGGTCCGGGCGTCGACCAGGATCATGGCGCGCTCCTCCGGCGCGAGGTGCTGATTGCCCCAGGCGGCCAGGGCGACGACCACGGGCCGCAGGGAACGGCCGCGTTCGGTCAGCACGTATTCATGGCGCACCGGGTTGGTCTGGTAGGGGCGCCGCTCCAGGAGGCCGTCCGCCACCAGGGTCTTCAGGCGCGTGGTGAGCATGCTGGTGGAGATGTTCAGACTCTGCTGGAACTGGTCGAAGCGCGTGTAGCCGTCGAAGGCGTCGTGGAGGATCAGCAGCGTCCACCACTCCCCCACGTGCTGAACCGTGGTCGACAGCGGACACTCACGGTCCTCCAGCCTGATCCGGCTTGCCATCGCGACACCCTCCCGAGTTACTGCTAAAGTGAAAGTTACTTGCTTCTATTTTAGCAGTCGCAAGGGACGCGCTCGCGTGCGTCCCGGAACGGACAGCCTTGCCCACCTACCTCGATGACTCTCTCGCCGGCCGTCGCGCACTCGTCACCGGTGGCACCAAGGGTGCCGGAGCGGCGATCGCGGCCCGGCTGCGTACGGCCGGTGCGACCGTGCTGGTCACCGCCCGCTCCAAGCCCGAGGACGTCCCCGACGAAGACTTCATCGGCGCCGACCTGACCACACCGGAAGGCGTCGAACACGTCGTACGGGAGACGAATCGGCGCCTCGGCCGCACGGACATCCTGGTCCATACTCTCGGCGGCTCGGCCGCGCCCGCCGGCGGCTTCGAGGCGATGTCCGAGGAGATCTGGCAGCAGGAGCTCAACCACAACCTGCTCGCCGCCGTCCGCCTGGACCGCGCCCTGATCCCGGGCATGATCGAACGTGGCCGGGGTGCGGTGGTCCACGTCTCCTCGATCCAGCGCCGGATGCCACTGTGGAACGGCACGCTGGCCTACGCCTCCGCCAAGGCGGCTCTCAGCACCTACAGCAAGGGCCTGGCGAACCAAGTGGCACCGCTCGGTGTGCGGGTGAACACGGTCTCCCCCGGCTTCATCCAGACCAGTGCGGCGGACGCGCTCATCGACCGCATCGCCCAGAAGACCGGCGACCGGGAAACCGCTCTGGCGTCGCTCATGGATTCCCTCGGCGGCATCCCCCTCGGGCGCCCCAACCGGCCTGAAGAAGTCGCCGAGCTCGTCGCCTTCCTCGTCTCCGACCGGGCTTCCGCCATCGTCGGCGCCGAACATGTCATCGACGGCGGCACCGTTCCCGCGCTCTGAGAGCCGTCCCGTCCGGGAACGGCCCGAGCACCATCCCTCAGAAAACCATCAGCGAGGCAGCCATGACCGACGACACCACGCCCTTCGATGCCACCGACCTGCCCGACGTCGTCAAGCGGTATCTGACGGCACACAACGAGCACGACGTGCCCGCGGCCTCAGCCACCCTGACGCCGGGCGCGACCGTCACCGACGACGGCCGCACCTACGAGGGGATCCCGGCCATCGAGCGGTGGCTGGACCGTGCCACCTCCGAGTACACGTACACCACCACGCTCATCGGGACCGAGCACGACGGCCCGGACCGCTACACCGTCACCCAGCATCTCGAGGGCGACTTCCCCGGCGGCACCGTCGACCTTCACTATCGCTTCACCCTGGACCAGGGCCTGATCAGCCACCTCACCATCGCCCCCTGACGCACCGCGCCGTGGCGGCGCCTGATGCCGCCCGTGGCGGCTCACGGTGGCTCAGAAGCCGTCCACATCGACGACGGCTCGGGCGAATGCCTCGGGCGCTTCCTGCGGCACGTTGTGGCCGATGCCCTTCAGCGTGCGGTGCTCGTACGTGCCCGTGAACTTGTCGCGGTAGGCGGCGCCGTCCCCGGCGGGGGTGAAGGGGTCCAGCTCGCCGTCGAGGGTGATGGTCGGCACCCCGATGCCGGGGGCCGCGGCAAGCCGCTTCTCCAGGCCGTCGTATCGCGGATCACCATCGGCCAGGCTCTGCCGCCAGCGGTAGTTGTGGAGCACGATGTCGGCGTAGTCGGGGTTGTCGAAGACCGCCGCGGTGCGGTCGAAGGTCGCGTCGTCGAACTCCCATGACGGCGAGTTGAACTCCCAGATGAGCCTGGCCAGATCGCGCCCGTTCGCCCGCAGTCCGAGCTCGCCCCGCTCCGTGGCGAAGTAGTACTGGTACCACCATGCCCATTCGGCCTTCGGGGGCAGCGGCTTCTTATTGGCCTCGCGGTTGGTGATCAGGTAACCGGTCACGGAAACCAGGGCCTTGCAGCGATGCGGCCAGAGAGCGGCGATGATGTCAGCCGTCCGGGATCCCCAGTCGTAACCGGCGAGGAGCGCCCTCTCGATCCCCAGAGCGTCCATCAGGGCGATGATGTCGAGGGCGATCACGGACTGCTGGGCGTTCCGGAACGTCGACGCGGAGAGAAAGCGCGTCGTGCCGTGTCCGCGCAGATGCGGGACGATCACCCGGTAGCCCTCCGCCGCCAGCAGGGGCGCGACGTCGACATAGCTTTGGATGCTGTACGGATAGCCGTGCAGGAGGATGACCGCGGGGCCGTGTTCGGGCCCGGCTTCGGCGTAACCGACGTCCAGCACACCTGCCTTGATCTGCTTGATCGACGTGAAGGACGTGTTCGTCCCCGGTGTGGCCGCGGGCGCGGCCATCCCCTTCTTCGCGTCGGGCCCTGCTGTCGAGGCCGACGCCGTGAAGGCGCCGAACAGACCGGCCAGGGAAGCCACGCCCGCCCCCGCGCCGACGGCCTTGCCCATATTCCGCCTGCTGATCATGTGACCCATCCCGCCCATCCCGCCCGTCTCTTCCGGTCTCGATGGGTGAGGAGCCTGGCACGACCGGCGTCACCTGTCAAACCGGTGACGCCGTGAAGTCAGGGTCAGGGCAAGGCCGGGCAGGCGCGCCTCCTGGAGGTCGGTCGAGGTCAGTCCGTCTTGCCACCGCCGCCGGGCGTGGTGGCCTGTTCACGACCGCCGCGCACCACATTGCCGAGGGGCTCCCCCTGGTCCAGGCGGTTGATGTTGGCCGCGATATCCGTGGCGCGGGCCGCGAAAGTCTCCTCGGTGTGGCCCGAGTTGTGTGGTGTCATCACCACATTGGGCAGGGTGTGGAACGGCAGGCGGCTCGGCGCGTGCGGAGGGCCGGCCCACCACACGTCCAGGGCGGCGCCGGCGATGGTGCCGGCCGAGAGCGCCTCGTACAGCGCCTCCTCCTGGACGACCGGGCCACGGGCGACGTTGACGAGGAGGGACCGCGGGCCCATCGCGGCGAGTTCGGCCGGGCCGATCAGTCCGCGGGTCGCGGCGCTCAGCGGAACGGTGACCACGACGATGTCGGATTCCGCCAGCAGGTCCGGGAGCCGCTCCGGGCCACCCACCCAGTCGGGGCGCAGGCCCTCCGGCAGGGCGGCCGACGGATCGCGGCGCACCGCCCGCACACCCAGCCCGACCGCCTGGCACAGCCGGCCGATCTCCCTCCCCGTCTCGCCGAAGCCGATGACTCCGACACGGCGGCCCCGCAAGGTGTCCCCGAAGGGCAGCGCGGAATCCACGGCGACATTCCGCCACCGTCCGGCGCGCAGCTCCTGGTCGGCCGCGAGCACACGCCGGGACAGCATCAGCACGCACATCAGGACGTGTTCGGCGATCGACCTGCCGTGGTGGTGGGTGTTGGCCACGATCACCTCCGGCCCCAGCGCCTCCAGGGGGATCCCGTCGTAGCCCGCGCCGACGACATGGACGAGGCGGAGCCGCCGGGCTCGTCGCGCGTCGTCCTCGGTGAGCTGGGAGCCCACGTACACGTCGACGGTGGCGATGGCGTCGGCCATCCGTGCCGCGTCCCAGTCGGAGGCGTCCAGCCACTCGTGCGGGCCCTCGATTCGCGCCCTCAGCCGCTCGGTGAACCTGCCCAGGATCCGGTGGTTGAGCATGATGCGCATACTGGCCATGACCGCCGTCCTCATATATAGCCGCTGTCTTCATTTCTGCACAGGGCTATTGAGGCTGTCAATGATTGGACTGTCCCGACTATAACCCCCTCCACCTGGGCTTGTTGTCAGATCTCTTGACGCCCCGGCACCTCAGGTTTAGCTTCAGCGTCCACAAATACAGACCGGGTACGCAAGTGTAGACAGCCATGTCGACTGTCGTTCTCGGGCGGCAACCCGCCACCACCCTCGGAGATACGCCGACGATGAAGTCCTCCGTACCCTCCAGCCCGCGCCCGGAACGGGGCCGGGCCCATACAGTTCTCGCCTTTCTGGCCACGGGCACGATGCTGCTCACCAGCGCGTGCGCCGTGGCGAACAGTGACACGGCGGGTGATGCCGGCAGCGCCGACGGGCGCACCCTGCGGGTGGTCCTGACCCAGGAGCCGCCGACGCTAGAGCCCTGTGAGTCATCGCTGACCGCGACCGGTGTCGTCGTCCGCTCCAACATCACCGAACCGCTGGTGGAACGGGACCCCACCTCGGGCAAGCTGGAGCCGCTGCTGGCGACCGGCTGGCGGCAGACGAAGCCCACGACGTGGACCTTCGACATCCGCCCGGGGGTGACCTTCCAGAACGGGCGGCCGTTCACGGCGAAGGACGCCGCGTTCTCCATCGACCGCGCCGTCAACTCCGATCTCGCCTGCAACGTGGACGGCTATGTCTTCGGCGACGCGAAACTCGACGTACGCGCCGTCAGTCCCACCCGGCTGACCGTCACCACCGAGAAGACCGACCCCATCCTCCCGCTGCGGCTCAGCTTCGTCGAGATCGTGCCGCGCACCACCGACACCAAGGCCAAGGTGCGCATACCGATCGGGACCGGCCCCTACGCCGTCAAGTCGTGGCAGACCGGTGTCTCGATCTCCCTTGCCCGCAACGCCGATTACTGGGGGAAGGCTCCCGCCTACCCCCGGGCCAGGTATGTCTGGCGGAGCGATGCGAGCGTCCGCGCGGCGATGATCGACAAGGGCGAGGCCGATATCGCGACGGCGCTGGATCACACGAGCGCCGACCAGGGCAACACCGTCGCCTACCCCAACAACGAGACGACCGCCCTGCGTCTGGACGGCCGCGAGGCGCCGCTCAACGACATCCGGGTGCGCAAGGCGATCGGCATGGCCATCGACCGCAAGGGCATCATCGGCGCTCTTCTCGGCGGACTGGCCAAGCCCGCCGCCCAATTGGTCCCGCCCGGCGTGGTGGGCCACAACGACGACCTCGCCCCCGCCCCGTACCAGGAGGCCGCCGCCCGCGCGCTGGTGAAACAGGCGGCCGCCGACGGCGTCCCGGTCCACCGGAGGATCACCCTCGTCGCGCGCAACGGCATGTTCGCCGGAATCGCGGAAGTGACCGAGGCCCTGCAGTACGAGATGGCGCGGGTGGGGCTGAACGTGAGGATACGCATGGCGGACACCGCCACCCATCTTCAGTACCAACTGCGTCCGCTGCCCCGCGGTGTCGGGCCGGTGGCGCTGCTGATCATGCACGGCAACCAGGCCGGGGACGCGGCCTTCACCACGAGTCAGTACCTGCAGAGCGACGGCCCCCAGTCCACCTTCGGCACCAAGGACCTCGACCGGCGCATCGCCGCGGCGGACGCGCTCTCCGGCAAGGCCCGGCAGAAGGCGTTCGCCGACGTGCTCGCCTACCAGAACACGTCGGTTGTCCAGTACGCCTATCTGGCTCATATGCGCGGGCTGCTCGGACTGTCGCCTTCGGTGCGGTACCGGCCGGACTCCGCCACCGGGGACGAGATGCGGCTTTCCGAGGTCAGTCCGGCGACGGCGCGGAGGCGCTGACATGACGTCCTTCCTGCGCAAGCGCATCGTCTCCAGCGCGATCCCGCTGGTGTTCGTGGTGCTGGGCGTGTTCTGCCTGGCCCGCCTGACCGGCAGCCCCGTCGATCTCTACCTCCCGCTGAGCGCGACTGCCCAGCAGCGGGCGGAATTCTCCGCCGCCCACGGCTTCGACGACTCCATTCCGGTGCAGCTGTGGGACTACCTCGCCAATGCCGCGCAACTCGACTTCGGCACCTCGCTGCGCACGGGCGAGTCGGCCGGTTCGATGGTGCTCAAGGCGTTCCCCGTCACGCTCCAACTCGCCGGGATGACCATGCTCCTGGCGATTCTCGGGGCGCTGCTGGTCGGAAGCCTCGCCGCCTACCGGCCCAACTCGCTCATCGACCGGATCGCCGGCCTGCTGTCGATGACCGCCGCCAGCATCCCCGACTTCTGGTTCGCGATCATGGGTGTGCTGGTCTTCGGCGTGGGTCTGGGCTGGCTGCCGACCTCCGGCACCCTGGGCGGCCCCGAGATCTGGGTGCTGCCCATCGCCACCCTGCTGATCCGTCCGTTCGGCGTGCTGGTGCAGGTGGTGCGCGGCAGCATGGTCGGCGCGCTGTCCGCGCCCTACGTCAAGGTCGCGCGCAGCAAGGGAGCGGACCCCAAGCGCGTGGTGTTCGGGCATGCCCTGCGCAACTCCATCACGCCCGTGCTGACCGTCGCCGGGGATCTCACCGTCGGTCTGGTCAACGGCGCGGTGATCGTGGAAACGATCTTCGGCTGGCCCGGGATCGGCAAGCTCATGATCGACTCGATTCTGCAGCGCGACTTCGCGGTGTTGCAGGCCGCCGTTCTGATCACGGCGGTGACGATCTTCGCGCTGAACATCCTCGTCGACGTCTGCCACGCCCTGATCGACCCCCGAGTGCGCCAGGCGGTGCCGGCGTGAGCGAAGGAGCCACCATGACCGAGCCCGCCGACCCCGCCGACCGTCCCTCCGACGAGGCCGCCCCGGCACGCACCCGACCGACCCGCTGGTGGCTGCTGCTCGGCAGGGACCGGGGCGCCGCCGTCGCGGCCGTCGTCCTCGCCGTGGTGTTCCTGATCGCGCTGTTCGGCCGGCTGTTCATCGGGGACCGAGCCGTACGGCAGGACCTCCGCGCCTCGCTGCGCCCGCCCTCCCTCGACCACGGCTTCTACGGGCTGCTGGGCACCGATGTGCTGGGACGCAGCGTGCTGGCCCGGCTGGTGGACGCCGCCGGGACGACGCTGTCCATCGCGGTGCCCGCGGTGCTCTGCTCGCTGCTGATCGGCTCGGCGCTGGGGCTGTGGGCCGGATACCACGGAGGCATGCGCGAGAGCGTGGCGATGCGTGTCGCCGATGTCATCCTCAGCTTCCCGTCCCTGCTGATCGCGGTCGTCGTGCTGTATGTCTTCGCGCCCAGCGCGATGAACATCGTGCTGATCCTCGCCATCGCGCGCATCCCGGTCTATCTGCGCACCGCCCGCGCGGAGTCGGCCGAGCTCAGAAGCCGGCTGTTCGTCGACGCGGCCCGGACCTTCGGCACACCGAGCCGGAACATCATCTACCGGCACATTCTGCCGATCGCGCTGCCCACGCTGCTCACCGTGGCCACGCTCGACTTCTGCTTCGTCATGCTGACCGAGTCGTCCTTGAGCTTCCTCGGCATCGGCATCCAGCCCCCCGATGTGAGCTGGGGACTGATGGTGGCCCAAGGGCGCCAGTACCTTCAAACGGCCTGGTGGATCGCCGTGCTGCCGGGCTTCGCGATCGTGCTCACCACGGTGTCGGCCACGGTGCTCGCCGCCTGGGTCCGCCTGGCCACCGACCCCGCCCAGCGCTGGCGGCTGACGCTGCCCCGGAAGCGGCGCGGCAACCGCGCCGCTGTTCCCTCGGAGATGATCGCGTGAAGCCCTCCACCCTGCCCGCGCCCGCCGCGACCGGCGATCCCGCACTCGAGGTCGAGGGGCTCTGCGTCGACCTGCGGACGCCCTCCGGCACCCTCCGTGCCGTGAACGGCGTCGGCTTCAGCGTGCGCAAGGGGCGCACGCTGGCGCTGCTGGGCGAGTCCGGCTGCGGCAAGTCGATGACCGCGCTGTCCATCGTCGGGCTGCTCGACCCGACGGCCGAGGTGACGGGCGGATCCGTGCGGGTGTCCGGCACCGATGTGCTGCGGTTGGGCCAGGCGGGGCGCAGAAAGCTCGCCGGTCCCGTGCTGTCGATCGTCTTCCAGGACGCGCTGACCGCGCTCAACCCCGTACAGCCGGTCGGCAGGCAACTCGCCGAGCCGTTCCGGATCCATCGCGGGCTGTCGCGGCGCGATGCCCGGGAGAAGGCGGTCGAGCTGATGACCCGCGTCGGTATCCCCGAGCCGCGGCTGCGGGCCCGTGCGTATCCGCATCAGTTCTCCGGCGGTATGCGCCAGCGGCTGCTGATCGCGATGGCCGTGGCGCTGGACCCCGATGTGCTGATCGCCGACGAGCCCACGACCGCGCTCGATGTCACCGTGCAGGCGCAGATCATGCGGCTGCTGCGGGATCTGCAGACCGAGCGGGACATGGCGCTCGTGCTGATCACCCACGATCTGGCGGTGGTCGCCCAGCGCGCGGACGATGTCGTGGTGATGTACGCGGGCAATGTGGTGGAGACCGGCCCGGTGGCGGAGGTCTTCTCCCGCCCCCGCCACCCGTACACCAAGGGCTTGCTCGACTCTGTGCCCGAACACGCCGTCAGGGGCGGCCCGTTGCCCGCCGTGCCGGGGAGCCCGCCCGAGCTCAGCGCGGTCCCGTCCGGCTGTGTCTTCCAGGCCCGATGCCCGCTGGCCGAGGAGCGCTGCGCCCGGGAACGCCCTCGTCTGATATCCGTCGGTGCCTCGCGTTCGGCCGCCTGCCACTTCTCCGAGGAGCTCGACCGTGCCTGAGACGCCCCTCACCGACACCACGGCCGCGGGCCCGCGGGCCGATGGCTCGGCCGCTCCCCCTCCACTGCTCGAAGTCCGCGGTGTGACCAAGTCGTTCGGCCATGGCCGCCGGCGCCTGACCGCGCTGGACGGAGTCGATGTGCGGGTCGAGCGCGGGGAGACCCTCGGGCTGGTGGGCGAGTCCGGATGCGGCAAGTCGACCCTGGCCAGAGTGGTGCTCGGGCTGGAGCGGCCGGACTCGGGGACCGTGCGCTTCAACGGCACCGATCCGTTCACCCTCAAGGGCAAGGAGCTGCTGGCCTGGCGGCGCCGGGTGCAGATGGTGTTCCAGGACCCCTTCGCCTCGCTCAACGCCCGAATGTCCGCGGCCGATCTCATCGGCGAGCCGTGGCGCACCCACCGCGACATCGTGCCCACGGCACAGGCGCGGGAGCGACGAGTCCGTGAGCTGCTGTCGCTGGTCGGACTGCGGGAGAGCGACGCCCACCGCTACCCGAACGAGTTCTCCGGCGGGCAGCGGCAGCGCATCGGCATCGCCCGCGCGCTGGCCCTCGACCCCGACCTCATCGTGTGCGACGAGCCGGTGTCCGCGCTGGACCTGTCGGTGCAGGCCCAAGTGCTCAATGTCCTCTCCGAGCTGCGGGAACGGCTCGGTGTCTCCTACGTCTTCATCTCCCATGACCTGTCCGTGGTCCGGCATGTCTCCGACCGGGTGACCGTGATGTATCTGGGCAAGGTCATCGAACACGGCCCCACCGAGGACGTCTTCGACCGCCCCCTGCATCCCTACACCGCCGCCCTGATGTCCGCCGCGCCCACACTCGACGTGTCCGGGCAGGCCCAGGACGACGACGAGATCCAGTTGCGCGGGGAGATCCCTTCCCCGTACGACATCCCGTCGGGCTGCCGGTTCCGCACCCGCTGCTGGAAGAGCGAGGCCCGGTGCGCCGAGCTCGCTCCTCCGGTGGTCACCCGTGACGGCACGGCGGACCCCGGGCGGGAGCCGCACGAGGGCCTGTGTCACTTCCCGCTGGGCACCGGGCCGACAGAAGCATGAGCCCGCCGGAGTTCACCCTGCTCTTCATCACGGTGGCGGTCGGGGCGCTGTTCCAGGTCTCCATCGGCTTCGGGCTCGGCCTGCTGGCCGCCCCGGTGATCGCGATATTCGACCCTTCGCTCACCCCGGTGGTGGTCCTGCTGCTCGCCACCGGGGTCACGGCCGCGGTCCTGGTGCTGGAGGGCGGCCACCTGGACCTGCGAGGCGCGGGGTGGGCGCTGGCCGGGCGGGTGCCGGGCGCGGTGGGCGGCGCGGCGCTGGTCGCCGTGCTGCCCGCCCGGCAACTCGCCCTCCTCGTCGCCGTGGTCGTCCTCGCGGGCGTCGCGGTGAGCCTGCGCGGCTTCGTTCCGGCGCCGCGACGGCGTGCGGTGCTGCTGGCAGGCCTGATGTCGGGGCTGATGGGCACGGCGACCTCCATCGGAGGGCCGCCGATGGCCATGGTCTGGCAGCGCCTGAGCGGGCCGCGACTGCGCGCCACGATGAGCGGGTTCTTCCTGGCCGGTTCCGTGATGAGCCTGGCCATCCTGGCGGCGACCGGAGCGGTGCACACGTACAGCCTGTGGCACACCGCCCTGCTCGCCCCTGCCGCGGCGATCGGGGTACTGCTCGCCCGCCCGCTGTCGGGCAGACTGGACATGCGGCGCACCAGGGGTGTCGCCATGGTGCTCGCGGTGGTGAGCGCGACCGTGCTGGTGATCCAGCAGTTCGTCTGAGCCGAGCCGCACCTCCGCTACTGCCCCGGCCTCGGGGAGCCTCAGCCCTCCGCTGCCACGGGGACGGCCCGGCGCTCTCCGGTCACCTTGGAGGAGGGCAGCCGCCCGGCCTTGGAGGTACCGGTCATCGTCTCGCCGTCGACCGTCATCGTGAACGCGAGGTTCAGCCGCATGGGCTTGGTGATGGCCTGCCGCCAGGTGAGCCGGTCTCCCTCGAGTGCCACATCGGCCAGCGGCACCTCCTCCCCCGCGCCGTGGGCCGTACCGGTCAACGTGCCGTCCTCGTCGCGGAATTCGGCCACGGCCTTGATCCGGCCGATGGGAGTGGAGATGGTCAGATCCCAGGTGCCTTCAACGGACATGGTGGTGTGCTTCCTTACCGTGGGTCGGGGCGGATTGCGCTGGGGGCGGTGTGGTCACAGGGCGACGGGCGACGGCCCGTGGTGGCGCCAGGGGGTGCCACGGCGCTCGTAGGCGAACAGCTCCTCGACGGCGTGGGCGACCCGCGGCCCCAGTTCGCGCTCCAGCAGGTACAGGCCCAGATCGAGCCCGGAGGTGACACCGGCGCCGGTCACGAGGTCGCCGTCGTCGACGACACGGGCCCTGACCACGTTGACACCGGTGGCGTCCAGCATGTCCAGGCCCATGTGGTGGGTGGTGGCCCAGCGGCCCTCCAGCAGACCGGCCATGGCCAGGACGAGCGATCCGCCGCACACCGTGGCGACGGTCACCTCCGGACGGTCCATGGCCGCCTTCAGCAGCCCCGGCAGGCCGGTGTTCACGGCGCGGCCCAGAGTCACGGGGATGAATTCGTGCTCCCGCCACTCGCCCGCATCCGCGTCCACGTCGAGATCGGGGACCTCGCCGGGTTCTCCGACCCGGCCGGCCGCGCCGGGGACCACCACCAGGTCCGCCGTCGCGGGATCCAGGGCGGCCGTGGCGCGCAGCGGCACACCGCCGACCCCGCTCACCACCTCACGCGGCCCCTCGGCGGACACCAGCTCGGCGCGCAGCACTCCCCCGGCAGCCATGCCACCGGCGTGCAGCACTTCGTAGGGGGCGAGCACATCGAGGAGGTCGAAGCCGTCGAACAGGACAATCTGGGCGAGCATGAAATGTTCCCTCACATGCGGTGATGGCCAGTCTGTCTGGCCTTGTCCCGACGCTAGGCGAGGGCGGAAACGGCTCCCAGTGGCACGAGCGACATGGTTCAACGGAATAGCGCCAAGCGGACCGGAGGGCGCCGCGGGCCGGCGTCTCAGACCAGGTCGGGCGGCATGTTGTACGGCGTGACGACCTGGATGGGCGAGGGCAGGGCGGGGCCGTCGTCGGGCAGGGCTCCGTGGGCCCGCATGATGATCTGGCAGGCGCGGCGCATGTCCTGGCGCAGGTCGTGGTGGAGCACCGCGGACAGCCGTCGCTCGCGCAGCAGCCGGGTGTTGTCGTGGTCGAGGTCGTGGGCGATGAACACCTCGTAGGCGCGGCCCAGTTCCTCGAAGGCTTGAATCGTGGCGGTGTTGCCACCGCCGATCGAGTAGACCGCCCGGATCTCCGGGTCGTGGCGCAGCGCCCGCAGGACCAGGTCACGCTGGGTGGCGTCCAGACCGTCGCTGTCGGTGACCTCGACCAGCGTGCGCGCGGGATGGGCGTTGCGCAGGGCGCTGCGGAAGCCCATCTCGCGTTCCTCCTCCCCGCGGAAGAAGCCGCGGCTGATGGTGGTGAGCACATTGCCGGGGCGGTCACCGAGCCCCTGTCCCAGGAGGTACGCGGCGGTGGCCCCGGCGGCGCGGTTGTCGATGCCGACGTAGGACCGGCGCGCGCTGCCGGGCAGATCGGTCACCAGGGTCACGACCGGTATGCCCACGGCGGCCAGGCGGCCGACGGCCGCCGTGACCTCCGGGACGTCGGGCGCCTTCAGGACGACCCCCTGGGAGCCGCCGCGCGCGGCGACGCGGTCCAGCGTGGCGATCAGCTCCTCGACCGGACCGGTCTCGCGGAAGTGGAAGCGCGAGCGCATCACCGCGGGGCGCAGCGCCGGCAGCTCCGCCTCCAGGGCGGCGCGGACCGCCAGGGAGAAGCGCTCCGGCGCCTGCATCACGATGTCGATCATGAAGGTGCGGCCGCCGATGCGGACCTGGGTCCGCTGCCGGTCCAGGTCCTTGATCGCCTGGTGGACCTCCCGAGTGGTGCTCTCGCGCACGCCGCCACGGTTGTTCAGGACCCGGTCGACGGTGGCCTCGCTCAGGCCCGCCTGCCGGGCGATCTCCCGGATCGGATACGGATGGGACACCGGCGCGCCTCCATGAGGGGTTTTTGATGGACTGCTGAGGATTGCCCGATGCTCGGCTGATCACAACACTGACAGAAAGCCGCAGCCCACGGGAAGGATCGCAAAGCATCATGCCCCTCGTCGCTCCGAGGTCTCACGTCTGGCTCAGTGAGGCCGACTGCACTCTCGACGCCTTCCGCGCCCTGGTCGAGCGGACCACCGACCCCGGCGACCACCCCGGCGCCGACGCCGTGGAGCAGAACGTCCCCGTCTACGACGGCGACCGCCTGCGCGCGCGGGCCGCCACAGCGTCCGGCCGCCGGGAGGCGCAGGCGGAACTGGTGGACGCCCTGCTGGACGGCCCCGGCATCGTGGTGCTCAAGGGCGCCTTCCCCGACCCGTCGGTCCTCGACCGGGCCACCGAGGCGTTCACGACGCTGATCGAGGAGGAGCGGGCGACGGGCTCCGCCCGCGGTGACCACTTCGCCAAGCCCGGCACCAACGACCGGGTCTGGAACGCGCTGGAGAAGCTGGCCCTGGGAGCGCCGGAGGTCTTCGCGGACTACTACGCCAACGACCTCCTCGCCCTGGTGGCCACCGCCTGGCTGGGCCCCGGCTATCAGATCACCTCACAGATCAACCAGGTCAACCCGGGCGGCGCGGCGCAGAGCGTGCACCGCGACTATCACCTCGGCTTCCTCTCCGAGGCGCGGGCCGCGGCCTATCCGGCCCATGTCCACCGGCTCTCCCCCGTGCTGACCCTGCAGGGCGCGGTCGCCCACTGCACCATGCCCGTCGAGTCCGGCCCGACGCTCTACCTGCCGTACTCGCAGGCGTACGAGCCCGGCTACCTGGCCTGGCGCCGCCCGGAGTTCATGGCCTACTTCGCCGAGCACCACGTCCAGCTCCCGCTGGAGGCGGGCGACGCGGTCTTCTTCAACCCCGCGCTCTTCCACGCCGCCGGGCACAATCGCTCCACGGATATCCAGCGGATGGCGAACCTGCTGCAGATCTCCTCCGCCTTCGGCCGCGCCATGGAGACCGTCGACCGTGCGGCGGTGGTCGACGCCGTCTTCCCCGTGCTGCGGCAGTGCAAGGCCGAAGGCGCCTCCGAGGACTGGCTGCACAACGTCGTCGCGGCCTGTGCCGAGGGCTACCCCTTCCCCACCAACCTCGACCTCGACCCGCCCGTCGGCGGCCTCGCCCCGGACTCCCAGGCCGACATCGTCCGGCGCGCCCTGGAGCAGGACTGGACCCCGGACACCCTGCGCGCCCAACTGCGGGCCGGCGCCGAGCGCCGCGAGAGCTGAAGGAGACGGACCGCTCATGGGACTGCTGCAAGACAAGATCGTCCTGGTCAATGGCGGCAGCCAGGGAGTCGGCGCCGGTATCGTCCGCGCCGTCGCCCGTGAAGGGGCCACGGTCGCCTTCACCGGACGCCGCCCCGACATCGGCGAGCCGCTGGCCGGGGAACTCACCGCCCAGGGGGCCACCGCCTCCTTCCTCCGCGCCGATCTGGCCGATCCCGCGCAGGCACGGGGCAGCGTGACGGAGGTGGTGGCGGCCCACGGCAGGATCGACTGCCTGGTCAACTCCGCCGGGCTCACCTCCCGCGGGACGCTGCTGGACACCACCCCCGAACTCTTCGACGCGCATATCGCGATCAATCTGCGCGCCCCGTTCTTCGCCATGCAGGCCGCCGTCGCCGACATGGTGGCCAGGAAGGCTCCGGGCACAATCGTCAACATCATCTCCAACTGCGCACACGGCGGGTATCCGTTCCTGGCGCCGTACTCCGCCGCGAAGGCCGGGCTCGCGGGCCTGACCCGCAACGCCGCCCACGCGCACCGCTGGGACCGCGTCCGTATCAACGGCCTCAACCTCGGCTGGACCGAGACCGAGGGCGAGGACGCCATCCAGCGCGCCTTCCACGGCGCCGGCGACGACTGGCGCGAGGAGGCGGCCCGCGCCCAGCCGATGGGCAAGCTCGGCCAGGTCGACGAGATCGCCGATTTCGTCGTCCTCCTGCTCTCCGACCGCAGCGGCGTCGTCACCGGCTCGGTCATCGACTGGGACCAGATCGTCGTCGGCGGACTCGGCTGACCCGCCGCGCCGCACCGTCACAAGCCGCACCGTCACAAGCGGCACCGCCAGAAGCCGCACAGTCAAAAACCGCACCCTCACCACCCGCACCGTCAGAAAGGGCACAACTCCCCATGCGTATCGGCATTATGGGCCTGGGCCGGATCGGCGCCTTCCACGCAGAGACCCTGTCCACGCTCGACGCGGTGGATTCCCTCGTGGTCACCGACCCGGTCGCCGCGGCCGCCACCACCGCCGCCGAGCGGTTCGGCGCCCAGGCGGTCGCCTCGCCGGAGGCCGTGCTCGCCGCCGGTGTGGACGGCGTCGTGATCGCCGCGGCGACCGACGCCCACCCCGAGCTCATCCTCGCCGCCGTACGGGCGGGCGTACCGGTCTTCTGCGAGAAGCCGGTGGCGCGCACGATCGAGGAGAGCCTCGACGTCCTCCGCGCGGTGAAGGACAGTGGCGTGGAGGTCCACATCGGCTACAACCGGCGCTTCGACCCCGGGTATGTGGCGGCGCGCAAGGCCGTGGTCAGCGGTGAGCTGGGGCCGCTGACCACCGTACGGTCCACCACCTTGGACCCCGAGCCGCCTCCGGCCGCCTATGTGGCCGTCTCCGGCGGCATCTTCCGCGACTGTGCCGTGCACGACTTCGACACCGTCCGCTGGATCACCGGCCGCGAGGTCACCGAGGTCTACGCGACCGGCGCCAACCGCGGCGCCGACTACATCGCGACCGCCGGTGACGTCGACACCGCCTCCAGCCTCCTCACCCTCGACGACGGCACCCTCGCCGTGGTCTCCAACACCCGCCACAATCCACGCGGTTACGACGCCCGCCTGGAGCTCCACGGCATGACGGACAGCATCGCCGCGGGCCTGGAGGACAAGCTGCCGCTGCGCTCCGTCGAACCGGGCGCCACCTTCCCCGGCGGCACACCGCACCACTTCTTCATGGACCGCTTCGCCACCGCCTACCGGGCCGAGCTCACCGCCTTCACCGAGGTGGCGGCGGGTCTGCGGCCCTCTCCCTGCACCGTCGCCGACGCCGTCGAGGCCGGCTGGATCGCCGAGGCGTGCACGCTGTCCCTGCACGAGCACCGCCCCGTGAGCATGGAAGAGGTACGGAAGGCATGACGACAGCCGAGCCGCTGCGCATCGGGATCCTGGGCGCCGCCCGGATCTCCGGGCTCTCCATCGTCGGCCCCGCCCGTGCGGGCGGCCACCGCCTCGTCGCGGTGGCCGCCCGCACCCGCGACCGGGCCGATGCCTTCGCCGCCGAGCACGGCGTCGAGCGCGTCCTCGACTCCTACTCCGAGGTGATCGACGACCCCGATGTGGAGGTCGTCTACAACCCGCTGGCCAACAGCCTGCACGGCCCGTGGAACCTCGCCGCCCTCGCCGCGGGCAAGCACGTCCTGAGCGAGAAGCCCTCGGCGAGCAACACCGAGGAGGCCACCGAGGTCCGCGACGCCGCCGCCAAGGCGGGCACCGTCTTCATGGAGGGCTTCCACTACCTCTTCCACCCCGTCACCCGCCGCCTCCACGAACTGCTGGACTCCGGGGAACTCGGGGAGCTGCGGCACGTCGAGACGATGGTCGCCATGCCCGCTCCGCCCGGGTCCGACCCCCGCTGGTCCCTCCCGCTGGCCGGGGGCGCCCTCATGGACCTGGGCTGCTACAGCGTGCACGCCCAGCGCCTGCTCGCGCCCTGGGCCGGTGGTCCCCCGCACCTGGTCACCGCCCGGGCCGGCGCACGGCAGGGCGCACCGGATGTCGACGAGTGGCTGGACGCGGAACTGGCCTTCCCGAACGGCGCCACCGGATCCGCCCGCTGCCATATGGCACACGGGGAGTGGAACATGAGCTTCCGGGTCGTCGGCTCGCGGGGCGAGGCCACGGCCGTGAACTTCGTCCAGCCCCATCTGGACGACCGTGTCCTGGTGCGCACGCCCGCGGGTGAGCGGACCGAGGAGCTGGGCAAGCGCTCCTCGTACACCTTCCAGCTGGAGGCGTACGCCGCTCACCTGCGGCATGGCGCGCCGCTTCCGCTGGACGCGGAGGACGCGCTGACCACCATGTCCCTGGTCGACGCGTGCTACCGCACCGCCGGGTTCCCGCCCCGGCCCCGCACCGCGCTTCCGGCCTCGGGCTGAGCCCGCACGCACGGGGGCACGGTCGCCGGCGCGCCCCCGCCGGTCGGCCTGCCCCCGCCAGTCGGCCTGTCCCCAGCCGCCGGCTCAGCTCTCCGTGTCGGCCGTCGACCCCGGCCGGGCCGCCGCGGGCGCGCCCACCCGCAGCCCGTCCATGACCAGATCCAGAAGCCGTCTGGCGCGCACCGGCCCCTCGTCATCGGGGCTGATCTGCCACAAGCCGGAGATGGCGAGCAGGAAGTCGTCGGTGGTCACGTCCGGGCGGATCGTGCCGACCTCCTCGTTCGCCTTCAGCAGAAGCGCGACGGCCTCGGTCATCTGGCCGTGGCCCGGTTTCTTCTGGCCGCAGGCGGTGCTGAGGGCCTTGTGCAGCGCGTCGGCGAGACCGGCCTTGGCCATGGCGAACCGGGCGAGGTGCCCCATCCACTCGCGCAGCGCCTCATCGGGCGCGCGGGTACGGAGCAGCTCGGCCGCGATGTCCGCGACCTGCAGCATCTCGTGGCGGTAGATCTCCAGCACGAGGGCCTCGCGGCTGGGGAAATTGCGGTACAGCGTGCCCTGCCCGACGCCCGCCTTCTTCGCGATGGTGCTCAGCGGGACATCCGCCGAGCGGGTCAGCTCCGCCAGCGCCACTTCCAGGATGCGCTCGCGGTTCGCTTGCGCGTCCGAGCGCAGACGCGCGTCCTTATCTGCCCGCACTCGTCCTCCTTCCGGACACCGCAAAGCGCCGACCTTGCCCACCGGACAGCTGTCCGCTAAGTTTCATGCACAGCGGACAAGTGTCCGCTTAGGTACACCTTACCGGCTGAAACGGCCCGTGGGGATGGCCGGAACCGAGCGCCGAATGGCATTCTCACGCATTCCCACCCCCCGGGACCTCCTTTGGATGACTTCGACGCGCACCACATCCGCGAAAGAAGGCTGATCATGGCCCCATCGACGTCCAGCGTCATCACGCTGACCATCAACGGCGAGAAGTACACGCTGCCCGTCGACCACCGCACCACCCTGCTCGACGCCCTGCGTGAGCATCTCGACCTCACCGGGACCAAGAAGGGCTGCGACCAGGGCCAGTGCGGGGCCTGCACGGTACTGCTCGACGGCCGCCGGGCCGTCTCCTGTCTGCAGCTCGCGGTGGCCGCCGAGGGCCGCGACGTCACCACGATCGAGGGGGTGGCCGACGGCGACCGGCTGCATCCGGTGCAGCAGGCGTTCCTCGACCTCGACGGCTACCAGTGCGGCTACTGCACCCCGGGGCAGATCTGTTCCGCCCTCGCCGTGATCGAGGAACACGCGGCGGGCTGGCCGAGCGCGGTCACCGCCGACGTCCGCCCCGAAGCCGCGCCCCCACCACTGACTCCCGATGAGATCCGGGAGCGGATGAGCGGCAACCTGTGCCGCTGCGGCGCGTATGTGTCGATCGTGCAGGCGGTCGCGCAGGCGGCCGAGGCGCAGGCGACCGGGACCGAGGAGGCCGTCGCATGAAGGAGTTCGGCTACCAGCGCGTCCTCGACGTCTCCGAGGCGATCGCCGTACTCGGCGCCGATCCCGACGCACGGTTCCTCGGCGGCGGCACCAATCTGGTCGATCTGATGAAGACCGGCATCGAGCGGCCCGGACGCCTCGTCGACGTACGCGAACTGCCCCTGGACCGCGTCGAGGTGACGCCGGACGGCGGTCTGCTCATCGGGGCCACCGTCACCAACAGCGATCTCGCCGCCCACCCCGAGGTACGGCGCCGCTACCCGGCGCTCGCGCAGGCCGTCCTGGCCGGTGCGTCCGGGCAGCTGCGCAACATGGCCACCGTCGGCGGGAATCTTCTCCAGCGCACCCGCTGCGGCTACTTCACCGATGCGGCGGGGCCCTGCAACAAGCGCCTGCCCGGCAGCGGCTGCCCGGCCATCGAGGGTGAGCACCACAACCACGCGATCCTCGGCTCCTCCGGGCACTGCGTGGCCACCCACCCCTCGGACATGGGGGTCGCGCTCGCCGCCTTCGACGCCGTCGTACGGTACGAAACCGCCGACGGGCCGGGCGAGTTGCCGCTCGCGGACTTCTATCTGCCCGTGGGCGACACCCCGCACCTGGAGACGGCGCTGCCCTCCGGCGCGCTGATCACCGGCGTCACCCTGCCCCCGGCCCCGGTCGCCGCCCACTCCCGCTACCGCAAGGTCCGCGAGCGCGCGTCCTACGCCTTCGCGATCGGCTCGATCGCCGCCGCCCTCGACGTCCGGGACGGCGTCGTCCACGAGGTCCGCCTCGCCTTCGGAGCGGTCGCCTCCCGGCCGTGGCGGGCCCTGGAGGCCGAGCGGGCACTGACCGGAGGCCCGGCGACCGCCGAGGCGTTCGCCGCCGCCGCGGACGCGGAGCTGGCCGCCGCCGAGGCACTGCCCCACAACGGATACAAGGTGCCGCTGATGCACAACCTCGTGGTGGCCCTGCTGACCGAACTCGCCGAGGAGGCCGCCCGATGACCACGACGACCGGAACCACCACGACGACGGGGGCCCTCGGAACCGCGCGCACCCGCGTCGAGGGCCGGGAAAAGGTCACCGGGGCGGCCCGCTACTCGGGCGACATCCCGCTGCCCGAACTCGCCCACGGCTGGCTGGTGCTGTCCACCATCGCCCGCGGCCGGGTCCGCTCGGTCGAGGCCGACTCCGTCCTCGCCATGCCCGGTGTCCTCGCGGTCCTCCACCATGAGAACGCCCCGCGCGTCAACCTGGACTACATGGGCATGATCGGGCCGCCCGACCCGATCATCGGGGTCTTCCAGCACGACCGTGTCCCCTTCCGGGGCTGGCCGGTGGCGCTGGTCGTCGCCGAGCGGCCCGAGCAGGCCCGGGAGGCCGCGGAAGCGCTGGTGGTCCAGTACGACCAGGAGTCGCACGACATCGACTTCTTCGCCGGACACCCCGATGTGTACACCCCCGAGGACTCGCCGTTCGGGCCGGCGGAGACGACGAAGGGCGACATCGAGGCCGAACTCGCCGCCTCCACCTTCGTCGTGGACGCCGAGTACACCACCCCGGAAGAGCACCACAACCCCATGGAGCCGCACGCGGCGACGGCCCACTGGGACGGCGGCCGGCTCGAGGTCCTCGACTCCAATCAGGGCACCACGTACGTGGCCGGTGAGCTCGCGCAGATCTTCTCCCTCGACGCGGAGTCGGTGCGCGTGCGGTCCGAGCACGTCGGCGGCGGCTTCGGCTCCAAGACGGTCCGCCCGCACCAGGTGGCCGCCGCCATGGCCGCGACCATCCTCGACCGTCCGGTCCGCGTCGTGATGACCCGCCGCCAGATGTTCTCGACCATCGGCTATCGCAGCCCCACCGCGCAGCGGGTCCGGCTCGGCGCCGACACGTCGGGGCGGCTGCGCGCGCTCGACCACCGGTCCGAGTGCGTCACCTCGACCGTTCACGAGTTCATCGAGCGCAGCGCCACGGTGGGGCGCGTGATGTACGACGCCGACGCGCACCACACCAGCGACCGGGTCGTACGGCTCGATGTGCCGACCCCGACCTTCATGCGCGCACCCGGCGAGGCACCGGGCTCGTTCGCGCTGGAGTGCGCGCTCGACGAACTCGCCGAGACCTCCGGCATCGACCCGATCGCGCTGCGCGTCCGCAATGAACCCGACCGGGGCCCCGTCTCGGGCCTGCCGTTCAGCAGCCGCAATCTGGTCGCCTGCTACGAGGAGGGCGCCCGCCGGTTCGGCTGGGCGGACCGGGATCCGCGGCCGGGGCTGCGCCGCGAGGGACGCTGGCTGCTCGGAACGGGTATGGCGGCGGCCAGCTTCCACTCCGGGGCCGGCCCGTCCACGGCGGGCGTGACGGCGGAGGCGGACGGCACGTTCACCGTGCGCATCAACGCGGCGGACATCGGGACCGGCGCCCGGACCGGCATCGCCCTGGTCGCCGCGGACGCGCTGGCAGTGGATCCGGACCGCGTCCGGGTGGTCATGGCGGACAGCGACCTCGGCCCGGCGATGATCGCCGGTGGCTCGATGGGCATGCGCTCCTGGGCGTGGGCGGTGTCGATCGCGGTGCGCGAACTGCGCGAGCGGCTGGCCCTGGGCGGCGACATCCCGCCCGAGGGAATCACCGCCCGGTCCGACACCTCCGAGGCGATCGGCGCCCTCTCCAAGAAGGAACGGCACTCCTTCGGGGCGCAGTTCGCCGAAGTGGCCGTGGACGTCACCAGCGGAGAGGTCCGGGTGCGGCGGATGCTCGGGATCTTCGCGGCGGGCCGGATCGTCAACCCCCTGACCGCGCGCAACCAGCTCGTCGGCGGGATGGTCTGGGGTATTTCCATGGCCCTGCACGAGGAGGCGGTCCGGGACCGGGCCTCGGGCGGCCATGTCGGACCGGACCTCGCGGGCTATCACTTCGCCGCGAACGCCGATGTGCCGCTCATCGAGGCGGACTGGGTGGACGACCCGGACCCGGACGACCCGGTCGGCATCAAGGGCGTCGGTGAGATCGGCATCGTGGGCGCCGCGGCGGCCATCGCCAACGCGGTGTGGCACGCCACCGGCGTCCGCCACCGCAACCTGCCGATCCGCCCGGACCGGGTCCTGTCGGCGGGGACGAGCGTGCCGGAGCCCGGCCACGGAGGCTGACCCCGCCATCGAATGATCGGCGCCGGCCGGGCCCACAGCCTGGCCGGCGCCGAACTCTCGGGCGCGTACGCCGGCCGGATACCGCCGATCGGCTGGCGCTGTGCGGCGATCCAGTCATCTTCACGCTCTGCCCGATGCCCTCCGGGCCCCCGCGGGGAACACTCGCCCAACCCGATGAGAGCAGAGAGGGCACCGATGAGCGACGACTTCGTGCTGGACGTGACCAGGATCCGCGACGAGGCCCGCCAGAAGATGGCGGCCGGACCGGTGACGGACACCTACGGTCTGGACAAGGACCGGGTCATCGGCATCCTCAATGACGTCATCGCGACCGAGGTGGTGTGCTGGCTGCGCTACACCCGCCACGCCATCTCCGCCAGCGGGATCGACCGCGCCCAAGTCTCCTCGGAGTTCACCGAGCACGCGAAGGAGGAGATGCAGCATGCGCTGCGCGCCGCCGAACGCGTCTCCCAGCTCGGCGCCGACCCCGACTTCGACCCCGCCTCGCTGGCCCAGCGCGCCCACACCGACTACACCACACCGCCCGACAACGACCTGAAGGCGATGCTGGAGCACAATCTGCTCGCCGAGCGCATCGTGATCGCCAGCTATCAGGAGATCATCCGCTGGCTGGGCGATCACGACCCGACCACCCGCCGGCTGATGGAGTCGATCCTGGAGGAAGAGGAGGAGCATGCCGACGATCTGGTGGATCTGATCGGCGTCTGACAGCCGTGGTAGGTCGGCCCATGACCACGCGTTGGCCCCGCCCGCTCTGCTGCCTCATCGCGATCGCCCTGTCCTCGGCCCTGCTCGCCGGGTGCGGGGAGGACGACGACCATGGCCGGAGCTGTTCCGGCCGTACGGGCAAGGACCTCTCCAGCCGCACCGTGGCCGGTGGCGATCTGTGGCAGAAGAAGCTGCGGTGCGTCAATCTCGAACGGTCCACCCTGACCGGGCTGGTGTCCGAGGCCAATCTGCGGCGCGGCAATCTCTACGCGGCGCGGCTGGCCGGGGTGTCGCTGGAGAACGTCGATCTGCGGGGCGCCGACCTCCGGCGCGCGAACCTCGGCTCCGCCACCCTCTCGCAGGTCGATCTGCGCGGCGCCGATCTGAGCGGCGCCAGGCTCGACAGGGGTCTGCTCACCGACGTCAGCTTCGAGGGCGCCCAGCTCGACGGCGTGGAGCTGCGGGCGGCGTCCCTCACCCATGTCGGCCTCAACGGAGCGGATCTGAGCGGCGCCGATCTGGGCGGAGCCACGGTGTCCGACTCCGATCTCCGCGGCGCGCGGCTGCGGGATGCCGATATCTCGACGACGAGTTGGGAGAACGTCCTGTGCCCGGACGGCTCGCGGTCGAGCGCACGGGATTCCTGCGCCGACCATCTGAGCCGGGCCGACTCCCGGGCGGCGGGTCAGTTCCCCGCGCCGTCGGCCGCCTTGCCGGATTCGCCCTGAGACGCCTTCTGCGCGACACGGTGCGCCTGTTCGAGACCTGCCATGTAGGCGTCCAGATAGTCGGCGTCCGACAGCCGGGCGCACGGTCCGGGGACGGGGTGGGAGCGGACCGCTCCGCCCTTGTGCGCGGCGGCGCGGTCGGCGATGGCATCGACACAGCGCTGGGTGATCTCGGCCTTCTCGGCGGCGGCCGGGGTGCCGCTCGGGGTGCGCTTGTCGCCCGCGGCACCTCCGCTGGAACAGCCGGTCAGCAGCAGGGTGATGGCGATGACGGCCGCGGCTTCCAGGGTACGGGTGCGCATTTGTCTCCCAGGGGCGTCGATGGTGGGGTGCATCATGCGGCGCCGGGGCGGCGGGGCGGGAGAGCCGGGTGACCGTTGTGATGAAACGGTGACCGAACGGGCGTACAGGGCGATCCGGCACACCCGACCGGAGCGGGCACGGAATGTCGGGTCCGGCAGGGTGCGGACTTCCTAACGTGAGGGGCGTCAGGGAAGGAGACCGAGGTGCTGGAGCGGCTGAACAAGGCCCTGGAACACATCGAGTCGCATCTCGATCAGCGGATCGAGACGGCCGAGTTGGCGCGGATCGCGGTGACGTCGGAGTACCACTTCCGCCGGCTGTTCTCCGCGCTGGCGGGGATCCCGCTGTCGGAGTACATCCGGCGCAGGAGGCTCACCATCGCGGGGGCCGAGGTGCTCGCCGGGGAGCGGACGCTCCTGGAGATCGCGGTGCGTTACGGCTACGGCTCGGGCGAGGCGTTCGCGCGTGCGTTCCGGGCCATGCACGGTGTGGGGCCGGGCGACGCCCGGCGGGCAGGTGCCGTACTGCGCTCCCAGCCGCGGATGTCCTTCCGCCTCGTTGTCGAAGGGAGCAGCAGTATGCGATACCGGGTCGTGGAGAAGGAGCGATTCCATGTGGTCGGCAAGAAGGTCCGGGTCCCGCTCGTCCATGAGGGGGTGAATCCGCGGATCGCGGAGTTCATCCGAGGTATCGGCCAGGAGACGATCGGGCGGATCACCGCCCTGTCCGATCAGGAGCCGGAGGGGATCCTGGGAGTGAGCGACAACCTCGACCCGAGCCGGGCGGAGGGCACCGAACTCGACTACTACCACGCGGTGGTGACCGGAGCCGCCGCCCCTAAGGACCTGGACGAGCTTGTCGTCCCGGCGGGGACATGGGCCGTCTTCGAGAACTCCGGGCCGTTCCCGCAGGCGCTCCAGCACCTGTGGCGGGACGTCTTCACCCAGTGGTTCCCGTCCAACCCGTACCAGAGCAGGCCGGGGCCGGAGATTCTGCGCACCCGGCTGTCGCGGGACGCGGCGCGGGCGGACGCGGAGCTGTGGATCCCCGTGGAGCGGACCGCGGTCTGACACTCCGCCCGGCCGTCACGACGGCCGGGCGGAGCCGCGTCTCCTGGACGGCCGGGCGGAGCCCGCGTCTCAGATACGCCCCCGCGGGCCGTGAGCCCCTCGGACCAGGCCGGCGATGAACGCGAGGAAGGGGATGACGCCGAGGACGATGCTCACGCCCACGCCACCACCGGTGACGAGGGTGAAGTTGGAGAACACCAGCCACAGCGCGGTCAGCAGTCCGGCCACGGCCAGCAGCGGGGCGATCCGGGTCTGCCAGGGCCTGCCCGCGGAGAGCTGGGCGTTGCGCGCGAAGTAGGCGACCACGGCGACGGACGTGATGAGCATGAGCAGGATCATGCCCACCGTCGCCAATCCCGCCATGGAGCCGAAGACACCCACCAGCGGATCCAGTCCGATGACGGCGCAGGCGACGACCAGGACCAGCGCGGTGACGGTCTGGACGACCGAGGAGACGGACGGCGAGTGGTGGCGCGGGTGGACGACGCCCAGCCGTGCGGGGAGGAGGTCCTGGCGGGCGAGGGTGAAGGTGTAGCGGGCGATGACGTTGTGGAAGGACAGCACGCAGGCGAAGAGGCTGCTGAGCAGCAGTACCTGCATGACGTCCCGCAGCGCGGTGCCGACGTAGGTCTGGGCGGTGTCCATGAGCATGTTGCCCTGGCTGTCCACGGTCTTCTGGGCCACGGCCGAGGCGTCATCGGTGCCCGCCGCCAGGACCAACGCCCAGCAGGACAGCGTGTAGAAGCCGCCGATGATCAGGACGGCGAGGTAGGTGGCCCGGGGGATGGTCCGCTCCGGGTCACGGGCCTCGTCCCGGAAGACGGCGGTGGCCTCGAAACCGATGAATCCGGTGATCGCGAACAGTACGGCCACGCCCAGCGGGCCGGAGAGCGCCGCATGCGGGGTGAACGACTCGACGTTGACACCGTGGGCGCCGCCCCGGGCGAAGATCCCCGCGTCCAGGACCAGCACCACCACGATCTCCAGGACGAGTGCGACACCGAGGACCTTGGAGCTGAGGTCGATATGGCGGTAGCCGAGGAGGGCCACGATGCCCAGGGCCGCGAGCGCCCATACCCACCAGGGCAGGGTGGGCCCGCCGAAGGTGTGCAGGACATCGTTGACGGCCCAGCCCAGATAGCCGTAGACGCCTACCTGGATCGCCGTGTACGCGACCAGCGCGACGGCGGCCGTGCCCACTCCGACGCGGTCCCCCAGGCCACGGGTGGCGTAGGCGTAGAAGGCGCCGGCCTGCGGAACGTGGGGCGTCATGGTGACGAAGCCGACCGCGAACACCAGCAGGACCAGCGAGGCGAGGGCGAAGCCGACGGGGGCTCCGGCGCCGGGGCCGCCCGCGATGGCGAGCGGGACATTGCCGCCGACCACCGTCAGGGGCGCGGCGGCGGCGATCACCATGAAGACGATGGCACCGGTGCCGAGCCGCCCCGACAGATTCGCTTGTGCCGATTGCCGGGTGGAGGACGCGTGCGCGTCGGAGTCGGTCAGCATGACGGGTCCTTGGTGGCGCGGGCGGACGGGGTGAAGAGGTCTGGCCGGAGATCGGCCAGGTACGGATTGGCCTTGCGGGCTTGCCGGACCGTGTGTGGGTCCACGGTCGCGAAGAGCAGCCGGTTGCCGTGTTCGACGCTGTCCAGCACGGTGGCCGACGGGCTCACGATGGAGCTGCGGCCGACGTAGCGCAGTGAACCCTCGTCGCCGTCATGGTTGACGTAGGCGATGTAGATCTGGTTTTCCCAGGCGCGCACCCTCAGCAGGTGCTCGGCGATGAACTCGTACGGTTGCATCTGGGCGGTCGGGACCGCGACGAGGTCCGCACCGGCGAGGGCGGCGGCCCGCACGTTCTCGGGGAACTCCACGTCGTAGCAGATCAGCATCGCGATCCGGACGCCCTCGTAGTCGATGACGGGGGCGGGCCGGTCGCCCGGGGTGAAGTACCTGCGGTCGAGTTCGCCGAAGAGATGGTTCTTGCGGTGCCGGGCGAGGACCGCTCCGGCCGGGTCGATGAAGAAGGCGCTGTTGTAGCAGGCGCCGGAGTCGTACTCGGGCGCCCCGAGGACGAGCGCGATTCCGTGGGAGGCGGCAATCTCCCGGGCCGGTGACAGCAGGTCGGTGCGGGCCAGGTCCCGGACGGCGTCCCCGATGTCGTAGCCGGTGACGAACAGCTCGGTGGTGATCAGCAGTTCGGCGCCTTCGGCACGGGCCCGGCGGCACGCCGCGTCCAGTTCGTGGAGGTTGGCGTCGACGTCGCCGGGCGTTCCCGCCGTCTGCAGTCCGGAGATCTTCATCAGTGCCTTTGGAGTGGGCGTCCAGGGGTGAATGCGAGCCATGAAAACATGCTCACTTTGATCAGGTAAACCCCCGGAGGTCACGGTTCCGCAAAGCGGCGGCCCCCGCCCGAAGGCCGTGGGGAGGCCACGAGGCCCCTACTCTGAGGGCATGGCGATCCAGGAACCGTCCGGCGCACCGAGCGCCCTGACCAGCAGCGCCCTCGCCGCGATCCGCCGCACCAGCGCCGTCGACACCGTTCGGGCCCGGATCTCCCTGGCGGTCGACCTGGGCCTGCTGGCGCCCGGTGAGCGGCTGCCCAACGTCCAGGCCACGGCGGCGGCGCTCGGAGTCGGCGAGATCACCGTCCGCCGGGCCTTCGGCACCCTGGAGCGCGAAGGCGTGGTCGAGCGGCGCCCGGGGCGCACGGGCGGCACCTTCATCGCGGAGCGGCCCCGCCGCCGCACCGTGGCACAGGTCGCCGCGTACCGGGAGGACAGCGAACGGGTCCACCGGCTGATCGACGAGCGCATCGTGCTGGAGGCCGGTTTCGCGCATCTGGCCGCCGAGCAGCTCGATCGGACCGGGCTCGACCGGCTCGATCAGTGCATCCGGGAGATGGACGCGGCCGAGAGCTGGGCCGAGTTCCACGCCAGCGACCAGCGGTTCCATCTGGCCCTCGCCGAGGGCGCCGGGCTGTCCGCCGCCCTGGAGATGTACCAGCGGGTCACCGGAGAGCTGTACGCGTACTTCCTGCCATACCCGATGGGCTACCTCCGCAGCAGCAACGAGCAGCACAAGGCCATCCGGGCCGCGCTCGGCGCGCAGGACGCCACCTTGGCGGCCGGCCTCCTCCGGGACCATGTCGCGGAGCTCCACCACTCGATGTACGTCGGCCTCGCGGACACCGCCGAGCGGGGCGCCGACGGCTGACACCGGCGCCGCCCTCGCCGGAAGTCGCCCCCGAGTGGTCAGACGCCGCCCCGGTCAGCCACGGAGGATCTTCAACACCTGTCCGCGGCTGCTGGGCTTTGAGATCGGTCCTCCTCGGCGGTAGCCGGTGTCAGCGGCCGGTGAATCCGTCGATCTGCTCGCGGAGGATGTCGGCGTGGCCGGCGTGCCGGCCGGTCTCCTCGATCATGTGCACCAGGACCCAGCGCATCGATGGTGCCGCTCCCCGGCGCGGGGCTCGCGGAGCGGGGAGAGCCAGATCGGGGCAGGCGTCGATGACCCGGTTGGCCCGCTCGACGGTCTTGCGGTAGTCGGCGAGCACGCCGTCGACGGTGTCCTGTGCGGACGGCCGCATGGTCGCGGGCCAGTCGCCGGCATCCTCACCGAGGAAGTAGAACCGCTCGACGAACGCCAGGTGCTTGAGCAGTCCGAGAAGGCTGGTGCCCGAGGGCACTCCGCCCGTTCGGACCTGCGGTTCCGGTACGCCCGCGACCTTGTCCGCGACCGAGTTCCGCAGATAGTCGAGGAAGCCCCGCAGGGTGGCCTTCTCATCGGGGCCGGTCGCCGGAGGGCCGGTGTCCTTCGCCCGGGTCCGGGATCGCTGGGCGCTGTTTCCTTGCATCGAGTCACTCCCCTGCGTCGTGAAATCGGGTGGTTCAGGCGGCCATTCGGCGGTCGCGCCGCTGGACGAGCAGGACGTTGTCGATGACGGTGGCGGTCTCACCAGCGGGTCCGGTGGCTTGGCGGCGGGGCATCTCGGCGCGCAGCACGGACCAGTGCGCGGGGTCGAGATCGAGTTCGGCGGCGATCTCGGTGGGCGTGGGGTAGTGGATGTCGGGGTCCTGGTTCCACGACCAGGGCGCGGTGGAGCCGTGATCGACGATCAGCAGGAGACCGTCAGGGCGCAGCGCCCGTGCGGCGGTGCGCAGGACTCGGCTGCGGGGCAACGAGAACGGGGTGTGGAAGTACTGGGCGGAGACCAGATCGAACTGGCCGGCCGGGAAACTGGTGGCCAGATCGTGCTGTTCGGTGGCCACCCGGTCCGCGACGCCGAGATCGCGGGCGCGCTCCCGCACCCGTTCGACGGCCGTGGTGGAGATGTCCACGGCGGTGACGTGCCAGCCCTGCTGGGCCAGCCAGATGGCGTCGCCGCCGGGGCCGCAGCCCAGATCCAGGGCGGCACCGGGGCGCAGCGGTGCGGCGGTCTCGGCGAGCAGCGGGTTGACATGTGCGTCCCAGGCGCGCCGGGTGCCGTAGTGCCGCTCCCAGAACTGTTCGGCGTCCGCGTCCGCCGTGCCCTGATCCCCGGCGTGGGCAGTGAGTCGTTGGCCTTGCGTGGAATCCATCTGAGTCGCCCCTCCGTCGGCCGGCGTGCCGAGCGTGATCCGATACGCGCCTTCGACGCCGGTGATGTACCGACAGCCTCGATGCCGCCATTTCGCTCTTGCAAGAAAAGTTGCGGATCCGCATCATCGGGGGATGGACAACCCGGACAACCCCGCGGAAGACGTTCTGGCCGGAGTCGGGCCGCGACTGCGTGCCCTGCGCCGGGCGCGGAGCGCCACGCTGGCGGCGCTGGCGAACGAGACCGGCCTCACGGCGAGCACCCTGTCCCGGCTCGAGAACGGCAAGCTCCGCCCCACGCTGGAGCAGCTGCTGCCCCTGGCCCGGGCGCACGGCGTCCCGCTCGACGATCTCGTCGCGGCGCCGCCCACCGGCGACCCGCGCATCCACTTGCGGCCCGTGCGGCGATCCGGGCTGGTGATGGTGCCGCTGACCAGGCGGGCCGGCGGTGTCCAGGCGTACAAGGTGATCTATCCGCCCGCCGACCGGTCACCCACGATGAAGCTGCAGACCCACGAGGGATACGAGTGGTTCTACGTCCTCGACGGACACGTCAGGTTTCTGCTCGGCGAGCGGGAGTTCCGGCTCGGAGCCGGCGAGGCGGCGGAGTTCGACACCCGCATACCGCACTGGATCGGCAGCGCCGACGGCCGGCCCGCGGAGGTGCTCACCCTGTTCGGCGCGCAGGGAGAGCGCGCGCATCTGGCACCGGCCGGGCACTGACCGTCCCGGGAGCCGTCTGTGGCTGACCCCACAGATCACATGGTGAGACCAGGGTCCAGTTTTTGAAATCCGGACCATATCCTCGTCTCCATGTCCGCACCCGCCCGTCCGCTGTGTCTCGCGCTGTTCGCGAACTCGGCGTGGTGCGTCGACGACGGCCTCTGTCGCCGCTGAGCCGGAACCGGCCGGTTTCCCCACCGCGCGCCGCCGCTCGGCGCCGCGCCGCCCGGCCGGGCCCTCCCGCCCAGCGTGATGCCCCCCTTTCGAACGTCTCCGGAGTCCGCACGTGACCACCGCCCCGCCCGCCGAGGCAGCGAAGACCGCCGCGCTGCTGTCCCCCTCACCCACCTCCGTGCCCAGACCGGAGGCGCCCGCCGCGCCGCCGGTGCGCCGGGTGCCGCTCGCCGTGTCCGGGCTGCTCGGCGCGGCGCTGACCGCGTATGTGTGGTCCGCCCACGGGGCCAAGCCCGGCGTTCTGCTGCTGCTCGGCCTCGCCCTGGGAATCGCCCTCTTCCACTCCCGCTTCGGCTTCACCTCCGCCTGGCGGCAGCTGGTCGCCGTCGGCAACGGCACCGGCCTGCGCGCCCACACCCTGCTGCTGGGCACCACGGCCACGCTGTTCGCCCTGCTCATCGGCACGAAGACCGGGCTGTTCGGGTCCGTGCCGGCGCCCTCGGGCGGACCGCTGGGCTTCGGGCTGCTGATCGGCTCGTTCGTCTTCGCGGTCGGCATGCAGCTCGGTGGGGCCTGCGCCTCCGGCACCCTCTTCGCGGTCGGCTCGGGGCAGACGTCGATCGTGCTCACGCTCGGTGGCTTCATCGGCGGTGCCACCCTGGCCGCCTGGCAGTTCGACCTGTGGAAGGACCTGCCGTCGCTGGAGCCGGTCGTCATGGCGGACCACATCGGCTGGTTCGGCTCCTGGGCGGTGACGATCCTCGTGCTCGCCGCCATCGTCCTGGTCAGCCGTAGCGTCCAGGCCCGCCGCAACCCGCCGCCGATCGGTGCGGTGCCCTCCGCGCGCGGCGCCGCCGCCCGTGTCCTGCGCGGCTCCTGGCCGCTGGCGGTCGGCGCCCTGGCGCTGGCCGTGCTGGGCGCCGGGGTGCTGCTCGTCTCGGGCGGCGCCTGGGGCGTCACCAGTGCCTTCAGCCTGTGGGGCGCGGAGCTGGTACGAGCGCTCGGCGGCCACCCGGAGAGCTGGAGCTGGTGGCAGCAGCCCGGGAACAAGGAGATGCTCGCCGGGCCGGTGCTCGCCGACAAGACCAGTCTCACCGACATCGGCATCATGATCGGCGCGGCGGTCGCCGCGGCGCTCGGCGGCACCTGGACGCTCCACCGCGGCGTGCCGTGGCGGACGGCGACCGCGGCGGTGCTCGGCGGCGTGCTGATGGGCATCGGTGCCCGGCTGGCGGGGGGCTGCAACATCGGCGCCTACCTCGCGGGCATCGCCTCCGGCAGCCTGCACGGCTGGGTCTGGGGCGGCTTCGCGCTCCTCGGCACCTGGGCCGGACTGAAGCTGCGGCCGCTCTTCGGGCTCGGGAACCCCAAGCCGGGCGACGGCGTCTGCTGACCGCGACGGCCCCCTCCTTGGCCGGAAGTGGTTCATGTTCGGGGGTCGTTCATGCACACGCCATGTAAATGATCCATCGTCAGGGCGGTGTGCCGGTCCACCGACCGGCCCCGCAGCTGACGAAGGGTTGCTCACGATGGTCCCGTTCCATGCCGCTCCCCCGCGCCGTACCCGCCGGGTCGTCCACGCCGCCGCGCTGGCGCTGGTGGCCGGCGCCACGACGCTGTCCGCGTTCCCGGCCTCCGCGGTGGCCGGGAACGCGGACTACGGCACGCCGACCATCAAACCGGCCACCTCGTACCTGTCCGGCGCCGTCGGCGCCACCGGCGACCCGACGGTGACCGTGAAGGTCGGCCAGAGCGGCGCCGACGCGGACGCGCTCACCGTGTCCGCGACCGCCACCACCCACGGCTCGGTCGCCGAGACCGGGGACGTCACGGTGACCGGCACCGGCGCCACCCGCGAGGTGGCCGTACGGGCGCGCGGCAAGGGCTACACCGACCTCACCCTCAAGGTGAACGGCCTCGGCGGCAAGAGCGCCACCACCACCCTGCACTACGCGGCCTCCGGCGCCGTGGGCAACGCCACCGACACCCGCTACCTGACCGGCTCCAGCGACTCCTCCGCCGCCGTGGACGTCGGCGACGGCTACATGGTCGTCGCCGACGACGAGTCCAACGTCCTGCGCCTGTACCGCCGTGACGCGTCCGGCGCGCCGGTGCGCACCTGGGACGTCAGCTCCGACCTCGATGTCGACAAGGAGATCGACATCGAGGCCGCGGCCCGCGTCGGCGACACCATCTACTGGACCGGCTCGCTGGGCAACAACAAGGACGGCGAGCCGAAGGAGGACCGCTTCACCCTCTTCACCACCACCGTCTCCGGTTCGGGCGCCGACACCGAGCTCGAGGTCGGCGGCTCGTACCAGGATTTGCGCGAGGACCTGGTGGACTGGGACAAGGCCAACGGCGACCGGCTCGGCTTCGCCAAGGGCACCGCGGACGGCCAGGTGCCCAAGCAGATCGACGGATTCAACGTCGAGGGCCTGGAGTTCGCGCCCGGCTCCGACTCCACCGCGTACATCGGCTTCCGGGCGCCGCTGGTGCCGCCCGCCGACGGCGGCAAGGCGCTGCTGGTCCCGGTCACCAATGCCGACGAGCTGGCCCGGTCCGGCAGCGACAAGGACACCCACGCCACCTTCGGCGCCCCGATCACCCTCGACCTCGGGGGCCTGAGCGTGCGCGACATCCGCCGCAACGACAAGGGCCAGTACCTGATCGTGGCGGGTTCCTGGGCGGCCGAGGACAACAGCGCCCCGTACGCGCTCTACTCCTGGGACGGCGTCGCCGGACACCAGCCGGTCAAGCGGCTCGACCTGCCGACGGCCGACCCCGGCGGCTGGGAGATCGTGGTGGACGTGCCCGACCTCACGGCCCCCGGCGCCCGCGCCCAGGTCATCACCGACAGCGGCTCGGCCGACCTGTACGGGGACGGCACCGAGGCCAAGGACCTGGAGCACGAGGAGTGGAAGAAGTCCCGGTCGGTCAGCTTCCCCCTGAACCCCTGAACCCCTGGCCCGGTTGCCCGACCCGGTTGCCGAGCGCTGTCCTAGACGGTGGCTCAGCAGCCGATCCGGGAGGTGCCGACGGCCACGTCGTCGTACCAGAGAGTGTCGTCGCCCTCGCCGTAACTCTCCCAGCCCAGCCGCAGATCGCCCGGGGCGGGCCGCCACCCGCCCCGGCTCAGCCATTGCTGGTCGACGTCCTGGGTCGGGGTGCCGTCCACCACCAGGCCGGTGACGAGCCCGCCGTTCACCCAGGTGTCCAGGCGGCCCGCGGTGCGGTCGAGGCGGAACTCCAGACAGGTCCAGGTGTTGACGGGCAGCGGGGTGCTGAGCGCGACGCCCGCCGGGCTCTGGGCGGGGAGAGTGGCGTCGTCCGACTCGCGGTTCCACTGCAATGCCTTGTTCTGACCGCCCATGCGCAGGTCCCTGCCGTTGTCGTTGGCGTCGCGCAGGGCGGCGAACGTGACGTGCTGGGCGGGCAACGCGGTGGTGTGGCGGACCCACAAGCGTCCGTAGAGGTCGCCACCGGACGGCAGACCGGACAGCGAGGTGCCGGCGAAGGCGTGGTTGCAGTATCCCGCCTTGCCCGTGATCCGCACCGACGTGGTGCCGCCGTGAGCCGTCGTGGTGTCCACGGTGGCGGTGCCGGTGCCCGAACAGTTGGCGACGGCCGTGGTCCAGCGGCCCGCGGGGGTGGTACCGGTCTGGGACTCGAAGTCCTCGCAGAAGCCATTGGCGGCGCAGGCCGCCGGTTGTGCCGAGGCCCGTGGCGCGGCCGGGGCGGTCAGCGTCAGCGCCACGGCCACCGCGGCGGCGGCCAGGGTGCGGTGTGCTGTGGGGGTCATGGCGGATCCTTCGACTGGTCAGGACGATCGAGAACTTGGGAGCGCTCCCACCATGCCCGGCACTGTAGCCCGTCCATGACAAACCCGGAAGGCCGGGCGTCCGCGGAACCGGTGCGCGAGCCCCCGGGCTACGCGGTCACCAAAAGGTTCCCCAGTCACCGAAAAGTGCGTTCTTCCATGTCAGCGGCCACTCTCTTACGGTTTCCGGGTAACCAAGAGAGAGCGCGTCCCCGTGGGCTCCGCGGAAGCGAGCCCGTGGGCTCCCCTGATGAGAAGGCAGGCAGCATGGCCATCACCCTGGTAAACCCCAGCGGATTGCCGGAGATCGAGGTGTACCGGCAGGTGTCGATCGCGACCGGGTCGAGGCTGGTCCATATCGCCGGGCAGGTCGCCTGGGATGCCGATGGGGTCACGGTCGGCGAAGGCGACCTCGCCGCTCAGGTCGAGCGGTGCTACCTCAACATCGGCACCGCCCTGGCCGAGGTCGGCGGCTCCTTCGACGATGTGGCGAAACTGACCGTCTACGTCGTCGACTGGACGCCCGACAAGATGCCCCTGTTCCTGGAGGGGGCGGCTCGGGCGGCCGCGAAGCTGGGGGTCACCCCGGTCCCGCCGGGCACACTGCTGGGGGTCGCGGCGCTGGACGTCCCCGAGCATCTGGTCGAGATCGAAGCCACCGCGGTCCTCGACTGACATGGCCGCTGACGTGGCCGCGCGGTGGCCCCGCACGAGACGGCGCCACCGCGTGGTCGCAGTGAGCGCTCCCCCCGATCAGCCGTCGAAGCGGCGGCGGGAGTCTTCGATATGGCCGAGGTAGGTGTGGGTCCAGCCGCACATGCCGTCGACCGTCGCACGCAGGGCCCGGCCCGCCTCGGTGAGGGTGTACTCGACCCGGGGCGGCACGGTGGGGTGCACCTTCCGCTCGACCAGGCCGTTGCGCTCCAGCATGCGCAGGTTCTGGGTGAGCATCTTATGGCTGACGCCCTCGACCTCGTTCCGCAACTCGCTGAAGCGCAGGGTGCGCTCACCGAGGAACTCGATGATCAGGAACGCCCACTTGTTGGCGACATCCGCGAAGATCTCCCGCGCCAAGGAGTCCGCGCGCATCAGATCGGCGTCCTCGGGCGAGCCCGTGTACTGCTTGGTGCCCATGCGGCCACTCTCCTACAGGTCCCGAGTCACCACAAGAGAGCACGGAGGCGGAGGGCCGGCCCCGGCACATCCGCGGCTCGGGTCAGGTGAGCCGGTCGGCCAGGAACGGCGGATCGCCGCCGTCAGCCGGTGACGGCGGCCGCCGGGGAAGTCAGCATCGCCATGACGGTGTCGACCGCGGTGGTGATGCGGTCGCGCTGACCCTCGCCCGCGCACGACAGCACCTTCAGGCCACTGTTGAGCGAGGCCAGCATGGTCGCCGCCGAACTCGGATCGACGCCGGGCGCCAGCTCGCCCTGCGCGCGGGCTCTCAGCAGCGCACCGAAGAGCGCGGTCTCGAAGCGGCTTCGGTTGCCCTCCAGGCGCCGCGAGATCTCGGGATCGGAATCCCCGTGCTCCACCGTGGCGTTGACCGCGAAGCAGCCCTGGGGCGTACCCGGCTTCGGGGCTGCCGCACTGGTCTCCAGCAGATCCCGGACGGCGTCCAGGGCGGACGCACGCGACGCCAGGATGTCGGCCGGGCTCGGCGCGGCGGCGCCGGAGAGAAAGCGGTCGAGCGCGGCCAGATACAGTCCGCGTTTGGACCCGAAGGTCCCGTACAGACTTGCCCGCGCGATTCCCAGGCCGTCCACCAGGTCGCTGGTGGACGTTCCCTCATAACCATTGCGCCAGAACAGCCGCATCGCGGCGTCCAGTGCGGCCTCGGGGTCGAATTCCTTCCTCCGTGCCATACCGGCACACGAACCTTTCGAGATCGATCAGTCATTTTGAAGGGGCGGTGGTGCCGCGGACGACGTCCGGCCGCCGGCTGGGCGCTGCCCGAGGGCAGCGCCTCCGTCAGACGGCGGACGACGATCCGGGGCCGGCCGTGGCCCAGGGCGGAACGGCCGTCACCGCCGCGCCCGGCGAGCACTCCTCTGACGGACGCGCGGGCGCATCGCCTTGCGGGCGTCGATGGCCAGGACCTCGAAGTTCTCCCCGGTGCTGTTCACCCGGCCGAAGAGGTTGTCCGGGCCCGAGATGCAGATCTTGGTGATGCCGCGCTCCCGCATCGTCTCCACCATGTCCGGCCAGCGGATCGGGCAGTTGAAGGTGTCGAGCAGCATGGTGCGCACCCCCTCCGCGTCGGTCAGCAGCGCGCCGTTCTGGTCGGAGACGACCGGGAGCTTGGGGTCGGCCAGCTCGAAGCCGCCGAAGACCTCTTCCTCCGCCTTGCGGCGCAGGTCGCCGAACGAGGGGGCGTGTACGGGCGGCCACATCGTGTACATGTTGTAGCCGCCGAGGTCGCCGATCCGCTTCTTGAACCGGTCGATCACGGGCTCACGCAGAGACACGAGATAGAAGCCCTGGTCGATATAGCCGGAGACGTCGTGCCACTCCCCCTCGTCGTCCAGTTCGCCCAGCGCCTTGCGAAGGCTCTCCTCGGGAGTGTGGATCACGCAGTGCGTAACCGCCTCACGGTGCTCCTGCGCGAAGTACTCCTCCTCGCAGCGGGCCAGCTCGGCGGTGAGCCGCACGGTCTCCTCGAAGGGCAGGGACCCCGCGTAGGTCACCGCGGCCCGCTGGCCGAAGCTCGGTCCGGCGCACAGCTCGGGCTTCTCTCCCAGCGTCTCCTCCGCCCAGTCGGCGAGCGAGAGACAGACGGTCAGGAAGGCGATCTGGGTGTGGGCGGCGTACTGCCCCTCCTCCTCGCCGTCCGACTGGCGGTACCGGTCGAAGACGGAGTAGCCCACCACCTCGTCGGCGATCGCGAGCCGGCGCCGGGCATGGGGGTTGGTCAGCAGGAACTCGCCCACGTCGGTGAAGCGGAAGGGCCCCATCCCGGGGAAGACGAACGCCGTGCGGCCCGGCTGTGACTCCGTCGCCTGGGGCTCTGTCGCCTGGGGCTCGGGGGTCTGGGGCTCTGTCGCTTGTGGCTCTGTCATGCCTTCGCTCCGGGTGCCAGGTCGAGAGCGAGCTGCTCGAGTTGTCGCTTGTCGGGCTTGCCGTTGCGGTTCAGCGGGAATCGCTCCAGGACGTGAATGCGGTTGGGGTGCTCGAAGGCGGGCAGCAGGGAGCTGATCGGCTCCCGCCAGAACCGCGACTCCCGCTGCTGCTCGTCCTCCACGAAGAAGACGAGCTGGCAGCCGCGCTGCTCGTCGGGGACGGGCACGACCTTGACGAGACAGCCGCCCGCGGCCAGCTTGTGCTCGATGATCTCGGGGTAGAGCGTGTGGCCGTTGCGGTGCACCGCGGACTTCCGGCCGAGGACGAAGAGATTGTCCCCGCCGTCGAGATAGCCGAAGTCGCCGGTGGGGTACCAGTCGGTCTTGTCCGGGTCGACGGGGGCCACCGTGCCGTCGACCGCCAGGTAGCCCTCCATCAGGTCGGGCGAGTGGACCTGGATCTCCCCGACCTCGCCCGAGGGGAGGGCGGCGCCCTCGTCGTCCACGATCCGCAGCTTCAGGCCCCCGACGGCCCGCCCGCAGGCGACGACGTTGTCCTCGGTCGCGAAGGCCACGTTTCCGGCCTCGGTGCTGCCGTAGCTGTCCAGCAGGGGCAGCCCGAACTTCTTGACGTAGTCGCCGACCAGGCCGGGGTCCAGCGGGGCCGCCCCGCTGCAGAACATGCGGACACCGGACAGCTCGTCCGCCAGGGCGGGCTTACGGCCCATCATGTTGAGCATGCTGCGGTAGCTGGCCGGGGTGGCGTCGACCACCGTCGCCCCGCAGGTGCCCGCCATGGTCATCGCCCGGTCCAGACGCCGGTAGGGCGCGATGACCAGCGAGCACTTGACCAGCCAGGCGATGAGCACCATGGACAGCCCGTACTGGTGGGAGAAGGGCAGCAGCGGCAGCAGGACATCGTCGGAGCGGTGGCCCACCTGTTCGGCGTTGCGCTCCAGGTTCTTCAGGAACTTCGCCCCGGTCTTGACGACGCCCTTGGGCTCCCCGGTGGACCCGGAGGACCACATGATCAGGCCGTCGGGCAGCTCGCACCAGGTGTCGAAGGACAGCCGCCGCTCGGCGGGGGACTGCTCCACGCCCGCCACGAGCAGCTCGTAGACGGTGACCCGGGCCGGGCCGCTCTCGGGCATCGGGGTGTCGTCGTCGACCACGCATATCTTGACGCCGGCCCGGTCACAGATGCGCTGTGTCGCCTCCGCCCGCTCCTGGTGGTCGACCATGACGATCGACGCGCCGACGTGCATCAGGGCGAGGAGGGCCCCCACATAACCGGCGGAGTTGCCCGCCTTCAGCATGACCCGGGTGCCGTCGCTGACGCCACGCTCGCGGAGCGCGTCGGCGATGCCCAGGGCCCGCTGCTCGAACTCGGGAAGCGTGTGCACCGCTTCCGTCGTAAAGAGCTTTGCGGTCATCGGGTTTCACTGTGCCTTTCTTCTTCTTGAAGCTCTTGGGGGGTGAGGAACACCCGCGACGAGGGCGGACGTTGCCCGAGAGTGCGAGTCCCCCCGGAGGTCTCCGGGGGGACTCGGCCTTCATCAGGAGTCGAGATCTCCGAGCATCATGTCGATCAGGTCGTCGTCGTCCATCGCGTCGATGGAGTCCGTCTCCTTCTCCTCGGCGTCCTTCCCGGCCTGGTCCTTGCCGCTCGCCAGCTCGGTGAGCGTGTCCAGCAGACCGGCGCGGCGCAGGCGCTCCAGCGGAATCGACGCCAGAACGGCACGGATCCTGGCCTCTTCCGGATCGACGTCCGGTTCGGCCGGGCCGTCCGTCGCCACCCGGCCACGCAGGTACTGGGCGAGCGCCGCGGGCGTGGGGTTGTCGAAGATGAGCGTGGAGGGAAGGCGCAGCCCCGTGGCCGAGTTCAGCCGGTTGCGGAACTCCACGCCCGCCAGTGAGTCGAAGCCGAGGTTCTGGAAGGAGCGGCCGGGCTCGATGGCCTGGGGACCGCTGTGCCCCAGCACCATCGCCGCGCTGCCGCGCACCAGGTCGAGCAGCGCACCGTCGAGTTCGGCTCCGGACAGACCGGTCAGCTTCACCCGTGCCGATTCGGAAGCGGCCACCCTCCCGTCGGATGCCGCCTGGCTCCGCACCCGGACCACACCGCGCAGCAGAGTGGGGATGTCGGTCTGGCCGCCGAGCGCCGCGGTCTCCAGCCGCATCGGCACGAGCAGGGCGTCCTCGCTCGTCCGGCCGACGTCCAGCAGACGCAGCCCGCCGGACATGGACAGGGCCGCCATGCCCTCACGCGCCATGCGCACCATGTCCGCCTGGGTGAGCGTGCCGGTCATGCCACCCGCCTGCTCCCACGGACCCCAGGCCAGCGATACGGCGGGGAGCCCGAGGGCACGCCGGTGTGCGGCGAGCCCGTCCAGGAAGGAGTTGGCCGCGGCGTAGTTTCCCTGTCCCGGGCTGCCGAACACACCGGCGACGGACGAGAACATCACGAACTCCGCCAGGTCCAGATCCCGGGTCAGCTCGTGCAGGTTCCACGCGGCGTCGACCTTCGGCTCGAAGACCGCGTCGATCCGCTTCGGCGACAGGGTATCGATGACACCGTCGTCGAGTACGCCCGCCGCGTGCACTACGCCGGTCAACGGGTGGTCGGCGGGCACGGCGGACAGCACCCGCTCCAGCGAGGCGCGGTCGGCCACGTCGCAGGCCGCCAGCGTCACCGAAGCACCGGCTGCGGTCAGTTCGGCCTCGAGGTCGGCGGCGCCCTCCGCGTCCGGCCCGCGCCGGGAGACCAGCACCAGGTTGCGCACTCCGTGCTCGGCCACCAGATGGCGCGCCACCTCGCTGCCCAGGCCGCCGGTGCCACCGGTCACCAGCACCGAACCCTCGGGGTCGAGGTCACGCGGCATGGTGAAGACGTTCTTGCCGATGTGCCGGGCCTGACTGATGTGCCGTACCGCGTCCGGGGCCCGGCGCACGTCCCACGCCGTCACCGGAAGCGGGCTCAGCACGCCGCGGTCGAAGAGGTCGACCAGTTCGACCAGCATCCTCTGGATCCGGTCGAAGTCGGTGATGACCAGGTCGTACGCCTGGTACTCCACCCCGGGATGGTCCGCGGCGACGACCTCGGGGTCACGCACGTCGATCTTGCCCATCTCCAGGAACCGCCCGCCCCTGGGCATCAGCCGCAGCGAGGCGTCGACGAACTCGCGGGCGAGCGAGTCCAGCACCATGTCCACGCCCCGGCCGTCGGTGGCCTCCAGGAACCGCCGCTCGAACTCCAGGTCACGCGACGAGGCGATGTGCTTCTCGTCGAATCCCATCGCCCGGAGGGTGTCCCACTTGCCGGGGCTGGCCGTGGCGTACACCTCGGCGCCGAGGTGGCGTGCGAGTTGCACGGCAGCCATGCCCACACCACCAGTGGCCGCGTGCACGAGGATGGACTCGCCCGCCCGCAGCCCGCCGAGCTCGGCCAGGCCGAGGTAAGCCGTCAGGAAGACCACCGGCACCGACGCGCCCTGGGCGAACGTCCAGCCCTGCGGCAGGGGGACGACCTGCCGCCGCTCGGCGACCGCGATGGGCCCGAACGCGTTGATCAGGCCCATGACCCGGTCGCCGGGTGCCAGGTCGGTCACTCCCGGGCCGACCTCCAGCACCACACCGGCGCCCTCGCCACCCATCGTGGCGTGGTCGTCCGGGTACATGCCGAGGGCGATCAGCGCGTCACGGAAGTTCAGACCGGCGGCGCGGACCGCGATCCGAACCTGCCCGGGGGCCAGCGGCGCTTCCGCCTCCGGTTCGGGCAGCAGAGCGAGGCCGTCCAGGGTGCCCCCGCCCGTGGTGGCGAGCTTCCACGCCGAGGTCCCGGCGGGAGCCTCGAGCACCCGGCCCGCGGCGTTCCTGGCGAGCCGGGGAACCAGCCCCTGGCCCGCGCGGAGCGCGACCTCCCGCTCGCCCGCCGCCATCGCTGCCGTCACCACGCCGACAGCAGCGGTGGCCGACTCGGCGTGGCGGTCGATGTCCACCAGCTGGATCCGGCCCGGGTTCTCCGTGGCCGCCGAACGCACCAGTCCCCAGACGGCGGCGTTGGACAGTCCGGCGACGCCCTCCCCCGGGCCCGTCGCGACCGCGTCGCTGGTCACCACGACCAGCCGGGACCCGTCGAACCGGTCCTCCGCGAGCCAGGACTGCAGCAGGGCCAGCGCCCGGTGGGTCGCCTTCCGAGTGGCGTCGGCGAGGTTCCCGGCGTCCGGCCCGGCGGGCTCGGCGCCGCACCAGGCCCAGACCACGTCCGGCACCGCGGCACCCTCGTCGACGGCGGCGGCGAGCGCGTCCACCCCGGCGTACTCGGCGTACTCGACGCCGGAGGCGGTGAGCAGCCCGCCCACCCGCGCCCGGTCGGCGCCGATCACCGCCGTGGACGCACCGGTCCGGTTCTCGTCCCGCGTGGCGGCGAACACATCCCAGTTGGCCCGGAACAGCGTTCCGTCGCTGCCGGTGGTGCGCGGCCCGGAGGCGAACCGCTCGGCCGCCACCTCGCGCATCACCAGCGACTCCACCGAGGCGACGGGCGCACCCGTGGCGTCGGTCACCAGCAGCGCGACCGTGTCCTTGCCCTGCGGGCGCAGCCGCACCCGCACCCGTCCGGCGCCCACCGCGTGCAGGGTCACCCCGGTGAAGGAGAACGGCAGGGTCACGCGCCCGCTCTCGCCGCCGAAGTCGCCCATCTCCATGGCGTGCAGAGCGGCGTCGAGCAGGGCGGGGTGCAGACCGAACTGTCCGGCGTCCTGAGCCGCCGAGTCCGGCAGCGCCACCTCGGCGTAGACATCGCCGTCCAGCCGCCAGACCGACTCCAGGCCCTGGAAGACCGGCCCGTATCCGTAACCGACCTGGGCCAGGCCCTCGTAGAAGCCCTCCATCGGCACCTGCTCGGCGCCCGGGACCGGCCACTGCGGCAGGCTGTCGGTGCCCGCGGCGCCGCTGTCCGCCTCGAGGACGCCCTGGGCGTGGCGTACCCACTCCTCTCCCGGCTCGTCGCTGTCGGAGCGCGAGTACACGCCGAGCGGCCGTACCCCGGATTCGTCCGTGGGGCCGACCACGAGCTGGATGCGGACGCCGCCCTGCTCCGGCAGGAGGAGCGGGGTCTCGAGGGTGAGTTCGCCGAGCCGTCCCGCCCCGGTCTCGGTGCCCGCGAGCAGGCCCAGTTCGACGAATCCGGTGCCGGGGAAGAGCACTCCGCCGGCCACGGCGTGGTCGGCGAGCCACGGGTGCGTCTGCAGCGAGAGGCGCCCCGTGAGCACCGTGCGGTCGCCCTCGGCCAGTTCCGTGAGGCCGCCGAGCAGCGGGTGGTCCACCCTGCCGAGCCCCACACTCCGGGCGTCGCCGGTCACGGCACCGCCCGCCTCGAGCCAGTACCGCTTGTGCTGGAAGGCGTAGGTCGGCAGGCTGACCCGGCGTGCACCGCGCCCGGAGTAGACCGCGTCCCAGTCCACTCCGACGCCGTTCGCGTACAGGGTGGCGACCGCCTCCGCCAGTGTCTGGGCCTCGGCACGGCCGGAGCGGGCCAGGGGCACGAACGCCGCGTCGGCGTCGATGGCGTCCAGGCAGTCCTGGCCCATCGCGGTCAGCACGGCGTCGGGGCCGAGCTCCACGCAGGTCGTCACTCCCTGGGCCGCGAGGCAGCGCATGCCGTCGTCGAAGCGGACGGCTTCGCGCACATGGCGGACCCAGTACTCGGCGGTGGCCAGTTCGGCGCCGGCTACATCGCCGGTGACGTTGGAGATGACCGGGATCGCCGGAGCCGAGTACGACAGGCAGTCGGCGAGCTGGCTGAACTCCTCCAGCATGGCGTCCATCCGGGGGGAGTGGAACGCGTGGCTCACCCGCAGCCGCTTGGTCTTGCGGCCCTGTGCCTCCCAGTGGCCGGCGAGTTCGAGCACCGCGTCCTCGTCGCCGGAGAGCACCACCGAGGTGGGACCGTTGAGCGCCGCCAGCGACACCTGGTCCTCGCGGCCCTTCAGGCTCTCGAGGATCTCCTGCTCCGACGCCTGGACGGCCACCATCGCGCCGCCCTCGGGCAGTTCCTGCATCAGCCGCCCGCGGGCCGCCACCAGAGCGCACGCGTCCTCCAGGGACAGCACCCCGGCGACGTGTGCCGCGGCGATCTCGCCCACCGAGTGCCCCATCAGGAAGTCGGGGCGCACACCCCAGGACTCCACCAGGCGGAACAGGGCCACCTCGAAGGCGAACAGCCCGGCCTGGGTGAACATCGTCTGGTTCAGCTCGTCACCGGTCGCGGCCGCGTCGTCGTCCTCCGGGCCGAAGACCACATCCAGCACGGAGGTGCCGAGACGCACCTCGAGATAGTCGCACGCCTCGTCGAACACGTCGGCGAACAGCGGGTAGGTCTCGTAGAGCTCCCGGCCCATGCCCAGCCGCTGGGCGCCCTGGCCGGTGAACAGGAACGCCACCCGCTGCCCCGTGGACCTGCCTCGCAGCAGGCCCGGCGCGTCGGTGTCCTCGGCGAGCGCCGCGAGTCCCCGCAGCAGCCCGTCGCGGTCGGAGGCCACCACCACGGCCCGCTGCTCGAGTGCGGCACGCGTCACCGCGGACGACCATCCGACGTCGACCGGGTTCGCGTCGCGGTCGCGCACCACGTGTTCGCGCAGCCGCGCGGCCTGCGCCCGCAGCGCCTCCTCGCTCCTGGCGGACACCAGCCACGACACGGGCTGGGACGCCATCTCATCGACGTCGGCGTCGGCGTCGGCGTCGGCGTCGGCGTCGGCGTCGGCGTCGTACGTCGCGTCATCCGTCGCGGGGGCGGGCTCCGCCGGCGGCGCCTGCTCGATGATGGCGTGCGCATTGGTGCCGCTCATGCCGAACGAGGAGATACCGGCGCGGCGTGGCTGCCCGGTCTCCGGCCAGGGGCGCTGCTCGGCGAGCAGCGCCACACCGCCCGACGACCAGTCCACGTACGGGGTCGGCACGTCCACGTGCAGCGTCCTGGGCAGGATGCCGTGGCGCATGGCCATCACCATCTTGATGACGCCACCCACACCGGCCGCCGCCTGGGTGTGGCCGATATTCGACTTGAGGGACCCCAGCCAGACCGGCTGCCCCTCCGGGCGGCTCTCGCCGTAGGTGGCGATCAGCGCCTGCGCCTCGATGGGGTCGCCGAGCGAGGTTCCGGTGCCGTGCGCCTCGACGGCGTCGATCTGGTCCGCGGTCAGCTCGGCGTTGGCCAGCGCCTGCCGGATGACGCGCTGCTGGGAACGCCCGTTGGGGGCGGTCAGACCGCTGCTTGCGCCATCCTGATTGACGGCGGAGCCGCGCACGATCGCCAGCACCTCGTGGCCGTTGCGCCGGGCGTCGGAGAGCCGCTCCACCAGGAGGACGCCGACGCCCTCGGCCCACGAGGTGCCGTCGGCCTCGGCGCCGAACGCCTTGCAGCGCCCGTCGGAGGCGAGTCCGCGCTGGCGGCTGAAGAGGATGAAGTCAGCCGGGCTCGGCATCGTGGCGACACCGGTGGCGAGCGCAAGGTCGCATTCGCCCTGGCGCAGCGAGTACGCCGCCTGGTGCAGGGAGACCAGCGAGGAGGAGCACGCGGTGTCCACGGTCAACGCCGGGCCCTCGAAGCCGAAGGTGTAGGAGATGCGCCCGGAGGCGACGCTGCCCGCGGTGCCGGTCAGCGCGTAGCCCTCGAGGCCGCTCTTGGTGCTCTGGAGGTGGGGCCCGTAGTCGTGGCGCTCAACGCCGGCGAAGACGGCGGTCCTGCTCCTCCGCAGCGTGGTGACATCGATACCGGCCCGCTCGAAGACCTCCCACGACGTCTCCAGCAGCAGCCGCTGCTGCGGGTCCATGGCCAGCGCCTCACGCGGCGAGATGCCGAAGAACTCCGCGTCGAACTCGGGGACGTCGTGGATGAAGCCGCCCTCGGTCGCGTAGCTGGTGCCGGGCCGGTCCGGGTCCGGGCTGTAGAGCGCCTCCAGATCCCAGCCCCGGTCGGTGGGGAACGGGGTGATGGCGTCGACACCCTCGACGACGACCTTCCACAGGTCCTCGGGACTGTTGACGCCTCCGGGGAAGCGGCAGCTCATCCCGACGATCGCGATGGGGTCGTCCGAACCCACGACGGCACGCGCGGGAGCGGTGTCGTCCGTGTCGACGGGGAAGATCTGCCGGTGGAGGTGGTCCACCAGCTCGCTGGGCGTCGGGTAGTCGTAGGCGAGCGACACCTCCAGTGTGAGGCCGGTGGCGGCGACCAGTCCACGGTGCAGATTGACCGCCGCGAGCGAGTCCAGCCCCAGGTCGAAGAACGAGCTCTCCGCGTCGAGCGCGCGCGGCGACTCGGACCGCAGCGCCGCGGCGGCATGTGCGCGTACCAGGTCGAACAGGACCCTGCGCTGTTCGAGGTCCGGAAGTTCTTCGAAGTCCGGTGCGAGTGAGGGAAGTTCGCCTGGGCTCTCGCCGCGTTCCGGCCCAGCCTGGATTCCGGACTCGCCTGAGTCGCTGGACCCGTTCAACATGGTGCTCACCTAACTCCTGCCTTGTGGAAGACCCTGCGTCAAAGCTGTGTGCCGCGCCGACCGCGGCTTCGGCGTGGGCGCCCGCCCGCCATTCATCAATGCCGGGCGGGCGCGTGGCCGTTAGAGGTTGGCCATCCAGTTCTCGACGGCCTGGGCGGTGGTCTCCGCGTGCTTCTCCATCATGCTGAAGTGATCTCCGGGCACGTCGATGAGGGAGTCGGCGGGCCAGTCGGCCTGCCAGCTCTGCACCTCCGCGTTCGGGTCCGTCCGCAGCACCGTCTCGGTCGCACGAAGGTGGAGAGTGGGAACCGAGATCTGCGGCGGCTTCCACTCCGCCAGCAGATGCGAGTACCAGCCCATGGCGGACATCCGGACACCCTCCATGGAGACGAGCTCGTCCCGCTCGTACATTTCGTCCAGCCAGGCGTTCTCGAACTGGCCGAGCTTCGTGGTGTCCGGAAGGTAGGTATCCATCAGGACGACTCCCGCGGGTGGTGTGCCCTGGCTCTCCAGAGCGGCGGCCACCGAGTGGGCGAACATTCCTCCGGCCGAGGAGCCGCACAGGACGATCGGGTCGCCTTCGGCGTACTCGGCAACGACCCTCGCCTGCAAGTGGAACAGCGTGTCCAGAGTGGCCGGAAGGCTCTCACCCTGGACGGACCCCACGGTGCCGAGGCCCGCCACGTCCCGGTTGCCACGGAACGGCGCGGCGAACCGTGCGTACTGGTGGACACCGCCCAGGGCAACGTGGGAGGAGAAGCACATCAGCCGGGGGCGCTGAGGGCCTCGGGAGAGCCGCGCGGGCCTGATGTTTCCCTCGTAGTCGGCTGGGTCCTCGAAGGTCGGACGGAGCCTTGCCGCGTTCACCAGCAGATCCATGCCGACGCTGACCTTGCCCTGCTGCGCCGCCTGCCGGTAGAGAGAGCCGAGGGTGTCATCCGTGTTCACCTGCGGTGCCGGGGAAACGGGCTCGGCCACTGGCTCGGCGCCCGGAGCGGCCGCAACGGTCTGCTCCTGGACCTGGCGGCCGGCGGGAGCGGACGCGATCTCGGCCGCGAGCCGGGGGCGCAGATGGGCCACCATCTCGCCCGGGCTCGGGTGGTCGAAGACGACCGTGGTGTTCAGCTTGAGGCCGGTGAGGGCGGCCAGCTGGTTACGGAATTCGACCGCCGTAAGAGAGTTGAAGCCCATCTCCATGAACTCGTGTCCGGTGTCGATGTCATTGGGTGATGCGAAACCGAGCACCGCGGCGGCGACGGTACGCACCATTTCGAGAAGCGCCTCGTCCCGCTCGGCCTCCGACAGCCCGGCCAGCCGCTGCCGCAACTGGGTGGGCTGGTCCACCTCGGACTCCGCCGCCCGAGCCGTACGCCGGACGGGGGAATCCGGGACGACGGAACGGAAGAAGGCGGGCAGCGCGGCGCCCTGGGCACGCAGCGCACCCACGTCCAGCCGGGCGGGAATCACCACGGCCGTGTCGGAGGTGACTCCAGCGTCGAAGAGCTCCAGACCCTCTTCGGAGGAGAGGGGCGCCAGACTGGTGCGCGCCACATCGTTCCACTCCGTGTCCAGCCGCTGGACCTCGTAGAGATCGCTCAGCAACGGGCTGGGCCGGGTCGCGGTGAACGCGGGGACGAACCGTTCCCAGTCCACGTCCACGACCGTCACCACACCGTCGTCGCCCGCCACCACGCGTTCCAGACCGGCGATCGCCGGCTCCGGCGTCAACCGGGGCAGACCGCGCCGCGCCAAATGATCACCCTGCTCGTCCGCGGCCGCCATGCCGATCTCGGCCCAGGGGCCCCAGACCACGGAGGTGCCGACGAGACCCCGCGCACGGCGCTCCTCCACCAGCGCGTCCAGGTAGGCATTGGCCGAGCTGTAGGCGACCAGGCCGCCACTGCCCCACAGACCGGAGATCGACGAGAAGAGCACGAACGCGTCGAGCTCACGGTCGCCCAGCAGCTCATCCAGGTTGACGGCACCCGCCACCTTGCCCGAGACGATGGTGGCGGCATCGGCCAACCCGGTCTCCAGCAGAGGCGTTCCCCCGGTGGCGCCCGCCACGTGCACGACCGCCGTCAGCGGATACTCCTCCGGGACGGCGTCCAGCACCGCGGCCAGCTGCTTGACGTCGGCCACATCACAGGCCGCCACCGTCACCCGGGCGCCCAGCCCCTCCAGCTCCTCGCGCAGCTCGGCCGCGCCCGGCGCCTCGGGACCCCGACGGCTGGTCAGCACCAGGTGCTCGGCGCCACTGCGCGCCAGCCACCGGGCCGCCTGACCACCCAGCCCGCCCGTACCACCGGTCACCAGCACGGTGCCACGCGCCCGCCACGTCGTCCCCTCGGCAACGGACGGAGCCGACCGCACCAGACGGCGCACGAAGACACCGGAGCCGCGAACCGCGACCTGGTCCTCGCCGCCCCCGGCGGACAGCACACCGGTCAGCCGGGCCGCACCGCGCTCATCCAGCGACTCGGGCAGATCGACCACACCGCCCCACAGCGGCGGCAGCTCCAGCGCGGCCACCCGGCCCAACGCCGACACCATCGCCTGCAGCGGGCTGGTGAGCCGGTCCGAGCCGTCCACCGAGACGGCCCCTCGCGTACCACTCCACAGCCGAGCCGGAATCTTCGCCTCGACCATGGCCCGCACCAGCACCAGGCTCAGCGCGTAGCCGCTCGGCAGAGCCGGATGCCCCGGGCAGGGTTCCTCGTCCAGGGCCAGCAGCGACAGGACACCGCCCAGCTCGGGCGCCTGCTCGGCCACCTCGCGCAGCCGCTCCGCCAGCACGCTCGGGTCCAGGTCCTGCTCGTCCACGACGACCGAGACCACATTCGCACCATGCCGCTCGAGCCCGGCGACAACCCCCGAGACCAGCTCGTCCCCGGCACGGGATGCCGGAACCACCACCGGCCAGGTCCCCGACAACGACCCCTTGGCCGGGTCCGGGACCAGCTTCCACGACACCTGATAGCGCCAGTTGTCGATCTCGTCCCGCCCGGGCGGTGTCACGCCGCTGTCCTCGGCCCACCGGCCCCACGCCAGCGAGACACCCGGCAGTCCTTGGGTGCGACGCCACGACGCGAGGCCGTCCAGGAACACATTGGCCGCGGCGTAGTTGCTCTGCCCGGCCGCGCCGAGCAGACCCGCGGTCGATGAGAACAGCACGAACGCCGACAGGTCCATGCCCGCGGTCAGCTCATGCAGATTCCAGGCCGCGTCCACCTTCGCCCGCAGCACCGCGGTCGCCTGCTCGCGTGTCAGCGATGCGAACAGCCCGTCATCGAGCACCTCGTCCGCATGCACCACGGCGCTCAACGCGAGCTCTTCGGGCAGTCCCGCCAACACCGCGGCAAGCGCTTCGCGGTCCGCGGCGTCACAAGCCGTGACCACCACCTCGGCGCCCGCGGCCTCCAGTTCGGCCCGCAACTCGGCCGCACCGTCCGTCTCCGCACCACGGCGGGACAGCAGCACGAGCTTCTCGACGCCGTGCCGGGCCACCAGATGCCGGGCCACCAGACCGCCCAGAGCGCCCGTGCCCTCCGTCACCAGCACGGCGCCGGAGCCGAACACCTCCGACTCGGGACCGTCACCGGCGGGCAGTGAGCGGGCCAGACGCGGCAGGCGGACCTCGCCCGAACGCACCACCACCTGCTCCTCACGCGTGGCCACCACCCCCGCGAGAAGTGCCACCGCACGCTCGACATCATCCGTGTCGACAAGCACCAGCCGTCCCGGGTGCTCCGCCTGCGCCGACCGCACCAAACCCCATGCGGCCGCGCTCGCCAGGTCCGTCACACCGTCGCCGGTGTCAACGGCACCCTGGGTCAGCACCACCAGCGGGGTGGCCGCGAACCGGTCGTCCGCCAGCCACGACTGAACGGTCTCCAGCACCTCGGCGACCCGTGTGTGTACCTCGTCCACCACGGCGGGGCCGGCCGAAGCCACCGGCAGCACCACCATTCCGGGCATGCTCGTGCCCGTCGCCAGGGTGTCACTCAGCGCCTCGGGGTCCGAGTACACGTCGGCGGAGAAGAAGCCCGCCGCCTCCAGAGCGTCGCCCACGCCGAGGCAGTCGTCGACCAGCACCGCCCACCAGCCGGGTGCCACGCCCTCGGCGGGCTTCGCCGCGCCCGCCGTCCACTCCATGCGGAACAGCGCCTCACCGGCAGTCCGGCTCACGTTCTGCAGTGCGGCGGCCTGCATGGGACGGAAGAGGAGGGAGTCGACGGAAGCCACCGGGCGGCCGGAGGTGTCGGCCATGGCCAGCGACACGGCCTGCCGACCGTCCGGGACGATTCGGACGCGCAGCGCTTGGGCACCGACAGCTTCCAGGGAGAAGCCCCGCCACGAGAACGGCATCAGATTGCCCGCGCTCGGTGCGTCGTCGCCTCCGCGCAACGCGTTGTTCGCGCCGATCGCCTGGAGGGCCGCGTCGAACAGGGCCGGGTGCAGACCGAAGTACTTCGCGATGCCGCGCTGCTCCTCGGGCAGCTCGACGTCGGCGAACACCGCGTCGCCGCGCTTCCAGGCGCGCCGCAACCCCCGGTACGCGGGACCGTAGTACAGCCCGTGCTCGGCGGCATGCTCGTAGCCGCCGGAGACGTCGACGGGCTTGGCGCCGGAGGGCGGCCACTTCGCGAAGTCGAAGGATGCCGCCGGCGCGGGCGGCGTGAGCACACCGTGAGCGTGCTGCACCCACGGCTGCTCGAGGTCGGCATCGTCGTCGGCCGGCTCCAACCGCGAGTACACGCTTACGTCGCGATGGCCCGAGGCGTCGGCCTCCCCCACCTCGACCTGGATCTGCACCCCTCCGCGCTCGGGCATCGCCAAGGGCGCCACCAGCACCAGCTCATCGACCCGGCCGCACCCGACCTGGTCGCCCGCCTGTGCGGCCATCTCGGCGAAGGCCGTCCCGGGAACCAACGCCACGCCCTGCACCGTGTGTTCGGCGAGCCAGGGGTTCGTGGCTGTCGACAGCCGCCCGCTGAGCAGCACTCCGCCGCCGCCCGCCAGCGAGACCGCGGCGCTCAGCAGGGGGTGCGCCACCGCCCTGAGGCCCACCGATCCCACGTCGCCGACGGCCGCCATCGAGTCCAGCCAATAGCGCTGACGCTGAAAGGCGTAGGTCGGCAGATCGACCCGGCGGGCACCACGGCCCTCGAACACCTTCCGCCAGTCGACACCGACGCCACTGGTGTGCAGCTCGGCGGCCGAGGTCAGGAACCGCTCGGGTCCGCCCTCATCCCGCCGCAGGGTGCCCACAACCACTGCCCGCGCCTCAGCGGCCTCCACCGTCTGCTGCACCGGCAGGGCCAGCACCGGATGCGGGCTCACCTCGGCGAAGACCGTGAAACCGTCATCCAGCAACGTGCGCGTCGTGCTCTCCAGCTCAACGGTCTGCCGCAGGTTCCGGTACCAGTACTCCGCGTCAAGAGCAGCCGTGTCCACCAGCTCACCGGAGACCGTCGAATAGAACGGCACCTCCGACGAACGGGGCGCGATGTCCGCCAGAACCTTCAGCAGTTCCTCGCGGATCTCCTCCACATGTGCGGAGTGCGAGGCGTAGTCCACCGGAACCCGACGGACCCGCACCTCCTCGCCCTCCAGCTTCGCGACCATCTCATCCAGCGCCTTGGCATCACCGGAGACCACGATGGAACCGGGGCCGTTGACCGCCGCGACCGAGATCGCGCCGTCCCAAGCGGCGATACGCTCCTTGACCTGGTCGACCGGCAGCCCGACCGACACCATGCCACCACGACCCGCCAGACCGGCGGCGATCGCCTGCGACCGCAGGGTCACCACCTTCGCGGCATCCTCCAGCGACAGCGCACCCGCGACACAGGCCGCGGCGATCTCGCCCTGGCTGTGACCCATCACGGCGTCCGGTTCCACACCCACCGAACGCCACAGCTTCGCCAACGACACCATCACCGCGAACAACACCGGCTGAACGACATCCACCCGGTCGAAGCCGGGAGCGCCCTCGGCACCACGCAGCACATCCGTCAACGACCAGTCCACATACGCGGACAGAGCCGTCTCGCACTCGCCGATCGCCTCCGCGAAGACCGGAGAGGACTCCAGCAGCTCCACCCCCATACCGGCCCACTGCGCACCCTGACCGGGGAACACGAAGGCGGTCCTGCGCCCCTTCGCCGCCTGCCCCCTGACCACGCCCTGGGCCACCTCGCCCTCGGCCACGGCCCGCAGGCCGCGCAGCAGGCTCTCGCGGTCCTCGCCGATCACCGCGGCGCGGTGCTCGAACGCCGATCGGGACGCCGCCAGGGAGTAGCCGATGTCCGCTACGGACGCCACCGTGAGATCGTCGCCCTCAGCGGAGCCCTGGGCCGTCAGACGGGCGTACAGCCGCTCGGCCTGCGCCCGCAGCGCGGCCTCACCCTTGCCCGAGAGCAGCCATGGCACCACGGCGGAGGCGACCGGGTGGGGAGCCTCGGCCCCGGAACCGTCCGACTCCGACTCCTCCGCTTCGGAGGCCTGCTCGATGATGGTGTGCGCGTTGGTGCCGCTGATCGCGAAGGAGGAGATCGCCGCCCGGCGGGGCCGACCCGTCTCCGGCCAGGGCTGGGCCTCGGTCAGCAGCTCCACGGCCCCCGCCGACCAGTCGACATGCGGGGTCGGCTCGTCCACATGCAGCGTCTTGGGCAGAACGCCGTGCCGCATGGCCATCACCATCTTGATGATGCCCGCGACACCCGCCGCCGCCTGTGCGTGGCCGATGTTGGACTTGATGGATCCGAGCCACAGCGGTCGGTCCTCCGGCCGGTCCTGGCCGTAGGAGGCGATCAGCGCCTGCGCCTCGATCGGGTCGCCCAGGGAGGTGCCCGTGCCGTGCGCCTCCACCACGTCGACGTCGTCCGGGGTGAGTCCGGCGTTGTCGAGCGCCTGACGGATCACCCTGCGCTGTGACGGGCCGTTGGGGGCCGTGAGGCCGTTGCTGGCGCCGTCCTGGTTCACCGCGGAGCCGCGCACCACCGCCAGCACGGGGTGGCCGTGGCGGCGGGCGTCGGACAGTCGCTCCACGAGCAGTACGCCGACGCCCTCGGACCAGTTGGTGCCGTCCGCGGCCGCCGCGAAGGGCTTGCAGCGGCCGTCGGAGGCGAGACCCCGCTGACGGCTGAACTCGGTGAAGGTTCCGGGGCCGGCCATCACGGTGATGCCACCGGCCAGGGCGAAGTCGCACTCGCCCTGGCGCAGCGCCTGCGCGGCCAGGTGCAGCGTCACCAGGGACGACGAGCACGCCGTGTCCACGGTCACCGCAGGGCCTTCGATGCCGAGGACATACGAGATCCGGCCGGAGGTGACGGCGGGTGTCTGCCCCGTCATCAGATGGCCTTCGACCTCTTCGGCCTCGATCGGTCCGGCCGCACCGTACCCCTGGAAGGCGGCGCCCATGAACACGCCGCCGGTGGTGCCCTTGACGGACAGCGGGTCGATGCCCGCCCGCTCCAGGACCTCCCAGGACGCCTCCAGCAGCAGCCGCTGCTGGGGGTCCATCGCCAGCGCCTCACGCGGGGAGATCCCGAAGAACACGGGGTCGAACAGGGCGGCGTCGTGCAGGAATCCGCCCTCGTTCACATAGCTCGTGCCCTGGCTGTCGGGGTCCGGGTCGTACACCTCCTCGAGCCAGCCGCGGTCCTTCGGGAACGGTGAGAGCCCGTCGGCGCCCTCGGCGACCATGCGCCAGAGCTCCTCCGGAGAGCTGACCCCGCCGGGGAAGCGGCAGCTCATCGCGACGATCGCGATCGGCTCCCGGTTCTTCTCCTCCACCTCCCGAAGGCGCAGACGAGTGCGGTGCAGATCAGTCGTCACCTTGTTGAGATAGTCGCGGAGCTTCGTCTCGCTCACTGTTTTGCCGTCACTTTCTCTACAGTCAGGGTCAGAGGGCGCTGGACAACGGTTCAGGACAGCCCGAGCTCGTTGTCGATGAAGTCGAACAGCTCGTCGTTGGAGGACGACCCGATCCGTTCGGCCATCTCGACAGTGGAGTTGGCGTCGTCGGAAGCCTCGCCCAGCTTCTCCAGGAGCTCCTTCAACCGCTCGGCCACCTTCGTGCGGGTCTCACCGTCGTCCATCACGTTGGAGAGCAGCGGCTCCAACTTGTCGAGCTCGGCGAAGACCACGGGCTCCCCCGTGCCGCCGTCCGGCAGGAGCTCCTCCCGCAGGTGGTCCACCAGCGCCGTGGGGGTCGGGTAGTCGAAGACCAGCACGGCCGACAGTCGAAGACCCGTCTCCGCGTTGAGCCGGTTGCGCAGTTCCACCGTGGTCAGGGAGTCGAAGCCCATGTCCTTGAAGGCCATGTCCGGCTCCACCGTTTCCGGCGAGCCATGGCCGAGGACCGTCGCCACCTGCACCCGCACCAGGTCCAGCAGAGCCCGGTACTGGTCGGCCGCGGAGAGACCGGCCAGGCGGTCCCGCATCGATCCGGTGCCGGTCTGCGCGGTCTCCGGCGCCGTGACCCGGCGCCGGGGGACACGCACCAGGCCGCGCAGCAGAGCGGGCACCTCACCGGTGCGGGCCTGGACGCGCAGGGCGGCGAGGTCCACATGGGTCGGCACGAGCACGGTCTCATCGGCCCCGAGCGCGTCGTCGAACAGCGCGAGGCCCTCTTCCGAGCTGAGCGCGTTCAGCCCGGCCCGCGCGATGCGCTGGAGGTCCGCCTCGCCCAGATCCCCGGTCATCTCGCTGCGCTGCTCCCACATGCCCCAGGCCAGGGAGACCGCGGGAAGGCCGAGCGCGCGGCGCTGGTGCGCCAGGGCGTCCAGGAAGGCGTTCGCCGCGGCGTAGTTGGCCTGGCCGCCGCCACCGAAGTTGGAGGAGGCCGAGGAGAACACCACGAAGGCGGAAAGGTCGAGGTCGCGAGTCAGCTCGTGCAGGTGCAGCGCGGCATCCACCTTCGGACGCAACACCTTGTCCACCCGCTCCGGCGTCAGCGACTCCACCACACCGTCATCCAGCACACCCGCCGCATGCACCACCGCGGACAGCGGATGCTCCGACCCGATACCCGCCAGCAGACTCTCCACCGACGCCCGATCGGCCACATCACACGCCACAGCCCGCGCCTGCGCACCGAGCCCGGCCAGCTCCGCCACCAACTCCGCCGCACCCGGCGCCTCCACGCCACGACGACTCGTCAGCACCAGACGCTCAACCTTGTGCTCCACCACCAGATGGCGGGCCAACAGCGCGCCCAGACCACCCGTACCACCCGTGATCAGCACCGTGCCACGGCCGTCGAACGGCGTGGTCTCCGGTTCGGGCCGGTCCTCGGCCGGGGCCACCCGGGCGAGGCGCGCCGCGAGCACCCGTCCGTCGCGCACGGCCACCTGCGGCTCCTCGGCGGTCAGCGCCGTCCGCAGCGCCGAGGACACATCGCCGTGCTCCTCCGGGTCCAGGTCCACCAGGAGGAACTTCCCGGGGTGCTCGGTCTGCGCGGAGCGCACCAGGCCCCATACGGCGGCCTCGGCCGGGGTGCGCACCTCGTCGGAGGAGCGCGCACCCATCGCGCCGCGGGTCACGAACACCAGGTAGGAGTCGTCGAACCGCTCATCAGTGACCCATGTCCGCACCAGCTCCAGCGCGCGGTACGTGGTGCCGCGCACCCGTCCCGCCAGGTCCGCGCCGTCGTCGATGCCGACCGCCTGCGCGGCGCCCGCCACCATGACGACGTCCGGCGCCGTGGCCCCGGAGTCGATCGCCTCGCGCAGCGCGGCCAGATCCGCGTACGACGCCACGTCGGCGCCCTCGGCCGCAAAGCCGGAGAGCACCCCCAGGTCGTCGGTGCCCAGCACGGCCCAGGTGCCTTCGGAGGCGGGGGCCGGCGCACCGACGGGGACGGGGGTCCAGTCCAGCCGGAAGAGCGAGTCATGCCCGGCCGCCGGGGAGCCGACCGACTGGATCTGCCCCTCCGCGACCAGCCGCAGCACCAGGGAGTCGGCCGTGGCCACGGCGCGGCCGCTGGTGTCGGCCACCGCGAGGCCGATCGAGTCGGGCCCGAGCGAGCTGAGGCGCACCCTCAGTTCCGAAGCGCCCGTGGCCCGCAGGGACACACCGGTCCAGGAGAACGGAAGCCTGGCGAGGCCCGCCTCCTCCTGGGGTACGAACATGACGGCCTGAATCGCCGCGTCCAGCAGAGCCGGGTGCAGGCCGAACCGCCCGGCGTCAGAGGCGTTCTCCTCCGGCAGGCGCACCTCGGCGAAGACCTCGTCGCCACGGATCCACACCGACCGCAGCCCCTGGAAGAGCGGGCCGTAGGCGAAGCCGCCCGCGGCCATCCGGTCGTAGACGTTCTCGGTGTCGATCCGCTCCGCGCCCTCCGGGGGCCATACGGCGAAGTCGGCCTGTCCGGTCTCGTCCGGCGTGCCGCTCTGGGCGAGCAGGCCGGAGGCGTGCTGGATCCACGGCTGCTCCATGGTGGAGTCTTCCAGCCGGGAGTACACGTTCAGCGAGCGAGCGCCGTTCTCGTCCGGGCCGCCCACCGCCAGTTGGAGGTGAACCGCGCCCCGTTCGGGCAGCGCCAGGGGCGCCGTGAGGGTCAGCTCCTCGACCCGGTCGCATCCCACCTGGTCGGCGGCGTGCAGGGCCAGTTCGAGGAAGGCGGTGCCGGGCAGCAGGATCGTGTCCTGGACCATGTGGTCGACCAGCCACGGGTGCGTCTGCGGCGAAAGGCGGCCGGTGAACAGGAAGCCGTCCGCGTCGGGCAGTTCGACGGCGGCGCCCAGCAGCGGATGCGTCGGCGGGACGAGCCCCACGGCGGTGACATCGCTGGCGAACGCCGACAGAGCCTCCAGCCAGTAGCGTTCCCGCTGGAAGGCGTAGGTGGGCAGCTCGACCTTCCGGGCGTCACGTCCCGCGAAGAGCCGCTCCCAGTCCACTCCGATGCCATGGACATGGAGCTCGGCCAGCGCCGTGGTCAGCGCCCGCGTCTCGGGACGGTCCTTGCGCAGGACCGGCACCAGTACCGGTGCGGAGGCGCCCTCGGGCTGGTCCGCCACGCAGTCCCGCGCCATCGCGGTGAGCACGCCGTCGGGACCGACCTCCACGAACCTGGACACGCCCTGCGCCTCGAGCGCCCGCACGCCGTCCGCGAACCGCACCGCCTCCCGCACATGGCGGACCCAGTACTCCGCGGAGCACACCTCGTCCGGGGCGGCCGGCTGCCCCGTCACATTGGAGACCAGGGCGATGGCCGGCCGGGCGAACGACAGCTCTTCGACGACCTTGCGGAAGTCGCCGAGCATCGCGTCCATACGGGGCGAGTGGAACGCGTGGCTGACCCGCAGCCGGCGGATCTTACGGCCCTGCCGCTCCCACTCGGCGGCGATCTCCAGCACCGGCGCCTCGTCGCCCGCGATGACCACGGAGGTGGGGCCGTTGACGGCGGCGAGGCTCACCTCGGCCTCACGACCGGCGAGTGCCGGAGCGATCTCGTCCTCGGATGCCTGCACCGCCACCATGGCGCCGCCCTCGGGGAGCGCCTGCATCAGCCGGCCACGGGCGGCCACCAGCGAGCACGCGTCCTCCAGGGAGAACACCCCGGCCACGTGTGCGGCGGCGATCTCGCCGATGGAGTGGCCGATCACCACATCCGGCGCGACGCCCCAGTGCTCCAGCAGCCGGAACAGCGCCACCTCGACCGCGAAGAGCGCGGGCTGAGTGAAGGCCGTCCGGTCGAGCAGCCCGGCGTCCGCACTGTCTTCCGCGGCGAACACCACATCGCGCAGCGGGCGGTCGAGCAGACCGTCGAGATGGGCGCACACCTCGTCCCACGCGTCGGCGAACACCGGGAAGGCGTCGTACAGCTCCCGGCCCATGCCGAGGCGCTGCGCACCCTGGCCCGAGAACAGGAACGCCGTCTTACCGGCCGCGCCCGCCACACCGCGTACGACGCCGGGCGCGGTCTCGCCCTTCGCGAGGGCCTCGAGGCCACGCAGCATCTCCGCGCGGTCCTCGCCGACCAGGGCGGCCCGGTGGTCGAAGAGAGACCGGCTCATCGCCAGGGAATAGCCGACGTCCACAGTGGGCATGAACTCTTCGGTGGCCGTGGCCAGTTGGTCACGCAGTCGCCCGGCCTGACCCCGAAGGGCGGCGTCGGTCCGGCCGGACAGGATCCACGGCACCGGGGCCGCGGTGGTGTCCGGGGACTCTTCGGCCCGCGGCGCCTCGGACTCGTCGGAGGCCGGTGCCTGCTCGATGATCGTGTGCGCGTTGGTGCCGCTCACGCCGAACGCGGACACCGCCGCCCTGCGCGGGTGGTCCCGCTCTGGCCAGGGCACCGCCTCGGTCAGCAGCTCCACGTCGCCCGCCGACCAGTCCACATGTGGCGACGCCTCATCCACGTGCAGCGTCTTGGGAAGGGTGCCCTCACGCATGGCCATCACCATCTTGATGACACCCGCGACACCGGCGGCGGCCTGCGTATGACCGATGTTGGACTTGATGGCGCCCAGCAGCAACGGCTGGCCCTCGGGGCGGCCCTGGCCGTAGGTGGCCAGCAGTGCCTGCGCCTCGATCGGGTCACCGAGGGGAGTGCCGGTGCCATGGGCCTCGACCACGTCCACGTCGGCGGAGACCAGCCGGGCGCCGGCCAGCGTCTGCTCGATCAGCCGCTGCTGCGACGGGCCGTTGGGCGCCGTCAGACCGTTGGACGCACCGTCCTGGTTGATGGCCGAACCCCGGATGACGGCCAGCACCTTGTGGCCGTTGCGCTGTGCGTCCGACAGCCGCTCGACGAGCAGCATGCCCACGCCCTCGGACCAGCCGGTGCCGTCGGCATCCGCCGAGAACGCCTTGCACCGCCCGTCGAACGACAGCACGCGCTGGGCGCTGAACTCGACGAACGTGCCAGGTGTGGCCATGATCGTCACACCGCCGGCCAGCGCCACGGAGGACTCGCCCTGCCGCAGCGACTGGCAGGCCAGGTGCAGGGCGACCAGCGACGACGAACACGCGGTGTCCACCGTCACGGCCGGCCCCTCGAAGCCGAAGGAGTAGGAGATACGGCCGGAGGAGACGCTGGGGGCACTGCCGAGTCCGAGATACCCCTCCACTCCTTCGGCGTCGCTCACCATGCGCGAACCGTAGTCGTGGTAGTTGGAGCCGACGAAGACTCCGGTCCGGCTTCCGCGCAGCGCCACGGGGTCGATGTCGGCGCGCTCGAACGCCTCCCAGGAGGTCTCCAGCAGCAGCCGCTGCTGCGGGTCGATCGCCATCGCCTCACGGGGCGAGATCCCGAAGAACGCCGGGTCGAAGTGGCCCACCTCATCGAGGAAGCCGCCCGCCCGGACGTAGCTCGTACCGGACTTCTCGGGGTCCGGGTCGTAGAGACCGTCGATGTCCCAGCCACGGTCCTCGGGGAATCCCGAGATCACGTCCGCACCCGCCATCACCAGGTCCCACAGCTCCTCGGGGCTGCTCACCCCTCCGGGGAACCGGCAGCTCATGCCGATGATGGCGATCGGCTCATCGGTGGCCATGGGCTTGTCGAGCACGTCCGGCCGCTCAGGTGCGGCGGCGCCCTCGGCGACCGGTTGGTCACCGAACATCTCGGTGTACAGGTACCGGGCCAGAACCGTGGCGGTCGGGTAGTCGAAGACACAGGTGACCGGCAGTCGGAGGCCGGTGACCACGCCGAGGCGGTTGCGCAGCTCGACGGCGGTCAGCGAGTCGAAGCCGAGGTCGCGGAAGGCACGGTCGGCCTCCACCGCATCCGCGCTGTCGTAACCGAGGACGTCGGCGGCCTGGTTGCGCACCAGCTCCAGGAGGAGCTTGGGCTGCTCGGCGGGGGACAGCTTCGCCATCTCCCGGCGCAGCTCGGAAATGGCGTCGTCGCCGTCGCCGCTGTCCGCGCCGGTGGCGGCACCGGGGCGGTTCAGCTCGGGCAGCTCACGGAACAGCGCGCTCGGACGTGAACCGACGAACTCCGGCTGGAAGCGATCCCAGTCGATCTCGGCGATGACCACGAACGTCTCGTCCAGTTCAAGGGCCTGCTGCATACCGGAGATCGCCAGCTCGGGCACCATTCCGACCATGCCGGAACGGTCCATCCGCTCGCCGACCTCGCCGGATCCGAGGCCGCCTCCGGCCCAGGCGCCCCAGGCGATGGACGTGGCCGGAAGGCCGTCCGCGCGCCGCTGCAACGCCAGCGCGTCGAGGTAGGCGTTACCCGCCGCGTAGCTGCCCTGCCCCGGACCGCCCAGCGTACCCGCCCCGGAGGAGAACAGCACGAAGGCGGACAGATCCATCCCAGCGGTCAGCTCATGGAGATTCCGCGTGGCGTCCACCTTCGGGCGCAGCACCCCGGCCGCACGGCGCACCGTGAGGGCGTCCACCACACCGTCGTCCAGCACACCGGCCGTATGCACCACGGCCGTCAGCGGGAACTCCCGCGGAATCGCGTCCAGCACGGCGGCCAGCGCCTCACGGTCCGCGGCGTCACACGCCGCCACCGTCACCCGGGCACCGAGCCCTTCCAGCTCCGCCTTCAACTCGGCGGCGCCGTCGGCCTCCATACCACTACGGCTGGTCAGCACCAGATGCTCAATACCGGTAAGCGCCAGCCAACGGGCGACATGACCACCCAGCGCACCCGTACCACCGGTGACCAGCGCGGAACCGCGGCCCTGCCAGGACCCGCGGTTCTCCGCGTCCTCAGCCGCCGTGGCCCGCACCATGCGCTTGGCGAACACACCGGAGCCGCGCACCGCGACCTGGTCCTCGCCGTCCGCGCCCGCCAGCACTCCGGCCAGACGGGCCACCGCACGGCCGTCCATGGTCTCGGGCAGATCGACGGCACCACCCCAGCGCTGGGGGTACTCGACTCCCACGATCCGCCCCAGGCCCCACACCATCGCCTGCACCGGGTTCACCAGACGGTCGGAGCGCCCCACCGACACCGCACCGCGGGTGCCGCACCACAGCGGAGCCACCACACCGGCGTCACCCAGCCCCTGGACCAGCCCGACCATGGCCGCCAGCCCACCGGGCACCACACCGAACGTCGCATGCCCCGACTCATCCAGCCCGAGCAGCGAGAACACGCCCGTCACGCCCGAGGGCTCCACACCGGCCTCGCCAAGCGCCGCCTGCAGCCGCTCCGCCACGGTCCAGCGGTCGTTGCCCGATCCGTCCAGCACCACCCGGACGACGTCGGCACCGCTCGTCGCCAGGCCGTTCACCGTGGCGGTCACGAGGGCATCGTCGGCGTGCGACGCGGGGAGGACGACGAGCCAGGTGCCCGAGAGGGCCGCCTCGGTGGCGGCCGCCAGCGGCTTCCAGACCACCTTGTAACGCCAGCTGTCCACCGTGTTCTGCTCACGCCGCTGACGACGCCAGGACGACAGCGCCGGAAGCAGCGCCGTCAGCGACGACTGCTGCTCCTCGTCCTCCACCTCCAGGGTGCGGACCAGAGCCTCCAGGTCCTCGCGCTCCACCGCCTCCCAGAAGCGCGCGTCCACCGCGTCCGCGGCGAGACCGTCGGCGGTGGCCTGCAGTTCCGCGGCCGACACCTCCAGCCAGTACCGCTGGCGCCGGAAGGCGTAGGTCGGCAGCTCGACACGGCGGGCGCCACGGCCCTCGAGCATGGCGGTCCAGTCCACCGTGGCGCCACGCACGAACACCTCGGCGGCGGAGGTCAGGAACCGCTCCAGGCCGCCCTCGTCACGCCGCAGCGTGCCCACGACCACCGCCTGCGCCTCGGCGGCCTCCACCGTCTGCTGCACCGGCAGGGTGAGCACCGGGTGCGGGCTCGCCTCGATGAACACGGTGTGACCGTCATCCAGCAACTTGCGGGTGGTGGCTTCCAGTTCGACGGTCTGCCGCAGGTTCCGGTACCAGTACTCCGCGTCCAGACCGGCCGTGTCCACCAGCTCACCGAGCACCGTCGAGTAGAACGGCACCTCCGAGGAACGCGGCTCAAGGTCCGCCAGGACCTTCAGCAGCTCCTCGTGGATCGCCTCCACGTGTGCGGAGTGCGAGGCGTAGTCCACCGGAACCCGGCGAACACGGACCTCCTCGCCCTCCAGCCGCGCGACCATCTCATCCAGCGCACCCGGATCACCCGAGACCACAACGGACCCCGGGCCGTTGACCGCGGCGACCGAGATCGCGCCGTCCCAGGCGGCGATACGCTCCCTGACCTGGTCGACCGGCAGCCCGACCGACACCATGCCACCACGCCCCGCAAGACCCACCGCGATCGCCTGCGACCGCAACGCCACCACCTTCGCGGCATCCTCCAGCGACAACGCACCCGCCACACACGCCGCGGCGATCTCACCCTGGCTATGACCCATCACCGCATCCGGCTCCACACCCACCGAACGCCACAACTTCGCCAACGACACCATCACCGCGAACAACACCGGCTGCACCACATCCACCCGATCAAAACCGGGAGCACCCTCGGCACCGCGCAGCACATCCGTCAGCGACCAGTCCACGTAAGCCGACAGGGCGGTCTCACACTCGCCGATCGCCTCCGCGAACACCGGCGAGGACTTCAACAAGCCCACCGCCATACCGACCCACTGCGCACCCTGCCCCGGGAACACGAACACCGAACGGCCGGCGTCGCCGGTCCTCCCCCGCACCACTCCGTTCGAGGTGGTGGCGTCCTCGGCGACCGCCTCCAGACGCTGGAGGAGTTCCTCGCGGTCGGCCCCGGTCACCACGGCCCGGTGCTCGAAGGCGGACCTGGTCGAGGCCAGCGAGAGGGACACGTCCGCCACGCTCAACTCCGGGCGCTCCGTGAGGAACTCCCGCAGTCGTCCGGCCTGCGCCTGCAGCGCCTCCCCGCTTCGGCCCGACACCACCCACGCCACCGGACCGTCGACGGCCTCGGCCTCAGCGGCCTCGGTCGGCTCGGCCTCCGGAGCCTGCTCCAGGATGGTGTGCGCGTTGGTGCCGCTCATGCCGAACGAGGACACGGCGGCGCGGCGCGGGTGGTCCCGGTCCGGCCACGGGGTCGAGTCGTGCAGCAGGGAGACGGCGCCGCCGGTCCAGTCGATGTGCGGCGAGGGCTCGTCCGCGTGGAGCGTCTTCGGCAGCACGCCCTCGCTCATGGCCATCACCATCTTGATGACGCCCGCGACACCGGCGGCGGCCTGCGTATGACCGATGTTGGACTTGATGCCGCCCAGCCAGAGCGGCTGGTCCACGGGCCGGTCCTGCCCGTACGTGGCCATCAGCGCCTGCGCCTCGATGGGGTCACCCAGTGTGGTGCCCGTACCGTGCGCCTCCACCGCGTCCACCTCGGCGGCCGACAGCCGGGCGCTGGTCAGCGCCTGCCGGATGACCCGCTGCTGCGATATGCCGTTGGGCGCCGTCAGGCCGTTGGACGCGCCGTCCTGGTTGATCGCCGAGCCCCGGACGATGGCCAGCACCTTGTGGCCGTTGCGCTGCGCGTCCGACAGCCGCTCCACGAGCAGCATGCCGACGCCCTCGCCCCAGCCGGTGCCGTCGGCCGCCGCCCCGAACGGCTTGCAGCGGCCGTCCGCCGCCAGGCCGCGCTGCCGGCTGAACTGGACGAACGCCGACGGCGTGGACATCACCGTGATGCCGCCGGCCAGCGCGAGCGTGCACTCGCGCTGGCGCAGTGCCTGAACGGCGAGGTGCAGGGTCACGAGAGACGACGAGCACGCCGTGTCCACGGAGAGCGCCGGGCCCTCGAGACCCATGGTGTAGGAGATCCGGCCGGAGACGATGCTCGCCGCGTTGCCCGTGCCGGAGTGGCCCTCGACATCTTCCACGGTCTCGGCGGCACCGAGCGTGAGCATGGAGTAGTCCTGGCCGTTGGTTCCGACGAACACGCCGGTTCTGCTGCCCCGCAGGGACATCGGGTCGATGCCCGCCCGCTCGAACGCCTCCCACGACGTCTCCAGCAGCAGCCGCTGCTGCGGGTCCATCGACAGCGCCTCGCGCGGCGAGATCCCGAAGAACGCCGGATCGAACTGGTCGGCGTTCTCCAGGAAGCCGCCCTCGGTCGTATAGCTGGTACCGGGACGGTCCGGGTCCTCGTCGTAGAGGGCGTCGATGTCCCAACCACGGTCCATGGGGAATTCCGAAATCGCGTCGGTGCCCTCCGCCACCAAGCGCCACAGGTCCTCCGGAGAGTTCACCCCTCCGGGGAACCGGCAGCTCATGGCGACGATCGCGATCGGTTCCTGGTCCGCTGACTCGGCCTCGAGCAGGCGCTGGCGAGTCTGCTGGAGATCCGCGGTCACCCGCTTGAGATAGTCGAGAAGCTTCTCTTCGTTCATTGTTATGTCACCCATGGAAGTAGTAAGGAACGACCCTCGGGAACCGACCGCGCCAGCTCAGGAGATCCCAAGCTCCTTGTCGATGAAGTCGAACATCTCGTCCGACGTCGCCGACTGAATCTTGTCCGAAACCGCCTTCTTGCCCGAATTGCTGGAATCCTGCTCCGCCTCTCCCCACTTCAGAAGGAGCGTCTGCAAGCGCGTCGTGATCCTCGGCCGGTCCACGTCGTCGGCGGAGATCGTGGCCATCGCCGCTTCGATCCGGTCCAGCTCGCCGAGGATCGGTGCGGCCGCCGAGATCCCGTCCTCGACGACGTCGGTACGCAGGCGGCGGGCGAGCGCCACGGGCGTCGGGTGGTCGAAGACGATCGTCGCGGGCAGGCGCAGGCCCGTCGCCGCGTCCAGCCGGTTGCGCAGTTCGACGGCGGTCAGCGAGTCGAAGCCGAGTTCCCGGAAGGCCCGCTCGGACTCGACCAACTCCACCGACGGGAAGCCCAGCACCATCGCCACCTGCGTGGTGACCAGGTCGAGCAGCGCTCGTTCCTGCTCCGCCTCCGACATTCCGGCGAGCCGCTCACGCAGTTCGGAGCCACCGGTCTCGAACTGCGCCGCGGTGCCACCGCTGATCGCGGCTTCCAGGATCCGGCGCGCCTCGGGCACCTCGTCCAGCAGTCGGCTGCCCCGAACGGCGACGTAGGAGGGTACGAATCGCTCCCAGTCGAGGTCGGCGATGGCCAGGTGCGTCTCCCGCAGGTCGAGGGCCTGCTGGAGGGCCTTGACCGCCAGCTCCGGGGTCATCGCGGCCATACCGCCGCGCCGCAGCCGCTCCTCCAGCGCCCCGTCGACCGCCATGCCGCCCTCGGCCCACGGGCCCCAGGCGACCGAGGTGGCCGCCAGTCCCTGGGCCCGGCGCTGCTGCGCCAGGGCGTCGAGGTAGGCGTTGGCCGCCGCGTAACTGCCCTGCCCGGCGCCGCCGATGGCTCCGGCGAGCGAGGAGAACAGCACGAACGCGGACAGGTCGAGGCCCTCGGTCAGCTCGTGCAGATTGCGGGCCCCGTCCACCTTGGGACGCAGCACGCCCGCGACCCGCTCCACCGACATCGAGTCCAGGACACCGTCGTCCAGGACACCCGCCGCGTGCACGACCGCGTTCAGCGGGTACCGGTCCGGGATGGCGGCCAGTACGGCGGCGAGGGCGTCGCGGTCGGCGGCGTCGCATGCCGCGACGGTCACCTCGGCGCCCAACTCGACGAGCTCGTCACGCAGTTCGGCGGCCCCGTCGGCCTCCAGGCCACGGCGGCTGGTCAGCACCAGATGCTCGGCACCGGCGCGCGCCAGCCACCGGGCCACCTGGCTGCCCACTCCCCCGGTGCCACCGGTCACCAGCACCGAGCCCCGCGCACTCCACGGCTGAGCCGAGGTCTGCGGCGCAGCGGCCCGCACCAGGCGCCGGGTGAACACGCCGGACGTGCGCACGGCCACCTGGTCCTCGAACTCGCCCGCGCCGCCGCCCAGCACACCGGCCAGCCGGTCCGCGGCCCGCTCGTCCAGCGTCTCCGGAAGGTCGACCAGACCGCCCCAGAGCCGGGGGTGCTCCAGACCGGCGACCCGGCCGAGGCCCCACATCTGCGCCTGGGCGGCGCTGCGCAGGGTGTCGGAGCCGGTCACCGACACGGCACCTCGCGTGGCCACCCACAACGGGGCCTCGACACCGGCGTCCACGAGTGCCTGCAAGGCAATGAGGTTCAGCGCGAGTCCTCGCGGCACAACCGCGTGGTCGGGGCTGGGGTTCTCGTCCAGGGCCAGCAGAGAGAGCACCCCGCTGACGGCCCCGTCCGACGCGCCCTCGGCCGCCGTGCGCAACCGCTCGGCGACCGCCGCGCGATCGATGTCCACGGCACCGTCGAGCACGATCCGCGCCACCTCCGCGCCCTGCCGCTCAAGCGTGTTCACCGCTGAGGTGACCAGCTCGTCGTCGGCGTGCGACGGGGGAACCATGATCATCCAGGTCCCGGTCAGCGCCCCCTCCGAGAGCTCGGACACCGGGGTCCACGCGATCTCGTAGCGCCAGCCGTCGACCGTGGAGCGCTCACGATGGCCCTTGCGGTAGGACGACAGGGCGGGCAGCACCTCGGTCAGCGAGGCGTCTCCGTCCACGTGCAGCGCGGTGGTCAGCGCCTCGAGGTCCTCACGCTCGACCGCGTCCCAGAACCGGGCGTCGACCGAGTCCACGGAGGCGGGGGCGGCGGAGGCATCGCTCTCGGGGTTCTCCAGCCAGTAGCGCTGCCGCTGGAACGCGTACGTCGGCAGCTCGACCCGCCGGACGTCCTGCCCGGCGAACATGACCTCCCACTCGACGGTGACGCCGTGGACATTAAGTTCGGCCAGCGCCGTGGTCAGCGACTGGGCCTCGGGGCGGTCCTTGCGCAGCGCCGGCACCACGACGGGAGCCGAAACCTCCTCCGCCGTCAGGCATTCGCGCGCCATCGCCGAAAGCACGCCGTCGGGGCCCACCTCGAAGAACCTGGTCACACCCGCGGTTTCGAGGGAGCGCATCCCGTCCAGGAAGCGCACCGACTCCCGGACGTGCCGCACCCAGTACTCCGGCGAGCACACCTCATCGGCACCCGCCGACTTGCCCGACACGTTGGAGACCAGCGCGATCGAGGGCGGGGCGAACGACAGCCCCTCGACGACCTTGCGGAAGTCGTCCAGCATCGCGTCCATACGGGGCGAGTGGAACGCGTGGCTGACCCGCAGTTGACGGGTCTTACGGCCCTGCTCCGCCCACTGTCCGGCGATCTCCATCGCCGCTTCCTCGTCACCGGCGATGACGACAGAGGTCGGGCTGTTGATGGCCGCGATGCTCACCTCGGCCTCACGACCGGCGAGCGACGCGGCGAGCTCTTCCTCGGACGCCTCGATGGCGACCATCGCGCCGCCCTCGGGAAGGGCCTGCATCAGGCGGCCACGGGCGGCCACCAGCGTGCAGGCGTCCTCCAGGGAGAACACCCCGGCCACATGCGCGGCGGCGATCTCACCGATGGAGTGACCGATCACCACATCCGGGGTGACACCCCACGCGGACAGCAACCGGAACAACGCCACCTCGATGGCGAACAGCGCGGGCTGGGTGAACGCCGTCTGATCCAGCAGTTCGGCGTCCGCACTGCCCTCCGCCGCGAACATCACATCCCGCAGCGGACGATCCAGCAGCATGTCCAGGTGCGCGCACACCTCGTCCAGCGCACGGGCGAACACCGGGAACGCCTCGTACAGCTCCCGGCCCATGCCGAGGCGCTGCGCGCCCTGGCCCGAGAACAGGAACGCCGTGATGCCCGTGGGAGTGGCGACCGAGCGCACGACCCCCGGAACCTCCTCGCCGGTGGCGACGGCTTCGAGCCCGCGCAGCAGCTCCGCGCGGCCCGTGCCCGTCAGCACGGCACGGTGTTCGAACACCGACCGGGTGGCGACAAGGGAGTAGCCCACGTCCTTCAGGCTCAGCTCCGGCCGTGCGGTCAGATGTGCCCGCAGCCGCCGCGCCTGGGCGCGCAGCCCGTCCGCGCTCCGGGCGGAGAGCGTCCAGGGAGCCTCGCCGCGGTCGTCGGGAACCGTCTCGTCGGCCGGTCGCGCGTCATCGGCGTCCGACGGGGCCTGCTCGATGATGGTGTGCACATTGGTGCCGCTGACGCCGAACGCGGAGATGCCGGCCCGGCGCGGCTGTCCCGTCTCCGGCCACGCGGTGGCCTCGGTCAGCAGCCGCACCTCACCCGCCGACCAGTCCACCTGCGGCGACGGCTCGTCCACGTGCAGCGTCTTCGGCAGCACGCCGTGCCGCATCGCCATGACCATCTTGATGACGCCGGCGAGTCCGGACGCGGCCTGAGTGTGACCGATGTTCGACTTCAGCGCGCCCAGCCACAGCGGGCGGCCCTCCGGCCGCTCCTTGCCGTAGGTGGCCAGCAGCGCCTGTGCCTCGATCGGGTCACCCAGCGACGTACCGGTGCCGTGGGCCTCGACCGCGTCCACCTCGGCGGCCGACACCCCGGCGTTGGCCAGCGCCTGACGGATCACCCGCTGCTGGGACGGGCCGTTGGGCGCCGTCAGGCCGTTGCTCGCACCGTCCTGGTTCACGGCGGAGCCCCGCACGATGCCCAGCACCTGGTGACCGTTGCGCCGGGCGTCCGACAGCCGCTCCACGAGCAGCACGTTGGCGCCCTCGGACCAGCCCGTACCGTCCGCCGCGGCCGCGAACGGCTTGCAGCGGCCATCGGGCGCGAGCCCGCCCTGACGGCTGAACTCGACGAACGCCATCGGGGTCGCCATCACCGTCACGCCGCCGACCAGCGCCATGGAGCATTCGCCCTGGCGCAGCGACTGGGCGGCCAGATGCAGGGCCACCAGCGACGACGAGCAGGCCGTGTCCACCGTGACGGCGGGGCCCTCCAGGCCGTAGGTGTAGGCGAGGCGGCCGGAGACGACGCTGCCGGCGTTGCCCGTCAGCAGATGGCCCTCGACGTCCTCGGGCACCGTCGTGAGGTTGGTGCCGTATCCGGAGCCCGAGAAGCCGACGAACACGCCGACCTGGCTGCCCCGCACGGTCGTGGGGTTGATGCCCGCCCGCTCGAACGCCTCCCAGGAGGTCTCCAGCAGCAGCCGCTGCTGCGGGTCGGTCGCCAGCGCCTCACGGGGCGAGATCCCGAAGAAGCCGGGGTCGAACTCGCCCACGTCGTAGAGGAATCCGCCTTCCCGGGCGTAGAACGTGCCCGGCCGGTCCGGGTCCGGGTCGTACATGCCCGACAGGTCCCAGCCGCGGTCGGACGGGAACGACGAGATGGCGTCACCGCCGCCCTCGACCAACTGCCACAAGTCCTCCGGGCTCCGCACCCCACCGGGGAAGCGGCAGCTCATGGAGACGATCGCGATGGGTTCGTCGTCCGCGCCGGACCCGGCGGGGGCACCGGACCCGGCGGTGAGCGCCAGGGACGATGTGCCGAGCACCTCGGTGCGCAGATGCGCCGCGAGCGTCGAGGCGCTGGGGTAGTCGAAGACCAGCGTGGCGGGAAGGCTGAGACCGGTCTCGGCGGTCAGCCGGTTGCGCAGGTCGACCGCGGTCAGCGAGTCGAAGCCCAGATCACGGAAGGCCCGGTTCGGCTCGACCATCTCCGCGGAGGCGTAGCCGAGCACGGAGGCGGCGTGCTTGCGCACCAGATCGAGCAGTGCCCGGTCCCGCTCGCCCTCGGTGAGCGGCTTCAGCCGCTCACGCAGCTGCGCCCCGGCGGTGTCGGCGCTCTCGCCACCGTCGCTCTTCGTTTCCAGCGCCTGGACCTCGTCGAGGTCGCTCAGGAACGGGCTGGGCCGGACCGCGGTGAACGAGGGCGCGAACCGCTCCCAGTCCACGTCCACGACCGTCACCACACCGTCGTCCCCGGCCACCGCGCGTTCCAGAGCGGCGATCGCCAACTCGGGTGCCATCGCGGGCAGTCCGCGCCGTGCCAGCTGCTCCCCCGCGTCGTCCCGGGTCGCCATGCCGCCCTCGGCCCACGGGCCCCAGGAGACGGCGGTGCCCGCGAGACCCCGCGCACGGCGCTGCTCCACCAGCGCGTCCAGGAAGGCGTTTCCGGAACCGTAGACGCCCTGGCTGCCGCCGCCCCAGATACCGGAGATGGACGAGAAGACCACGAACGCGTCGAGCTCACGGTCGCCGAGCAGCTCATCCAGGTTGACGGCGCCCGCCACCTTGCCCGATACCACCCTCGCCGCGTCCGCGAGCTCCGTCTCCAGCAGGGAGGCCGCGATCGTGACGCCCGCCGCGTGCACCACTCCGGTGAGCGGCTGGTGCTCCGGCACGGCGTCCAGGACGGCGGCGAGCGCGTCGCGGTCCGCCGCGTCGCACGCGGCCACCGTCACCTCGGCGCCCATGCCCTCCAGCTCCGCCTTCAACTCGGCGGCGCCTTCGGCCTCGAGGCCGCGGCGGCTGGTCAGCACCAGGTGCTCGGCACCGCTACGGACCAGCCAGCGGGCCACCTGGCCGCCGAGCCCGCCCGTGCCGCCGGTCACCAGCACCGTGCCACGCGCCCGCCACGTCGTTCCGTCGCCGTCGGCCGCGGCCGACCGCACCAGACGGCGTGCGAAGACACCGGAGCCGCGCACCGCGACCTGGTCCTCGCCGCCCTCGACGGACAGCACACCGGCCAGCCGCTCCGCACCGCGCTCATCCAGCGACTCGGGCAGATCCACCAGACCGCCCCACAGCGGTGCCAGCTCCAGCCCGGCCACCCGGCCCAGCGCCCAGACCATCGCCTGTGCCGGGCTGGTGAGCCGGTCCGAACGCCCCACCGACACGGCGCCCCGCGTACCGCACCACAACCGGGCCGGGATCTCGGCCTCGACCATGGCCTGCACCAGCACCAGGGTCAGCGCATAGCCGCCCGACAGCGCCGGGTACCCCGGGCAGGGCTCCTCGTCCAGGGCGAGCAGCGACAGCACACCGCCCAGCTCGGGCGTCTCCGCGGCCACCTCGCGCAGCCGCTCCGCCAGCGCGTCCGCGTCGAGGTCCCGCTCGTCCACCGTGACCGGGACCACGCCCGCGCCATGCCGCTCGAGCCCGGCGACAACGTTGGAGACCAGTTCGTCCTCGGCGCGGGATGCCGGAACCACCACCAGCCACGTCCCCGACAGCGAGCCGTCGGCGACGTCGGAGAACGGCTTCCACGACACCCGATAGCGCCAGCCGTCGATCGTGGACTGGTCGCGGTTGTTGCGGTGATACGCGGAGAGGGCGGGCAGCACCGCGCTCAGCGGCGCCTCACTGTCGACGGCCAGCGTCCCCGCCAGCGACTCCAGGTCCTGGCGCTCCACCACGTCCCAGAACCGCGCGTCGACGGAGCCGGTGGCATCGGCCACGCTTCCACTGGGCGGCAGGCCGAAGCCGTCCAGCCAGTAGCGCTCGCGCTGGAAGGCGTAGGTCGGCAGCTCGACACGGCGGGCGCCACGGCCCTCCAGGGTGGTGAGCCAGTCGACCTTCTTGCCGCGCGCGAACACCTCGGCGGCGGAGGTCAGGAACCGCTCCAGGCCACCCTCGTCACGCCGCAGCGTGCCCACGACCACGGCCTGGGCCTCGGCGGCCTCGACGGTCTGCTGAACGGGAAGGGCGAGCACGGGGTGCGGGCTCACCTCGATGAAGGTGGTGTGTCCCTTGCCGAGGAGTGCGCGGGTGGTGGCTTCCAGCTCGACGGTCTGGCGGAGGTTGCGGTACCAGTACTCCGCGTCCAGACCGGCGGTGTCCACCAGCTCACCGGTCACCGTCGAGTAGAACGGCACCTCGGACGAACGCGGCTGAAGGTCCGCCAGGACCTTCAGCAGCTCCTCGTGAATCGCCTCCACGTGTGCGGAGTGCGAGGCGTAGTCCACCGGGACCCGGCGGACCCGGATCTCCTCGCCCTCAAGCTGGGCCACCATCTCATCCAGCGCACCCGGGTCACCCGACACCACGACCGAGCCGGGACCGTTGACCGCCGCGACGGAAATCGCACCGTCCCAGGCGGCAATACGCTCCTTGGCCGCATCCGCCGACAGGCCGACCGACACCATGCCACCACGACCCGCAAGACCCACCGCGATCGCCTGCGACCGCAGGGTGACCACCTTCGCGGCATCCTCAAGCGACAACGCACCCGCCACACACGCCGCCGCGATCTCGCCCTGGCTGTGACCCATCACGGCATCGGGCTCGACACCCACCGAACGCCACAGCTTCGCCAGCGACACCATCACCGCGAACAGCACCGGCTGCACCACATCCACCCGGTCAAAACCGGGGGCACCGTCAACCCCGCGCAGTACATCCGTCAGCGACCAGTCCACGTAAGCGGACAGGGCCGTCTCACACTCGCCGATCGCCTCCGCGAAGACCGGCGAGGACTCCAGCAGCCCCACGGTCATGCCGACCCACTGCGCCCCCTGGCCGGGGAACACGAACACCGAGCGGCCGCGCACGTCCGCCACACCACGCGTCACACCCGAGGCGATCTCGTCCCCGGCCAGCGCGCCCAGCCGCTCCAGGAGCTCTTCACGGTCAGCCCCCGTCACCACCCCACGGTGCTCGAACACCGACCGGGACGCCACCAGCGAAAGCGCCACATCGGCGGCGCCCAGCTCCGGGCGCTCGGCCACGAACTTCCGCAGGCTGCCCGCCTGGGCCCGCAGGCCGGCCGCGCTACGGCCGGACACCACCCAGGCCACCGGGCCATCGGCGACCTCGGCCTCGGCCTCCTGAGCCGCCTCGGCCTCCGGGGCCTGCTCCAGGATCGCGTGCGCGTTCGTCCCGCTGATGCCGAACGAGGACACGCCCGCCCGCCGGGGCTGCTCCGACTCGGGCCAGGGGGTGGACTCGTTCAGCAGCCGGATATCGCCCTCCGACCAGTCCACCTGGCTGGACGGCTCATCCGCGTGGAGTGTCTTGGGCAGGACGCCGTTCCGTATGGCCATCACCATCTTGATGACCCCACCGACACCGGCGGCGGCCTGGGAGTGGCCGATGTTGGACTTCAGCGAGCCCAGCCACAGCGGCTTGTCCTCCGGCCGGTCCTTGCCGTAGGTGGCCATCAGCGCCTGCGCCTCGATCGGGTCGCCCAGCGACGTACCCGTACCGTGCGCCTCCACCGCGTCCACATCGACCGGTGTCAGGCCCGCGTTGCTCAGCGCCTGGCGGATCACCCGCCGCTGCGAGGGGCCGTTGGGCGCCGTGAGCCCGTTGCTCGCGCCGTCCTGGTTGATGGCCGAGCCCCGGATGACGGCCAGCACCGGGTGTCCGTTGCGCCGGGCGTCCGAGAGCCGCTCCAGGAGGAGCAGGCCCACGCCCTCCGCCCAGCCCGTGCCGTCGGCGCCCGCGCCGAACGCCTTGCACCGTCCGTCGGGGGCCAGCCCGCCCTGGCGGCTGAACTCGACGAACATGCTGGGGGTGAACATGACGGCCACGCCGCCCGCGAGGGCCAGTGAGCACTCCTCCTGACGGAGCGCCTGGCAGGCCCAGTGCAGGGCCACCAGCGACGACGAACAGGCGGTGTCCACCGTGACGGCGGGCCCCTCGAGGCCCAGGGTGTAGGCCACCCGCCCGGAGACCACGGAGGTGGCGTTGCCCGCGAGCATCAGCCCCTCCACGTCCGGGGGCATCTCGCTCACTCCGGCGCCGTAGCCGGAGGGCGAGGCGCCGACGAACACACCGGCCTGGCTGCCCCGCACCGACGCCGGGTCGATTCCGGCGCGCTCGAACGCCTCCCAGGCGGTTTCCAGCAGCAGCCGCTGCTGGGGGTCGGTGGCGAGCGCCTCCCGCGGGCTCATGGAGAAGAAGCCGGGGTCGAAGTCGCCGGGGGTTTCCAGGAATCCGCCCTCACGGACGGAGAAGGTGCCGGATCGCTCCGAGTCCGGGTCGAAGAAGCCATCGACGTCCCAGCCCCGGTCCGGAGGGAACTCGGTGATGGCATCGCCGCCCTCGGCGACGAGCCGCCACAGCTCCTCCGGCGTCTTCACGCCCCCGGGGTACCGGCAGCTCATCGCCACGATGGCGATGGGCTCCCGGTCCCGCTCCTCCACCTGTCGAAGTTGCCGACGAGCCTGACGCAGGTCTGCCGTCACCTTCTTGAGGTAGTCAAGGAGTTTTTCGTCTTCCGCCACTATCGCCAGCCCCTTGAAACCGTCTGTGAATTTCTGCTCGCCACGTCAGGACGTTCCGAATTCGTCATCGATGAGCTTGAAGATTTCGTCGGCGGTCGCCGATTCGATCTCGCTGTCGTCGTCCGCGTCGTCGTCCAGCGCCGGCGCGGTGCCGGACACCGGCCCGGTGCCGCCGGCGGACCACTTCGCCACCAGGCCCTGGAGTCGCTCCATGACCTTGGCGTGCGTCTCGCTGTCGTCGGAGTCGAGCCCCGACAGGGTGGATTCCAGCCGGTCGAGTTCTCCGAAGACGGGCGCGGTCGCGGGCCCGTCGGCGGGGGTGACCTCCTCGCGCAGGAACCGTGCGAGCACCGCCGGGGTCGGGTAGTCGAACACCAGGGTCGCCGGCAGCCGTGTTCCGGTGATCGCGTTGAGACGGTTGCGCAGTTCGACGGCCGACAGGGAGTCGAAGCCGAGGTCCTTGAACGCGTGTCCCGGCTCGATCGCCTGTCCCGACGCGTAGCCCAGGACGACGGCCACCTGTTCGCACACCAGGTCCACCAGGATGCGCTCGCGCTCCGTCTCGGACTTCCCGGCCAGGTGCTGCTTGAGCTCGGCGGCCGGGTCGGCCGTGGTGCTCGCGGCGCCCGCCTCCGCGGTCCTGCGCGCGGGGGCCCGCACCAGTCCGCGCAGGAGCGCGGGTACCGGCTCGCCCAGCGAGGACATGTCCATCGTCATGGGCACCAGGACGGCACCGTCGAGATCGCGGGTCGCGTCGAACAGCGCGAGTCCGGCCTCGGGGGTGAGGGCGACCATGCCGGTCCTGGTCATCCGGGTGACGTCGGCGTCGGCCAGTTCGGTGGTCATGCCGCCGTCCTGCGTCCACGGCCCCCAGACGAGCGAGGCGGCCGGGAGCCCGGCGGCCCTGCGGTGCTGGGCCAGGGCGTCCATGAAGGCGTTGCCCGCCGCGTAGTTGGCCTGGCCGGCGCCGCCGAAGGTACCGGAGACCGAGGAGAACAGGATGAAGGCCGAGAGGTCGAGGTCGCGGGTCAGCTCGTGCAGGTGCAGCGCGGCATCCACCTTCGGACGCAACACCTTGTCCACCCGCTCCGGCGTCAGCGACTCCACCACACCGTCATCCAGCACACCCGCCGCGTGCACCACGGCCGACAGCGGATGCTCCGACCCGATACCCGCCAGCAGGCTCTCCACCGACGCCCGGTCGGCGACATCGCACGCCACGACCTCCGCCTTGGCACCCAGCCCGGCCAGCTCCGCCACCAACTCCGCCGCACCCGGCGCCTCCACGCCACGACGACTCGTCAGCACCAGACGCTCAACCTTGTGCTCCACCACCAGATGACGGGCCAACAGCGCGCCCAGACCACCCGTACCACCCGTGATCAGCACCGTCCCCGGACCGTCCAGCGTCCTCGGGATGGTCAGCGCCACCTTGCCGGTATGCCGGGCCTGGCTGATGAAGCGGAAAGCCTCGGGCGCCCTGCGCACATCCCAAGTGCGCACCGGCAGCGGCCGCAGCACCCCGCCCTCGAACAGCGAGATCAGGTCGCCCCACATCTCGTCGATGCGGTCGGCTCCGGCGTCGAGGAGGTCGAACGCGTGGTACGAGACTCCGCTGTACTCGGCGGCCACCTCCTCCGGCACCCTGATGTCGGTCTTGCCCATCTCCAGGAACCGTCCGCCGCTCGGCAGCAGGCGCAGACCCGCGTCCACGAACTCCCGGGCCAGCGAGTCGAGCACCACGTCCATGCCGCGCCCGCCGGTCACATCGAGGAAGCGCTTCTCGAAGTCCAGCGTCCGCGACGACGCGATGTGCTCGTCGTCCAGACCCAGCGACCGCAGAGTGTCCCACTTGCCCTCACTCGCCGTACCGAAGACCTCGGCGCCGAGGTGCCGCGCCAACTGCAGCGTGGCCATGCCCACACCACCGGCCGCCGAATGCACCAGCACCGACTGGCCGGCCTGGAGACCGCCCAGGTCCACCATGGCGTAATAGGCCGTCAGGAACACGATGGGCGTGGAGGCCGCCTGCTCGAACGTCCAGTCCTCCGGGACCCGGGCGACGACACGCCGGTCGGTGATGGCGACCGGGCCGAACGACCCGCTGAAGATGCCCATCACCCGGTCGCCGGGCACCAGGTTCGTCACTCCGGGGCCGACCTCGGTCACGATGCCGGCGCCCTCGCCACCGAGCGGCCCGGCCTCCCCGGGGTACATCCCCAGGGCGTTGAGCACATCGCGGAAGTTCATACCCGCCGCGCGCATCGCGACCCTGATCTCGTTCTCGCCCAGGGCTCCGGTGGCATCGGGGCAGGGCAGCAGCGCCAGATTCTCCAGGGTTCCCTTGGCGTGCATGTCCAGCCGCCATTCGCGCACTCCCGCGGGCGGCAGCAGCGCGGTGCCCGAGGAGACCCGGGCCATGCGCTGACCGAGCACCGTGCCCTCGCGGACCACGGCCTGCGGCTCGTCGCCGGCGAGCACCGTGGGCAGTGCCGCCTTGGATGCCTCGGCGGGCTCCTGCGGGTCCAGGTCCACCAGGACGAAGCAGTTCGGGTTCTCCGACTGCGCGGACCGCACCATGCCCCAGAGGGGGGCGTGGATCATGTCCGGGGTCTCGTCGCGGTCTTCGGGCGCCATGGCGCCCGAGGTCACGAAGACCAGTCGGGAGGAGGCGAACCGGCGATCGCCGAGCCAGCCCTGGATCAAGCCCAGCGTGTGGTGCGTCACCGCGTGGATGGCGCCCGCGGGCTCCAGGCCCTGCTTGGCCTTGCTCTTGCCCTTGGCCCTGCCCTTCGCCTTGCTCTTGGGCTTGCCCTGCGCCGCCGGGTCGTCGAGACCGGGTGCGTAGGACACCAGCACGGCCTCCGGGGCAGCGGCGCCACCGTCGATCGCGGCGCCCAGCGCCTCGAGATCGGCGTAGGCGGTCACCTCGGCCCCGGCGATCTCACCGGCGGCCAGTCCGTAGGGGTCGGTGCCCACCACGGCCCACTGTGCCGTTGCCACCTCGGCCGGAGCGATGGCCGGGACGGGGGTCCAGTCCAGCGTGAACAGCGAGTCGCGGAACGCCGCTGTCCTGGCCGCGTCGATGTGTTCCACGGACACCGGGCGCAGCACGAGGGATTCGATCGACGCCACGGGGCGGCCGGTTCCGTCGGCCACCGCGAGGGAGATGGAATCCGGTCCGAGCTGGGTGAGCCGCACCCGAAGGGTGGAGGCGCCACCGGCGTGGAGCGACACTCCACTCCAGGAGAACGGGAGCCGGGAGAGGCCGACGTCCTCCAGGGCCACGAAGGTCACCGCCTGCACGGCGGCGTCCAGCAGGGCGGGGTGGAGGCCGAAGTCGGCCGCGTCCGACGCGTGCTTCTCACCGAGACCGACCTCGACGTAGACGTCGTCGCCGGAGCGCCAGGCGGCCCGCAGGCCCTGGAACACCGGGCCGTAGGCGAAGCCGGTGGCCGCGAAGCGCTCGTAGAAGTCGCTGATGTCCAGGGCTTCGGCGTCCGCCGGGGGCCATGCGCTCAGGTCGAACGACGGCTCGGGACCGGCCGGGGCCAGCGCACCGGCCGCGTGCTGCGTCCACGGCTCGTCCGAGGACGCGTCGGCCGGGCGGGAGTACAGGCTGAGCGAGCGGTAGCCCGTCTCGTCCGTGTCACCCACCCAGAGCTGCACCTGGACCGGTTCGTTCTCGGGCAGGACCATCGGGGTGGCCAGGGTGACCTCCTCGACCCGGCCGCAGCCGACCTGGTCGGCGGCGCGGATGGCCAGTTCGAGGAATCCGGTCCCGGGGAACAGCGCCGCGCCCCCGATCGCGTGGTCGGCGAGCCACGGCTGGCTCTGCACCGACAGCCTGCTGGTGAACAGGAATCCGTCGCTGCCCGCGAGCTCGACTCCGGCACCCAGCAGCGGGTGGTTGGGAGAGCTGAGCCCGGCGGAGGCGACATCCCCGGTCATCGGGCCGGGCGCCTTCGGCCAGTAGCGCTGCCGCTGGAAGGCGTAGGTGGGCAGTTCCACCCGCCGCACATCGTGTCCGGCGAACGCCGTCGACCAGTTCACGGTGGTGCCGTGGACGTGGAGTTCGGCCAGCGCCGTCGTCAGCGACTGGGTCTCGGGGCGGTTCTTGCGCAGCGCGGGGACGAGGGTGAGAGCGTCTCCGCCCTCGTCGGCCGTCAGGCAGTCCTGGGCCATCGCGGTGAGCACACCGTCGGGGCCCACCTCCAGGAACGAGGTCACCCCGAGCTTCTCCAGGGCGCGTACCCCGTCCGCGAAGCGCACCGCCTCCCGCACGTGCCGCACCCAGTACTCCGGCGAGCACACCTCGGCGGCTCCCGCCGACGCACCCGTGAGGTTGGAGACCAGGGAGAGCGACGGTGCCTGGAAGGACAAGCCGGAGACGACGTCACGGAAGTCGTCCAGCATCGCGTCCATGCGCGGCGAGTGGAAGGCGTGGCTGACCTTCAGCCGACGGGTCTTGCGACCCTCCTGCTCCCACTGCTCGGCGATCTCCAGTGCCGCTTCCTCATCACCGGCGATGACCACGGCCGTCGGGCCGTTGACCGCGGCCATGCTGACCTCAGTCTCACGACCGGCCAGCGACGCCGCGACCTCCTCCTCGGATGCCTGGATGGCCACCATCGCGCCACCCTCCGGCAGCGCCTGCATCAGACGGCCGCGCGCCGCGATGAGCGCGCACGCGTCCTCCAACGAGAGCACCCCGGCCACATGGGCCGCGGCGACCTCGCCCACCGAGTGGCCGATCAGAACATCCGCGGTGACGCCCCAGTGCTCCAGCAGCCGGAACAGCGCCACCTCGATGGCGAAGAGCGCCGGCTGGGTGAACGCCGTCTGGTTCAGCAGCTCGGCATCCGCGCTGCCCTCGGCGGCGAACATCACCTCCTGCAACGGCCGGTCGAGCAGCACATCGAGGTACGCGCACACCTCGTCCAGGGCGCGGGCGAACACCGGGAAGGCGTCGTACAGCTCCCGTCCCATGCCCAGACGCTGCGCACCCTGACCCGAGAACAGGAACGCCGTCTTGCCGGCCGTGCCCACGGATCCCTGGACGACTCCGGGGGTCGTGGCACCCGAGGCGATGGCCTCGAGACCGCTCAGCAGCCCGTCCCGGTCGCCGCTCAGGAGCACGGCGCGGTGGTCGAAGGCGGACCGGGTGGCCGCCAGCGAGTGGCCCACGTCGTTCAGGTCGAGCTCGGGGTGGGCCGTCACGTAGTCGTGCAGGTTCCTCGCCTGGGCGCGCAGCGCCTCGGCACCCTTGCCGGTGACCGTCCAGGGAAGTGCTTCCGCGTCGGCCTGGGGGGCGTCGTCCGTACGGACCCGCTCCACCGGCTCCGGCTCCGGGGCCTGCTCGATGATGGTGTGGGCATTGGTGCCGCTGATGCCGAACGAGGAGATGCCCGCCCGGCGCGGCTCGCCGTTCGCCGGCCACGCGGTCGGCGCGGTCAGCAGCCGGACCTCGCCCGCCGTCCAGTCCACATGCGGCGTGGGCTCATCGACATGGAGCGTCTGCGGCAGCACGCCCTCACGCATGGCCATCACCATCTTGATGATCCCGGCCACACCGGCGGCCGCCTGCGTGTGCCCGAGGTTCGACTTGATGGAGCCCAGCCACAGCGGCTGGTCCGCCGGCCGCCCCTGGCCGTAGGTGGCCAGCAGCGCCTGCGCCTCGATCGGGTCGCCGAGCCTGGTGCCGGTGCCGTGCGCCTCGACCGCCTGCACCTGGTGGGCGGCGAGGTCGGCGCTGGCCAGCGCCTGGCGGATGACCCGCTGCTGCGACGGGCCGTTGGGCGCCGTGATGCCGTTGGACGCACCGTCCTGGTTGATCGCGGAGCCACGCACGATCGCCATCACCGGGTGACCGTTGCGCCGCGCGTCCGACAGCCGCTCGAGCAGCAGCACGCCGACGCCCTCCGACCAGCCCGTGCCGTCCGCCGATGCGGCGAACGCCTTGCACCGCCCGTCCGACGACAGCCCCTTCTGGCGGCTGAAGTCCACGAACGATCCCGGGCTGGACATGATCGTGACACCGCCGGCCAGCGCGAGAGAGCACTCGCCCTGGCGCAGCGACTGCGCGGCCATGTGCAGCGCCACCAGCGACGACGAGCACGCCGTGTCCACCGTGACGGCCGGTCCTTCGAGGCCGAAGGTGTAGGAGATACGGCCCGATACGACGCTGGCCGCGTTGCCCGTTCCGAGGTAGCCGTCAGGTCCGCCCGGGGCGGTCAGCAGCAGACCGATGTAGTCCTGGCCGTTGCTTCCGGCGAAGACGCCCGTCCGGCTTCCCTTGAGCGACATGGGGTCGATGCCCGCCCGCTCGATCGCCTCCCAGGAGGTCTCCAGCAGCAGCCGCTGCTGCGGGTCGATGGTCAGCGCCTCGCGCGGAGCGATCCCGAAGAACTGCGGATCGAACTCGTCGGCGTCATAGACGAAGCCGCCGCCGCTCGAGTAGCTGGTGCCCGAGTTCTCCGGGTCCGGGTCGTAGAGGTCGTCGAGGTCCCAGCCACGGTTGGTCGGGTAGGCGCTGATCGCATCGCTGCCCTCGGAGACCAGCCGCCACAGGTCCTCGGGGGTGCGTACCCCACCGGGGAAGCGGCAGCTCATCGACACGATCGCGATCGGGTCGTCGTCCACGACGGTGCCCGTCACCACCGGCAGGTCGTCCACCGGCGCGGGTGCGGTGCCCTGCGTCTCATCCAGGATGAACCGGGCGAGCACCGTGGGTGTCGGGTAGTCGAAGGCCACGGTGACCGGCAGGTTCACACCGGCCGCCATGCTGAGGCCGTTACGCAGCTCCACGGCGGTCAGCGAGTCGAACCCGATGTCCCTGAAGGCCCGGTCGGGCTCCACCGCGTCGGCGCTCGGGTACCCGATCACCTCGGCGGCCTGGGACCTGACGAGGTCGAGCACCTCCGCCTCGCGTTCGACGGCCGACAGCCCTTCGAGGCGCTCGGCCAGCCCGGTGAGCGACGCGCCGAGTTCGGCCTCCGCCGCCTCCAGGGCCTGCCGCACCTCCGGCAGTTCGTTCAGCAGCGGACGCGGCCGGGCCGCGGCGAATCCGGGGGCGTAGCGCTCCCAGTCCACGTCGGCGACGGTGACGTCGACCTCGTCGTGATCGAGCACCTGCTGAAGGGCGTCGACGGCGAGGACGGGCTCCAGCGCCGGCATACCGCGCCGCTTGAGCTGAGCCGCGAGGGCGTCGTCGACCAGACCACCGCCGCCCCAGGCGCCCCATGCCACCGAGGTCGCCGCGAGGCCCTGTGTGCGGCGCTGCTGCGCCAGGGCGTCGAGGAAGGCGTTGGCGGCGGCGTAGCTGCCCTGACCGGCACCACCGACGGTTCCGGCGTAGGAGGAGAAGAGGATGAACGCGGACAGGTCCAGGTCCTGGGTCAGCTCATGGAGGTTCACCACGGCGTCCACCTTGGGCCGGAAGACACCCTGCGCCCTGGGGACGGTGAGGGTGTCGATGAGGCCGTCGTCCAGCACACCGGCCGCGTGCACCACCGCGGTCAGCGGATACTCCGCGGGCAGCCCGTCGAGGAGCTCCCGCAACGCGTCACGGTCGGCGACGTCACAGGCCGCGACGGTGACCCGCGCGCCGAGAGCGGTCAACTCGTCCCGCAGCTCGGCCGCGCCGGGGGCGTCCGGGCCGCGGCGGCTGGTCAGCACCAGGTGCTCGGCACCGGCCTGGACGAGCCAGCGGGCGAGGCGGCCACCGAGGGCACCGGTACCACCGGTGATCAGGACGCTTCCGCGAGGCTCCCAGGTACGGTCCGGCCGGGCGTCGCCCAAGGGCGCCCGGACGAGCCGACGGCCGAAGATCCCGGAGGCGCGCACCGCGACCTGATCCTCGTCACCGGAGCGCCCGATCAGGCCGACCAGACGGTTCAGCACCCGGTCGTCGATCGCGTCCGGCGACTCGGGGAGGTCGACGAGACCGCCCCAGCGCTGTGCGTACTCCAGGCCGACCACTCGGCCCAGACCCCACACCAGGGACTGCTTGACGCTGCCGACCCGGTCGGAGCGGCCCACGGACACGGCTCCGGTGGTGGCGAGCCAGAGCGGCACATCGATGTCGATGTCGCTCAGCGCCTGGACCAGGGTCACGGTGCCGGCGAAGCCCCGCGGAACACCCGGGTGTTCGGCGAGTGCCTCCTCGTCGAGCGCGAGCAGGGAGAGCACTCCGTCGATCGCGAGCGTCCCCTCCTGCTCGGCGCCATCCGCGGAGGGCGTGCGGGGGGCCGCGTCCCGGAGGAGTTCGGTCAGCGACGACCGCTCCGGCTCCGAGTCGTCCAGGTCGACCCGCACCATGCGGGCACCGTGGCGCTCCACGTCCCGCGCGATGCGCTCCGCCAGTTCGCGGGCGGTGTCGACCGGCGGTACGACGACCATCCAGGTACCGGTGATCGGGGCGCCCTGCTCCTGCTCGGAGCCGGACGACGGCTGGTCGATCAGGGGCTTCCAGTTGATCCGGTAGCGCCAGTTGTCGACGGTCGAGCGGTCACGCCTGCCTCGCCGGTATTGCGACAGGGCGGGCAGCACCGCGCTCAGCGGCGCCTCCCCGTCGAGCTCCAGCGTCTGCGCAAGTCCTTCGAGGTCCTCACGCTCGACGGCCTCCCAGAACCGGGCGTCCACCGCGTCGGCCTCGGAGACGGGGGCGTTGCCGAACCCGGCGTCGTCGGCCGGCTGCGGCCAGTACCGCTGCCGCTGGAAGGCGTAGGTGGGCAGGTCGATCTGGCGGGCGCTCTGTCCGCCGAACACCTTCCGCCAGTCGACACCGACCCCATTGACATGAAGTTCGGCGATCGAGGTCAGGAATCGCTCCAGGCCGCCCTCGTCGCGCCGCAGCGTGCCGACGACCACGGCCTGGGCCTCGGCGGCCTCCACGGTCTGCTGCACCGGAAGGGTCAGCACGGGATGCGGGCTGACCTCGATGAACACGTCATGCCCGCTGTCGAGCAGGGTGCGGGTGGTGGCTTCCAGTTCGACGGTCTGCCGCAAGTTGCGGTACCAGTACTCGGCGTCCAGACCGGCGGCGTCCACCAGCTCACCGGACACGGTGGAGTAGAACGGCACCTCGGAGGTACGCGGTTCAAGGTCCGCCAGGACCTTCAGCAGCTCCTCGTGGATCGCCTCCACATGCGCCGAGTGCGAGGCGTAGTCCACCGGAACCCGGCGAACACGAATCTCCTCGCCCTCGAGCTGGGCGACCATCTCATCGAGCGCACCCGGGTCGCCGGAGACCACGACGGAACCGGGGCCGTTGACCGCGGCGACGGATATTCCACCGTCCCACGCGGCGATCCGCTCCTTGACCTGGTCGACCGGCAACCCGACCGACACCATGCCACCACGACCGGCAAGACCCGCCGCGATCGCCTGCGACCGCAAGGTCACCACCTTCGCGGCGTCCTCCAGCGACAGCGCGCCCGCGACACAGGCCGCCGCGATCTCGCCCTGGCTGTGACCCATCACGGCATCCGGCTCGATCCCCACCGAACGCCACAACTTCGCCAACGACACCATCACCGCGAACAACACCGGCTGAACGACATCCACCCGGTCGAAACCGGGAGCGCCCTCGGCACCACGCAGCACATCCGTCAACGACCAGTCCACATGAGCCGACAGGGCCGACTCACACTCGCCGATCGCCTCCGCGAACACCGGCGAGCTCTCGAGCAGCCCCACCGCCATGCCCATCCACTGCGCACCCTGGCCGGGGAACACGAACACCGAACGGCCAGTTGCCTCGGCGGCGCTGGCGCGGACCACGCCCGGTGCCTTCGCACCCTGGGCCACCGCCTCCAGGCGCTCGAGGAGTTCCTCGCGGCTGGTCCCGGTCACCGCGGCCCGGTACTGGAACGCGGGCCTGGTCGTCGCCAGGGAGAGCGCCACATCGGCAGTCCGCAGCTCCGGGCGCTCGGCCACGAACTCCCGCAGCGCGTCGGCCTGGGCCTGCAGCGCGTCGCCGCTCTTGCCCGCCACGACCCACGCCACCGGGCCGTCGGCAACCTCGGCCTCGGCGACCTCGGCGGTCTCGGCCGCCTCGATCTCCGGAGCCTGCTCCAGGATGGTGTGCACGTTGGTGCCGCTCATGCCGAACGCCGACACACCCGCGCGCCGCGGATGTCCCGTCTCCGGCCACGGCTGGGCCTCGGCCAGCAGCTCGACGTCGCCCTCGGTCCAGTCCACGTGGGGCGAAGGCTCGTCGAGGTGCAGGGTCTTCGGCAGCACCCCGTGACGCATCGCCATCACCATCTTGATGACGCCGCCCACACCGGCGGCCGCCTGCGAGTGGCCGATGTTCGACTTGATGGCGCCCAGCATCAGCGGCTGGCCCTCGGGACGCTCCTGGCCGTAGGTGGCCAGCAGCGCCTGCGCCTCGATCGGGTCGCCCAGCGAGGTACCCGTGCCGTGCGCCTCGACCGCGTCCACCTCGGCGGCCGACAGGCGGGCGTTCGCCAGCGCCTGCCGGATGACCCGCTGCTGCGAGGGGCCGTTGGGCGCCGTCAGACCGTTGGACGCACCGTCCTGGTTCACCGCGCTACCGCGCACCACGGCGAGGATCGGGTGTCCGTTGCGGCGGGCATCCGAGAGCCGCTCGAGGACGAGCATGCCGACGCCTTCGGCCCAGCTCGCGCCGTCCGCGGCGGCCGAGAACGGCTTGCTGCGTCCGTCGGAGGCGAGCGCACGCTGCCGGCTGAACTCGACCAGCGACATCGGGGTGGACATCACCGTCACACCACCGGCCAGCGCCAGCGAGCACTCGCCCTGGCGCAGCGCCTGCCATGCGAGATGCAGGGCGACCAGCGACGACGAGCACGCGGTGTCCACCGTCATGGCGGGCCCCTCGAGGCCCATGGTGTAGGAGATACGGCCCGAAAGCACACTCGGCGAGACACCGGTGCCGACGAGGCCCTCGACGGCCTCCTGAGATCCGGCGAGGACACCGCCGTAGTCCTGGTAGGTCACGCCCGCGAAGACGCCGGTCTGGCTGCCCTTCGCCGAGAGCGGGTCGATACCGGCGCGCTCCAGCGCCTCCCACGAGGTTTCCAGCAGCAGACGGTGCTGCGGGTCCATCGCGATCGCCTCACGCGGCGAGATCCCGAAGAACGCCGGGTCGAACTGGCTGGCGCCGTGCAGGAAGCCGCCTTCCTGCGTGTAGCACTTGCCGGGCTCGTCCGGGTCCGGGTCGTAGAGGTTCTCCACGTCCCAGCCGCGGTCCGTCGGGAAGGGCGAGATGCCGTCCCGGCCCTGCGCGACGAGGTCCCACAGATCCTCCGGGGTGGCCACCCCTCCGGGATAGCGGCAGCTCATCCCCACGATCACGATCGGCTCGTCGCTGTCCGCCACCGCGACCGGCGCCGGCTGCCGCGCCCCGGTCAGCGAGCCGAGGACCTCGGCACGGGCGAACTTCGCCAGTTCGACGGGGGTCGGGTAGTCGAACACGGCGGTCGCCGGGATGCGCAGGCCAATGGCCTTGCTCACCCGGTTGCGGAACTCGACGGCGGTCAGCGAGCTGAAGCCGAGGTCCTTGAACGCCTGCGAGCCCTGGACCTGGTCGGCGGAGTCGTGTCCGAGCACCGCCGCGACATGCGTGCGGATTATCTCGAGCAGCACGCGGTCCTGCTCGGGCTCGGAGAGCCCGGCCAGGCGCTCCCTCAGCGATGCGAGCGGCCCGGCCTCCGGGCCGCCCCGCTGGGCGGTGCGCCGTGCGGTCCTGCGTCGACGGGCAGGCGGCATGGCAGTGGTCTCCTCAGCAGGGGTTTCGGTGGCCACGGGGGATTCGGTGGCCACCAGAGCGTCGGCGCTCGTCTCGGGCGAGACGGCGGGCTCCGGCAGGGTCTCGGTCGTCTTCGGTGCCGGGAGCTCCGGCTGGTCCGTGGCGACCTGGCGCAGCGTCAGCGTGTCGGCGGAGACCACGGCCTCGCCGACTCCGTCGACCGCGGCCAGGGAGAGGGTCTCCGGGCCCGTGCGGGCGAGCCGGACACGCAGCTCGGAGGCGCCTTCCGCGTACAGCGACACCCCGGCCAGGCTGAACAGGATGCGGCCGCGCCCCACGCCGTCCAGCACTCCGAGGCCGAGCGGCTGCAACGCCGCGTCCAGAAGGGCCGGGTGCAGTCCGAACCGCTCGGCGTCCGCAACGGACTCCTCGGCCAGGCTGATCTCGGCGAACACCTCGTCATCGCGCTGCCACACCGCTCGCAGGCCACGGAAGGAAGGTCCGTAGACGAGGCCGCCTTCGGCGAGCATCTCGTACAGGCCGTCCACCTCGACGCGCTCGGCGCCGGGCGGGGGCCATGCGGCGGAGGCGAAGCGCACCGCTCCTTCGGCGGTGGCGAGATCGTCCGGCTCGGGGGCGAGCACACCGCTGGCGTGGCAGATCCACTCGTCCTCGTCCTCGTCCGCCGGCTCGGCCACTCGCGAGTACATCTCCAGCGAGCGGGTGCCGAACTCGTCCTCCTCGCCGAGGACGAGCTGAATCTGGACTCCGCTCCCTCGGGGGAGGACCAGCGGCGCCTGGCTGACGAGCTCTTCCACATGGCCGAGGCCGACCTCGTCACCGGCGCGAATCGCCAGTTCGACGAGGGCCGTGGTGGCCAGGACCGCCTCGCCGCGCAGGACATGGTCCGCCAGCCAGGGCTGGGTGTGCAGCGAGAGCGTTCCGGTGAAGACCAGGCTGTCGGTGCCCGCGACGGGGACCGCTCCGCCCAGCAGCGGGTGATCGGCGGGGTCGAGGCCGAAGGCGGCGGCGTCTCCCGCCGCGGTGCCGGCCTCCAGCCAGTAGCGCTGGTACTGGAACGCGTAGGTGGGCAGGTCCACCCGGCGGGCGCCACGTCCGGCGAAGAAGGCCCGCCAGTCGACGGTTTCGCCGTGGACGTGTGTTTCGGCGAGAGCCGCGACGAGCGCCTGCGTCTCGGGACGGTCCTTGCGCAGCACCGGGACCAGCAGGGGGGCCGGTGTGTCGTCGGCCGCGATGTCGTCGACCGGTTCGGTCAGGCAGTCCTGGGCCATCGCGGACAGCACACCGTCGGGGCCCACCTCGATGTAGGTGGTGACGCCCTGCGCTTCGAGGGTCCGCACCCCGTTGAGGAAGCGGACGGTCTCGCGCACGTGCCGCACCCAGTACTCCGGCGAGCACACCTCTTCGGCACCGGCCTGCTCGCCCGTGACGTTCGAGATGAACGCGGTGGACGGGCCGTGGTAGGTGAGCGTCTCCGCGACGGCGCGGAAGCCGTCCAGCATCGCGTCCATATGCGGGGAGTGGAAGGCGTGGCTGACGCGCAGGCGGCGGGTCTTGCGGCCCTGCTCCGCCCACTGGGCGGCGATCTCCAGCGCCGCTTCCTCGTCACCGGCGATCACCACGGCGTTCGGGCCGTTGACGGCGGCCATGCTCAGCTCGGCCTCACGCCCGGCGAGCGAACGGGCGATCTCCTTCTCCGACGCCTCGACGGCGACCATCGCGCCGCCCTCGGGCAGCGCCTGCATCAGTCGACCGCGGGCGGCCACCAGGGCGCAGGCGTCCTCAAGCGAGAACACCCCGGCCACGTGGGCGGCGGCGATCTCGCCGATGGAGTGGCCGATCAGCACATCCGGGGTGACACCCCAGTGCTCCAACAGCCGGAACAACGCCACCTCGATGGCGAACAGCGCCGGCTGGGTGAACGCCGTCTGATCCAGCAGCTCGGCGTCCGCGCTCCCCTCGGCCGCGAACATCACCTCGGTGAGCGGACGATCCAGCACCACATCCAGGCGCGCACACACCTCGTCCAGCGCACGGGCGAACACCGGGAAGGCGTCGTACAGCTCCCGGCCCATACCCAGGCGCTGCGCACCCTGGCCGGTGAACAGGAACGCGGTCTTTCCGGCCTTGGCCGCCTGCCCCTGGACGATGCCGGGGGCGTCGTCCCCGGCGGCGACGGTCTCCAGGCCACGCAGCAGCGCCTCACGGTCGGTGCCCAGCAGCACCGCACGGTGCTCGAACACCGATCGCGTGGCGACCAGCGATTCGGCGATGTCCAGCACACCGGACTCGGCCCCCTCGGAAAGGTGGGCTCGCAGCCGCTCGGCCTGGGCACACAGGGCTTCCGGGCTCCGGGCGGAGAGCACCCAGGGGGTCATGCCGTGGTCGTCAACGGGGGCCGGGGCGGGCTCCGCCTCGTCCTGGACCGGGGCCTGTTCGATGATGGTGTGCGCGTTGGTGCCGCTCACACCGAAGGCGGAGATACCCGCCCGGCGCGGCTGCTCGGTCTCGGGCCATGCGGCGGCCTCGGTCAGCAGCCGCACCTCGCCCGCCGACCAGTCCACCTGACGCGAGGGCTCGTCCACATGCAGCGTCTGCGGCAACACACCGTGCCGCATGGCCATCACCATCTTGATGACACCGGCGACACCGGCCGCGGCCTGGGTGTGACCGATGTTCGACTTGATCGATCCCAGCCAGAGCGGCAGGTCCTCCGGGCGCTCCTGGCCGTAGGTGGCCAGCAGCGCCTGCGCCTCGATCGGGTCACCCAGGGTCGTTCCGGTGCCGTGTGCCTCGATCACCTGGACGTCGGCCGACGACAGCCTGGCGTTGGCGAGGGCCTGGCGGATCACTCGCTGCTGCGAGGGGCCGTTCGGCGCCGTCAGACCGTTGCTCGCACCGTCCTGGTTCACCGCCGAGCCCCGCACGATGGCCAGCACCTGGTGGCCGTTGCGCTTGGCGTCCGACAGCCGCTCCACGAGCAGCATGCCCACGCCCTCGGACCAGCCGGTGCCGTCCGCGGCGTCCGCGAACGGCTTGCACCGGCCGTCGGGGGCGAGGCCGCGCTGGCGGCTGAACTCCACGAAGGCGGCCGGGCTGGTCATCACGGTGACGCCACCGGCGAGCGCCATGGAGCACTCGCCCTGGCGCACCGCCTGCGCGGCCTGGTGCAGGGCGACCAGCGACGACGAGCACGCCGTGTCCACCGTCAGCGCGGGTCCCTCCAGACCCATGGTGTAGGAGATGCGGCCCGAGACGACCGAAGTGGCGCTACCGGTCAGCAGCTGCCCTTCGAGCCCCTCGGGGATCTCGTTCAGCCCCACTCCGTAACCGGAGGTCGCGGCTCCGACGTAGACGCCGATCTGGCTGCCACGCACGGACGCCGGGTCGATACCGGCCCGCTCGAACGCCTCCCAGGAGGTCTCCAGCAGCAGCCGCTGCTGCGGATCCATGGCGAGCGCCTCACGCGGCGAGATCCCGAAGAACGCCGCGTCGAACTCGCTCGCCCCGTCGAGGAACCCGCCCTCGCGGGCGTAGAACGTGCCCGACCGCTCCGGGTCGGGGTCGTACATCCCCTCGACATCCCAGCCACGGTCGGAGGGGAAGTCCATGATGGCGTCCGTACCGGCCGCCACGAGGTTCCAGAGCTCTTCCGGGCTGCGCACACCGCCCGGGAAGCGGCAGCTCATTCCGACGATCGCGATCGGGTCGTCGTCGGCCGGGACCATTACCGCCGACGGCGCGGTCACCGCGTCCCGCGTCCCGAGCACCTCGGCACGCAGATGGCCGGCCAGCACCGTGGCGCTCGGGTAGTCGAAGACCAGCGTGGCCGGCAGGACCAGTCCGGTCTCCGCGTTCAGCCGGTTACGGAACTCAACGGCCGTGAGCGAGTCGAAGCCCAGCTCCTTGAACGCACGGCCGGGCTCGACCGCCTCCGCACCCGCGAAGCCGAGGACGGCCGCGGCGTGGGCGCGCACCAGGTCGAGCAGAGTCCGGTCGATCTCGGCCTCGGTGAGGCCCGTCAGGCGCTCCCGCAGTGCCGAACCGGTACCGGTGCCTTCGGCGTTCTCGGCGTTCGCCAGCGCCCGCTGGACCTCGGGCAGATCCCCGAGGAGCGGGCTCGGCCGCCCGATCGTGAACGCGGGGGCGAACCGCTCCCAGTCCACATCGGCGACCGTGACCAGACCCTCGTCACCCGCGACCGCTCCCTGCAGCGCGGCGATCGCCAGGCCGGGCACCATCGCGGGCAGACCGCGACGCGCCAGCTGGTCGGCCTCGTCTCCGGCCGCCATGCCGCCCTCGGCCCAGGGGCCCCAGGCCACGGCCGTACCGGCGAGACCCCGCGCACGGCGGTCCTCCACCAGCGCGTCCAGGTAGGCGTTGGCAGCACCGTAGGCGGCCTGGCCTCCGCTGCCCCACACACCGGCGATCGAGGAGAAGACCACGAACGCGTCCAGCTCACGGTCGCCCAGCAGCTCGTCCAGGTTGACGGCGCCGGCCACCTTGCCGGAGACCACGGCGGCGGCGTCGGCCAGCCCGGTCTCCGTCAGCGGCGCCACTCCGTTGGCGCCCGCCGCGTGGACGACCGCCGTCAGCGGATACTCCCGCGGAACGGCGTCCAGCACCGCGGCCAGTTGCTCACGGTCGGCCACGTCACAGGCCGCCACGGTCACCCGGGCGCCCAGCGCCTCCAGTTCCTCACGCAGCTCGGGCGCGCCCGGCGCCTCGAGACCACGACGGCTGGTCAGCACCAAGTGTTCGGCACCGTTGCGCACCAGCCAGCGGGCCACCTGCCCGCCCAGCGCACCCGTGCCACCGGTCACCAGCACCGTGCCACGCGCCCGCCATGTCGTGCCGTCGGCAGCGGGTGCGGCCGATCGCGTCAGGCGGCGTGCGAACACGCCCGAGCCGCGCACCGCGACCTGGTCCTCGGTGGCCTCGGCGGACAGCACACCGGCCAGGCGCGCCACCGCACGCTCATCGAGCGTCTCGGGCAGATCGACCAGGCCACCCCACAGCTGCGGCAGCTCCAGCGCGGCCACCCGGCCGAGCGCCCACACCATCGCCTGCTTCGGGTGGCTGAGCCGTTCGGAGCGGCCCACCGACACGGCACCCCGCGTACCGGACCACAGCGAAGCCTCGATTCCGGCGTCCGCCATGGCCCGCACCAACGTCAGCGTCAGGGCGAGACCGTTCGACAGCGCCGGGTGCTCCGGGCAGAGCTCCTCGTCCAGGGCGAGCAGGGACAACACGCCGCTCAGTGCGGGCGCGTCGGCTGTCGCCGCACGCAGCCGCTCCCCCAGCGCCTCGGCGTCGAGGTCCCGCTCGTCGGCCACCAGCGACACCACGCCCGCGCCATGCCGCTCGAGCCCGGAGACGATCTCCGTCACCAGGTCGTCCTCGGCGCGGGAGGCCGGTACCACTACCAGCCACGTTCCCGACAGCGACCCATCGGCCACGTCCGAGACCGGCTTCCAGGCCACCCGGTAGCGCCAGTTGTCGATCGTGGACTGGTCACGCCGGTTGCGGTGGTACGTGGACAGGGCGGGCAGCACCGCGCTCAGCGGCGTCTCGCCGTCGACGTCGAGCGTCTCGGCGAGCGCTTCGAGATCCTCGCGCTCGACCGCTTCCCAGAACCGCGCGTCCACCGAGTCCACGGCGCTCGACGCGTTCAAGCCGTTCAGGGAGATGGACACCTCGGGCCAGAACCGCTCGCGCTGGAAGGCGTACGTCGGCAGCTCCACCATCCGCGCACCGCGCCCGGCGATCACGGACTCCCACTCCACCGAGGCTCCGTGGACGTGGAGTTCGGCCAGCGCCATGGTCAGCGCCTGGGCCTCGGGACGGTCCTTGCGCAGCACCGGCACCACGGCCGTGGCCGCGGTCTGGTCCGCCGTCAGGCAGTCCCGCGCCATCGCGGACAGCACACCGTCGGGGCCTACCTCCAGGAACCTGGTGACGCCCTGGGCGGTGAGTGCCCGCATGCCGTCCGCGAACCGCACCGCTTCCCGGACGTGGCGCACCCAGTACTCCGGCGTGCACACCTCGTCGCGGCTCGCCGCCTCGCCCGTCACATTGGAGACCAGGGCGATGGACGGTGTCTGGAAGGACAGGCCCGTGACGACGTCACGGAAGTCGTCCAGCATCGCGTCCATGCGCGGCGAGTGGAAGGCGTGGCTGACCCGCAGGCGGCGGGTCTTGCGACCCTGCTCCGCCCACTGTCCCGCGATCTCCAGCGCCGCGGGCTCATCGCCCGCGATGACCACGGCCGTCGGGCCGTTGACCGCGGCGATGCTCACCTCGGCCTCACGACCGGCGAGCGAACCGGCGATCTCTTCCTCGGACGCCTCGATGGCGACCATGGCCCCGCCCTCGGGCAGCGCCTGCATCAGGCGACCACGGGCGGCCACCAGCGTGCACGCGTCCTCCAGCGAGAACACCCCAGCCACGTGGGCGGCGGCGATCTCACCGATGGAGTGACCGATCACCACATCCGGGGTGACACCCCAGTGCTCCAACAACCGGAAGAGTGCCACCTCGATGGCAAAGAGCGCGGGCTGAGTGAAGGCCGTCTGGTCCAGCAGCTCGGCGTCCGCGCTGCCCTCCGCCGCGAAGATCACCTCACGCAGCGGACGATCCAGCATCACATCGAGATGTGCGCACACCTCGTCCAAGGCGCGGGCGAACACCGGGAAGGCGTCATACAGCTCACGCCCCATGCCCAGGCGCTGCGCACCCTGACCCGAGAACAGGAACGCCGACTTTCCGCCGGTTACGGCCTGTCCCTGGACGGCTCCCGAGGCGATTCCGCCCTGCGCGAGAGCCTGCAGGCCACGCAGCAGGGTCTCGCGGTCCTCACCCACCAGCACGGCCCGGTGCTCGAACACCGACCTGGCCGCCAGGGTGTGCCCGACGTCGAGCACACCGACGTCTTCGCGGGCCGCCACATGCCCGTACAGCCGCTCGGCCTGCGCCCGCAGCGCCTCCCGGTTCTTCCCGGAAACCAGCCACGGCACCACGGCCGCCGACACCGGCGCCTCGGGCGCGACCGCCTCCGAGGCCGCGGCCTCTTCCAGGTCAGGAGCCTGCTCGATGATCGTGTGGGCGTTGGTCCCGCTCAGTCCGAACGAGGAGATACCGGCCCGGCGCGGCCGGCCAGTCTCCGGCCACGCGGTGGCCTCCGTCAGCAGCCGCACCTCGCCCGCCGACCAGTCCACCTCCCGCGACGGCTCATCCACATGCAGCGTCATCGGCAGCATGCCCGCACGCATGGCCATCACCATCTTGATGACCCCGGCCACGCCCGCCGCGGCCTGCGTATGGCCGAGGTTGGACTTGACGGCGCCCAGCCACAGCGGGTGGCCCTCCGGCCGCTCCTGGCCGTAGGTGGCGAGCAGAGCCTGCGCCTCGATCGGGTCGCCCAGCGTCGTACCGGTGCCGTGCGCCTCGACCGCGTCCACCTCGGCGGCCGACAGTCCGGCGCTGGCCAGCGCCTGCCGGATGACCCGCTGCTGCGAGGGGCCGTTCGGCGCCGTCAGACCGTTGGACGCACCGTCCTGGTTGATGGCGCTGCCTCGCACCACCGCCAGCACCGGGTGGCCGTTCTTCCGCGCGTCCGACAGCCGCTCCACGAGCAGCATGCCGACACCCTCGGACCAGCCGGTGCCATCCGCGCCCTCCGCGAACGGCTTGCACCGGCCGTCGGGCGCCAGCCCGCGCTGGCGGCTGAACTCGACGAAGGCACCCGGTGTCGACATCACCGACACACCACCGGCGAGCGCCAGGTCGCACTCGCCCTGGCGCAGCGCCTGCGCCGCGAGATGCAGCGCCACCAGCGACGACGAACACGCCGTGTCCACCGTCATCGCCGGCCCCTCGAGGCCGAACGTGTACGAGATGCGCCCGGACACCACGCTGGCCGCGCTGCCCGTGCCCACATGGCCACCGAAGTCCTCGGGGGCGTCGAGCATGATCGTGGAGTAGTCCTGGCCGTTGGTGCCGACGAACACACCGGTGCGGGTGCCCCGCAGCGCGGCCGGCTTGACGCCCGCGTACTCGAACGCCTCCCACGACGTCTCCAGCAGCAGTCGCTGCTGCGGGTCCATGGCCATCGCCTCGCGCGGCGAGATGCCGAAGAACACCGGGTCGAACTGGGGCGCCCCGTAGAGGAAGCCGCCCTCGCGGGCGTAGAAGGTGTTTGGGTGCTCGGGGTCCGGGTGATACATCCCCTCGACGTCCCAGCCACGGTCGCCGGGGAACCCGGCGATGGCGTCGCCGCCTTCGGCCAGGAGGCGCCACAGGTCCTGCGGGGTCTCGACGCCTCCGGGGAAGCGGCAGCTCATCGCCACGATCGCGATGGGGTCGTCGTCATCGGGCCGCACCCGGTGCGCCACCGTCGAGCCGACCGCATCGGTGTGGGCGCCGCCCAGCTCCTGAAGCAGATGGCCGGCGAGCACCTCGGCGGTCGGGTAGTCGAAGACGAGGGTCGACGGCAGGCGCAGACCGGTGGCCAGGTCGAGCCGGTTGCGCAGCTCGATGGCGGTGAGGGAGTCGAACCCGAGGTCCCGGAAGGCACGGCCGGGCTCGACGGAGTCCGCCGAGAAGTGGCCGAGCGCCGAGGCCGCGTGGGTGCGGATGAGGTCCAGCAGGACAGCGCGCTGTTCGGCGTCCGAAAGTCCGGCCAGTTGCTCCGGCAGGCCGGATCCCGGCTCTGTCCGGGCGGCGGCACCACCCGAGGCGGTCAGGAACTCGCGTGCCTCGGGGATGTCGCTGACGAGGGCGCTGGGGCCCGCGCTCATCATCGAGGCCATGCCGGACCAGTCGATGTCGGCCACGACCAGCGCGGCCTCGTCGTGGCCGACGGCCCAGCGCAGCGCGTCCACGGCCAGCGAGGGCGTCATGGGGGGCAGTGGCCCGCCGCGCATCCGGTCCCCGGCGCGGCCGCTCGCGGCCATGCCGCTCTCGGCCCACGGGCCCCAGGCGACCGCGGTGGCGGCCAGGCCCTGAGCGCGGCGCTGCTGCGCCAGCGCGTCCAAGTAGGCGTTGGCCGCCGCGTAGGCGGCCTGGCCCGCGCCGCCGACGACGCCGGCGAAGGAGGAGAACAGCACGAACGCGTCGAGCGACAGTCCTTCGGTCAGCTCGTGCAGCTGCCGCGCGCCCTCCACCTTCGCGGTCAGGGTCCCGGCGAGCTGGTCGACGGTCAGGCCGTCCAGCACGCCGTCGTCCAGGATGCCCGCCGCGTGCACGACGGCGCTCAGGGGGTGCCGCTCGGGAATGGCGGCCAGCACCGCGGCGAGGGCGTCCCGGTCGGCGGCGTCGCAGGCCGCGACGGTCACCTCGGCGCCCAGTTCCTCGAGTTCCGCCTTGAGCTCGGAAGCGCCTTCGGCCGCCGGGCCGCGACGGCTCGTCAGCACCAGGTGTTCGGCGCCCTCGCGTACGGCCCAGCGCGCCACCTGCGCGCCCAGGGCGCCGGTGCCACCGGTGATCAGCACCGAGCCCCGGGGCCGCCACGCGCGCTCGGCCGACTCGTTGCCGACCGCGATGCGGGAAAGGCGCCGGGCGTACGCTCCGGATCCGCGCAGTGCCACCTGGTCCTCGCCGCCTTCGGCGGACAGTGCCCAGGCCAGTCGCGCGGCGGCGCGCTCGTCCAGCGTCTCCGGCAGATCGACGAGGCCGCCCCAGATCCGCGGGTGTTCCATGGCCGCGACCCGGCCGAGGCCCCAAATCTCCGCCTGTGCGGGGCTGGTGAGCTGGTCGGAGCGGCCCACCGACACGGCCCCCCGGGTGCCGCACCACAGTCGGGCCTCGATGTCCGCCTCGGCCAGGGCCCGCACCAGCGTCAGGGTCAGCGCCAGGCCACGGGAGACCACCGGGTGCTCGGTGCAGGGCCGCTCGTCCGGCCCCACCAGGGACAGCACACCGCCGATCCCGGGCAGGCCGGTGGCGATCTCGCGCAGCCGCTCGGCCAGCACACCGGGGGCAAGGTCGCTCTCGTCCGCCACCACGCGGACGACATCGGCACCGTGCCGCTGGAGAGCGGCGGACGCCGACTCCCCGAAGGTGTCATCGACGCCGGAGGCGGGGACGACCACGAGCCATGTCCCCGAAAGGGTGGCAGCGGGGATCTCCGAGACCGGCTTCCATGAAATCCGGTACCGCCAGCCGTCGACGGTGGCCCGGTCACGCTGCTGGCGCCGGTACGAGGACAGCGCGGGCAGCAGTTCGCCGAGTGAGCCGGCGCCGTCGACATCCAGCGCCTGGGCCAGCGCCTCCAGGTCTTCGCGCTCCACCGCGTCCCAGAACCGCGCGTCCACACTGTCCGCGGCGGACCTCTTGGACGCCGCGCTCGTACCCTCCAGCCAGTAGCGCTGACGCTGGAAGGGGTACGTCGGCAGCTCAACCTTGCGGGCGCCCCGCCCGTCGAAGACCTGCGCCCAGTTCACCGTCACACCGTGGACGTGGGCCTCGGTCAGCGCGGCCATCACAGCCTGTGCGTCGGGGCGTCCCTTGCGCAGAACGGGCACCACGACCGGGGCCGACGCCGACTCGGCCGCCAGGCAGTCCCGGGCCATCGCCGAGAGCACACCATCGGGCCCGACCTCCAGGTAGGCGGTCACGCCCTGGGCATGGAGGGAGCGTATGCCGTCGGCGAACCGCACGGCCTCGCGCACATGCCGCACCCAGTAGTCGGGCGAGCTGATTTCTTCGGCGCCAACGGGCTCGCCGGTGACATTGGAAACCAATGCCTGGGTAGGAGTCTGGAAGGACAGCCCCCGCACGACACGGCGGAAGTCGTCCAGCATCGCGTCCATACGCGGGGAGTGGAAAGCGTGACTGACCTTCAGCCGGCTCGTCTTACGACCTTGTTCCGACCACTGGGCCGCGATCTCCAGCACCGCGGCCTCGTCACCGGCGATGACGACGGCGGTGGGGCCGTTGACGGCGGCGATGCTCACCTCGGCCTCACGACCGGCGAGCGAACCGGCGATCTCCTCCTCCGACGCCTGCACCGCCACCATGGCGCCGCCCTCGGGCAGCGCCTGCATCAACCGGCCGCGGGCCGCCACCAGCGTGCAGGCGTCCTCCAGGGAGAACACCCCGGCCACGTGGGCGGCGGCGATCTCGCCGATGGAGTGGCCGATCAGCACATCCGGGGTGACGCCCCAGTGCTCCAACAGCCGGAACAACGCCACCTCGATGGCGAACAGCGCCGGCTGGGTGAACGCCGTCTGGTCCAGCAGCTCGGCGTCCGCGCTCCCCTCCGCCGCGAACACCACCTCACGCAGCGGGCGGTCCAACACGACATCCAGGTGCGCACACACCTCGTCCAGCGCCTGGGCGAACACGGGGAAGCCGTCGTACAGCTCCCGGCCCATCCCAAGGCGCTGCGCGCCCTGACCCGAGAAGAGGAACGCCGTTTTGACGGCCGTCCCCGCCACGCCCTGGGCCACGGCGGGAGCGACATCGCCCGTGGCCACGGCTTCGAGCCCGGCGAGGAGTTCCGCATGGTTCGCACCGGACACCACCGCGCGGTGCTCGAACATCGACCGGGTCGCCACCAGGGAATGGCCGACGTCCTGGGCGCTCAGCTCGGTCCGCTCCAGCAGGAACGCCTTGAGCCGGGCGGCCTGGGCGCGCAGCGCGTCCGAGTCACGACCCGACAGCAGCCAGGTGGCCACACCAGTGTCACCCTCGGACACCGGGGTCGCCTCGGCCTCGTCCTCGACCGGCGGGGCCTGCTCGATGATGGTGTGCGCGTTGGTGCCGCTCACACCGAAGGCGGAGACACCGGCCCGGCGCGGCTGCTCGGTCTCGGGCCAGTCGGTGGCCTCCGTCAGCAGCCGCACCTCGCCCGCCGACCAGTCCACCTGACGCGAGGGCTCGTCCACATGCAGCGTCTGCGGCAACACACCGTGCCGCATCGCCATCACCATCTTGATGACACCGGCGACACCGGCCGCGGCCTGGGTGTGCCCGATGTTCGACTTGAGCGCGCCCAGCCATAGCGGGCGGCCCTCCGGCCGCTCCTGGCCGTAGGTGGCCAGCAGCGCCTGCGCCTCGATCGGGTCGCCCAGGGACGTACCGGTCCCGTGCCCTTCCACCACGTCCACATCGGCCGGGGCCAGCCGGGCGCTCGACAGGGCGTCCCGGATGACCCGCTGCTGGGACGGGCCGTTGGGCGCCGTCAGACCGTTGGACGCACCGTCCTGGTTCACCGCCGAACCCCGCACGACCGCCAGTACCGGGTGGCCGTGTCGGCGCGCGTCCGACAGCCGCTCCACGAGCAGCATGCCGACGCCCTCGGACCAGCCCGTACCATCCGCGGCGTCCGCGTACGGCTTGCACCGGCCATCGGGTGCCAGCCCACGCTGCCGGCTGAACTCCACGAAGGCGCTCGGGGACGACATCACCGTCACACCACCGGCCAGCGCCAGGTCACACTCACCCTGGCGCAGCGCCTGTGCCGCGAGATGGAGCGCCACCAGCGACGAAGAACACGCCGTGTCCACGGTCACCGCGGGCCCCTCGAGACCGAAGGTGTACGCGATACGGCCTGATACGACGGAAGTCGAGGTACCCGTCAGCAAATGGCCTTCGGCTTCCTCCGGGACCTCGTCGACATCCGCCCCGTAACCCGAGGTCGAGGCTCCCACGAAGACACCGCCTCGACGGCCCTTCACCGACCCCGGAGCGATGCCCGCACGCTCGAACGCCTCCCATGAGGTCTCCAGCAGCAACCGCTGCTGCGGATCCATGGCAAGGGCCTCACGCGGCGAGATCCCGAAGAAGCCCGCGTCGAACTCGGCCGCGTCGTGAAGGAAACCACCCTCACGGGAGTAGAACGTGCCCGAGCTCTCGGGATCGGGGTCGTACATCCCGTCCACGTCCCAGCCACGGTTGGACGGGAAGTCGGAGATGGCGTCACCACCGCCGGCCACCAACCGCCACAGGTCCTCGGGGCTCCCCACACCGCCCGGGAAACGGCAGCTCATCGCCACGATCGCGATGGGCTCCTGCTCTCCTGCCTCCAGCTCGCGCAGGCGTTGGCGCGCTTGGTGCAGATCTGCCGTTACCCGTTTGAGGTAGTCCCGAAGCCTATCTTCGTTCACCATGAAAACCTTGCCTGTTACGAGTCAAAGAAGACTGAAGAATGAAAGGAGGCCAGAGAACTGCACCTCGGCGGTCACATTTAGCTGAGCTCGTTTTCGATGAAATCGAAGAGATCGTCGTCCGACGCCCCGTCAAGCCGCTGCGTAATGCTCTCAGTGTCCGACGCCCCGCCCTCGCCACCGTTCAGCTTGGCGAGGAGCACCTGGAGTCGGGATGCGATGGCCATTCGCTCGGCGTTGTCCGGCTCAGCCGTGGAAAGTGATGCCTCGAGTTTTTCCAGATCCGCGATCAGCGGAGTGGCGGATGTCCCTTCGTCGGGCAGTACGCCCGCTCGTACGTGTTCGGCGAGAGTCCTTGCGTTGGGATAGTCGAAGACCAGCGTGGTCGGCAGCCGGAGTCCGGTGTCCGCGTTCAACCGGTTTCGGAATTCTACCGCCGTGAGCGAGTCGAATCCCAATTCCTTGAAGGCACGGTCGGATTCCACGCCCTCCATACCGGAGAAACCGAGAACCGCGGCCGCGTGACCCCGTACCAGGTCGAGGACGGCGCGCTCCCGCTCCCCCGGAGCCAGCGCGAGAAGCCGTTCCCTCAGGCGCGATCCGCCCTCCGCGTGGCTCTCCTCGTTGGCACGGGCCTGCTCCAGGGCCGATATGACCTCGGGCAGTTCGCCGATGAGCGGGCTGGGCCGCCCGATCGTGAACGCGGGGGCGAATCGCTCCCAGTCCACATCGGCGACCGTCACCACACCGTCGTCACCGGCGACCGCTCCCTGCAGCGCGGCGATCGCCAGGCCGGGCGCCATCGCGGGCAGACCGCGACGCGCCAGCTGGTCGCCGCCGTCGCCGGCCGCCATACCGCCCTCGGCCCAGGGGCCCCAGGCCACCGCGGTACCGGCGAGACCCCGGGCGCGGCGGCCCTCCACCAGCGCGTCCAGATACGCGTTCGCCGCACCGTAGGCGGCCTGGCCACCACTGCCCCACACACCCGAGATCGAGGAGAAGACCACGAACGCGTCCAGCTCACGGTCGCCCAGCAGGGCATCCAGATGGCCGGCTCCCGCCGCCTTACCCGACACCACCGGCGCCGCGTCCGCCAGACCCATCCCCACCAGCTCGGCAGCCTGCTCCACACCGGCCGCGTGGAAGACGGCCCGCAGCGGGAACTCCTCCGGGACGGCGTCGAGCACCGCGGCCAGTTGCTCACGGTCGGCCACATCACAGGCCGCCACGGTCACCCGGGCGCCCAGCGCCTCGAGCTCCTCACGCAACTCGGGCGCGCCCGGCGCCTCCAGACCACGACGGCTGGTCAGCACCAGATGCTCGGCGCCCTGGCCCGCCGCCCACCGCGCGATCCGTGCGCCCAGCGCGCCCGTACCACCGGTCACCAGCACCGAGCCGCCAACCCGCCACGACCGCTCCGCACCCTCGACGACCTCGGCTTCAGCCCTCATCAGGCGCCGGACGAACACTCCCGAACCGCGCACGGCGACCTGGTCCTCATCGCCCCCGGCGGACAGCACGCCCACCAACCGGCTCACCGCACGCTCGTCCAGCACCTCGGGCAGATCCACCAGACCACCCCACACCTCGGAGTGCTCCAGCCCCACGACCCGGCCCAGACCCCACACCTGCGACTGCGTCACACCGGCGAGCCGGTCGGAACGTCCCACCGACACCGCGCCCCGTGAAGCACACCACAGCGGAGCCCCGGCACCCACCTCCACCAGCGCCTGCACCAGCGTCAACGTGGAAGCGAAGCCGCCGGACAGCGCGGGGTGCTCCGGGCAGGGCTCCTCGTCCAGGGCGAGCAGCGACAACACACCACCCAGTTCGGGCACATCCGCGACCATCTCACGCAGCCGCTCCCCCAGGACCACGGCGTCAAGGTGGTGCTCATCCACCACCAGCGACACCACATCCGCGCCATGCCGCCCGAGCCCGGAGACAACGCCCGCCACCAGTTCGTCCTCGGCACGCGACGCCGGAACCACCGCCAACCACGTCCCCGACAGCGACCCACCGGTCACGTCCGCAACCGGCTTCCACGACACCCGGTAGCGCCAGCCGTCGATCGTCGACTGCTCGCGGTTGCTCCGGTGATACGCGGACAGCGCGGGCAGAACCGCGCTCAGCGGCGTATTGCCGTCGACGTCGAGCGCCTCGGCGAGCGCTTCGAGATCCTCGCGCTCTACCGCCTCCCAGAATCGCGCGTCCACCGAATCCGCGGCGGTCGAACCGGCATCCCGGCCGCCGCCGGCCGCGGACGTCTCCGGCCAGAACCGCTCGCGCTGGAACGCGTATGTGGGCAACTGCACATGGCCCGCACCGCGGTCCGCGAATACCGATTCCCAGTTCACCGCGCCACCGTGCGCATGCAATTCGGCCAGCGCCGTCACCAACGCCCCTGTTTCGGGGCGCTGCTTGCGCAGCACGGGGGCCAGCATTGCCGCCGAAGTGTCTTCGGCGCTTTCCGCGAGGCACTCCTGAGCCATCGCGGTGAGCACACCATCGGGACCCACTTCCAAGAACCTGGTCACACCCAACGCCTTAAGCGAACGTACCCCATCCGCGAACCGGACCGCCTCACGCACATGCCGAACCCAATACTCCGGAGAACACGTCTCCGCCTCCGTTACCAGCCCACCGGTGACATTGGACACCAGCGCCATGGTCGGCGGTTCAAAAGAGACCTCACGGACCACGTGGCCGAACGCGTCCAACATACTGTCCATGAGGCAAGAGTGAAACGCATGAGAGACCCGCAAACGCCTAGTCTTTGCCCCCTTCGCCGTCCATCTGTCCGCCACCTCCTGGACCCCGGCCGCATGCCCGGCGATCACCACTGCCGACGGACCGTTGACCGCCGCGATGCTCATCTCGTGCTCGCGGCCGACGATCGAGGCGGCGACCTCCTCCTCGGATGCCTGGATAGCGACCATGGCGCCGCCCTCGGGCAGCGCCTGCATCAGCCGGCCGCGTGCCGCGATCAGCGTGCACGCGTCCTCCAGTGAGAACACCCCGGCCACATGCGCGGCGGCGATCTCACCGATGGAGTGGCCGATCACCACATCCGGGGTGACACCCCAGTGCTCCAACAGCCGGAACAACGCCACCTCGATGGCGAACAGCGCCGGCTGAGTGAACGCCGTCTGATCCAGCAGCTCGGCATCCGCACTGCCCTCGGCCGCGAACATCACCTCGCGCAGCGGACGATCCAGCACCACGTCCAGGTGCGCACACACCTCGTCCAGCGCACGGGCGAACGCCGGGAAGGCGCCGTACAACTCCCGTCCCATGCCCAGGCGCTGCGCACCCTGACCCGAGAACAGGAACGCTGTCTTGCCACCCGGTACCGCCTGCCCCTGGACGACGCCGGAGGCGATCCCGCGCCCGGCCACGGCCTCAAGACCACGCAGAAGGGCTTCCCGGTCCTCGCCGACCAGCACGGCCCGGTGCTCGAACACCGAGCGGGTCGCCAACGAGTACCCCACGTCCAGCGCCCCGAGGTCGGCCCGGGCCGCCACATGCGTGTGCAGCCGTTCGGCCTGCGCCCGCAACGCCTCCGGGCTCTTCCCGGAGACCAGCCACGGCACCATGTCCATCGACTCGGCCGTTCCGGGGGTCGCGGGGTCCGAGACCTCGGACTCCGCCACGGCGGGGGCCTGTTCGATGATGGTGTGCGCGTTGGTGCCGCTCAGTCCGAACGAGGAGATACCCGCTCGGCGCGGTCGGTCCGTCTCCGGCCACGCGGTCGTCTCGGTCAGCAGCCGCACCTCACCCGCCGACCAGTCCACCTGCCGCGACGGCTCGCCCACATGCAGCGTCTTCGGCAGCACGCCGTGCCGCATCGCCATCACCATCTTGATGATCCCGGCGACACCGGCGGCGGCCTGGGTATGGCCGATGTTCGACTTGATGGCCCCCAGCCACAGCGGACTTCCCTCCGCCCGGCCCTGGCCGTAGGTGGCCAGCAGCGCCTGCGCCTCGATCGGGTCACCCAGCATGGTGCCGGTGCCGTGCGCCTCCACCGCGTCCACCTCGGCGGCCGACAGTCCGGCACTGGCGAGCGCCTGCCGGATCACCCGCTGCTGCGACGGGCCGTTCGGTGCCGTCAGACCGTTCGACGCTCCGTCCTGGTTAATGGCGCTGCCACGGACCACCGCCAGCACCGGGTGGCCGTTGCGGCGGGCGTCCGACAGCCGCTCCACGAGCAGCATGCCGATGCCCTCGCCCCACCCGGTGCCATCCGCCCCGTCGGAGAACGGCTTGCACCGACCGTCGGGAGCGAGTCCACGCTGACGGCTGAACTCCACGAACGCACCCGGTGTCGACATCACCGACACACCACCGGCCAGCGCCAGATCACACTCGCCCTGGCGCAGCGCCTGCATGGCCATGTGGAGTGCCACGAGCGACGAGGAGCACGCGGTGTCCACCGTCACCGCGGGTCCCTCGAGACCGAAGGTGTAGGAGATGCGCCCCGACGCCACGCTGGCCGCACTGCCCGTGCCCAGGTGCCCCTCGAGGTCACCCTGCGCGTCCATCCACAACCCGGCGTAGTCCTGGCCGTTCGTGCCGACGAACACACCCGCCCGGGTGCCCCGCAGCGACTCCGGAGCGATACCGGCCCCCTCGAACGCCTCCCACGACGTCTCCAGCAGCAGCCGCTGCTGCGGGTCCATGGCGACCGCCTCGCGCGGCGAGATCCCGAAGAACCCCGCGTCGAAGTCCGAGGCGCCATAAAGGAAGCCGCCCTCGCGTGCGTAGGACGTGCCGAACCGCTCGGGGTCGGGGTCGTACAGCCCGTCGAGGTCCCAACCGCGGTCGGCGGGGAACTCGGCGATGGCGTCGCCGCCCTCGGCGACCAGCCGCCACAGCTCCTCCGGGGTATGGACATCCCCGGGGAAGTGGCAGCTCATCGCGACGATCGCGATCGGGTCACTGTCCACGGCGACGGCCCTCGGCTCGGCCGCGACCACGGCCGGCTGGGTGGTGCCGAACGCCTCGGCGTCCAGGTAGTCGGCCAGTTCGACGGCGCTCGGATAGTCGAAGACCAGCGTGGCCGGGAGACGCAGCCCCGTCGCGAGGTCCAGCCGGTTGCGCAGTTCGACCGCGGTGAGGGAGTCGAACCCGAGGTCGCGGAAGGCCCGGCCGGGCTCGACCGACTCCGCCGAAGCATGGCCGAGCACAGCGGCCGCGTGCCCCCGTACCAGTTCCAGTACGGCCTGGTTCCGCTCGGTCGCCGACAGTCCGGCGAGCTTCTGGGCGAAGGTGGCGGCTTCCGCCTCGGCACCGGCCTCGACCGCGGTCAGGTGCTTGTGCGCTTCGGGGATGTCGCTGATGAAAGCACCGCCGCCGGACGCGGCATGTGCCGAGGCCAGGCGCTCCCAGTCGACGTCCGCGACGACGAGTGCCGCCTCGTCATGGCCGACGGCCCAACCGAGCGCCGCCACGGCCAGCGCCGGGTCCATCGCGGCCACCACACCACCGCGCACCCGTTCCCCGGCGCGACCCTCCACGGCCATACCGGCCTCGGCCCACGGCCCCCAGGCGACCGCCGTACCGGCGAGTCCGGCGCCACGACGCAGCACCGCGAGCGCGTCCAGGTGGGCGTTGGCCGCCGCGTAGGCCCCCTGTCCGGCGCCGCCCATGACGCCGGCGAACGACGAGAACAGCACGAACGCGTCGAGATCCAGATGTGCCGTCAGTTCGTGTAGCTGCCGGGCGCCAGCCACCTTGGCGCCGAGCACCCCGGCGACCCGGTCGACGGACAGGCCGTCCAGCACACCGTCATCCAGCACGCCGGCCGCGTGCACCACTCCGCGCAGGGGGAACTCCTCGGGGATCCCCGCCAGCAGCTCGGTGAGCGCTTCGCGGTCGGCCACATCGCACGCGGCCACGGAGACCAGAGCGCCCATGGCCTCGAGTTCCGCCTTGAGCTCGGGCGCACCGTCGGCCGCCAGGCCGCGGCGGCTTGTGAGGACGATGTGCTCCGCGCCCTCGCGCACCGCCCAACGGGCCACATGCGCGCCCAACGCGCCCGTACCACCGGTCACCAGAACCGAGCCGGTCGGCCGCCAGGCTCCGCCACCCGACGACGCGACACGCGCCAGCCGCCGGACGAACACTCCGGAGCCCCGCACCGCCGCCTGGTCCTCGGCGCCCTCGGCGCCCTCGGCGGACAGCACACCGGCCAGCCGCCCGACGGCACGCTCGTCGAGTACCTCGGGCAGATCGACCAGGCCACCCCAGATCCGGGGGTGCTCCAGGGCGGCGACCCGGCCAAGGCCCCACACCTCCGCCTGCACCGGGCTGGTGAGCCGGTCGGAACGCCCCACCGAGACCGCGCCCCGCGAGGCGCACCACAGCCGAACGCCCATGTCCAGCCCGGCCAGGGCCTGCACCAACCGCAGGGTCAGCGCGAGTCCGGCCGCGACCACCGGCTCCTCGACGAGGGGCTCCTCGTCCAAGCCGAGCAACGACAACACGCCGACCTCGGACTCACCGTCGAGTGCGGCGAGCAGTGCTCGGGCCAGCCCGTCGGCGTCCGTGTCGGCGGCAACCGCCACCGGTACCGCCCGGGCGCCGTACTTCTCGAATCCATGGCGGATCGACGTGGTGACGTCGCTGTCCGCCAGTCCGGCCGGCACCACCAGCAGCCAGGTCCCCGACAGGGACCCGGTGGCCAGGTCCGGGACCGGCTTCCAGGAGACGCGGTAACGCCAGCCGTCGACCGTGGCCCGGTCGCGCTGCTGCCGACGGTACGACGACAGCGCGGGCAGCAACTCGCTCAGCGAGCCCTCCCCGTCGATGTCCAGCGCCTCGGCGAGAGCCTCCAGGTCCTCGCGCTCAACCGCTTCCCAGAACCGGGCGTCCACACTGTCGGCGGCGGCGGAGCCACCCGACGCACCACCCGCGTCCTCCAGCCAGTAGCGCTGTCGCTGGAAGGCGTAGGTGGGCAGTTCGACCTTCCGCGCACCGCGTCCGGCGAAGAGCTGCTCCCAGTCGACGGTGACGCCGTGGGCGTGGAGTTCGGCCAGAGCCGTCGTCAACGCCTGCGGCTCGGGGCGGTCCTTGCGCAGCACCGGCACGACGACCGAGGCCGATGCATCCTCCGCCGTCAGGCACTCCCGCGTCATCGCCGAGAGCACACCGTCGGGGCCCACCTCCAGGAAGGTGGTCACGCCCTGCGCCTCGAGTGCCCGTGCCCCATCCGCGAACCGCACGGCCTCCCGCACATGCCGCACCCAGTACTCCGGCGAGCACACCTCGTCCGCACCCGCCGACTTACCCGTCACGTTGGAGACGAGCGCGATCGAGGGCGGGGCGAACGACAGGCCCTCGACGACCTTGCGGAAGTCGGCCAGCATCGCGTCCATCCGCGGCGAGTGGAACGCGTGGCTGACCCGCAACCGACGGGTCTTACGCCCCTGCTCCGCCCACCGCTCGGCGATCTCCACAGCTGCGGCCTCGTCACCGGCGATGACCACGGACGTCGGCCCGTTGACGGCCGCGATGCTCACCTCGGCCTCACGACCGGCCAGCGACGGAGCGACCTCCTCCTCCGATGCCTCGACGGCCACCATCGCGCCACCCTCCGGCAGCGCCTGCATCAGACGACCACGAGCGGCCACCAGCGTGCACGCGTCCTCCAGCGAGAACACCCCCGCCACATGCGCGGCGGCGATCTCACCGATGGAGTGACCGATCACCACATCCGGCGTCACGCCCCACATGGACAGCAACCGGAACAGCGCCACCTCGACCGCGAACAGCGCGGGCTGAGTGAACGCCGTCTGATCCAGCAACTCGGCATCCACACTCCCCTCCGCCGCGAACATCACGTCCTTCAGCGGACGGTCCAGCAGCACATCGAGGTGGGCGCACACCTCGTCCAGCGCACGCGCGAACACCGGGAACGCCTCGTACAACTCCCGCCCCATGCCCAGGCGCTGCGCACCCTGACCCGAGAACAGGAACGCGGTCGAACCCGACGTACGCGCAGCGGACTGAATCACACCAGGGGCCGTCTCACCGGCCGCGACAGCCTCGAGCCCCCGGAGCAGTTCGGCACGGTCCGCCCCCGTGACCACCGCACGGTGTTCCAGGACCGAGCGCGTCGCCACCAGCGAGTAGCCCACATCCAGCGCACCCAGTTCGGTGCGCTCCATCAGACGCGACCTCAGCCGTTCGGCCTGGGCGCGCAGGGCTTCAGGGCTCCAGCCGGAGAGCGCCCATGCAAGGACGCCGCGGTCCTCGGCGGGAGCCTCGTTCCGCACCGCCTCCTCGTACACCGGGGCCTGCTCGATGATGGTGTGCGCGTTGGTTCCGCTCACACCGAACGCCGACACACCGACCCGGCGCGGCTGACCCGTCTCCGGCCACTCGGTGGCCTCGGTCAGCAGCCGCACCTCCCCCGCCGACCAGTCCACCTGCCGCGACGGCTCGTCCACATGCAGCATCTTCGGCAGCACCCCGTGCCGCATCGCCATGACCATCTTGATGATCCCGGCGACACCGGCGGCGGCCTGCGTGTGACCGATGTTCGACTTCAGCGCGCCCAGCCACAGCGGGCGGCCCTCCGGCCGCTCCTGACCGTACGTCGCGAGCAGCGCCTGCGCCTCGATCGGGTCGCCGAGCATGGTGCCGGTGCCATGGGCCTCCACCGCATCCACCTCGGCGGCCGACAGGCGGGCGTTCGCCAGCGCCTGCCGGATGACCCGCTGCTGCGAGGGGCCGTTCGGCGCCGTCAGACCGTTCGAGGCGCCGTCCTGGTTGATGGCGCTGCCGCGCACAATTGCCAGCACCTGGTGGCCGTTGCGCTCGGCATCGGACAGCCGCTCCACCAGCAGCATGCCCACACCCTCGGACCACCCCGTGCCGTCCGCGGCGTCCGCGAACGGCTTGCACCGGCCATCGGGCGCCAGTCCACGCTGGCGGCTGAACTCCACGAAGGCCGCCGGCGTGGCCAGCACGGTGACACCGCCGGCGAGCGCCATGTCGCACTCGCCCTGACGCAGCGCCTGCGCGGCCTGGTGCAGGGCGACCAGCGACGACGAGCACGCCGAGTCCATCGTCATCGCGGGCCCCTCGAGACCCAAGGTATAGGAGATACGACCGGACACGACCGATGTCGCGTTACCGGTCAGCAGCTGTCCTTCCAGGTCGTTGGCGCCGGACCCGTAGCCCGAGGTGGCGGCCCCCACGAACACGCCGATCTGGTTGCCGCGCACGGACGTGGGAGCGATACCGGCGCGCTCGAACACCTCCCACGACGTCTCCAGCAGCAGCCGCTGCTGCGGATCCATGGCGAGCGCCTCACGCGGCGAGATCCCGAAGAACGAGGCGTCGAACTCGCCCGCCTCGTGCAGGAAACCGCCCTCGCGCGAGTAGAACGTGCCCGAGCGCTCGGGGTCCGGGTCGTACATCCCGTCCACGTCCCATCCGCGGTTGGACGGGAATTCGGAGATCGCGTCGCTGCCGCCGACCACGAGGTCCCACAGATCCTCCGGGCTGTGCACCCCGCCCGGGAAGCGGCAGCTCATGCCGACGATCGCGATCGGATCGTCATCGACCCGAGCCGCCACCGCCACCGGCGCGGCCACCGCACCCCGCGTGCCCAGCACCTCGGCACGCAGGTGGTCCGCCAGAATCGACGCGTTCGGGTAGTCGAAGACGAGCGTCGCCGACAGGGCCAGCCCGGTCTCCGCGTTCAGCCGGTTACGGAGCTCCACCGCGGTCAGCGAGTCGAAGCCCAGCTCCTTGAACGCGCGCTCGGCGTCAACCGTCTCCCCACCGGTGAACCCGAGGACCGCGGCCACATGGCCACGCACCAGGTCGAGCAGGGCCCGGTCGGTCTCCGCCTCGGTCAGCCCCGCCAACCGCTCCCGCAGGCCCGACGAAGCATCCGCCCCGCCGGACGCGCCCGCGGCCTCGAGCACCTTCGCGACCTCGGGGAGGTCTCCGATCAACGAGCTCGGCCGCCCCAGGGTGAACGAGGGGGCGAACCGCTCCCAGTCCATATCGGCGACCGTCACCGCACCGTCGTCACCCGCGATCGCGCCCTGCAAGGCGGCGATGGCCAGCCCCGGAGCCATGACGCGCAGGCCACGACGGGCGAGTTCCCTCTCCGCCCCCTCCGCGGCCGCCATACCGCCCTCGGCCCAGGGGCCCCAGGCCACGGCGGTACCGGCGAGACCCCGCGCACGGCGCTCCTCCACCAGCGCGTCCAGATAGGCGTTGGCGGCGCTGTACGCCGCCTGGCCACCACTGCCCCACACACCGGCGATCGACGAGAAGACCACGAACGCGTCGAGCTCTCGGTCGCCCAGCAGCTCATCCAGGTACGCGGCCCCCGCGGCCTTCCCGGACACCACCGCCGCCGCGTCCGCCAGGCTCATCCCCAAAAGCTCGGCCGCCTGCTCGACACCCGCCGCGTGGAACACCGCGCTGAGCGGGAACTCCTCCGGAATGTCATCGAGGACAGCGGCCAACGCGTCACGGTCCGTCACATCACACGCCACCACGGTCACCCGCGCGCCCAGCACCTCGAGCTCATCGCGCAGTTCGGCAGCGCCCGGTGCGTCGAGGCCGCGTCGGCTGGTCAGCACCAGACGCTCCGCACCGCTGCGCGCCAGCCAACCGGCCACCTGGCCGCCCAGCGCGCCGGTGCCACCGGTCACCAGCACCGTGCCACGCGCCCGCCACGGCCGCTCCGCTCCCACACCCGCGTCAGCCCGCACCAGACGCCTGGCGAACACCCCCGAGCCACGGATCGCGACCTGGTCCTCGCCATCCCCGGCGGACAGCACACCGGCCAGCCGCGCCGCACCGCGCTCATCCAGCGACTCGGGCAGATCCACCAGACCACCCCACACCGCGGAGTGCTCCAGCGCCACCACCCGTCCCAGACCCCAGACCTGCGACTGCACCGCGCCGGTCAGCCGGTCCCAGCGCCCCACGGACACCGCGCCACGCGTACCGCACCACAACCGGGCCGGAACATCCGCCGCGACCATCGCCTGCGCCAGCACCAGGCTCCGCGCATAACCACCCGACAGTGCCGGATACTCCGAGTTCGGCTCCTCGTCCAGGGCGAGCAGCGACAGCACACCACTCAGCTCGGGCGTCTGCCCGACCACCTCACGCAGCCGCCCCGCCAGCACGCTTCCGTCCAGGTCCCGCTCGTCCAGCACGAGCGAGACCACGCCCGCACCATGCCGCTCGAGCCCGGCGACAACCCCCGGGACCAGCTCGTCCTCGGCGCGGGACGCCGGAACCACCACCAGCCACGTCCCCGACAACGACCCCTCGGCCACGTCCGGGACCGGCTTCCACGACACCCGGTAGCGCCAGCCGTCGATCGTCGACTGATCGCGGCTGCTGCGCCAGTATGCCGACAGAGCGGGCAGCACCGCGCCCAGCGACGCCTCATCCTCGAAGTCCAGCGTCCTCGCGAGCGATTCGAGGTCCTCCCGCTCCACGGCCTGCCAGAACCGCGCGTCCACCTCGTGGCGGATGCCGAGATCGGCACCGGCCGCATCGGCGGACTTCTCGGCCCAGTAGCGCCGACGCTGGAAGGCGTAGGTCGGCAGGTCGACCCTGCGGGCCCCGAGACCGTCGAAGGCCGAGGTCCAGTCGACGGCGGACCCGTGAACGTGCAGCCTGGCCAGCGCCGTGGTCAGGGCCACGACCTCCGAGCGGTCCTTGCGCAGCCCCGGCACGATCACGGGCGCCGAGGCGGGCTCGGACCGTTCCGACAGGCAGTCCTGCGCCATCGCCGAGAGCACACCGTCGGGACCCACCTCCAGGAGGGTGGTCACGCCCTGTCCCTCGAGTGCCCGCACTCCATCCAGGAAGCGCACGGCCTCCCGCACATGCCGCACCCAGTACTCCGGCGAACACACCTCGGCGTCCGAGGCCACCCCACCGGTCACATTGGAGACCAGATCGATGGAGGGCGCGGCGAACGAGAGCCCTTCGACGACCTTGCGGAAGTCGTCCAGCATCGCGTCCATGCGCGGCGAGTGGAAGGCGTGGCTGACCTTCAGCCGACGGGTCTTGCGACCCTGCTCCGCCCACTGCCCGGCGATCTCCAGCGCCGCTCCCTCGTCACCGGCGATGACCACGGCGGCCGGGCCGTTGACGGCCGCGATGCTCACCTCGGCCGCACGACCGGCCAGCGACGCCGCGATCTCCTCCTCCGACGCCTGCACCGCCACCATGGCGCCGCCCTCGGGCAGCGCCTGCATCAGCCGGCCGCGGGCCGCGATCAGCGTGCACGCGTCCTCCAGCGAGAACACCCCCGCCACATGCGCGGCCGCGATCTCGCCCACCGAGTGGCCGATGAGGACATCCGGGGTGACGCCGAATTGCTCGAGCAGCCGGAACAGCGCCACCTCGATGGCGAACAGCGCCGGCTGGGTGAACGCCGTCTGATCCAGCAGCTCGGCATCCGCACTGCCCTCGGCCGCGAACATCACCTCACGCAGCGGACGGTCCAGCACCACATCCAGGTGCGCGCACACCTCGTCCAGCGCCTGCGCGAACCCCGGGAAGGCGTCGTACAGCTCCCGCCCCATGCCCAGGCGCTGCGCGCCCTGGCCCGAGAACAGGAACGCGAGGGTGTCCTCGACGCGTGTCGTGCCCTGAATGACCTGAGCCGCGTTCTCGCCGGTGGCCAGAGCCTTCAGGCCGCGGAGGAATTCGTCCCGGTCCCCGGCGACCAGGGCCGCACGGTGCTCGAAAGCCGATCGGGTCGTGGCCAGGGAGAAGCCGACGTCCGTCAGCGCCGGCTCCGAGTGGGCGCTCAGATGGGCGTGGAGCCGACCGGCCTGGGCGGCGAGCGCCTCCGCGCTCTTGCCGGACAGCAGCCATGGCAGGACAACGGACCGCTTGGCCTCGTCCCCCTCGGGGGCCGTCGTCTGGGTCTGTCCATCACGGTCGGCTTCCGGAGCCTGCTCGATGATGGTGTGCGCGTTGGTCCCGCTCACCCCGAACGAAGAGATACCCGCCCGGCGCGGTCGGTCCGTCTCCGGCCACGCGGTGGTCTCGGTCAGCAACCGCACCTCACCCGCGGACCAGTCCACCTGCCGCGACGGCTCATCCACATGCAAGGTCTTCGGCAGCACACCGTGCCGCATCGCCATCACCATCTTGATGACACCCGCGACACCAGCAGCGGCCTGGCTATGGCCGATGTTCGACTTGATGGCACCCAGCCACAGCGGACTGTCCGCCGACCGCTCCTTGCCATACGTCGCCAGCAGCGCCTGCGCCTCGATCGGGTCACCCAGCGTGGTACCCGTACCGTGCGCCTCCACCGCGTCCACCTCCGACGCCGACAACCCCGCACTCGCCAGCGCCTGACGGATCACCCGCTGCTGCGACGGGCCGTTGGGCGCCGTCAGACCGTTCGACGCGCCGTCCTGGTTGATCGCCGAACCCCGGACGATCGCCAGCACCGGGTGACCATTCTTGCGCGCGTCCGACAGCCGCTCCACGAGGAGCATGCCGACGCCCTCGGACCAGCCGGTGCCATCCGCCGCGTCCGCGAACGGCTTGCACCGGCCATCAGGAGCGAGCCCCCGTTGCCGGCTGAACTCCACGAAGGCACCCGGCGTCGACATCACCGACACACCACCGGCCAGCGCCAGCTCACACTCGCCCTGCCGCAGCGCCTGCATGGCCATGTGCAGCGCCACCAGCGATGCCGAACACGCCGTGTCCACCGACACCGCGGGCCCCTCAAGACCCAAGGTGTAGGAAATACGCCCCGACACCACGCTGACCGCGCTACCCGTCAGATAGCCCTCGAGCCCACCTCCTGCCTCGAGAAGATGAGTCGAGTAGTCCTGACCGTTCGTGCCGACGAAAACCCCGACCGGCTTGCCACGCAGAGACAGTGGGTCAATGCCGGTTCGCTCGAACGCCTCCCATGACGCTTCGAGCACCAACCGCTGCTGCGGGTCAGTCGCCACAGCCTCACGGGGAGATATTCCGAAGAACTGCGGGTCGAACTCGTCAGCCTCGTAGCAGAAACCGCCCTCTCGGGCGTAACTCGTCCCCGGATTGTCCGGGTCCGGGTGGTACAGCCCCTCGGCATCCCAGCCGCGATTCGTCGGAAACCCGGAGATGGCGTCGACGCCATCGACGACGAGGTCCCACAGTTGCTCCGGGGTGTGCACGCCCCCAGGAAAACGACAGCTCATCCCGACAATGGCAATGGGCTCTCGCGACGCCGCGACCAGGCGCTGATTCTGTAGCTTGAGGCGGTCGTTTTCCCGCAAAGAAGCGCGCAGCGCTTCGACAACTCTCTCGGAGGACGTAGCCATCAGTAGCTCCACACTTCCAAAAACATCAGAGGTCTGCGCCGCCCAGTGCCCTCTGGACAAGGTCGTCGACATCCATCGCGTCGACCGCGCTGTTCATTCCTTCTTGGGGCTCCAGCTCAGAACCGCTCTCCGAGATCTGGGCAAGTTCCAGTAGGGCGTCCATCAGTCCGGCTTCACGGAACCGCGCGAGCGGAATGGAGGTCAACGCCTCGCGAATCCGGTCCTCCTCCGGGTCATTCGACTCAGCCCCATCGGCCTGCGGAAACATATTCGTCTCCAGATGCTCGGCCAGTACGGTGAGGTTCGGGTAGTCGAATGCCAACGTGGTCGGCAGTTCCAGGCCGGTGATCGCACTCAATCGGTTCCGGAGCTGAACGGCGGTCAGCGAGTCGAAACCGAGCTCCCTGAACGACTGATCGCTCTCGACGGCCTCGGGAGTCGCATGCACCAGGACCGCGGCGACGTGCTGCCGGACCAGCTTGCGCAGGGATCGCTGACGCTTCGCCGAGGAGAGCCCCTCCAGCTCCGCACGCAGCTCCGCCGCGGCCGACTCGCCCGGTGCCGGATCCGTGGGCTCCGACGCCGCGTTCGACTGCCGCCTCGTCATCAGCTCGCTCAGCAGCGGAGTCGGCCGGGCGCCACCCAGCTCCCCCCCGAAGCGCTCCCATGCGGCATCGACCACAAGGGCGTAGGTCTCGTCCAGGTCAAGAACACACTGGAGCGCGGAGATCGCCAGTTCCGGGTCCATCGGAGCGACACCGCTCCGCTTCATGTACTCGTCGAGACCCCCATCGATCACCATGCCACTTCCGGCCCAGGCGCCCCAGGCGATGGAGGTCGCCGGAAGGCCGTCCGCGCGCCGCTGCGACGCCAGCGCGTCCAGGAACGCGTTACCCGCCGCGTAACTCCCCTGCCCTGGGCCGCCTATCGTGCCCGCCGCCGAGGAGAACAGCACGAACGCCGACAGATCCATCCCGGCGGTCAGCTCATGCAGATTCCGCGCCGCGTCCACCTTCGGACGCAACACCCCGGCCGCCCGCTGCACCGTCAGTGCATCAATCACACCGTCGTCCAGCACACCCGCCGTATGCACCACCGCGCTCAACGGCGACTGCGAGGGAATTCCCTCCAGCACCGCCGCCAGCGCCTCGCGGTCCGCCGCGTCACACGCCGCCACCGTCACCCGGGCGCCCATGGCCTCCAGCTCCGCCTTCAACTCGGCGGCACCCTCGGCCTCCATACCCCGACGGCTGGTCAGCACCAGATGTTCGGCACCCGTACGCGCCAACCACCGCGCCACATGACCACCCAGCGCACCCGTACCACCGGTCACCAGCACCGAACCAGTCGGACGCCAGCCATCCCCGGTCGTGCTCTCCGACGCCGAGGCCCGCACCAGCCGCTTGGCGAACACTCCCGAACCACGTATCGCGACCTGGTTCTCAGCCTCCGCTCCGGCCAGTACACCGGCCAGACGGTCCACCGCACGACTGTCCATGGTCTCGGGCAGGTCGACCAGACCGCCCCACCGCTGGGGATACTCCACTTCCACGATCCGCCCCAGCCCCCAGACCATCGCCTGGGTCGGACTCACCAGCCGCTCGAAGCGCCCCACCGACACCGCGCCCCGCGTCCCGCACCACAGCGGGGCCACCACACCGGCGTCGCCCAGCCCCTGGACCAGTCCCACCGTCGCCGCCAGCCCGGCCGGGACCACCCCGAACGACCCGTGCGCCGACTCGTCCAGCCCCAGCAACGAGAACACACCCGCCACCCCCGCCGGGTCCACTCCCGCTTCGTCGAGCGCCTCACGCAGCCGCTCCGTCATCGCCTCACGGCCATCGGCCGCATCGACAACGACACGAACCACATGCGCGCCACGCCCCGCCACACCATCCACCACGGAGGCGAGCAACGCGTCGTCGCCACAGACCTTGGGGACGACAACCAGCCACGTGCCGGTGAGCGTGGCCTCAGCGGCGGACACCACGGACTTCCAGGCGGCGCTGTAGCGCCAGCTGTCCACCGTGCTCCGCTCACGCCGCTGACGACGCCACGACGACAGCGCCGGAAGCAACGCGGTCAAGGACGACTGCTGCTCCTCGTCCTCCACCTCCAGCGTCCGGACCAGCGCCTCCAGGTCCTCGCGCTCGACGGCCTCCCAGAACCGCGCGTCCACACTGTCCGCGCCCAGCCCCTCACCGCCGGCGGGCACCTCACCAACCGTCGCATCCAGCCAGTACCGCTGGCGCCGGAAGGCGTAGGTCGGCAAATCGACCCGACGGGCACCACGGCCCTCGAACACCTTCCGCCAGTCGACATCGGCCCCGCTGACGTGGAGTTCGGAGGCGGAGGTCAGGAACTGCTCCAGGCCGCCCTCGTCACGCCGCAGCGTGCCCACGACCACCGCCCGCGCCCCGGCGGCCTCCACGGTCTGCTGCAACGGCAGCATCAGTACGGGATGCGGGCTCGCCTCGATGAACACGTCATGCCCGCTGTCGAGCAGTGCGCGGGTGGTGGCCTCCAGCTCGACGGTCTGCCGCAGGTTCCGGTACCAGTACTCCGCGTCCAGACCAGCGGTGTCCACCAGCTCACCGGACACCGTCGAGTAGAACGGCACCTCCGAGGAACGCGGCTGAAGATCCGCCAGGACCTTCAGCAGCTCCTCGTGGATCGCCTCCACGTGTGCGGAGTGCGAGGCGTAGTCCACCGGAACCCGGCGAACACGGACCTCCTCGCCCTCCAGCCGCGCGACCATCTCATCCAGCGCACCCGGATCACCCGAGACCACAACGGACCCCGGGCCGTTGACCGCAGCGACCGAGATCGCGCCGTCCCAGGCAGCGATACGCTCCCTGACCTGGTCGACCGGCAGCCCGACCGACACCATGCCACCACGCCCCGCAAGACCCACCGCGATCGCCTGCGACCGCAACGCCACCACCTTCGCGGCATCCTCAAGCGACAACGCACCCGCCACACACGCCGCGGCGATCTCACCCTGGCTATGCCCCATCACCGCATCCGGCTCCACACCCACCGAACGCCACAACTTCGCCAACGACACCATCACCGCGAACAACACCGGCTGCACCACATCCACCCGGTCGAAACCGGGAGCGCCCTCGGCACCGCGCAGCACATCCGTCAGCGACCAGTCCACGTAAGCCGACAGGGCGGTCTCACACTCGCCGATCGCCTCCGCGAACACCGGCGAGGACTCCAACAAGCCCACCGCCATACCGACCCACTGCGCACCCTGCCCCGGGAACACGAAGACTGAACGCCCCCGGACATCCGTCACACCACGCGTGACGCCCGAGACGGCCTCGTTCCCGGCCAACGCGCCCAGCCGAGCCAGGAGCTCCTCGCGATCAGCCCCGGTCACCACACCACGATGCTCGAACGAGGACCTGGTCGTCGCCAGCGACAACGCCACATCGGAATCACCCAACTCCGGATGGGCCGCCACGAACTCCCGCAGCCGGCCGGCCTGCGCCTGCAGGCCGGCCGCGCTACGGCCCGACACCACCCACGCCACGGGACCCTCGACCACCTCGGCCTCAGCGACCTCGGCCGCCTCGGCCTCCGGAGCCTGCTCCAGGATGGTGTGCGCGTTCGTCCCGCTCACGCCGAACGACGACACAGCGGCCCGACGCGGATGGCCCGTCTCCGGCCACTTCGTGGCTTCCGCCAGCAGTCGCACCTCACCCGCCGACCAATCCACCTCCTTCGACGGCTCATCAAGATGCAGCGTCTTCGGCAGTGTCCCGTGCCGCATCGCCATCACCATCTTGATCACACCCGTCACACCGGCTGCCGCCTGCGGATGGCCGATGTTCGACTTCACCGAGCCCAACAGCAGCGGCCGGCCCTCGGGGCGCCCTTGCCCGTATGTCGCCAGCACTGCCTGTGCCTCGATCGGGTCGCCCAGAGGCGTACCGGTCCCGTGCGCCTCCACGGCATCCACGTCGGCCGCCAACAGGCCGGCGCTCGCCAGCGCCTGGCGGATCACGCGTTGCTGCGACGGGCCATTGGGAGCCGTCAGACCGTTGCTCGCGCCGTCCTGGTTGATCGCCGAGCCACGGACCACCGCCAGCACCGGGTGACCCTTGCGCCGGGCGTCCGACAGCCGCTCCAGGAGCAGCATCCCCACGCCCTCGGCCCAGCCCGTGCCGTCCGCCTCGTTCGAGAACGGCTTGCACCGGCCGTCGACAGAAAGGCCCCGCTGACGGCTGAACTCCACGAACACACTCGGCGACGACATCACCGTGACACCGCCGGCCAGCGCCAGGTCGCATTCGCCCTGACGCAGTGCCTGAGCCGCCATATGCAGCGCCACCAGCGACGACGAACACGCCGTGTCCACCGTCACCGCCGGCCCCTCGAGACCCAAGGTGTACGAGATACGACCGGACGCGACACTGCCCGCGCTGCCGGTACCGAGGGAGCCCTCGAAGCCTTCCGGAGCGTTCCCCTGCAGACGAGTGGCGTAGTCGTTGTACATGACACCGACGAATACGCCAGATCGGCTGCCCCGGTTGGCCACCGGATCGATTCCCGCCCGCTCGAACGCCTCCCACGACGTCTCCAGCAGCAGCCGCTGCTGCGGGTCCATCGACAGCGCCTCACGCGGCGAAATCCCGAAGAACGCCGGGTCGAACTGGTCGGCGTCATGGAGGAATCCGCCGTGGCGTACGTAGTACGTGCCCTCCCGATCGGGGTCCGGGTCGTACATCCCGTCGAGGTCCCAACCGCGATTGGACGGGAACTCGGACACCGCATCGGTGCCTGCCATCATCAGGTGCCACAGTTCCTCCGGCGTCTGCACCCCGCCCGGGAGCCGGCAGCTCATGCTCACGATCACGATGGGGTCACTGTCCACCGGTGCGCCTGCCGCGGCCTCCACACCCGCGCCCGCCGATGTGGTGACAGCGTCGCCCCCCAGGATCTCGTCGCGCAGGTGACCGACGAGTGCCATCGGGGTCGGATAGTCGAAGATCAGCGTGGCAGGCAGTCGCAGGCCGGTCTCCGCGGTGAGCCGATTCCTCAGGTCGACAGCCATCAGTGAGTCGAAGCCGAGGTCCTTGAAGGGCTGCCGCGTGTTCACCGTCGCGGGGGTGGCGTGCCCAAGGGCCGCCGCGGTCTGAACGCGGACCAGCTCCAACAGCATCTCGTCCTGCGATGTCCGCGGCAGACCCGCGAGGCGTCGACGCAGTTCGTCGGGAAGACCTTCGCTCTGCTCCGATCGCGCGGTGCGGCGCGTCATCACGTTGGGCACGACGTTGCGGAAAAGAGCGGGGAGTTCGGCACCCTGCGCACGCAGCGTAGGGACGTCCAACCGCAGCGGAGCCGGCACGCTTTCATCCGACGCCAGGGCGGCATCGAACAGTTCGAGCCCTTCCTCGGAGGAGAGCGGCACCAGACCCGAACGCGACACCCTGCGCAGGTCTTCCTCGTCGAGGTGTCCGGTCATGCCGCTGGCCTCGGCCCACAGGCCCCACGCCATCGACACACCCGGCAGCCCCCGGGTCCGGCGCCAGGACGCCAGCCCGTCCAGGAACACATTCGCCGCCGCGTAGTTGCTCTGCCCCGCGCCACCCAGCACACCAGTAGCCGACGAGA